>NZ_JBALDE010000160.1:0-36824 GCF_036917515.1 Nostoc sp. | reverse complement strand
GGCAAATTAACCAAACCAATTATTGCATCTATTGCCCGAAGGCAATATATTTTAGAGGCACTATCTGTAGCCAGCTTTTAGAGAATTGGTATTAAATAGGAGCTTTCAAAATTTGTTCCAAAATATCAACTGTTTCAAATACAGCCTGGTTATTAAGGGTGTTGAGATTAGCCCGGTAGTCAGAATAGTTTTCTGGTTGAATTAGCTTTTCGATAGCCCGCTTGATGTTGTGAAAATTAGAAATTACAATCCCGACTTCTTTATCAGTAATCCATTCACAAGAGAATGTTTCCTGAATCATAGTTAAGGCATTGCGTTCTGTAATCACGGGCAACTTCATCGCCATAGCTTCGCTGAGGCTACCTGGTCCAGGCTTACCAATAAAAAAATCTGCAAGATGCATATAGTAAGGAATGTCTTCAGTAAAGGTAGTGACAAACCGCTTCTGAAAACCTTGACTTTGACGGAGTGCTGAAGCTAACTCTTCATTGCATCCGCAAATAAAAATGAATTGGAGCTTGTGTTGAAAACATTCGAGACGCTTGGCAATTTCGAGTATAACCTTAGAGCCATAACCGCCAAACAGAACTAATCCAGTGGGCAAATCTGGATCTAGATCCAAGCTTTGTCTTTCACTTCGGCGATCAACAGTAATGGGCTCGTAGAACCGGGGATTAATTACCAATCCTGATGTGCGGAAGATTCGCTTTTCCTGATGCCCCAACGCGCGCTTGTTCGACTGCTTGTTCAGTAGGACAAATTAAGAATTGCTCTTGTGGTTCTATCCAGTATTGAGGAGGAGAATCCGCAAAATTCGTAAGAATAGTGACGAAGGGTGTTGTGGGCTTTGCTTTTTGTAAGCTTTCTCGGAGTACTCGGTTATAAAATGGAATGCACGATACTACTAAATCCGGCTGATTCTTTTGCCAGTGACTTTCAAGCAGAGCTATCATGACCTAACTCCATAACAATTTGCGCTTGAAAACGCCGTCTTGATGCACCTTTTAGTTGACTTGACGTTTCCTTTAATATATTTTTTATTGAATCAGTTAACTCCATCAACCTACAACCACCCAAAAGTTTGAATTTAACAGGACTTAACAAGTACTAGTAATAGTTAAGTTTAGTAAATATCATAAACTAAAAGATTGATTTTATGCATTCTTAAATTAATTTTCTCATGATTTGAAGAATGCTTAACACAGCCGATTACTATTAATAATTTCAGCAATGCCTTCTGGATACGCTACTATCTTTTAGTACAGAAATACTATAATGCTGCGATCGCTTATTTCACTGGCATTGCGAGAGTAGCGATTAAAAAAAGTTTAAAATGCCGCAGCTACGCTCGTTGTAGACATCGCTTTTGTTAACGTCAAGGTATTATCTACTCGAACACCGTGCAGCATAGATAAAGTCTGAGGTTTTGCATGAAAGTAGCAGTTTTCAGTACAAAAGCCTACGATCGGCAGTTTTTGTCAGCTGCAAATTCTCCCATCCAACACGAATTAGTGTTTTTTGAACCCCGTTTAAATCGGGATACAGCTATTCTTGCTGCCGGATTTCCGGCGGTTTGCGTATTTGTGCATGACCAGGTTGATGCCCCAACTTTAAAGATTCTCGCCTCAGGGGGAACTCGCGTGGTTGTCCTTCGCTGTGCAGGGTTTAATAATGTAGACTTACAAGCCGCAGCAGATTTAGGAATTACCGTTGTGCGTGTTCCCGCCTATTCACCTTATGGGGTGGCAGAACACGCCGTAGGATTGATTTTGAGCTTAAATCGCAAAATTCATCGTGCCTATAACCGTGTCCGAGAAGGCAATTTTTCTTTAGATGGACTGTTGGGATTTAATTTGCATCAGCGCACAGTGGGAATTGTCGGCACTGGCAAAATCGGTCTGATTTTAGGACAGATTATGAAGGGGTTTGGCTGTCACCTACTTGCCTATGACGTTTATCGTAATCCAGAATTGGAAGCGCTAGGTGGAAAGTATGTAGAACTACCTGAGCTATTTGCCAACTCCGATATTATCTCCCTGCATTGCCCCCTGACTCCCGAAACACATCACTTGATTAACACTGAGGCTATAGAACAGATTAAGCCAGGGGTGATGCTAATTAATACTAGCCGAGGAGCGCTGATTGATACCCAAGCAGTGATTGAAGGATTGAAGTCTGGTAAAATTGGCTATCTAGCTGTAGATGTCTACGAACAAGAATCGGAATTGTTCTTTGAGGATTTATCTGGGGAAATTATTCAAGATGATATTTTCCAACGTCTGACAACGTTCCCCAATGTACTAATTACCGGACATCAAGCCTTTTTTACAGCCGAAGCTCTCTACAATATTGCCGAAACAACTTTTGCTAATATTACCGATGTTGAACAGGGTCGTCCTTGTGCGAATGAAATTCGTGCATAAACCTTTAGCAATCTCAAATCCCAAATTGTCTTACCTCATAAATTGTAAACATCTTTGCTCCCAGGCATAACCAAGGTGCTACACTACATCCATGCTAGGGGTGCCTATATAACCAGGCTGAGATCACACCCTTAACACCTGAGTCTGGGTAATACCAGCGGAGGGAAGCTGTTTATTGAGGAATGACAATATGCGGACTGAATGGGTTGCTAAACGACGTGGGCAGGTTAATGTATCTCAAATGCATTACGCCCGCCAAGGTGTTATCACCGAAGAAATGCACTACGTCGCCAAACGGGAAAATCTCCCAGCCGATCTCATTCGTGAGGAAGTAGCGCGGGGACGAATGATTATCCCCGCTAATATTAATCACACTAATCTAGAGCCGATGGCTATTGGCATCGCCTCTAGATGTAAGGTAAATGCTAATATCGGCGCTTCTCCCAACTCTTCTAATCTTCAGGAAGAAGTGGATAAGCTGAATCTGTCAGTGAAGTATGGTGCTGATACCGTGATGGATTTGTCCACAGGTGGCGGTAATTTGGATGAAATTCGTACCGCAATCATCAAGGCTTCACCTGTTCCCATTGGTACAGTGCCAGTGTACCAAGCTTTAGAAAGCGTCCACGGCACAATCGAGAATCTAACTGCTGATGATTTTCTGCATATCATCGAAAAGCACGCCCAGCAAGGAGTAGACTATCAAACTATCCACGCTGGGATTTTGATTGAGCATTTGCCTTTGGTGAGAAGCCGGCTCACTGGTATTGTCTCTCGCGGCGGCGGGATTTTAGCGCGGTGGATGCTACATCACCACAAACAAAATCCGCTTTATACCCACTTCCAAGATATTATTGAGATTTTCAAAAAGTACGATGTCTCCTTCAGTTTAGGAGATTCCCTGCGTCCCGGCTGCACCCATGATGCCTCAGATGAAGCACAATTAGCTGAATTGAAAACCCTCGGACAGCTAACTCGCAAAGCCTGGAAAGATGATGTACAGGTGATGGTGGAAGGGCCTGGACACGTGCCAATGGATCAAATTGAGTTCAACGTCCGTAAGCAAATGGAAGAGTGTTCGGAAGCACCTTTCTATGTTTTGGGGCCATTGGTAACAGACATTGCTCCTGGTTATGACCATATCACTTCAGCCATTGGAGCGGCGATGGCTGGATGGTACGGTACTGCAATGCTGTGTTATGTAACACCTAAAGAACATTTAGGTTTACCAGATGCCGAAGATGTGCGGAATGGGTTGATTGCTTATAAAATAGCAGCTCATGCGGCTGATATTGCTAGACATCGCCCTGGTGCAAGGGATAGAGATGATGAACTTTCCAAGGCGCGTTACAACTTCGATTGGAACCGTCAGTTTGAATTATCACTCGATCCAGAAAGAGCTAAGGAATATCACGATGAAACTCTGCCAGCAGATATCTATAAAACTGCTGAGTTTTGTTCGATGTGTGGGCCTAAGTTCTGTCCAATGCAAACTAAGGTTGATGCTGATGCGCTGACAGAATTAGAGAAGTTCTTAGCGAAAGAAGCTGTGACTCAAAGCTAACAGATTGTTATGTCGAGTCTAGTTGAATACTTGTAGCGGTTTTCAGAATTGCGGTTTAAATAGTTTGTCGGGTGCGTTAGGACGAATGTCCTAACGCACGTAAAATTCCAGATAATTTACTGGTGATTTGATGTTTTGGAAGCCCCATTATAATTAGTAATTAGCTGTATATTAGACCTCTTGCACGAATGCAAAACTTGCCCTCATCCCCCAACCCCTTCTCCCAATTTTGGGAGAAGGGGAGTCAATTTTAAAGTCCCTCTCCCAAGCTTGGGAGAGGGATTTAGGTTGAGGGTAAGGATTCATGCAAGAAGTCTATTCAATTCAAATATTGTGATATTTCTTTTTCCTAGTGATTACTTCAATCCTAAGAAAGCGGATGCAGCATACTTGGAGCAACTTGCTTGTATGCAAAATACTGGGTTTGCAACTTCCGTTATTTCTTTGGAGTCGCTGGGATCTGGTTCATCAAGAATTATTCCAGTCCCGACTTCTAATTCAAAAGTGGTCTACCGGGGTTGGATGCTTTCGTCCTCCGATTATGAGTTATTGGTAAACCTTTTGCCGCTTTACCAGATGAGGAAATTCCAGAAATTGTTTCTGAATGTGCCAAGCGCATTAAAAGTCAGTTTTTTTCAGTGGATGTAATAGAGTGTAGAGATGGTACTAAGCGGATCGTAGAAATTGGTGACGGGCAAGTATCAGATATTGTTGGGTGGACGGCTGAACGTTTTACTCAACTGTGGGTAATGTGATAATTAAACCTTTGCGATCCTACCCTGCGGGAAGGGGAAACGCATCTGCATTAAAATTTTAACCCTTAATTCGCCACAAAATTTACGCAAAAAGCTTAGGTAGAGCGATCGCTTTACCCAGTCTATAATTATCCTTACAGCTATGTTCACGTAAATAGACCATGCTGTAGGGGCACGATTAACAGAATTTTATTATTGGGATAGGTTCCAAGAAGTTGCGATCGCCTTTGAACATCATCGAAGTACATTCCCGTTACTGAGTCGAGTTTAGGATAATGATGCTTAAAACATGTTCATGTAAATTATGAGCGGATTTACCACAGCTAGCAGCATTATATAAAACCTATATAAACTTGATTGTTGCTTGACTATAGATGTTACCAGTTTATATATAAAATTAACTTATGTCTTGTTGAGTAGAATTAGATATCACAAAATTATTTCTGATAAAAGAAGAAATTGCGTTTTTGCCAAAAACAAAACAAAAGTTCACAAGATATCGAATTTAAAATAAGTAAACAAAATACATCTCTGCGAAGGATAAATTTTCGTTTATAAATATTTATACATATATTTATAAGTATTATAAATTACAAAAAATCACATGTTGAAGATTGGGTAAAGTAGTTTACTTGACTTGGGAATAGTGATAAAAAAAGTGTATCAACTAAGTAAGTGGGTGTTAAAAAATAGAACTTGATTAAGAAATATAAATCGCTTAAAAGCTTGTATTTAAAGTTTTTCTGGTGCTTTACAGAAGTTTACCTAGCTTTGTTTAATTGTGCCCGTTTATAACTTAAGTAAAATAAAACACTCGAAAAACTAATTTAAATAAGCTATTTAAGTTGATTTTTGTAAATTATTCAAGCTCCTCATATTTATCCCTTAGTTTCCAAGTTTCAACAACTAACGCAAATCACATGGAGAAAATTATGTCTACACAACGAGCTAAATTTTGTAATACGCTTGTTACTACTATTGCATTTATTGGCATGGGTCTTACCCTTAACAGCCTGCTACTCGATAAGGCTGCAATGGCAGAATCTTTACTACCTAATTCTGCAACTTATGGTCCAGTGAAACTGACTAATTTCACACTTAACGGCAATAGTAATGTTGTAATTGTTAATCCTGAAGAAAAGATTAATGGATCTACTAATTACACTTATAGTAATGGTCAAGGGGGATCTATTAATCAAATTATTGTGGGTATCGGAGGTCAATATAACGCTCAAGCCTGTATCTACAATGGTTCTACCCAAGGTTCAGGCTCAAGTACATTCACGTTAACAGCACCTAATGTACCTGGAATTTACTACATTCGCTTCCGCTACGCTCAAGCTTTTGGATGCCAACAAGGGGCTTTGGGTTGGTGGCGAATCGATAAAGTACCTACTGCTGAAGCCAATATAGGAATAATTATTGTAAGAGAGCCTACCGCACTCTGACGGGACGACAAACGCCCCGTAATCAAAGAGTGATCGTACACCTTCCAATACAACTGGAGTTTAGACTAGTCAGGAGTGCGAAACTGCTGAACAAATCAGATATAAAACTTTGTGAATAATCAATAGTTGCATGTGCCAACTATTGATTATTCACAAAGCTAATTTTAACTATTTTCCCGCTATTTTTGAGCCTGTAGTATTTAATTATATTTAAGTTTAATTAATAGTAATAATTTCAAGCTTTTCAAGACTTAACGGTATAAGTCAGTATGATAGATATAGTTCAAATACAAAGAAAACTGCTGTAAGCCAATAGGCTTGGCTTAAAATCCAATTTCAATAGTCAAACTGCGAATCTTTCCTGTATCTCCTTCAGCTTTATCTGCAACTTCCAGAGTCCAGGTTCCTTGGGGACTTTTACCTTTAAAGGCAGCAAGTTTAGGGGTGTTTACCTCGTCATAAGTTGTTTTAATATTATCTGTAGCTCCATCCTGGCGATCGTGCAGATTTATGGGAAGTATGCCTATTTGCACCGGGGGAAGGAGAGTAACTATAAGATCCCCAATATAAGTATGCTCGATATCTACATTAACTTTGATGGATTTTAGGAGGGTAGTATTAGCGATCACCACCGACAATGTTGATGTTTGCAAATCGTTAATTGGGATATCTTGCACTGCCTGGAAAATACCAGTGGGCGATGTTTGCGCGGGCTTGGCCAATTCTACAGCTTTCAGAGCATTGATTCGACCGTAACCGTAAAAGGGGCTGCGACCATTGGCATCATATTTACCTCCAGCTGGATCGATGCGATCGCAGGAGCGTTTTATAATATCTCGTACTTCATCCCAACGCAGATTTGGGTTTCTGGCAAGAATCAAGGCTGCTACACCTGCTGCACCTGGACAAGAACTAGAAGTTCCGCCAAATTCGTTCGTATAGTTGCCTAAAGCCTCACCCAGATTTCGATTACCTGAATTATAACCAAGTACACCAGAGCGATCGGTTGTCCAAATTCCAGTGGTTTGAGAAGTGTCACCATTGTTGCTGGGAAAGGCACACCAAACCGCTTGACCAAAGTCACTGTAAGCGCTTCTCGTGCCATAGTCGTTACAAGCTGCCACTGCAATTATCTTTTGGTAGCTGGCGTAGCCGTCGTTATCGACACTTTCGTTACCATTGCCAGCCGCGAATAAAATTACACAGCCCTTGCCGTTGCGCCCTTTATTGATTGCAAAGTCTATAGCAAGTCGCGTGGAATCAGGCAAAGGTACTTTTTGCTTGTGTGCGGGATCGTCTGGCTCAAACCAAGTACCGTCTGCTGGGCCCCAGCTGCAAGAAATAATATCAGCACCATTTTGAGCCGCCCAAATAAAAGCATCTGCTTCATCTTGCGACCCCAACGCTGAAGCTAAACGAATCGGCATGAGTTTTGCCCCTGGTGCCACACCAGATGCTCCAAAGTTACCGTTTGCACAAGCTACTCCTGCACAAGATGTACCGTGGTTATTATCGTTTCCCGGTCTAGGATTGTTCGTTTTACGTGTGACATCACGCGGAGCAACAATCTTGCCCGAGGAACGGAACTCTTCATGATCGAGATCCACACCGTCGTCGATAATTGCAATAATTGTACCAGTGCCATTGCTCAACTTCCAAGCTGCTTCAACGTTGGCATGAGCGTTAATTGTCTTACCATTAATTGTTGTTTGCTTTAAGTGCCACTGCTGCGGGAAAACTTGACGTTGGCGTGACTCACGCGCTAACTCAGGATGGCACAGTTCAACTGATTCCTCATTTAGAAGTCTTTGGGCGATGTCAAAGACAGCTATACCAGTATTTGTAGGCGCACTGACAAAATAAGCATTTCGTGCGTATTCAAGTTGGCGTTTAATTGTTAAGTTGTAACGTCTTAAAACTTCTTGGCAGACCCTTGATTCTTCGCTATCAAATTTAACAAAAAGGTTTTCAGTGTAGACTACAGGTTGCTGGGATACTGGATCGATTAAAACACGTCCGGCAAATTGGACTTCAGACTCATTGTTGAGAATTTCACGAGCGCGATCGCGCAAAGCGACACCCTGATTCGGAACTTTCGCTTGCAAAATTTCTACACCCGCTTGCCGAAACCGCGTTTTTAACTCAAATTGATTGAGAATGCTACGAGCTATGGGTGATACAGGTGCGACTTCAAAGGATCTTGCACCAACAATCGTACTACGGCTTTCGGTACGCACTACAACGTGTTCGTTACTGATAGCAAATTCATACTGTTGGCCGTTCTGTCCACCATAGCGAACCTGAACCATTGTTTAATCTCCTAAATATTTTGAAAATTGAGCATGGGAATTGGGCATTGGACATAACAGTTCCCAGTCCTGAGTAAAGAAGTTAGGATTCCCCACTCAGCACTCATAAGAGAATTGGAAAACCGTATTATGCCTTATTTTTAAAGCTTGCTACACCCATCGTAGGCTCACGTTTACTTTATGGATGCTTCTGATTTCATGTGTTATATGTGTATCACGATACAGAATTTAATCTATCTAAGTTCATACAAACCTTTGATTAGTCTTTCCAGAAAAGAGAAGATTCAAAATCAGGTTGTTTTAAGAATCTTCACTATTAGTAGGGGCGTATAACTATGAATCACGATGAAAAGAATGTATTTCATGTCACTGAAAAACGCTATAACATCATTAGAACTTGAGAAATATGTTTTATTTTCCGGTTGGGTATTTTCTACAGGTGTACTCTCTACCCCTGATTGGTGAAGTGAGATTTTAAAAAGACTACTTTTCTGAATATCCTGAACAAATTCGCGTTGGTAGCGATGTCTACGGCGGGCTAGACCTACGCACAACTGTATCCTACACTCGTAAACCTGGGTACTATGCAGTACATTACAATCAACCCACCACTGTGGCAACAAAAGCAATTTTACGACTTAACGACGGTGCAATCGCAGTTTTTTCGGGCGAACCCAATCAATCAGAACGGGGTATATTGAGTCCAGTTTATACACTAGAATCTAATGGTTCTGTAGCAGTACCAACTGGACTGGTTTTTATCCGCTTTGCTGAAGGCGTTGATATAGAGTCGCAGCACGAGGCAATTAATCGAGCAGGTTACAAAGTTGCACAAAGCCTTTCTTATGCGCCTCATACCGCTTGGTTACACGCCCAATCAGGTAATATTGTTGATGCGTAGGCGTAGCCCGTCGTAGACATCGCTGGGATTTCTCAGTTAGAAGCGATCGCTAATGTTGAGAATGTCGAACCTCAAATGCTTATGGAAAGAGGCTTGCGATAAATTACAAATTATACATCTTTAGCCAGAGGCTGGAAACCAAGTTTTAAAGAAGTTTTAGCTCAATGGTCATGAATTGCCCCCATAATTGAAATGAGAATACTAACCAAAACTTTGAACAACGTACATATCATTTCCTGTATCGCCTACTAAAAGCAAGCTACTGTCATCACTTTCTAAATTTTGACTGCCAGCAATGCCCTTTTGCAAAACTTTAATTATTTTTTGGGGAGTGAAAGATTCTAATTCCACAAACTTTCCAGATTCTAACCATGCTAATTCTTCAGCAGATAAACTTTGACGTATTTCTTCAGGTAATTGTTTAGCTGCTTGCGCCAACTCTGGAGAGGATCGAATGAACATTCCGCGCTTTGTAGCGATAATTTGACGTGGTGTTAGTCCAACATCAATAATCATAATCTCGCTATTGAGAAACCAATTAGTATTGGTTCTCAAATTATGAACTAAACCAATTCCTTGTGGATTACAATCATGTATTGCATAGACTTTCAAATCGGGATTGCGGCGCAGCATTTGCATCGTGGTGTCAAAAATGCTTTGGGGATATCCAGTAATGCTGAGAATTGCACAGTTGTTTTCAAAGTGAAAATTATTAGCGATTAATAGTTGAGCAATACTAGCACTATCACAAACGACTAATCTATCAAAACTGTAAGCAGTCACATCAGGATTAATCGTGGCTGGTGTATTTTCCTGCTTTGGTGAAGGAAGAATTTTGAGAATTGAACCATTGATTTGCTGCCAGCGATCTAGCCAATCTTTAACCTGAGATTGTGAAAGTAAAAATTCCTGTGTAAAGAATCCAATTCGTCCTAGCTGTCGAGTTCCTAAATATATGGGCAGCATTCCCGTAATCACAACAATAACAAAGAGGCTGAATGAGTTTGAGGCAAGACTTAGTAAAATTCCTGCTACAAGAATAATTAATCCTATGATTTGTAAATTTTTAGCATTTGCTTTGCGACTTGTATTGTTGAACTTACTTGATCTACTACGATTAAAAAATATCCAAATAAATATAAAGTTTACTATCAATGGGCCAATGACAAAAGCAAATGTAAATATATTAAAAAATACATATAAAAACAACCAGCTAAATCTTGAAAATGACTTTGATTTTAAACGAGTATCTAAAAAATAAAGTAGTTGCTTGGGTGTAAAAAATAAGGTATTATTTGCAGAAATATCAGCGATCGCCTTTGCAAAAAAAGGATCGGTAATTTTAATATTACTCATACTAGTCGGTTCAAAAGCAAAGGAATGATTGCATTTTATACACCGACCTTGATTAGCTGTTCGGTCTTTTAGTTTATTTTCAGTTCCGCAGTTAATACACTTCATAATAGTTGTTTGATGTTAGTTGTCTAGTACCTGATTTATTAATAAAACACTGTAATCTTCGCGTCGGCGAATCAAGCGATGTGTGCCATTTTCTAGCAAAACTTCCGCAGGTTTGGGACAGTGTAAAAAGTGAGACGACATTGCATAACCATAAGCACCGACATCTAGAATGGCAACAATATCGCCAATTTCTAAAACTGGAAGTTGGCAATTTTTCCCCAGATAATCTCGTGAATATGTGGTATTACCACAAATATCAGTTGTGAATGGATTGTCTGCTTGCTTCCAAGTGACAATTTCTCGATAGCCGCCGTGTACTGAGGGTACTGAGAGATTAGCAACGGTGGTATTAACTCCAACAATCTGTTTTTCTCCTTGCCATTTTACTGAAACAACTTGAGCCAGCAAAGTTGCACATCCAGCGATCGCACTTCGTCCTGGTTCAATCACCAAATCAATTTCCCGTCCTAAACGAGTAATTCTCTCGGTTAACTCGGCTCCAAATATTTCCCAGTCAAAGGCTGTTTTGTTGTGGTGATAAGGATAGCCAAAGCCACCTCCAAAATCTAAATATTCCCAATCAGGTAACTTTTGTGCAATAGCGATTACCGTATCAATCACCTGGGTAAAAGCTGCTGTGGCATTAGTTCCTGTTCCTCGATAGAAGTGTAAACCACTCAGCTTTAATCCCATCTCAGCAGTTAAAGCGATCGCATCACCAAATTCCTCTGGACGCACACCAATGCGGCTATCTCCAGTAATTTCCGGCAAATTGAGGCGTAAACCCAGACGAATATTTTTCTCTCTGCGTCTAACTTTGCAGCACAACTGCAATTGAGCGAGGCTATCGAAATTGAGAGTTGTAACTCCCCAATTCAGGACTTGTAGCATCTCAGCCTGATTCAAATTACTGCCGCTATAAACTATTTCAATAGGATCGAAACCAGCTTGCAATCCTAAATAAATATCTCCTGGCGTATTGGCGTGAAGTCCCCACCCAAAGGAGCGAAAAATTTTTAACAGCGCTATGTTGCCATTGGTAACACTGGCAAAGTGAAATTGCGTGCGGGGATAACTGACTGCTTTATTAATCCACTCAATAGTTTCGCGCAAGCGATCGCCATTATAAACATAAAGCGGAGAACCGTAGTTATTCAGTAACTCCTGAGCAAGTTCTTTAGAGAATGGGAGATTAAGGCGATTTTGAGTTAAATTATTTGATACCATTTACCAAGAATACTAATAAAGTAAACTACGAATTACGAATTACGAATTACGAATTATTTTGTAATTTCTCCATAACCAACGATGTAACCAAAATGGATGATCCCAAGACTGTTTACTTAGTTTTTCATTTAAAACGTGCGATCGCCAAAGTTGCCACATAATTAGTAACCAGAGTGTTTCACCAATTCGACGGCCTTGAATAGCTGCTCCCAGTTTGCCTTCAATGATTTGGGCTGCGATGTGAGGATAAAAGTGATTGTTGGCGCGAAGTATTTCTGGATTGAGCCAAATGCCGAGTTGATGCCAAAAATTATTTAAACACCAAGAAGTCAAAGGAACCCCCATACCACGTTTTTGTCGCCAGACAATTTCGGGTGGAAGCCAATTTTCTACAGCCCGTTTAAGGATATATTTTTCACAAGCACCCTGTAAGCAGAGTTCTCCAGATAGGCGGAATGTCCACTCAGCTAGAGGTAAATCACAAAAAGGCGATCGCACCCACAACCCATGAGCAAACCCCAATGCAGTCGCACGGGGATGGATATTCTGCGCTCCTTTGAGCATTAAATTAGCACGGCGGAGGCGATGCAGCAAAGATGGACATTCATTGCGATCAAGAGCTGTTAACAGCCAATCTTCAGGATACAAATTTTGGATCTGTGCATAAACCTCTGGCTGATAAACTTGAGATTCGTATCCCCCAAGACGGTGAAAGGTGCGGAGATATTGTTGGATAAAAGTTTCCTGTCCGGCGGAATTTTCTGCTTGATAAACACCTGCGGCAATTAAAGGTTTGTTCGTCCAACCGGCAAATAATTGATCTCCACCTTCGCCGTTAAAAATTACCTGAGTTTCCTGACTCGCCCTCTGAGATAGGAGATACAACGGCACACACACGCCATCTCCAAAAGGCAAATCCAATGCTTGCACAGTCGGAATTAAGGCATTCTCAATCAAACTTGGGGTTACTGCAACTTTAATTAGCGGAATTTTGAGAAACTGAGCGACTTGTTCAGAGTATGGATATTCTGGAATCCCTGCGTCACCAAAATCTAAAGTGTAGGCGCGGACTTTCACCCCTGCTTGTATCAGCAGTGCCGCTACCACTGAAGAATCTAGTCCGCCAGAGAGAAACACCCCGACAGGCTCATCTTTTAAATCGGCAATTTGTCTCTCAATGGAGTCTTTAAGGAGAGTTTGCAATTCAGTAATTGCTGTAGCTTCATCTGTTAACTGTTCTGGCACTTCCCGCCATGAGTGGATTTTTTTAGATTCAGGCGTTTGCAGCTTACCTGATTGACAATCACTGTGCCAAACTAATTCAGTCCCAGCCGTCACTGCAAACACTCCATTAATAGGAGTTAAGGGTGTGGGAACGTAAGAAAAACAGCTATAGCCATATAACCCAGGAATGCTAACTTCTGACTGTTGCAAAATCGGTAAGAGTAATTGCAGTTGGGATGCAAACCAGATTATTTGTCCTTGCTGAGTCCAATACAAAGGCATCTTTCCGAAAGGTTCTCTTCCCAAAATTAGGCAGTTGTTTTCTTGGAGACTTACCCAAGCATCAGGTGAACTAAATAATCCTGATGCAAAGATGGCAGCAATTTGATTTTGTTGCGGTGGAGAATTGCCATCAAGTCCTATGTAAACAACATTCCAGATGGGAAGAGGATAATTTTCCTGTGCAGAAAACTTCAGAGTCTCTCCTCTTCTATCTACAACACTAGTTAATAGCGTTTCCAACTCGTGTTGAGCGCCGTAACCCCAATAGCCAAGAAAGTGATGCAGGATACCCATCTGGACTATTTAACTTTAAAGGTTGCATCACTAATCTGCCGACCTTCTAAGAACATCTGCACCTGCCAATTGCCAACAGTTGCAGCCGGGTTAATAGTGTAGCGACACTGGGTATCCCAGACAGACGTATTAATCTCACGGGTTTGATAGTTGTTTTGCTTGACAATTTGACCGCTTGGGTCAATCCAATTACAAGAGAGAGCCAGCTTTTTACCCAAAGGTGCATCCTTTAGGGTGACACGATACAACACTTCTGGATTGGTTTGGCGGGAAATTGTCTTTAAATCGCCGCCATTATCTTGTATTAACGTGATGCGGTCTTTTTGAGCAGAAACACGCGAAAGTGTAGAATTTTGCTGCTGCATGAAAAATATTGTAGATACAATCGCAACCACTACAACTGCCACCACTCCAGAGGTAATCCATCGATTCCGGCGTTGTTGTATCTCCAGTGCTTGGCGGCGATTTAACTGAATCAGCGCTTCATCTAGTAACTCTGGCGGTAAATTCAACTCCTGTAAAATTTCTCTAACCTGCTGTTTGTCTAGTTCCGCTTCCCGACGCAATTGCAGACCTTCTACTTCTGTAACTATTTGTGATAATTGCTCTTGAGTCAGTCGCTGCGTCATAGCTTAACTTCTGTTAAAAAAACTTTATGGCAGTCTATTACTTGTTACTTGTAACTACTAGAATTAACATGACGAAAAAGAAGATTTCTTGCAAAAGCCAAAAAACTGCCTGAAAATCAATTTCTGGGCTAATACTCAATTCGTTGAAAACTGGCTAATGACAGTAGTTTTAGTCTGTTTTAACGGACTTTTGCTATTAGCCAGAGACTTAAGTCTTTGGCGGTTCAAGTATTTTTGCAATAGATTTAATAAAAATTATCAATACCTCCTTCCCATTAATTTAAATTTCTCTATTTCCGCCAATAGACAATTGTTTTTTGCTATGTTTCAACTCTTTCCAAAGTGACTTAATTTGCTGGTAAGCCTCTTCCTGAGACAATTTCCCTCCTGTTTCTAGGCAAGTGATGTAACTAATTTTTTGAGAGAATTCTTGGAGGTTGGCATTAAACACTAAGTTCTCTGGCTGGAATTTACCATAATACCGACTACGAGGGTAAAGAAAGCTGTTTTTGTCTTGCGAGTTAGGTTGTGTCATAAGTTTTATCTTGTAATTCTTTCTTAAATTTATAAACTATAATTTCTCACTTTGTATATATACACAGGATAAAATTCAAATTCTTGAAGAAAAAAGTTAATTTTTTAGTTCAATATTAGGATAAGGCAGAAGGAAAGGTAATTAACTGTAGAAAATACTGAAATAATCGCGTCATCTACCAAAAGGAGTAAGTTGAATGGCATTTTACTTGCGGAAAACACCAAAAGGAGTAAGTGAAATAGCATTTTGCTGATTAAACTCGACTTGCTCAAATGCGACTCAAATAATATCATGCCCACAAAATTAGTTATGATTACCATAGTCTTTAACTAGGGTTGATAGCGAAGGCTAAAGTAAAAGCCATCATCCTGAGCGTTATTACCACGATCGCTCAGATCGATAAATGGAAATCCATAATCGAGGCGCAAAAAAAGATGATCAATTCCCATTGCCTGATTCCATAATAATCCTAAGCCTGCGCCCACTAAAAAAGTTTGATTGGGTAGCGGGTTGGGATTATCAGACTGATTCCAAACGGCTCCCATGTCTAGAAATGGCGCAAATTGAATTGTAGAGAATCCAGATTCATTACGTTGCACTGTAAACCGATCTTCGATCGCCACCCGAAATCCATTATCCCCAGAACGGATATTTTGGCGATATCCTCTTACAGATTGTCCACCGCCAATCACAAATTGCTGGGAAGGTAAAAGGCTATCTGGTGTAAGCTGCAAGTCTGCTTGGATGAGCAACAAATGATCGTTGCTCAATTGCTGCACGCGCTGTACTTGACCTAGCCAACTGAAAAAGCGACCATCGGGTATGGGGTCATTGTTGATCGTTGCATCTAATATATCAACGCCAAAATTAAATTGCGATCGCAAAAACCAAGCTCCTTGAGGTTCGCGCTTGAGATAATCTTGACCAAATTTAATTACACTAGTGCGGCTAACGCCATTAGCATCAGGCCCGATGCCAAAGGGGGTTGCGAGGTTATCAAACAGGAAGGTTTGACCATCTTGGTAGGTAAATCCTAAAGATAGGGCAAATTCTTCTTTGGGCGATCGGATCAATGGTTGACGATAATTGATTTCATAAAGATCCTGGTTTGCCTTAATATCAAAGGCATCAAAGGGTGGCTCAGTAATTTCGTTGCGATAAAATGCGGCTCTAATTTGCACTTTGCCATTCATGGCGTTCACAGGAACCTGATAACTAAAATCGAAGATATCAGAACCACCAGAGAGTGTGTGGTAATAGGAGCCTGCTACCTCATCTCCCATACCAGTTAAATTGCGATCGCGCAGTTCAACACCCAATCTTTCCGCGCCAATACTGGGAGGCGAATAATTATCTACACCCAAGCTACCAGTTAACGGATTTGCTTCTTCAACTCTGACAATGAGAATACTTTGACCAACCTTACCCATTGGACGCAGACGTGCTTCCACATTTTTGAACAGAGGATCTAGCTGCAGTAGCCTTAGTTGTTCTTCGAGCTTACCACTATTGAGAGGGATACTGGCACCTAGTTGGATGCGACTACGAATATAAGATGGGTTTAATCGCCGCGTCCCTTCGATATCAATCTTTGTCAAACGCCCTTCAAACACCCGAATTACTACAACACCATCTGCGGTACTAGGCTGCTGAGTGTCTGGAACCGCTCTAGAATTTATATAGCCTTTATTTAGGTAAAGCTGGGTAACAGCATCTGCGGCTTGTCTAATTTCTTCTAAAGTTAAGTCCCGTTCTTCAAACGGTTTCACTACTGGATTAAAATCATTTTCATTAAAAACTGTGCTACCTACAACCTGAATTTTCCGAACCCGAATGCGTTGTGGTATTTCTGGTTGTGGGTTTGGGTTAGTTACAGGGGCAGGTTGTGTTTCCTGTACTATTTTTAACTCTGACTGACTGCTATTTTGAATTGAGTCAGGTGTAAAAATATTAGCTCTAGCTCTAAGTCCATTTCCCATTACAATCCAGACCGTAGGCAGAATTAACAAGCCACACCGAAAACTGAAACTGTGCTTACTCCATTTAGTAGTTGCCAAACTCCGCCAAGTGTCTAACTGATGAGAAAAATAGACACTTTTTTGCTGAGTCGTTGCTCTAGGCTGAACACCAGTTTCTGTTTCTTTTCTCATTTCTCTTCAGTAGAGTGCCTTATTTAACGACTGGGCTGATTTTGATTTTTGAGTATACTATGGCTGTATGAGTATTTGAATATCATATTTTTGATATTCAAATTTCAAAAGATTTGTAACTAAAACTATAATTAACAACGAATTATTCTAAGTGATAGTCCTTAGCATTATATTGTGGTAACAGGTAGAAAACTTGGGAATACTTCGATGTCACCACTGATTTCCATTGTCATCGTCAATTACAATCGGGAGTCTTACCTTGAAGAAGCGATCGCTAGTGTCTTAGCGCAGACATGGCAAGACTTTGAGCTACTAATTTGGGATGATGGCTCTACAGATAAATCGGTGGCGATCGCCCAGAAGTATGCTCGTCAAGATGGACGAGTGCGGGTAGTAGAAGCACACCATCAGGGAATTGCTGCGGCTTCTAAAGCAGCAATCAGCCAAACTAGCGGCACTTACATTGGTTTGGTAGACAGTGATGATATCCTAGCCCCTACCGCTCTGGCAAAAACTGCTACTGTACTTAATAGCCATCCCGAAACAGGATTTGTTTACACTGACTACTTAAATATTGATCAAGAAGGTAAAGTTATCGGCTACGGTCATCGCTGCGACATTCCTTACTCCAAAGAAGGGTTGTTGGTAGACTTCATGACGTTTCACTTTCGCTTGATTCGGAGATCGGTTTACGACCGAGTGGGAGGTGTTAACAAGTCGTTCCGTTATGTCGAAGAATACGACCTATGTCTACGACTTTCAGAAATAGCTCAGGTAAGCCGGGTTCAAGAGCCACTCTATCTCTACCGAATTCATTCTCAAAGCATCTCTACTACCAGAAGAACAGAACAAATTCTCTGGTCTGGTAAGGCGATCGCTCAAGCACTTTGGCGACGCGGATTAGCAGACAAGTTACAAATCGATGTAGAATTGCCGACAGGTCGCTTTATATTACGGCGCAAAAAATCTTTATTGTCTAATATCGCCGCTTCAGTCCTAGTTATTGCCTCGCTGGTAAGTCCCAGATTAGCCCAAGCACAACAAATAGTTCCTGCTGCCGATGGGACAAACACAATTGTTACACCAAACGGCAATCGACTTGATATCACTGGCGGTACAACTTCAAAAGATGGTGCAAACCTCTTTCACAGCTTTCAACAATTTGGGATTTCACCAGAACAAATCGCCAACTTTCAAGCCAGTCCAGCGCTGCAAAATATCCTTGGTCGAGTTACAGGCGGGAATGCCTCGGTTATTAATGGCTTAATTCAGGTGACAGGTGGCAATGCTAGCCTTTTCTTGATGAATCCAGCCGGATTTATTTTTGGAACAAACGCTAGTTTAAATGTACCTGGTGCTTTCACGGTGACAACAGCCAACGGTATTGGCTTTGGTAGCAGTTGGTTCAACGCTATCGGTGTTAATGACTACAAGACTTTAGTGGGAAATCCTAACAGATTTGCCTTTAGTATGAACCAGCCAGGAGCGATCGCAAATGCTGGAAATTTGGTAGTAGGTAGTGGGCAAAATTTGAATTTATTAGGCGGTACTGTAGTCAACACCGGGCAACTTTCGGCACCGGGAGGGCAAATTACCGTTACATCAGTACCAGGACAAAATTGGGTGCGTCTCAGTCAGCCAGGAAATCTGCTGAGTCTAGAAATTCAGCCCCTCGCCTCTAGTAGCAACCAACCCAATAACTGGACAATCCCCATTGCATCTTTACCTGAATTGCTCACAGTTGGTAACACAGGGTTAACTGCTAGTCCTGATGGAACTGTAAAATTGACAGGCTCTAATGTCACAATTCCCACAACTCCAGGTACAACTATCGTTTCTGGGACAGTGAATGCATCGAGTCAAACAGGCGGTACGGTAACTGCCTTGGGTAAACGAGTCGGGGTGATTGATGCCAATATTAACGCCTCTGGAAGCAATGGCGGCGGTACTGTGCTAATTGGCGGCGATTACCAAGGTAAGGGGACTTTACCCAACGCAGATCAGACTTATGTTGACTCAAACTCCCTCATTAATGCCGATAGCAATTTGAATGGCAATGGCGGACGGGTTATTGTTTGGGGTGACAAGACAACAGGATTTTTTGGCAACATTACCGCTCGTGGTGGTCTGAACTCTGGCAATGGTGGTAAAATCGAAGTGTCGGGTAAGGAAAACCTGATTTACCGTGGCAATGCCGATCTGAGTGCCAAGAATGGTATTGTTGGTAACTTGTTGCTAGACCCAACCGATATCAATATCGTAGATGGTACTAACGCACCTGAAGATGCTTCTCTGCCTGAAATATTTCAAAATGATTCCCCAGCTATTTTCACCATTTCTAAAGACGCTTTAGAAAGTCAGAATGCTGCTGTTACTTTAGAAGCAACTAATAATATTACGCTCGCTAATGGCGTATCATTGAATTTTGTTAATGATGGTGGCGGAGCGATCGCTTTTACCGCAGATGCAGATGGTAATGGTGTCGGTGCTTTTACGATGGGGATAGGCGACACCATCAGGACTAATGGCAGGGATATCACCATTTCAGGAGCGAGCCTGTCTTTAGGAGTTATTAACACTAGCAGCTTCTTTATCGACGAGGGAGGTCAATTTATTACTAATGGCAATGGTGCTAATGTCACCTTGTCTGCGCGTGGTAACATTACTGCTGGCGACATTATTGCTACAGGTCAGGGCTACCAATCATCTAGTGGTAGTATTATAGTCCAAAGTACTAGCGGTGGAATTACTCTAAATAACCTTGACACCAGCAACGTTCAAGACCCTAACCCAGACTTTCCTGCTAGTGCAACAGCTGGAGGAGTAACTTTAAGTGCCGCAGGCAATATCCTCACAAATACGATTAATTCTTCTTCAATTAATGGTAGTGAATTCGGTAGGGGTGGCGATGTAGTAGCAAAAACTACCTTAGGTAGTATTACTACAGGTGCAATTAACTCATCTATAGTCAGCCCTAAAAGTGACCCTTTTACAGGGACAGCTGGCACAGTCAGCTTAACTGCCAGAGATAATATCACAGTTAATGGTGCTATTGATACCTCAGCAACTACCACCGCAGGTAATATAGGAACGGCTACTACAGGTGGTAACGTAGCTCTAGAGACTACCAATACCTTTGGCAGTACAATTCGCTTTAGCAGCATCAATACACAGTCTAGAACAAATGTTTTTAATTTTGAATTGACTCAGGACACTGGTCAAGGTGGTAATGTGCAAGTGCTGACCAACGGACTAGTTCAAGGAATAGGGAAAATAAATGACGGGGAAACCGATACAGGTGTAACAATAGCTACTAGTAAATTTGCTCCCTTTAGAGGAAGTCCCATTCTTCAACCTATTGCGGGGGGAGGTACTGTCAGGATTCAACACGATGGTGGCCCAAACAATGTGCCATTTACCGTAGGTGATGCGAGTGTCAATGGTACAGCAGGGTCAATTAATACAGGCGACAATTCAATCATTCCTTCAAATAGCTTTCCAGTTTTACCTACTACTGGAGATGCTAGTGGCACTCCAAATAACATCACAATTACTTCTGTCAATACCCCGCCTACATTAACGGTAAGCTCATCACTACCCAATACTCAGACAAATCAGCCAGTGACCTTGCCTTTCGGCAGTTTGGCTGCCGTAGTCACGGATACTAATAATGACATTACCACCATCCGGGTTGATGCGGTAAATGCGGGAAATCTGACTGTCAATGGTCTTCCCGTTATTCCTGGTGTGACTACCTTATCTAGTGGTGATACTTTGGTGTACACACCTCCGGCAGATACTAATGGATCACTAAATGCCTTTAGAATTAGTGCAAATGACGGCGTTTCCTCTTCTACACCTGTACAAGTAGGAATCAACGTCACCGCGCCTCCTCCTCCTCCGCCTCCTCCGCCCCCTCCGCCCCCTCTGCCCTCTCCGCCCCCCTGCACATTCCAGTGCAACTCAGTACCACCTAACCCTAACCCTAACCCTCCTAGCTTTAGACCTAATCCCCCTGTTATTAATGTCGATTCTACTGGCGAAGGTGGTTTCACAAATGAAATTGCAGACTATTTAGGCATCCCTGCTCCTAAAATCAAAACATTAGATGATGCCAAAGAGATTGCTCGCAATATTGAGAAAGCTACTGGTGCTAAACCTGCATTTGTATACACCAGTTTTGTCCCTGTAGAAATTCAACCACCATCAAATTCAGACGGAGCGAAATTTACTAAACAGTTGAATACCGAAGCAGAGCAAGTTAGTGACCAACTAGAATTGGTGGTAGTAACTGCAAAGGGCGACCCCATCCGCAAGCGCATCCCAGAAGCGACGAGAGCCAAAGTTCTACAAGTAGCTCAGGAATTTCGTGACCAAATTGTTAGTCCACAAAACCGTCGCCGCACTGGTTATTTGCGTTCATCTCAACAACTTTATCGCTGGATTATCGCACCAGTGGAGGCAGATTTACAGGCGCAAGGGATTAGCAATCTAGTCTTTTTACAAGATGTTGGATTACGTTCAACCCCAATGGCAGCACTTCACGACGGGAAGCAGTTTTTGGTAGAAAAATACAGTATTGACTTGATGCCCAGTCTCAGCTTGACTAACACCGTGTATACAGACATTAGAAAATCTCAAATTTTAGCGATGGGGGTTTCTCAAAGTACTCAAGGGCAAGATCCTTTACCAGGAGTTCCCCTTGAGTTATCAACATTAGTGTCCAAACTCTGGGGGGGCAAATTATTGTTAGACAAACAAGCCACCTTAAACAATCTCAAAAGTGTTCGTCGCCAACAACCTTTTGGGATTATTCACATGGCTACCCATGCTGATTTTGTTACTGGTGCTTTGAGTAACTCCTATATTCAGCTGTGGGAGGACAAGTTACGCTTGAACCAGTTACGACAGTTAAAGTTGAATCAACCCCAAGTCGAGATGATGGTGCTGAGTGCTTGTAGAACAGCTTTAGGGGATGAAGAATCCGAACTGGGATTTGCGGGTTTGGCAGTGCTAGCAGGCGTGAAAACTAGTGTTGCTAGTCTTTGGTCGGTTAATGATGCTGGCACAGCAGCGTTGATGACAAAATTTTATGAGAACTTAAAGACAGCTCCAATTAAGGCAGAAGCTCTCAGACAGGCTCAGGTAGCTATGGTCAAAGGGCAAATTTATGTAAAAGATGGACAATTGCAAGGTTTAGGGGTAGTAGGGAATTTGCCTTTACCTGCTGACAGTGCTGATGAATCACTAATGCATCCTTATTATTGGGCTGGATTTACAATGGTTGGCAATCCTTGGTAAAGGTAAAGAATAGGAGTCAGAGAGCTAGCGGGAGAAAGAGATTTTTTGTTGCTTTTAACCTAACGTGAGTTCGACGCAGAATTAGTATTACCACTAGTAACTTCAATCGAGTGACATACTTTTAGCAGATAATACGGATGAAAGATATGTCTTCTTATAGATGAACGCTACAATCTATCAGAAAATCAAAGAAATAGTTAAATCCAGAGTGGTTTTATGAGGGCTAATTTAACACCTACAGCGACATTTGACTTTTTTACTGTGCTATCCCAAGCTGCGGTTACGTATCGACAACCACAACGCATACGCCCTAGTGCTGAGATATTAGTAAAGGCGTTGCTACAAGCAGAAAAAACTGCCAAGCAGCAACGGTTGACTTATCCGCTTGAGTTTCTTCTCGGTAAATGGCAACTTTGCTTTGTCACTGGCACTAAGAAAAACAAAGGTAGCGGGGGAATTCTATTAGGCAACGGTTTCTATGTACCCAAGTTTATAGCAGTCCATGTTTCTTTTAATGCTACTTTGAAACAGGATTCAGACAGAGGCGAAATTACTAATCAGGTTGAGTTTAACCCAGTTTCACTGAAGCTTACAGGTCCAGTGCAATATTTCGATAAGAAAAATTTATTGGCCTTTGACTTTAACCAGATGATTATCAGTTTGTTTGGTCGTGTTATTTACAACAGAGCAATCCGTGCTGGTAAAATTCAAACAGAAGATTTCTACAACCAACCTATAGCTAAACTACCTTTCTTTGGCTTCTTTTTAGTGACAGAAGATTTCATTGCAGCTCGCGGTCGTGGGGGAGGATTGGCATTTTGGATTCGAGAAACTTAAATACGCTTGCAGTAAGTCAGGCAGTCTTGCTGGAGGGTAAAGGAAAGAGGATTTGACTTATTTGTTTGATTTGTAGCAAGTGGTGCAACCTTTTTTACAAATCAAACAAATACTTCACATTATCTGCGCTAGATTACTTAGGGAGTGATATAGGACTCCTATTTGATTGCGTGAAAAAACTCCGTACATCTGAATAGTAGGGAAATCAAAGGTAGTGTATCGAATAAGCCACTCAAACAGTAACGGCTAATACGAGAATTTCGAGATCAAGGCGTAGAAACGTTGAACCTATGTTTATAGCCTGCAACCAAACCAGGTAGGCTAATTCTCTAAATTAATGAGATGTGGTCATACGTAGGGTCGAAATCCAATAAACAATGGATTTGGTTTGCAATTGACGCAACAACACGAAAAATTGTTGGGGTGCATATTGGTGATCGCTCTGGCCAATCGGCTAAAAGATTATGATAATCTCTACCACCAGTCTATCACGGAGCCGGAGACGCTCCGCCTCCGGTAAATGTGCAATTTGTTACACTGATTTTTGGGAAGCGTATAAACAGATTTTACCTAGTAAAATAAATCATTATTATGCACTACTACCAATTAGTTTTAATTCCCGAATTTATGCAGAAAGCCCAAAGCCCCTCTCCTCTGCACCCGTGCGGATATAATATAACGAGTCTCAATATTGATTGCCCCTTATTATTTTTTATTAATTAAGCCGCTCAAAATGTGCTTTGAATAATTCCGCCATCTACTTGCAGCATGACTCCATTCACAAATGAAGCTGCTGGTGAACTCAGAAATACCGCAACATTGGCAAACTCTTCTGGTGTGCCGATACGACCCAAAGGAACAGTCTCATTGATTCTAGCAATTTCTGCTTCTTTGGTTTCACCACTTTTAGTAATGCGGGCATCGATCAATTCTTCTACCCGTTCTGTATATGTCCAGCCTGGTAGAATGCTGTTGACGCGAATTTTATCGCTACCCAGTTCTTGGCTGAGAGTTTTCGTTAAACCAATCACTGCTAATCGAATGGAATTAGATAAAACCAGATTTTGAACTGGTTGTTTAGTTGAGGTTGAAGTGATGGTCAAAATTGCTGGTGCGATAGATCGGCGTAAGTGAGGTAAAGCGTACTTTACCAGACGTACCGCACTCAGCAAAGTCAAGTCGATCGAAGTTTCCCAAGTTGCCAAATCGATATCGTCAAAAGTGCCAGCAGGTGGGCCCCCTGCATTGGTTACGAGGATATCCAACCCGCCGAATTTTTCGACTGTAGCATTAATTACCTGTTCAATATCTTCTTGACTGGTAACGTCTGCACGCAGAGATAGCACTTCTGTACCTGTCTCGCTTGCAATCTCCGCAGCAGTTCTGTCAATTAACTCACTGCGGGCGCAGATGGCAACTTTTGTACCCTCACGGGCAAATTGTCTCGCTGTAGCTTTGCCCAAACCTTTACTAGCAGCTGTCACTAAGGCGACTTTGCCACGGAGTTGCAAATCCATAATCTTGATTCTTCTTAATTTACAGTAACTTGAAGCCAAGGTTATTGAGAGCTTCACGCAAGCGATCGCGTCCTCTCAAAGCCTCAACAGTTGCAATTCGCTGGGCTGAGTGTTCTGACCAATCGCCAGCAACATTCATCTTTTGTTCAGTATAGAATTCTTTGATGATGTCGTTGTAATGAGCGATCGCTTCTTCTTGTTCTGCCAATTTATAAGTTTCACGGTGCAGTATCGCTGACTGGGGCAACCTTGGCTTAATCGCCGCTTCTACATCTGGATTCGCATAACCCACACACAGCCCAAATACAGCATACACAGAGGAGGGCAAATTCAATATCTGTGCTACCTCTTGCGGGCGGTTCCTGATTCCGCCAAT
This sequence comes from Nostoc sp., assembly GCF_036917515.1. Taxonomy (GTDB): domain Bacteria; phylum Cyanobacteriota; class Cyanobacteriia; order Cyanobacteriales; family Nostocaceae; genus Nostoc. The sequence continues at coordinate 11,591 of NZ_JBALDE010000160.1, read as the reverse complement.
ATATACTGTTCCTAAACCGAGTGACTCGGCTGCAACTGCGGCGTTTTGTGCCGCCAATGTTGCATCGATTGTTGCCATCACAAACATTTCCAGATATTCCAGTGCATCATGAGATATGCCGCGACTGTCAGCAACGTGACTTAGACGCGCCAAATCTGCTAACCAAACCAAAAATAAAGGCACTTGCTTAATATGTGCTTGGTTTCCCGCTAGCTTGGATAACTCCTCTTTGCGCTGTTGATCTTCGACTGCTACCACACTCCAGGTTTGTAAATTTGAGGAAGTGGATGCAGATTGGGCGGCTGCAATTAGCAATTCCAGAGTTCCCGTTGGTAGAGGATCGGATAGATAAGACCGAATTGAACAGTGAGATAATAGTGCTGTTAGCGAATCATTCCATTCAATTTCGGGGTTGAAGGGAATTTCACCGTAGCGCGATCGCAGTAATTCTGTAGGATTAGTCATAATCAATTCCAAGAATTTACATTTCAAAAATTGACAGTTATTTTATTACTAACACCAATTTCATTTGTAGGGATATACATCTGTATCTCCCTACTCCCGATTCATTGCACAAATTTAAGTTTTTGGTGAAAATGCAGCGTATTCTTCTTTTGTTAATACTGCATCCTTCACATTTATCTCTTTAGGAATTAGCTTCAATTTGTAATATGTATCCGCAACACCTTGTTGGAGATTTATTAAATTATCATCAATTGGCACAAGACCAAAAGTCCGTCTATTAGTTGCTTTTTTCATCGTCTCTAAATCAATTCCTAATACAGGTGCAAGAGTTTTTGCTACTTCTTCTCGATTCTGTTTAGACCATTCTTCAAGATTTTGAATTTCCTCCAGTATCGCCTTGACAGTTTGGGGATTTTCAGTAACAAATTTGCGAGTCATCAAATAATATCCTCCCTGTTTATTAATTCCTGTGCCATCAATCAGGACTCTGGCTTTAGTTGCCTCTTGAGCAGCTGCATAGAAGGGGTCCCAAATTACCCAGGCATCTACACTACCCTTGACAAATGCAGCGCGAGCATCAGACGGTGCCAAATATTTAGGTTCAATGTCAGTGTATTTCAATCCGGCTTTTTGTAAAGCTTGGACTAACAATAAGTGAGCGCTAGATCCTTTTTGAAAGGCAACTCTTTTGCCCTTCAGGTCAGCAACTTTTTGAATTTGTGAATTTTGAGGAACAAGAATTGCTGAACTAGCTGGAGTAGGCGCAGTACCAACAACGTAAGTTAGTGATGTTCCTGCTGCTTGGGCAAATATTGGCGGTGATTCTCCTACAGGGCCGATATCAATACTACCGACATTCATCGCTTCTAGTAGTTGCGGTCCCGCTTGAAATTCAGTCCACTTTACAGTGATACCTTGAGGTGCTAGACGTTTTTCTAAAACACCTTTAGTTCTAAGTAAAATAGTCGATTTTTGATAGCCAAATCTGACCACTGTTGCTTTACTGTCAGCAGAATTACCCTGAGATGTGGCACTAGGATTAGGTGCATTAACAGTTGGTGTCGATGAGCAGGCAGCAAATAGCAAGCTCAGACAAAGACCTGTAACAAAAGCCCCCACTATTGGTAGAGAAGAAAAGAATAATTTCTGTTGGTTGTTAAAGGAGATATTCCGGAATTTTATCAACGATATCCACTTGGCAATGAAACGACCAAAGATTTGATTAATCATCAAAATGATTCTTGTGAACTATAGTAATACTATAAAATTATAGGTTTACCGGAGTATATAAGAAGATTTAAGTTTAATTGACATCAAAATAGCGGGAAGCGGGTTAACTGAAAACTTCCCCGCCTATTATGCCAATGCCAAAAAACACAGCACTAATTTAGCAAATCAGGTTCTTCACGCACAATCCGGTCGTAAAGGGGCTGGAAACTGAACCACCCACTTGTATGCGATCCCACTTGAGTTTGTGTTAAACGGGCTGTTTCGTGTTTGATCGTAGTCGGTCTACCCGCAGCTTCAGCTAGTAGTTGGGCTTGACACGATCGCTCTAAGCTAATGTACCAAAAGGCAGCTTCATCTACCGTATGTCCCACAGTTAAAATGCTGTGGTTACGCAGAATTACGGCTTTATTTGACCCCAAGGCTTGCGCCAGTCGCAAACCTTCAGAGGTTTCTAAAACCACCCCTGTGAAATCGTCAAATAGCGCATGGTTCTCGTAAAAAGCACAGGAATCTTGAGTCAAGGGGTCAAGGAGACGACCTAAACTAGACCAAGCTTTACCATACAGTGAATGAGCGTGAGCTGCGGCGATCACATCAGGTCTAGCTTCATGAATTTGAGAATGGATGGCGAAAGCAGCGCGATTTACTTCAGCATCGCCTTTAACCACCTCACCTTCTCTGTTAACTAGAATCAGGTCAGAAACTCGGACATGACCGAAGTATGTCCCAAATGGATTGACCCAAAAATGGTCTGTAAACTCAGGATCGCGGGCCGTAATATGGCCTGCGATTCCCTCGCTGAACCCAAACTTACCAAACAGGCGAAAAGCAGCCGCAAGGCGTTGCTTACGGTGCAGGCGTTCGTCTTCAACTCGCTCGAATACTGGAGGTTGTGGTCTATTGTAGGGCATGTTCTTTTTCCTCTTCCTCTTTACAGGGAGCGTTGGAATATCCAGAGCGAAAGGATTTGACGCTGTGAGATTCTGGGATGAACTGGTGACGCCAGACGCAACCAGTATCATTACCCAAGATATGGATGGATACAGATGCGCTCTGGGATGTGGTTTTGACGGCGTGGATATCACCATTTGGGGGTAAGAGGCAGTAGATATCCCCTGGTTGAAGCGATCGCACTTCAGTTACTTGTAATTGTGCGTGTCCTTCGGCATCACCGCTATCTACACGGCGATAGACTGTTTCTTCTTGATTACCTTTGTATAAACCAATCAATCCCCAAGCTAAATGATCGTGGACAGGAGTCGTGGAACTTGGGGGAATCACCAAACTGAATACTGACAGGGAACGGTCTTTGGCACGATAAAGCAGCCATTGACCAATACCGCCGCCCATCCGGCTTTCAGGATTGACTTGGGCAAACTTTTCTGGTAACCATTGCTGTTGGGCAAGGAGTTCTTGAAAATAGGGTTCTAGTCTAGCGAGAGTTTGTGTGCGATCGTCAACAGTGCTAGCGCTAATTTCTTGCACTGTTGCTACAAAGGATCGTAGTTCCTGGCTCTCAATAAACCATTGGTCTTCTGATAACGGTTCTAAAATAGTGTGGTTCGTCATCTATATTCCTCTGTTTAAAAGGGGACTAAGATTAACTAATTACTAATTCGTAATTCGTAATTAAGAATTCAATTACGATTTATTTTAATACCAGGATGAATTTTAAAGCCAAGTTGCTCAGGTTTTAGATGAGAAAGGGACTCCTTCAGAATAATAGTAAAAGGATATCGCTGAAATACGGTAGCTTTACCTTGTGACAATAGCAGCCTAGCATGGCTGATGCGTACTGGATATAACGGTTGTTGGTTGGCATCAAGAATGAATACTTTAGTCATGCAATTTTGAAATTTAGATTTGCGATCGCCAGATTGGGGACTGAGGACAAGAGGCAGATATGCAAAGGGGCAGAAGGGAAAAACTTACTGCAACTTTTCCTCTGCTCCCCTGCTGCTTTTATAAAAAAAGAAGCCAAGAATGAGAATCTAGAGGTCAACTCCAGCACTCTCGTCTTTAACGCTAATTTGGGTATTTCCAAGGAATAAATCATCCAATTTTCTGGGGTGTCTCACAATCATTTGTAGTTGGATATTTTAATTGGGAAGCCTCTTAGCTTTGATATTAATTTATTTAAATACTATAAGTCGGTCGGATAACCGTTGAATAAACTACAAGCAGAAACTATCATATACAAATTTAAAAAGCAATAGGCTAGCTGTTAGGGGAGACAAAACGTAGCTTTAGCTCTTTAGGGTTCTTGGAATTTCAATAAATCAAGCTAATATACAGCAGAATTCAGGAGTAAAACTGGTAACAGACGAATCGTTGTGTTTAACCAACTTGAAATATAGTGTAATATAATACGTCAACCCCTTTGGAAAAGTCAAAAGTTAAAAAGGCATAATTGCTTGTAAATACAAGGTTTTTTCTAACTGCGGATGCTCGAAGCGAAGTTCTCTGGCGTGCAGATGTAACCGACTAGTAACTGCACAGCATCCATAAAGGCGATCGCCTAAAATAGTTATCCCAAGTCCTCGCGGATCGGCTGCATGAACCCTTAATTGATGAGTGCGTCCTGTTAATGGCGTAAATTCTACGCGAGTGTAGTTTCCTTCTCTCGCTATAACCTGGAAGTGTGTCAAGCTAGGTTTACCATACTGCCAATCAATTTTTTGCTCAGGACGATTTTCAGGATCTCCCCACAGTGGCAAGTCAATTTTACCTTGCTCAACTGTCACAGCACCAGAAAGTATGGCTTCATAAACCTTATGAATCTGGCGTTCCTGAAACTGCTGGCTGAGTTGCCGATGAGTTTGGCGATCGCGTGCCAATAACAAAATCCCAGAAGTTTCTTGATCTAAGCGATGCACAGATATAAGTGCCATGCCATCAGGTAACAAATGACGTAAGCGACTCAAGACACTATCTTGGCGATCGCGATAACGACCGGGTACTGAAAGTAATCCAGCAGGTTTGTTTACAGCAATCAGCCATTCATCTTCATAAATAATCGGTATGACCTCTCCCCAAACCCTTCCCCTATCAGGGCAGGAGGGGCTTCTTACTGCCTTTTCCCTAGCTGGCAAGGGAGGTTTCAAGCCTGAGAGCAAAAACCCCATCAATGGCTGACATCGCTCGGTACACGCTCCATAAAACTCTCCCGGAATTTTATCCTGATTTGCAGAAGACGTACCCCACCAAAATTCTGCCATTGCCAATGGTTTGAGATTATGTGTTGCCGCATAATGAAGCAGCTTTGGGGCACAACAGTCTCCTGTGCCAGTGGGCAAACCTCCTGGCATCAATTCTTGCAATGATTGCGATCGCCCGGAAAAATTAGTCAGGCTGTAGCTAGCGTGCATTTGAGTTTGTAATTGACGCGATAGTGCTTTACGCTGTTGTTTCAGTTCGCTAATTCGCGCATCCGTCGTTGTAATTACCTGTTGTAGTGGCTGTAATACAGCATTTTGCTGGCGTTTAAGTTGTCGTCGCTCAATTCCCTGCTGACGACTTTCTTCGTCAAGTTGTTCAAGGGCAATCGTGAGTGCTTCGGGAGAGAGTGTATTGCAGATTTGCTGACGTTTTTCTTGTCGTTGATGTTTGCAATAGCGATGGCGATCGCTCATTGCTTGTAACTGCTGCTCAAAGTCATTAAACAGGATTTCATACTGCTGGCGTTCGGTGAGTTGCTTTAAAGTGATAATTTCTTGCTTAATCGCGTCCAACTGTGCCAAAGTACGAGCTTCCTCGAAAGCAACCTTATCTCGTCCGGGAATTGGCGGCACCCAGCCCTCAACCACACTGCAACCATTCAAAAGACCTGAAAAGGCTTTTAGTACCCGTTGTTCGCCATTAGGCAGTTCAACCAATAGGATTCCATACATCTTCCCTTCACGAGAATAACAGTTATTCTTAGCAAGATATTGCATTAGTCCGTGGGCGATCGCTTCGGACATTGAAGTGCGGGGTAATTTTAGGCGATGTCTACTTTGCGGACAACGCCCTTGGTACCAATAACTACAAGATAAGTCGCCGATCGTAAAATCACAGTCGATGAAATCTGAAAGTGCGTGCAGAACTACCATACAAAGTATGATTGCAAATCTAGCTAATCTTAATATTTTAAATTATTGCCCATATTAACAAGTTCGTAATCAGGACTTTAGTACTTATTTTTAAGCACTAAAGTCCTGACCACAAACCTTTAAAACTAGCTTGACAGAGTATTAGTTGGAGTGCGATCGTCTTCTGGTGTAGGCAATTGTTGAGATAAGTTAGCTTCTTTAGATGCAGGTTCTGGATCTTTTGTCATACCATGCTGCTCTTGCCCTCTCAGTCCAAGATATGTTGCGGCACTGATTCCTTGTAGCGCCAGAAGTGTATCATCAAATTCTGGCATTGCTAGATTTTTAATCACCTCCCAAACAAAAAATAGTCCGATGGCAACTGTCCAAATAAATGTTTGAAAGCGATGAAAATTGACTCCATTAATATCTGATAATATATCGGTGAAAAACCCTTCCGAAACGCTTTGACTACCTTTTCTGTTTTTCTCATTACCCTGCCCATCTATTAATGAAGTACCAAATGCAGTTACAGAGTTAATTCCTAATAAAACTAGTGATTGTCCAGTTAAAATATTGGTGTAATCTCCTGTTATGCCGTAGATAATCAGGTAAGCAGAAAAAATGAGAAATGTCCAGAAAGCAAGTTGAGATATTGATAAGCTGAAGGGATTTCTATACTCTTCATTTGAACCAAGAAAAAACTTAGCAATTCCCGAACGAGCTTCCTTTTCAGGTAGAAACTCTTTTGTAATCAACATTTCCTGACCATTGATTACTTCTTTTTTAGAGTAAATTCCTTCTATTCCAGGGCTACGTAGACTGTCTCGACCATATCTGAGAAATATTAAGATAATAGCTATAACTAGAAGCAGACACAGCCAAAATCGCCATGATAATAGAACTATTTTTAATTGAGGAGGTGAGAGAGGATCGCTCACCAGAATCGCAACTTTACTGGGACAGCCTACCCCAACTATCGTATCAATACTATATTTGGGCCTGCCACCAAGTAGCGAATTCCATGCAGTTTCAGATACATCAGTACGTTCAAGCTGAAAAGCTAACCAATCATTATTAAGAGTTTTCTTTTGATCTTCACCCTCCTCCATGACGCTGACTGGTTCTCCGTGGACATTTTCTAGCTGATAGCCATTCAGGTACAACACTAATTGGCGAGGATCGAATGAATTGCCTTTAGGCGTTGCACTTGTGGCTGCTGCTGACAATCCTTTAACTTTTACCCTGATGCGATCGCCCATCTTAACTTGGCTGCGATCGTTATCAGCAATGACTCGTTCAGTTCTGAGATTTGCAGGAACATAACAAGCGCGAGACGATGCAAAATTTACAGAAGGGATACCTGAACTATCTTGAGCGATCGCAGAAAAGTTAATAGAAACAACCAGAGAAAACATCAATAGAAAAATAGCAGTAAATCTTTTAGTCTTTCTATACATTGCTCAGTATTACCAAGTAAACTATGTCGTAGTTTACTCCTACTTGAGCCATTCGGAATATTAAAAAACTTGTTTAGGGCGAAAAACAATACCTCCGCAAAAGAGGGAGGGGGCAATGCCTACGGCAGGCTTTATCCTTTTGGCTAATTATAAAGTCGCAGTCATGGGGTAACAATAGGTATCTATATAAAGTCAAAATTATGACTGGTAAATGCAGACTCACACTAAGTAAATACGCGCCCTTATTGCAAGCAAACCACTATTTATTTACAGATACCAATGCATTGACAACCTTATATTTCCCGACATCCCTGCCCCAACTATTAAGGGTTTTGACAATATATTGACAAGTACAGATAATATACAATACCCTTTTTCAAAGTGTGTTGATTGCTCATCGACACCACTCGCCAGAACCTTGAAAACCGCATAACTTTGTTGACTGGTGTCGATTGCTTACACAGCAACGTTTCCAAGCTGTGAAAGACACTAATTATTGAGAATTATTGGGAGTTATTGACACTAGAAAAAGTGGTGTCGATTGGGGGATTTCAAACACTCTCCCTGTAAGGCTTCCAGAAGTTAACTCTTTACAAACTCATTACCCCGAAAGGGGATGGAAACCATCACTTCCCGATGCAGAGAACTCGGCCTCAAACTTTACAAACTCATTACCCCGAAAGGGGATGGAAACTTTCGTAGTCTGACTCTCCTTGCAGCTTCGTCTTTTCTTTACAAACTCATTACCCCGAAAGGGGATGGAAACACTTGCGATACTCGAGAAGTATTTGTTCAAATTTACTTAACTTTACAAACTCATTACCCCGAAAGGGGATGGAAACACTTGATGAAATTAGCTGGGTTTGATCCGTCCAGTCTTTACAAACTTATTACCCCGAAAGGGGATGGAAACTTCCATTCTCTGCATTTCACCACGGCGACATCCATGCTTTACAAACTCATTACCCCGAAAGGGGATGGAAACGCTATCTGTTACATTGTAACATTGCCAGTCATTTTGCTTTACAAATTCATTACCCCGAAAGGGGATGGAAACAATATAGCTATGGGAATTTCTCCAAAATAAATTAAGGTAAACTTTACAAACTCATTACCCCGAAAGGGGATGGAAACGGCATGTAGCGAAGAAGACTGCAATAGAATTCTCAGCTCTTTACAAACTCATTACCCCGAAAGGGGATGGAAACTTATCATTCTTTGTTGATTTTGCGAACTGCTTACTTTACAAACTCATTACCCCGAAAGGGGATGGAAATTGGTTATTGAATTGCAACACCACGGTTTCCTGTTCCTTTACAAACTTATTACCCCGAAAGGGGATGGAAACAAAACGGATAAGTAAAAATCAACTTTTTACTAAGACTTTACAAACTCATTGCCCCAAAAGGGGATGGAAACTTGTCCACCGCAGTCTGAACGTCAGTGGGAACCGTCCCAGTTTCCAAGACTTATTACCCCGCAAGGGGATTGAAACGTTGCTATGTCTTGGTCTGGGTAGTAGATTTGTCCTGAGTTTCTACAACTTGTTACCCCTAACGCTTCGTGGTAACACACCCTACAAAAGTGTTTTTAAGCAGCGTTTATTCTTTGTAAACCAGTGTAAACATTGAACCGTTCTCCGCGCAGGAATCCAATTAAGGTAATCCCAAATTCCTTGGCGACAGATACGGCCAAACTACTGGGAGCAGAAACAGAACAGACAATGGGAACTCCAGCAGTTGTAGACTTTTGCAAAATCTCAAAACTTGAGCGTCCACTAACCAGGACAATACAATTATTTAAAGGCAATTCATCACTGAGCAAAGCTGTACCAATCAATTTATCCAAAGCATTGTGTCGCCCAACATCCTCCCACAGGTTTAACAGTTGTCCTTGAGCATCAAAGATAGCCGCAGCGTGCAAACCTCCTGTAGCAGTGAAGATACCTTGAGCAGCCCGGAGTTTATCTGGTAGGCTGTATACGATCTCAGGTGTTACCGTTGGCCCTGAAGAAATTACTGGACATCCCCGCAGACGCAAAGCCTCAAGGCTAGCTTTACCACACACTCCACAGGCGCTACTTGTATAAAAATGACGCTCCAAAGGCTGTAAGTCTGGAATCAACCCATCCCGCAGTTCCACATTTACAATATTATGGTGTTGCTCACCATCTACTAATTCATCTACACAGTAGCTGATACGTCGAATATCTTCCCTGCTATTAACGACTCCTTCACTGTAGAGGAAACCAGCAGCTAGTTCAAAATCTGCCCCTGGCGTCCGCATTGTTACAGCTACCGTCTTCTGGAAAGAAACAAGACGAATTTCTAAAGGTTCTTCGGTGGTAAGTTGGTCTAAACGAGTCCGTATTTGACCTTTTTCTACTACCCAAACAGTGGCTTTGGTCTTACTTTTAGTTGGCATTTTCATATTTGTGAAAGTTGGTGAATTGAAATTTTGATACTAATCTGGAAACAAAGTAATGCTATTTATATGTCAGATGTCAGGTTGATGCTTACCAATTACTTTGTGTAGTTGAGCTAGATCGGCTATGTTTCTATTTAGGAAGTAAAATGAACCTAAAACTTTTGGCTTTCAGCAAAATTTTATTTGCAATAGTCTTTGTGATTTCCCTTGGTTTTACAGGATATTTAGTGGCTAATAACATTAGTCAGCGAGTAATTGAAAAATCTCTTGCTAAACAAGTGATATCTACCTCCACCGTCGGAAAAAGTTCTCAACTACAAAAACTTTTAAATGAGATAATTGTAGAACAGAAAATCCCTGGTGCAGTCATGTATATTACTACACCTAAAGGTTCTTGGCTGGGAGCATCTGGTGTCAGTAATTTGTCAACTAAAACCAGGATGAAACCCACAGATGGCTTTTCTATTGCCAGTATGAGTAAAACTTTTATGGCGGTGGTTGTGCTGAAATTAGTGGAACAAAGGAAGATAGAATTAGATCGGGCGATCGCAACCTACTTACCAAGAGACATCACTCCTCATATTGTCAACAGCGATAAAATTACAGTTCGTCAACTCCTTAACCACACCAGTGGTGTTGCTGAATACTTAGAAACAAAAGAGTTTATTCAAGCTACGGCGAAAAGAAGTCGCTCACAGCCTTGGACAGCCAGAGAAGCTATTCGGTATATGTATCAAGAGCAACCACAGGCAAATCCTGGAGAAAAATTTATTTATACTGATTGCAACTACATTCTTTTGGAACTAATTGTTGAAAATATCACTAGGGGAACTCTCGCTCAAGCAATCCGCAGTCAGATTTTAAAACCATTAGGATTAAAACATACCTTTACGGAATTGCGCGAACCAACAATTGGAGAAGTCGCTACAGGTTATGGCGATCGCAATAAGGATGGTAAGCTAGATAGCTACGCCGAAGTTAATGATGGTAATGGTTTGGGAGATGGTGGATTGGTTTCAACAGCAGAAGATTTAGCCAAGTTCGCCAAAGCGTTATTTGTCAAAAAAACCTTACTTTCCTCGAAGATGATGAAAGAAATGCTGAAATTTAAAGATAATGGCGCAGGTTATAGTTATGGCTTGGGTGTAGAAAGGTTTTCATCTCCTTTGGCAAAAGCAATTGGGCATAGTGGTATAGCTTATGGCTTCGCAACATTGCTTGCATATTTACCCAATGAAAAAACCACTATAGTAGTGCTGCTAAACAATCAGAATGTTGATATTAAATCAGTAGCTAGGACAGGTCTGGAAGTTGTCGAAAATAAATGATAGTAATTTGTAATTATGCTTGTAGTGCTGAATTCTCATATTCACCTACTGGTATAATAAATTTTTTTGGTCAAGAGTTTAAGGAATACATAAAAAAAGAGCTAAAAGATTTTTACTAAGACTTTTAACTTCACTTAACTGTTACTGGCAAATGTAACCCTAATGCATCTAGCAAAGCACTCAGACTCGTAAAGAGTCAAACCACTCGAAGAAAGGATTTATACTGTTATATGTTAAGTAATTCCCGATGTCCTTTGGTTGAGCTTCCATGATTTTTAGAGCAAGTCTACGTACTTTAAATCGTATCTGTGTCAACACCCAATTCTCGCAGTTTTGCTGCTAGGCGTTCAGCACGTTGTCTTTCTTGTTCAGCGCGTTGCTTTTCTTGTTCAGCACGTTGTCTTTCTTGTTGGGCGTGTTCCGCTTCCCACTGGGCAATTTCTTCAGGTGTAGGCATTAACTGTCCTTCCGCATTGAAATAGCGTAATTGATTTTCATGAACGCCCAAGTACAAACTTATAGCGGATTGCAATCGCATAGAATACAGTAAGCAGAGACATAGTGTATAAAAATGAAAGCCTACTCCGTTGAGCTAAGAGAAAAAATAGTTC
>NZ_JBALDE010000159.1:0-57893 GCF_036917515.1 Nostoc sp. | reverse complement strand
TTTTTCTTACGTGAGCTGATTCTCGTTTATGGTATCGCTTTCTTACACCCCTATTCGTGTATTAGTGGTTTATCCACAGAGGTGCAAGATATAAGATGATTAACTCAACCATCATTGATACTGATATTCTAATTGATGTAGGTCGCGGTGTTCTCAAAGCAGTAAAATGTTTGCAAAATCTAAAAGCTAGTTCTGGCATAGCAATTAGCATAATCACACAAATGGAACTAATGGTTGGTTGTGCTAACAAAGCAGAGCTACAAACACTAGAAAATTTCCTTAAGCAGTTTTACATCATTAAGATTGACCAAGCTGTATCTGACACAGCAGTTGATTTATTGCGGTCTTATCGGCTCAGTCATGATTTAGTCATTCCTGATAGTTTTATTGCAGCTACAGCAATAGTGGGAAATTACCCGTTTATCACAAAAAACCAACGCGATTACAGATTTATTCAAGGTTTAAACCTATTGCCATATCCATAATACTTAGAATGTCTAACACTGTACTATAAAGGACAGATGGCAGATCGACAAATACGTAATAATGATTAAGATTAGGATAGATTAAGTCACACCAGACTTAACTCCTAACTCAGTACGGGCTATGCCCCGCTACGCTAATAATATTAAAAATATGGAACTATATTTAATTCGTCATGGCATCGCCGAAGACAAGGGATTAGGCATCAAGGATGAGGAGCGCAGCCTTACCAAAGAAGGAAGGCAAAAAACCGAAAAAGTTGCTCATAAACTTGTTAAATTAGGTTTAAACTTTGATTTAATTCTCACCAGTCCCTTAGTGCGTGCCCGCCAAACGGCTGAAATCCTGATAGCAGAAAAACTAAGCTCCCAGTTAGAGGAATCTAGCCACCTCGCCCACGACGGTCAAATTTCTAGTTGGTTAAAAGATTGGTTAGAACCAAGAAATTATTCCCAAAATACCCAACTGGCGCTCGTTGGACACGAACCTGATTTGACCAAATGGGCAGAAATTCTCCTGTGGGGTACCGAACTTCTGATCGGCGGAAGCCGCCGCTCAGAGTTCTCGGAAGTCAAAGCAAGCTTAGTCTTGAAAAAAGCAGGTATGATTGGGATAAAACTACCAGAAACAGGTTCTGCTCTGGGTCGGAGTCAGATATTTTGGTTGACACCACCCGAGTACCTGCTATAACAGTTTTTCAACGTTTTTGATTGTTGTTAGAACTGCTACTGTTATGGCGACAATAAATTTCTGGTAATGTTACCTTCAGCAGATATTTCAAAAAGCAAATGGTGTTGCCATGATGGTGTGCGAATACAAGCCTGGTTTAGAAGGCATTCCCGCCGCTCAATCAAGTATCAGCTATGTTGATGGGCAAAAGGGAATATTAGAATATCGTGGCATTCGGATTGAAGAACTAGCAGAAAAAAGTACATTCCTAGAAACTGCTTATCTCTTAATCTGGGGCAAACTTCCAAGCAAAGAAGAACTGGAAACATTTGAGCATGAAGTTCGTTACCATCGGCGGATAAAATACCGCATTCGGGACATGATGAAATGCTTTCCAGAAAGTGGTCATCCAATGGATGCCTTGCAAGCCTCCGCTGCTGCTTTAGGCTTGTTTTATTCGCTCCGCGATTTACATAATCCTGTCTACATTCGAGATTCAGTGGTGCGCCTGATAGCAACCATTCCTACAATGGTGGCGGCGTTCCAACTGATGCGAAAAGGCAACGATCCGGTACGTCCCCGTGATGACTTAGACTACTCCGCCAACTTTTTATACATGCTCAATGAGCAAGAACCTGATCCTCTGATGGCGCGGATTTTTGATATCTGCTTGATACTTCAGGTCGAGCATACAATGAATGCTTCCACTTTCAGTGCCAGGGTGACAGCTTCCACCTTGACCGATCCTTACGCTGTGGTTGCTAGTGCTGTAGGAACCTTGGGCGGGCCTCTGCATGGTGGAGCCAATGAAGAAGTAATTCAGATGTTGGAAAAAATTGGCTCTGTAGAAAATGTCCGTCCCTACATAGAAGACTGTCTGCAAAGTAAATCTAAGATTATGGGCTTTGGACATCGTGTCTATAAGGTAAAAGACCCACGAGCCATAATTTTACAAGGACTAGCAGAGCAATTGTTTGAAAAGTTTGGCCACGATAAGTTCTATGACATTGCTCAAGAAATGGAACGTGTGGTAGAGGAAAAACTTGGTAGCAAGGGGATTTATCCGAATATTGACTTTTACTCCGGTCTGGTGTATAGAAAAATGGGGATTCCCACAGACTTGTTTACGCCAATATTTGCGATCGCCCGCGTTGCCGGTTGGCTAGCCCACTGGAAAGAACAACTAGCAGAAAACCGGATTTTCCGTCCTACACAGGTTTACAGCGGTCATCACGAAGTTACTTATACCCCCATTGACCAACGGTAAATGGGCATGGGGCATTGGGCTTTGGGCATGGTTATTCCCCTTGTCCCCCCATCCCCCTTATCCCCGCATCTCCTCAATAGCCAATCTCAATGCCAACCATAAGTAGAAGTTCTCATCTCGCTTCAGGGTGCTCAAACCATGCAACGATATACTAGGCATGGGAATTGGCAACAAATCTTCAATCGGGCGTCATCACAGTAAAAATTAAAAATGGGTGAATTTACAGGTATTAATTTAACTAATAGTTGTAACTCACCATGACTCGATGTCTTAAAGAGCACCAAATATGAATTCAGGAATTGACCTCCAAGGAACTTTTATTGAATCCCTCCGGGATTTAGGTATACCAGCAGGAACAGCCAAAGCGATTTGGATGCCGCTACCAATGATACTGATGCTGATTGGGGCGACAGTGGGAGTATTAGTTGCTACTTGGCTAGAACGGAAAATTTCTGCCTCCGCACAGCAGCGAATTGGGCCAGAATACCAAGGGCCTTTTGGGTTGCTAGTACCTGTAGCGGATGGTCTGAAGCTAGTATTTAAAGAAGATATTGTACCAGCCAAGTCTGACCCCTGGCTATTTACCCTCGGCCCCATTATTGTTGTAATTCCGGTGTTTCTGTCGTTCCTGATTGTGCCCTTTGGACAGAATATCGTAATTAGCAATGTGGGCATGGGCGTATTCTTGTGGATTGCCTTGTCAAGCATTCAACCCATTGGCTTGCTAATGGCTGGCTATGCATCTAATAACAAATACTCCCTCTTAGGAGGCTTGCGGGCAGCCGCGCAATCTATTAGTTATGAAATTCCTTTAGCGCTGGCGGTATTAGCGATCGCTATGATGTCTAACAGCCTTGACACAGTTGATATTGTCAATCAACAGTCTGGCTACGGCATTCTGGGCTGGAACATTTGGCGACAACCAATCGGTTTTGTGATCTTTTGGATAGCTGCCCTCGCTGAATGTGAACGATTACCCTTTGACTTACCGGAAGCGGAAGAAGAAATCGTTGCCGGCTATCAGACTGAATACTCAGGTATGAAATTCGGTCTGTTCTATCTGGGTTCTTACGTTAACTTGATCCTTTCTTCTCTATTAGTAGCAATTCTCTACCTGGGTGGTTGGGACTTTCCCCTTCCCCTCAACCTGATCGCTGGTTGGCTGGGAGTGAGTGAAATAAATCCCGTGTTCCAGATAGTAACTGCGGCTTTGGGTATCACCATGACCGTGTTCAAAGCATATTTACTAGTGTTTGTCGCCATCCTATTGCGCTGGACAGTGCCACGGGTAAGGATTGACCAACTGTTAGATTTAGGATGGAAGTTTTTGTTGCCAGTTGGTTTAGTTAATCTGCTATTAACCGCCGCCCTGAAACTAGCCTTTCCCTTCGCTTTTGGTGGTTAGTCAATAGTCATTAGTTTTAGCATACACAGATGACTAATGACAAAAGACATAGGACAAAGGACAAGGGACAAATAAGGCTGATAGCTTGAAAAGAGAGAGTGAAACACAATGCTAAAGTTTCTAAAACAAGTTGGTGATTACGCCAAAGAAACGGTACAAGCTGCGCGTTACATTGGTCAGGGACTTTCTGTCACCTTCGACCACATGCGGCGGCGTCCAATTACTGTACAGTACCCTTACGAGAAACTAATTCCTGGCGAACGGTTTCGCGGTAGGATTCACTTTGAATTTGATAAGTGCATCGCTTGCGAAGTTTGCGTTCGCGTTTGTCCAATTAACCTGCCTGTAGTAGATTGGGAATTCGACAAAGCCAGCAAAAAGAAAAAACTCAACCACTACAGCATTGACTTTGGAGTTTGTATCTTTTGCGGTAATTGTGTGGAATTTTGCCCAACTAACTGTCTATCTATGACAGAAGAGTATGAGCTTTCCACTTACGATCGCCATGAATTGAACTACGACAACGTAGCGTTAGGTCGTCTGCCCTATAAGGTAACAGATGATTCAATGGTTACACCACTGCGCGAACTAGTTTATCTACCCAAAGGCGTCCTCGAACCACATGGATTGCCCGCAGATGCGCCGCGTGCGGGTACGCGTCCAGAAGACCTGGTAGAACAAACAGAAAAATAAATGTCATTTGTCCTTTGTTATTTGACCAATGACTAATGACCAATGACTCTTCGGGTGACGCTCCTGCGTCGCTAACGCTACGCTAACGCCAGTTGCTCATGGGGGAAACCCCCAAGACCGCACTGGCTCACCAATGACCAATGATTAAGGACAAAAAACAGTGAATCTAGCAGAAGGAGTACAGCTTGTATCGCTTGGCATACTGGGCGTGATGATGATTGGGGCGGCCATTGGTGTGGTGCTGTTCTCCAGCATCGTCTATTCTGCCTTTTTGCTGGGGGGCGTGTTCATCAGCATAGCGGGAATGTACCTATTGCTAAATGCTGATTTTGTTGCAGCTGCACAAATACTAATTTACGTTGGGGCGGTTAATGTGCTGATTTTGTTTGCCATTATGTTGGTGAACAAGCGGCAGAATTTTGTAGCATTTCCTAACTCTTGGGTGCGAAAAGCACTTACGGGTGTAGTTAGTGTAGGATTGTTTGGTCTTTTAAGTACGATGGTACTGGCTACTCCTTGGGCCTACTCAACTGCTTCTGTGGCAAGTGGTAAAAGTTCTATAGTTTTAATTGGAGAACATTTTTTCACTGACTTTTTACTGCCTTTTGAACTAGCTTCCATTTTGCTGCTGATAGCAATGGTAGGAGCAATTATTTTGGCACGCCGCGAGTATTTGCCAGACCTATTGACACCATCCCAACTGGGGCAAACTGTTTTGACTTTGCAAGAACGCCCTAGAGAACTAGTATCAACAACCAGTGAAACAAAAGAGTAATATTTGCGACCTTAGTCGCAGATAAACAGGGAGGATTTTTCAGGAGGGATACCCAGATTCATGCAACTCCAGTACTTTTTATTACTAGCAGCAGCTTTATTCTGCATCGGCATCTACGGTTTAATCACTAGCCGCAACGCTGTGCGGGTGCTGATGTCAATTGAATTACTGCTCAATGCTGTTAATCTGAATTTAATGGCATTTTCCAATTTCCTCGACTCAACATTAATTAAGGGTCAGGTTTTCACAGTATTTGTGATTACCGTGGCCGCAGCCGAGGCGGCGGTGGGTTTAGCGATTGTGCTTGCGATTTATCGCAACCGCGATACCGTCGATATGGAGCAGTTTAATCTCCTGAAGTGGTAATTGTGCGTGCAACTCAAGCAGGTAATCATTGCTTATAAAGCGCGGGATGCCCGGAGTAAACAATGGGCAGAAATCTGTGCTAAACAACTAGAAAGTCGCGAGTGCCAGGTGTTGATGGGGCCTAGCGGACCAAAAGACAACCCTTATCCAGTCTTTTTGGCTTCGGCGGGTCAACCAATCGATCTCGCTTTGGTACTTGGTGGCGATGGTACTGTTTTAACTGGTGCCAGACATTTAGCCCCAGCTGGTATCCCAATTCTGGGAGTGAATGTGGGAGGTCATCTGGGGTTTTTAACTGAGTCAGTGGAAGAGTTTCAGGATACGGAGAAAGTTTGGGATCGGCTGTTTGAGGATCGCTATGCTATCCAACGACGGATGATGTTACAAGCTGCGGTGTATGAAGGTCATGGATCTAATTTGGAACCAGTGAGCGAACGTTACCTGGCTTTGAATGAATTTTGTGTCAAACCCGCCTCCGCTGACCGAATGATTACCTCAATTCTAGAAATGGAAATCGATGGTGAGGTAGTCGATCAATACGTTGGGGATGGGTTGATTATTTCTACTCCCACAGGTTCTAC
Organism: Nostoc sp.; assembly: GCF_036917515.1. Classification (GTDB taxonomy): domain Bacteria; phylum Cyanobacteriota; class Cyanobacteriia; order Cyanobacteriales; family Nostocaceae; genus Nostoc. Next base: position 51,654 of record NZ_JBALDE010000159.1, on the reverse strand, counting down.
AGGTTATACTGTTTCTGCTAATGGGCCAATTATGCATGATGGTATGGAGGCAATTACCATCACTCCTATTTGTGCAATGAGCCTTTCTAGTCGTCCCCTGGTTTTACCCCCTGGTTCTGTGGTGAGTATTTGGCCTTTGGGGGATTACGATTTGAGTACCAAGCTGTGGACAGATGGAGTTTTGGGAACTTCAATTTGGCCGGGACACCGCGTTGATGTGCGGATGGCAGATTGTCGAGCTAAATTTATTATTTTGCGCGAGAACAATTCCTACTATCAGACGCTGCGGGAGAAGTTGCTTTGGGCAGGTACAAGGGTTCATTACAGCAATAATCACCGTAATTAATTAAGTCCTGTTAGAGTGCATTTACCACAGATTGCGATCACCTACTATCGCTACGCGATCATAACCAAAATTACTCAAGCCCTTGGATTCATCTGGGGGCTTTCTACTTAGGAGGAGAAACCTATACATATTCCTCTTCTGTCACTCTCCGAAAACATTTACCATTTCTAAATTCTAGAGCTGTTGTATAACAAGCAATCGCGCGATTCTTTTCTAAAAACAAATACAAGACCCATTTTTTTCTAATAGCATAGCTTGTATTGATTGTCTCATGAGGCTTGAGCGCGATCGCCCTCCCGGAAAGTGACAAAAGAGGGATATAGCCGTAGTCAGATATGTTAGGACAGTGTTGATTGCTCAAGCCTTGAATTAACTGGATTTCCACTTTCAGCCGAGGTACTAAGTACTCAGCACTTTGCTATAAATGTATTGGCTCTTTAAAGTTTAGTGTAAAATCTTGCCTCATCTCAATTCAGTCCCAGTTCTTCCTTCAACGCCTCCGGTACATTAACTGCTGTTTCTAATCCCCGCACACCTTCCCACTGCTGCTTTTTACCCCAAATCATCTCTTGTAGATTGGCGTCGCTAAGGTCTGCACCACCCAGAATGGCGTAACTGAGGTTGCTATGGCTGAGATCCGCACCGTTGAGGATAGCACCACTGAGGTTACTGCCACTGAGGTTAGCACTGTTAAGGTTGGCATAGCTGAAGTCTGTGCCAAACAAGATGGCGTCGCTAAGATCAGCACCACTAAGGTCGGCGTCGTTGAGAATCACGCCGCTGAGGTCAGCTTCGTTGAGAATTACCCGACTCAGGTCTACACCGCTGAGGTCGGCACCTAAGAACATTGCACCGTTAAGTCTGGCATTGTTAAGTTTGGCACCGTTAAGTTTGGCATAGCTGAGGTCTGCGGCAACAAGGATAGCATCGCTGAGGTTGGTACTGAAAAGAATTGTGTCACTGAGATTAGTACCGTTAAGGATGGCGTGACTCAAATCAGCACCACTGAGGTCGGCGCGGCAAAGGTCGGCATGGCTAAGGCTGACGCTACTAAGATTGGCTTCACTCAGATTTGCACCGAAAAGGATGGCGTTACTTAGGTCAGCATGGCTGAGGTTAGTGCTGCTAAGGTCAGCGCGGTTGAGGTCGGCGCGGCTAAGGTCGGCGCGGCTAAGGTTAGTATTGCTAAGGTCAGCGCGGTTGAGGTCGGCGCGGCTAAGGTTGGCACAGCTAAGGTTAGCACCGCTGAGGTTGGTGCTACTGAGGTCGGTACCGCTGAGGTTGGCACCGCTGAGGTTGGCACCGCTGAGGTTAGCATCGCCGAGGTTGGTACCGCTAAGATTAGCACCACTGAAGTTTACGCCAGTTAAGTTGGCATCGCCGAGATAAGCTTGACTGAGGTCAGCACCACTAAAATCTGTTCCGGTGAGGTTGGCATCGCCGAGGTAAGCATTGCGAAAGTTACCGCCTTTGAGGAATTGTCCAACTATACTGCTAAAGTTACCAATTTCCAGGGCATCGCAATAATTGATAATCCGTAGCAGTTGGGATGTGAAAAAATTGTCTGTGTCCGGTTGGGCAGATGGATAGAAGGTGATTTTTTGTTTGAGTTCATCTTGCCCTTGGGCGTAACGGTGTAACTCTAATAGTAAAATCAGTACATTCAGCCCTGTATATATGTCTACCTGTCTCAACCCGATCGCAATATTTTCTGCCGCTAGCTTTAACTTTGTTTTCTGAGGCAGGTTATCATCTGGTGTCTCATCGATAAATTCTCCCTGACACCAGCGACGATAAAAATCTTCTAGCCGCCAAAAAAGCAATTCTGGGCGATTTTTTTGACTAGTCACAACCAATTCCATTAGTTGGTTAACTGTTTCAGATTTCAGGGCAGTATTGCCCAATAAATCATAAATCTCTTCATGCATCTGGCGATCGCATACTCTAAAGCAAAACCCAGGGGGTAAAGTTCTCAATGTGCGATCGTCTATCTGATAAGTCAAACCGTTTTTTGGTATTGTCCATTTTTCTAAGCTTTTTTGCAGTTTTGGAGAGTATAAATATTCCTGCAAATTATCTTGAGCCAATTTAGCGCTTTTGTCTGGTTCTTTAATATTTTTTCTTAGAGGTAAAACTGCTTCAGTTTCTAGCGATATGGTCTTTGGCATCTCTTGTAACCTTGTACCCCTCACATAATTTCTCAGCAGCTGCCAGACTTGAGATAAATATGTTGACATTTCTGTTTCCGTTGTTACATTTAAATAACTGTTTTTGATAATTCTGAATTAAAAACTTTTCTATGCTAGTTTGCTTTGCATTCCCAACAATTAATAGTATAAATAAATACTATAGTAAAAAAATCATGAGTTGGCGATGTTTATGGCGGGTTACTTGTGATGAATTTGTTAACGGTGTTCCTGGATGGCGGCTTCTCACTCACCTGTTGTAGCCTTAAGCTTCTTCTCATTATGTAAACAAAGTATTAACTGAAAAATTCTTTCAACAATAAAGTAATTTTATTGTTGGGCTAGTTTGTTATACTTTTTTTCCACGAAATTTACTAGTCTGATGTAAAAATCATACTTACTATTTGTTGGAGATGCAATTGTTAGGAAAAATCCTACACTAAAACAGCACAACAAAGCTTAAAAATAGCAACTAAAATTAAACTTGATTTGTTGCCTAATATAAAGCAGCTAAGAGAGAGAATCGACAGAGGGCAGGCTATTTTGCTTTGCAAAAGTTAAAAATTAACGAAAGATTGTTATCAGGTCATGAATGCGATGAACAGATTAACCTTTTATATGATTTTGTTACATACTTTGTTTTTAGGAATAGCGACAGCTAGCGCTAAGTCATCGTTTGTTAACAATGTTGATACAGCCAAGCATATTGTTGTAGAAGATGTCGTTACAGCTAGAGGTGGAAATAAATCTAATAGTAAGTTATCGACAGAAATTTCTTCAACTAAAATTTCATCTTTATTATTAAAGGATATTAATATTCCTCAGAAACAAAGATTACCGTCAGGGCAAGTTTGGGTAGTCAATCAAAATAAACACGTACAGCCTCAACAGTTTATTTGGATAGTAGAAAACCTGAAAAAAGCAGGTCAGCAACCATTTTTACAAGTTGCGAAACCCGCAGAAAAACCGGATGAAAAGCCCGATAGTGCTAAACCAGCAGCAAAGGATGATTTAGAGCCATTTAACCAAGTAATTAAAAATACCCAAAAGTCAGGGGGATTGTTCACCCTTTATCGCAATAAAGAAAAGAATAAGATTTATCTAGAAATTAAGCCAGAACAACTTAATAAAAATTACCTAGCTACGGCAACTTTGGAATCTGGTATTGGCGAACGGGGTATTTATAGTGGTATGCCTTTACAAGATTTTTTATTTTATTTTCAACGGGTGGATGATAAACTACACTTTGTCATCCGCAATGTGAATTTTCGCACTCGTGAGGGAGATCCGCAAGTGCGATCGCTGACGCGATCTTTTAGCGACTCTGTTCTCTACAACATTTCTATTAAAAGCATTCATCCACAACGCAAAACTATTCTCATTGACTTGGGAGATTTGTTACTCACAGACTTAGCTGGATTATCTGCAAGTTTAGGAGTCCCCGCAAGCACAGACCAGTCCTATTTTGGTACTGCTAAAGCCTTTCCCCAAAACTTAGAAATCGAGTCAGTTTTGAATTACTCTGATAGCGCTGAACCCAACAGTGAAGTAGCAAGCTTTGCGTCGCTAGCTGACAACCGTGGCTTTACCCTGCGCGTTCACTACAGTCTCTCCCAACTACCCGATCTAGATTATCGACCGCGCCTTGCTGACGATCGCGTCGGCTATTTCATCACCGCCTACCAAGATTTATCCAAAGACGACGATCGCAGCGATTCTTTTGTCCGCTACATCAATCGTTGGCATTTAGAAAAACAAGACCCGAAAGCAGTCATTTCTCGTCCCAAAAAACCGATTGTCTTCTGGATTGATAATGCTGTACCCTTAGAGTACCGCGATGCCATGAAAGAAGGCGTTCTCATGTGGAACAAAGCCTTTCTCAAAGCTGGGTTCAAGGATGCAATTGAAGTCCGCCAAATGCCAGATGATGCTACCTGGGACCCGGCAGATATTCGTTACAACACGATTCGCTGGATTAACACAGTCGATGGATACTTTGCAATGGGGCCATCCCGCGTTAACCCGTTGACAGGAGAAATTTTGGATGCAGACATTCTTGTAGATGCTAGCTTTATCCGCGCACTCAAGAGTGAATATCGCAAAATCGTCCAACCCAGCCAAACAGAAAATCGCACTACCTTATCAGCTTTGATGCAAAATCGTCTACTTTGCGCCAATGGTTTAGATGCGAAAAACAATGGTGTGCCCCAGAAGATGCAAGGAAAAGAGGGGTTGTTGAATCGCTTATCAAAAATGGCAGGCGAGTACGATTTATGCTATGGGATGGAAGCTGCTAACCAGTTTGCTTTTGGTTCGCTGGCGATGTCACTGCTGCCTGATACTATGGCTACTCCAGACCAGGCGAAAGAATATATTAATCAATATTTACGTTTAATCATCGCTCACGAAGTTGGACATACTCTTGGTTTGCGTCATAACTTCCGTGGTAGTACGCTGTTACCACCACAGGAGATGAATAATACGGAAATTACCAAAACTAAAGGTCTGACAACTTCTGTCATGGACTATATTCCCCCAAATATTGCTCCTCAAGGGACAAAACAGGGAGATTATTTTCCTAGTATGGTGGGGCCTTATGATGAATGGGCGATTAAGTACGGCTACACAACAATTCAGACATCAACTCCTCTAGCAGAAAAGCCAATTTTGGAGGAAATTGCTGCACAATCCTACAAGCCAGAGTTAAGTTATTCCACAGATGAAGATGTATATGACCTTGACCCCACAGCTGATGCTTGGGATAACAGCGGTAATGTGCTGCTTTATTCTCAGTGGCAGTTGAATAATTCCCGGGTGATGTGGGAACGTCTCGATAAGCGTTTCCCAATGGCTGGTGATAGTTACAGCGATGTCAGCGAACGTTTTAGCACAGTATTGGGTAATTATTTCCAGCAAATATATTACACTACAAAATACATCGGGGGACAATCTTTCTATCGCATTCACCCCAGCGAGATACCTTCTGAGAAACTCTCTGGGATTCCCCAACACCGTTTACCATTTGAACCAGTACCAGTTGAAGAACAACGGCAAGCTTTAGAAACGCTGCAAAAGTATGTATTTGCAGAAGATGCTCTCAGTTTTTCACCAGAATTACTGAATAAATTAGCACCCTCCCGTTGGCGACATTGGGGTAGTTCTCCGCAAGTTGGTCGTTTGGATTTTCCCATTCATGACTTGGTGCTACTGATGCAGGGTTCTGTGTTACGAGATTTACTCTCAGGCGATCGCCTCTCTCGTCTCAAGGATATTGAACTCAAAACTCCCGAAGGAAAAGCACTGACCCTGCCGGAACTATTTGATACTTTACAATCAGATATTTGGACAGAAGTCATCAAACCAAAAGGTAAACCAATGAAGATTGCTAGTTTGCGGCGAGGCTTGCAGCGTCAATATTTGGATATTTTGACTAGTATGGTATTGCGAAAAGAAAATGTTCCAGAAGATGCTCGCACTTTAGCTTGGTATAAACTAAAACAACTTGATGAGAAGCTCAAGGGGGTTAATTCTGAGGATGAATACACCAAAGCGCACTTATTAGAAACGCGCGATCGCATTGAGAAAGTCTTGAATGCACCGTTGCAAACAAATTAAAAAAGTTAAGAGTGAGGAGTTAATAGTAAAATTCCTAACTCCTCTTCTTCTAGAGCAAGCAGGACGCTGCAAGAGTCTGAGTAACTTTAGCTACCATAACATTGAATTGGGTTCTGTCTAGAAGTATGAGGAGTAGCGGTGGATGAATTAGCAGTGAGAACTATTTGTCCTTTGGCGTTTAGCACTGCACCTGTAGCTTCAACAATGCGTTTGGGAGTGGAGGCAGTTAGTTTATTAGTAACAGGTGGTAAGGAACGGTTGTTGTTGCGGGGTTTAAGGGATACCCAATCTATTTGGACTGCATCAGGAGTGAGAATGTCTCTAGGATTAGGTGGTAAACCGCCGCGTCCAGCGATCGCGAATCGGTTTTGAGCGTAACCAGGACTGTAGCAACCTTGGGCTAACTTGGTATCAACTGGTGTTGTTGGCAATTCGCTTAATCCCTGGTTGGGATCAACATCGGGCGTGTTTAATGTGACCTTTCCAGTTGCAACAATGTCACTTTCTAAGGTTTGCTGTTTTTGAAATAGAGTGCCAAAAATTCCTTGGGCATTGACTTGAATATTACTACCAGGAGTTCGCCCAAAGCCATTGGCAATAATATCGCTGTTCTCGGAGGGGACAGCGACTAAGAATTTGGTGTCGATGTTTATATTGCCGTCAAGTCCATTACTACCAGCAACACCACTAGTGGCAGAGATTAAACCCTGATAACGCAACATAAGTAAATTTTCTATATTTAGCCGAATATTTCCACCCCGACCTGTTCTGGATTCTGCAAATACACCCGTAGGTAAGCCATTGCTATTAATTCCATTTACTAAAAATTTATCGGTGGCTTGAATTGTTATAGCACCTGCATTTCCTTCTCCAAAACTGCTGGCAACTAATTGAGCGCCGCTCTTAAGTGTTAGTTCATTTGTGGTAATTCCAATGGTTCCGGCATTTCCCACTGCATTTTTTTCCACTGCACTAAAAACACCACTTGATAAACCACTGATATCATTACCACTAAATACTGCATTCTGAGTCTTAAGATTGATACTACCTGCATTTCCTTTGCCAAAAATGCTAGTAGTCAGTCGAGCGCCATTAGTGATACTGAGTAACCCAGATGTGATGTTTATATTTCCACTATTACCTAAAGCATTTGGGTTGATAGTTTGTTCGCGAGGCTCAATTGTGACTGTGGGACGCCCAGAGTCATCAAAATTGACTTTAATGATTGGCGCGGTTGTAGAACCTAGTGTGCTGAAGATGGCAGCATTACCAGCGAGGGAAACAGCATCTCGTGCCTGTACTGTCACATTTCCCGCATTCCCTAATCCCAATGTTGAGACAGTAAGTTGAGCGCCATCAATTAGTGATAGTGTTATAGCATTGATGTCGATATTGCCACCTCTACCTACACCCCCTGGTGACACCGTGCTGAGAATGCCAGCATTTGCAAGAGTAGCATCAAGTGCATTCACTGTCACATTCCCCGCATTCCCTAGTCCAAATATTGAGGTAGTAAGTTGAGCGCCATCGCGTAACGAGAACGAACCAGAATTGATAATAATATTACCTCCATTACCATCACCTATAGTAGCAGTGAATACTGCTGCGCCATCCCCAACAATTAATTTTCTGGCATTAATATTTAAGTCTCCGCCATCTTTTGCACCTCTAGTCAGGCTTATTAAGCGAACAAAATTACCCTGTAATTCAACCGTATTACCCTGCACCTGGATATTGCCCCTACTATTATCTCCGTTACTAGCATCTACTTGAGATGAAATATTACTAATACCGTTAACATATCTGTCAATGAGTTGAATATTTTTGAAATTTTGGACATTTTCATATCCCAAAAACAAGCCTTGGTTTGTTGAAATGAGACTGACCAGACTATTAGCAGCAACACTTCCTAGCTCAATTCTTCCTGCTGTTAAATTACCGCCCTCTAACGTTATGTCACCGCCTACAATTGCCAAGGTTTTGCCTGTTTGCACCTGTAAGCCAACAGGTCTATTAAAACTATTAAAACTATTATTTGGGCTTGCTTGGGATTGATTGCGGATAGGAGCCGCAGTTACTCCGAATTGTAAACCAATCGGCACGCTGACGGTCAGCAAGGGAGTAGTAGAAGTATCAGGTTTAGTATTAAAAACCGTGCCCTCGGCAAATAATAGACTACTAGCTGTAGAAGCTACAAATGAACCACCAATATTTAAGCTGGCATTAGGACCAAAAATAATCCCATTTGGATTTATCAGAAACAGGTCAGCCGTACCAAGAGTGCGAATTAACCCATCAATATTAGAAATTGACCTACCCGTTACTCGGCTAATAATATTTTGAATATCTACAGCATTATTAAAAGAAGCAGTATGACCAGTAAGCACAGAAAACTGGTCAAAACTGTGAAACAAATTATGTCCTGCTTGCGTTCCTCCAGTAATATTGAAGATGTTCCCATCCGTTGTAACCCTAGAGTTATTAGGCAAGCTGGTATCCGGGATAATTTGGGCAAAAACACGCTCTTGCAAGGAAGCAATTAACATACTTGCCACCAAGCAACTGACTGATATTACAAATTTACTACACCAACACTGCCAATTTTGAGTTATTCCTGACATAGCACCCCTGATAAATCAGTAACTTCATCGTGTGACCGAATAATTAATAATTCACGTTTAATGTGAATTAAGTGTTGAAATCCATGTAATTGCGTTAATAATTCCAAAATTATGATTTTGGACAATCTCAAAACCCTTACGGTACAAGAGGCGTTTTTAATTCACATCAGGCATGAATTATGAATTATATAGTGCAATCGCCTAAGTTGTTGTTCTGCCAAAGCAGCGATATCTAGCAACGAATCGCTTTGCGTCTACGCACTCCCCAACAAACTGAAACGGTTTTTCTCGTGACGGGAGCAGTCTTCCTCGCAACGGGAGCAGTCTTCCTCGTGACGGAAGCGGTCTTTTTCGTGATGGGAGCGGTCTTCCTCGCAACGGGAGCAGTCTTCCTCGTGACGGAAGCGGTCTTTTTCGTGATGGGAGCGGTCTTCCTCGTGACGGGAGTGGTCTTCCTCGTGACGGGAGCGGTCTTCCTCGCGACGGAAGCGGTCTTCTTCGTGACGATTTACTCTCAAAGGATAAATAAAAAACTCAAAATGAGGCAGCAGATGATCAAGTTTCCTCCTGCTACCTCTGCTTTTGCCTAACTGCTCAACGCTTTTAAAAATCGTTGCAAACTCTTAAACACACTGGGCTTTCTTGCAGGTGTCGCGTCTGTTGTTTGCGGTTGTCCTTTTAAAACAATGAGATCCAAATCATCACCAGATGGTTTTGTAGGTAATTCGGCAATTCTTTGATATTCGCCTTTGGTTTCCAGCCAAACTTCCCACTGTCCTGGGTAACAGCGATATAGGGCACTTTGATCGTCTATGGGGCGCACGTAATATGCTGATTCAATGGTACTGATAAAACGATCGCGGATTTTTCTCGCTGCATAACCAATGCCCACGGTTCCAGAATCTTCTAAGCGAGGATTTAATAAGACTAAAGGGCGATCGCCTATTACTTCACACAACTTTTCTAACTGCGGCACTTCTACGGATGTCGGGGCAATGAATAAGAAAATTTCATCCTCTGGCTGAATTTTTGTCTCCAAGGAAGCAGCCCTACCCGTACCAATATCCAAAATTTGAAATGGTGCATCTCCCCAATCACGCCGCGCTAAGGCAGCAGCCCCAGCGTCAGCAAAGAAAATCTTCAAACGGGAATCATAATCTGTAAACGCCGGCAGAAATTGTTCTGCCACCGGCATAAACTTCAGTTCTGGGAACAGGAACTCAACTTGTAAGCGAGTACAGCCATCTGCAAGGGCAGCTTGGACAGCTACACAAGATTGGGCGATCGCATCTTCAAGAGTATTTGGAAGTTCACTCATAATCTGCATAGTTCTATAGTGTCTACTCCCATTGTTTCAGTATTGGCTCTTAATTAGGATTTACACAGAGGAGATTGCCCAATCCCCTTAAAACGCAGGACTGTTTCACTTGAATATTCCTCTAATAATATAAATCCTCAAATATCTCTATTGAACTCAGTCGTCAGCAGGAGGATACTTAGCTCAATATTTTTTACACTTGTAAATAAACCTTATAAACAACTGTAGGAACAGTGTATGCCTCTTCATAAACTTGAACATTTTGACCAAAATTATCGAGATACTTTTGGCGGAGATGATCTGAAAGTGCTGGATCTTTATACTAACGGAGGGGACAGAGTTGGCTCAGTTGCAGACGTTTTAGTTGATGATGATGGTCATTTTCGCTATTTAATTATTGATATAAGCTTAGATTTTGTTAGCAAGAAAATCTTATTACCAACTGGTCTTTGCCGGATCAGTTATCTAGAAAGACGCGTCTATGTTGATGGGTTAAGCAGACAGCAAATAGAAGGTTTACCCGATCATACAGAAGACGCGATCATTAATAATGATTACGAAGAAAAGGTACGTAGTGTATTTCGTTCTCCAACTAGCGGTGTGACTTATGAACGTGATACATACGATTACCAAGAAGATCCAGATTTATATAGGTTGAATGAGCAATCTCATCAAACTTTTAAACTCTATGAAGAACGATTAATTGCCAACAAACACCGCATCAAAACCGGAGAAGTAACGGTTGGTAAGCACATTGAAACAGAAACTGTACACGTTACAGTACCCGTTCAAAAAGAACGAGTTCTAATTGAGCGAGTTACGCCAACAGAAGCAGGAAAGGTTGTAAATTCCAATGAACTTAAGTTTCAAGAAGGGGAAGTAGCACGTATAGAAGTGTATGAAGAAACGCCTGAGATACATAAAGAAGCGTTTGTGCGTGAAGAAGTCCGAGTGAAGAAAGTAATAGAACAGGACACAGTGGAAGCACAAGACACTATTCGTCGAGAAGAATTAGATGTTGATACTGCGGGGAATTTACATCTGTAATAATATGATGTTACTGTACATGAAGCTATTTAATTAGCTAATTTATAAATTTATTTGATAGATTTATCTGCAAATAATCATGCAGGCAAAGTTAATTTTTATCTCTGCCTGTGTTTTTTATTCAATAACAAGATTCTCGACTTTCTAAGGAATTGGGAATCTTAACATTCAAAAAAATTACATTTTGAAAAACCATGTACAGATCCAAAGATACAAAACTTTGCGGTGAAAATTTTAATATATCTGGTTAATACAGTGTATTAAAGCTAGACATATCTTTACAAAAGCAAAGTGAGATACTCGCAATTTAATGTCTCTAGTTAGCTATATCGATCAAAAATTTCTATAACTTTCGATTATTAAACTCTGGAAATAATTCATTCGGCAGATGGATGTACAAAAATAAATAAATGTCTAGCTTAGACATTAAGGGATGAAAAAAAATATTTGAGGTTAAACATACATGGTTCTTTACAAATTAGAAGATTTTGAGCCTAGCTATCAAGAGAGTTTTGATGGTCATGACATTAAAGGGCTGGGTGTCTACACACAGGGAACTGATGAAAAAGTTGGTACTGTCAGTGATATTTTAGTTGATGAAGAAGGCCATTTTCGCTATTTAGTTGTTGACTTAGGCTTCTGGATTTTTGGTAAAAAAGTATTACTACCAATTGGTCGTGCCCGTATTGACTATAACGTTGATCGCGTTTACACAATTGGTTTGACTAGAGAGCAAGCTGAAGATTTGCCTGAGTTCGATGAACGTCAAACCCTTGATTACGATTATGAAGAACGGGTGCGTGGAGTATATCGCCAACCCACAGACTACAACAATCTTCCTGTAGAAGCTGCAACACCATTAGACCCTTTAGCAGGATTAGATCCTTTAGGAGCGCCTGTAACACCATTAGGTACAACTCCTACTTACGCCCGTGATAGTTATACTAACGAAAATGAGCCTTCATTAGGTACAACTCCTACAACTCCCACTTACACCCGTGATAGCTATACTTACGAAAATGAGCCTGCTTTATACGGGTTAAATGAGCAAGATCATCAAACTCTGAGATTGTATGAAGAACGGCTGATTGCTAGCAAACGACGCCAAAAAACTGGAGAAGTAACGATTGGCAAGCATGTTGAAACTGATACTGCACGGGTTGCAGTGCCAGTAGAAAGAGAACGAGTTGTGATTGAGCGTGTAACTCCAGCAGATGCGGGTACGCCTGTTTCTGGGCGCGAAGCAGACTTCCGTGAAGGCGAAGTTGCTCGTATAGAAATCCATGAAGAAACTGCTGATGTTCGCAAAGAAGCATTTTTGCGTGAAGAAGTCAGAGTTAGAAAAGTAGTCGATCAAGACACAGTTGAAACTCAAGAAACCGTACGTCGTGAAGAGTTAGATGTGAATTCTGGTAATCTTCCGATTGAAGAACGTTAACTAAACATGGTCATTAGTTACTAGCTAATGACTAATAATTAATTCTACACAGTACAGGTGAGGCTGTTGAATTAGCTTTACCTGTGCTTACAATAGCTGATACCACTTAAGTTTTTTGATTGCAAATATTACTCTGGATATAAGTTGGATAAATCCATTGATCGCAAATGTTTTCTAAATGGTATCCAGATGATTAATACATTTAATTTAGCTAAGCAGAAAGCACTTCGTAAATTTTCCAGATGAATAGCCAAACTATGGCAAAAAACACTTTACAGGCAAAGGGTAATTCTCGCACTACCTCCTCACTGGCAGATTTAAGAAAGAAGGTGAACAATTTTGCTGTGTTTGATAATCAAGGTCAGCTAGTAGGAGTAGTTCATGATTTAATTGTGGATGGTAATCGTCGGCTAAACCTCGTTATATCTAACCAGGCTAATCAAAGAACTGCTGAATCTACCCAGCAGTTAGCTGATAAATATCCTTCTTTATTTCGGTTACAGAGCCAGAGAATAAAAAAAATAGACAAGCCGACTAAATCTGTTTTCATAGACTTAAACAAATCAGAAATTGAATATATGCCTGAATATTTAGAATCAGAAACACCAGGCGATTTTAACTCGACTGAGCAACTAGCTAAAAATAAAATGACAAATAGCCCAGTTGAGCCATTAAATAATTTAGAACAGGTTCCTGAAGAACAGATTATTCGTCTAATAGAAGAACGACTAGTTATTGAAAACAGTAAGCGTAAAGTTGGTGAGGTAATTGTTCGCAAAGTAATCGAAACCCAGATGGTACAAGTTCCTGTTCGGCGTGAAAAGCTGATTGTGGAACAAATTAGCCCAGAACAAAAACAACTTGCAGAAATTGATTTAGGACAAGGAGAAATTCCTGGCGTTGATTTGACCGAAGTAGAAAAACTTGAAGTTACACATGACAACAATGGTTTAACGGTAAGCGGCGAATTTAGCTCACCGAGAATTGCTAATTTATTGTTGAATGCGATCGCACTAGAACGAAATCACGGCTGTAAGCAGGTGCGTGTTACCATTACTGTTGAAGATGAGTCACACCAGAAAAAATACCAGGAGTGGTTTGATCGCTGTTCTAAAGGTCAATCACTAAAGCCATAACAATAAGTTTCTAGCAGATAAACATAGTAGGGTGGGCATTGCACACCCTATTTTTTTGCTGATTTAAGAAAAGGTAGAGACGCGATTAATCGCGTCTGTACAAAAGTTTAAATTTCCACTCCCCACTCCATAATTGTCTAGAGTGAATGTCTCTAAAGCAACTTAATTTACAATACTAAGTAGTTGCCGTTCTTTTGGCTACTTGCAATGAAATTTCGACTGAAGAGACTTTTACCCAAGAAACGACAGCATCTGATCTCACCGATTAAAATTCAAGTTCAAGATGGAAAATTTGAGATTATAGGTGTGGGTGCATGGCATTCCTACTGGCGCGATCCTTATCATCTGCTGTTAACGATTCCCTGGACTGGCTTTATATTCCTGATTTGTACTTTCTATGTAACTATTAATGCTCTATTTGCCCTGGCTTACTTGATCGGAGGAGATTGTATTGCCAACGCCCGACCTAGCTCTTTTTTAGATGTCTTTTTCTTTAGCGTCCAAACCCTAGCATCCATCGGCTATGGGGCAATGTATCCGAAAACAACTTACGCCAACATTATTGTCACGATTGAAGCAATGATCGGTTTAGTGGGAATTGCTGTGATGACAGGACTAGCGTTTGCTCGATTCTCTCGGCCTACAGCCCGTGTACTCTTTAGCCGTGTTGCTGTGATTACAGTTCATGATGCAATGCCGACTCTCATATTTCGCAGCGCTAATAAGCGTCGCAATACGATTCTAGAGGCGCAGATGCGAGTCTACTTGATGCGCGACGAAGTAACCCTAGAAGGACAATCCATGCGTCGGTTCTACGATCTCAAATTGGTGAGAAACCAAACACCTAGCTTCACGTTAAGCTGGTCAGTGATGCATGTCATTGATGAGTTTAGTCCTTTATATGGGATGACACCAGAATCGTTAACCCAGACAAATACTACGCTGATTGTCTCTTTGAGTGGCATTGATGAAACGGTTGTCCAGGTCGTCAATGCCCGTCATAGCTATAGTGCTAATGAGATTTTGTGGAATAATCAATTTGTCGATATCTTTTACCACACACCCGATGGACATCGCTACATTGATTACAACCGCTTCCACGATGTTTTACCTTTAGAGTGAAGAGATTAAATTTTTGAAAGTTATTCAGAAGTCTGATTGAGTGGTGGTTGTAAGGGTTTAACGACTACTCGACCATTTTCAATTACAGTGCGACTTTTAACCGCGCTCTTACTGTGGTTAACTTGTACATCCTGGCACTGGTTTTGATGGGAGATATTTTGCTCTTGTTGTTGGTTGAGGACGACAACACAACAGGCGCAGGAAGCAAAGGACATATAACTTAATTTTGATCTCTATATCTATTATCGCTCTACTGATGCTATTTGGCTGAAAAATTTGCTACCTACCCATGTATTTTGATATTTCAAAGCTCCTGTCAAATTTTTGGTAAGTACTTGCTTTATTATGCTTGTAGCCTGTTTGATATATCTAAACCAATTAAACAGGAAAGCGGTTATATATCCCGCCCCGCTTTCCTCCCTGCCCAAACTTGTTTGCCAGGGTTAGATAGTGGGTTTTTCTAATGAAAAAATTTTTGAGATATCTGGGTTTAGGTTTGCTATCTACGTTCTTGACTGCTACTCCCGGATTGGGGGCTGAACGCATTAGCTTTTTTTATCCTCCCTTCGGCGAATTTTATTTATCCGTGGACTCGCTGGAAACTTTTGCTAAAGAAGGCAAAATCGATCAAGATTTTTCATTTTATGCTAGTCGTGCAACTCCCGAACAACTTGCTCAATTGAGGGATTTACTCCAGCAACGCTTTGATGTCACACCTACACTAGTATCTCAAGTTACCTACTCACCGATAGGCGAGCAGCTGGTGCAACAACTGGGAAAATTACTCCTCACTGAGTCTCGAAAAAATGGCTTTTATGCCATACGTGCCTCTTTAATTTTGTCTGCTGCCGATCAACAAGAGGGTTTAACGGTTGTAAATTTACTGCGGAAATTTCCTAGCGATACTATACGAGTGAATTTCACTGAGGGGTTAAGGATAGTCGATGACTTGTCGCAATTGATCAAAAAAAAGGATGAAGTTTTTGCCTCTTTGCAAAAAGAAGCGATCGCTCAAGCAGCTACTTCCAAAATTGATTTCTCCCAAAAACCAGATTTGCGATCGCCAGGAAAATTCACCTGGCAGAAAAAAAGTCTGGAGTTAAATGACATTCGTCGCTCACGCCGTCTACCTGTGGATATCTATCTGCCGTCAGCAGGTTCACAAAAAGCTGGAGACTTACTTGCGCCTCCCTTTCCCTTGATTGTAATTTCTCACGGACTGGCCTCAGACCGTTCTAGCTTTGTCTATCTGGCTGAACATCTAGCATCCTATGGTTTTGCCGTTGCTGTACTAGAACACCCTGGTAGTAATGCCGAACGCTTTCAGCTATACTTTGCGGGTTTGGCAGGGCCGCCTGATGCAGCAGAATTTATCAACCGACCTTTGGATATCAAATATCTCCTCAATGAACTCCAGCGTCTAGATAAATCCGATCCCACCCTCCAGGGAAAACTCAATTTTCAGCAAGTTGGGGCAATCGGTCAGTCTTTTGGTGGTTATACTGTTTTGACTTTAGCAGGAGCTAATATTAACTTTAGCCAACTGAAGCGAGATTGTAATCCCAATAATTCTTCCTTAAATTTGTCGCTGTTTTTGCAGTGTCAAGCAAACGATTTACCACCAATAAATTACGAACTCAAAGACGATCGCATCAAGGCGATCATTGCGATTAATCCTATTGACAGTTCAGTTTTGGGTCAGGGAGGAATCAGTCAAATTAAAATTCCCGTCATGCTGGTAGCAGGTAGTCAAGATGTTTTTGCACCACCCGTATCTGAGCAAATTCGCCCCTATACCTGGCTTTCTGACTCTAATAAGTACTTGGCTTTGATTGAAAATGCTACCCACTTTTCAGCGATCGCCGAACCTACTCCTCAAAATGGTGTCTTACCTGTGCCACCTGCTTTACTGGGCCCCGATCCTGCTGCTATTTATTCCTATCTCAACGCCCTCAGCATCGCTTTTTTAGAAACCCATCTCCTCAACCGCCCAGAATATCGTTCCTATTTGCAGCCTTCCTACGCCACATTTATCAGCAAAGAGCCGCTTAATCTCAGTATTTTACAGTCGTTGTCGGTAGCTGAGTTCAATCAAATTTGGAGTGGACCAAATCCCCAGTCCAGCAAACCATCAAATCCTCAACCTATGCCTACGCCTAATCAACCTTTGAGACAATGAAACAGCCGACGTTGCTTTTGCAGGGGGGTTGGAGGGATCAAAAATCTGTGGTGCAACTCTCAAATACTTGTGTATAGACACAAGTATTTGAGGAGAATTAGAGAGGATCGAGGTTTCCGGTTTTCAATAGACTTCTTGCATAAATCAAAAGTCCTCACTCTAAATCCCTCTCCCAAAGGAGAGGGACTTTGAAATGGACTTTAAAATTGGCTCCCCTTCTCCCACACTTGGGAGAAGGGGTTGGGGGATGAGGGCTAGTTTTACATTCGTGCAAGAGGTCTAATGCGTAAATCCTGAGTGGTTCTCAGATTCTCAATAGCGTGGAATATAGGAAGAAGCCTACAAATCTGTTAGCAGCCTTGCTTTTCTCAGAATAAATGTCATTACGGTTTCTTTTTTGGAAATGATATCAGCTGTAACTTCCATTCCTGATTGAATGGGATAGGATTTATCGCCCTTTTTTAAATAAAGTCTCTCTGCCTCAATAGTCACCTCATAGTAAGGCGCAATTGGATTGCCGTTAACTTGAGATGTAATAGCGTCGGCGGTTATGGCTCTGACAGCACCTTTGAGGATGCCATAATCTGGGTACGGATAGGCAGAAAGCCGCATTTGTACTTCCCCTTGTGAACATTTTGTTACTTGTACGGCTTTACACACCTGCACTTTGCTAATATCAGAAGCGGCAACACGGGCTTTGATCACCAGAGCAGCTCTACTAGGAGCAATTTGAGCGATCGCATCCCCAATCCGCACAACTTGCCCAGGATTTCTTAATTCTAGTTTCAGGATAGTACCTGCCTCTGAAGCCTGAATTACAGTTTTTTGCAGTTCTGTTGAGAGTTGTTTTAGCTCTTCTTGAGCGCTGCTGATTTGATTTTGAATTTCTACTTGACGCCCAATAAGTTCTTGTTTTTCTTTGTTCAATGCCGCAATCATAGAGTCACCCTTTGCCCGTTCTTGGGCAATGCGTTCTTGGGCGATCTCCACATTTGCACTAGTGGGATTGAGTCCAGTTTTGATCCGTTCTAATCTGGCAAGTGCAGCCTTGAAAGCTTGTTCTTTTTCTTTAATCTGTAAAGCTGCGATCGCTCCAGTATCTGCTAACTGCTGATATCGCTTCAGTTCCTCCCTTGCTAACTCCACAGAGGCTTCTACTTCTTCCACTTCTGCCTTACTGGTAACTCGCTTGTCTCCATAATCCCGTTGATTACGACTAAGATCGGCTTGCGCGGAGATAATCGCCTGTCCCATCGATTTGGATTCAGCTGTGATTTGAGTCTGTAGCGCTCTTATTTGTGCATCGATTTGCGTTCTTTGTAAATGATTCTGCCGAATATTGCCGGAAATTTGGCTTTTTTTACTTTGTAATTGGGCGTCGTAGAGCAGTGCAATCTCATCTCCCCTTTTCACAACTTGATTTTCTTTCACCCTAATGCTTCTAACCGTCCCCTCTGCTGCTGCCTGCACTAACCGTATTTCTCCCGTGGGACGGACAGTACCATCTGCTCTCACTACTACGTTATATTGAATGACACTTGCAAGACCGAAGGCAGTGCCAACACTTCCAATTAAAAATATCCCTCCCAGCCATGTCCAACTGCTAATCGGAGGAAGATATTCGTCGTTTTCAACTGGTCGGAGAAAGTCCGGTTGGGGGTCAATAAGCATATACATTAAAAATATATATTTTGGTTGTGCAAACAATCTAGCAAATAGCTAGCTAGTGAAGAAGGTAATATTTATGAACTTCGTACACTACCAAGTATGAAAATGTCGAGCGACATTATATCTATATATATAGATATTTATTGAACGAGCATTTTCAAGTTAGGAGCCTCCTTTGTGCACTCTGAGAGGTTGTTTGAAAAGTATTATTGCTAACATCTAAGCCTCAGAAATCTAACGTCTCTATCTCCCTTTTTTTCTAGGAAAGGGAGGATTTAAAAGCCTCTCGACCTTTTGGGGAGAGGTTTAGAAAGGGTTTTCTAATATACTTTGCGACTTTTCAAACATCCTCTAAAAGCTTAGTCTTCTTAGCCTCTTCCCTTGGGAGAAGATAAGCCGCTGCTGTTTTAGAGGTTTTTCCATCAGCAATAGCTAAAAACTGATCTATAGCCTAAGTCTATATAACAATTAGTGTCTTTTAGTAAAAAGACCAAATCTTTATAATTTTCTTCTAAAACTTTACCCTTTCTTTATTTACTTGCAAAAATTTCTATAATAGAGAGAAAACTTTTCTTTTCTCTTCTAATTAATAAGTAGTTAAGCTAGTTTCAAAGCGTTGTTATTACGATATTTTATGCTATTTTCAATACTTTCTGTATAAGCAAAGTACAAAAAAAAGAATACTTACGTGATAATACGTAAGATAAAAAAATCAAGCAAAATTTTTGGAGTTCTCTAAATTTGCTTTTTCATAATTTTGTATAACAACATACTATTTAACTGATTTTATACTCTTTATTTCAGGTTTTAGACCTCATCAACAGTATTAATACGTTAATTTTGTGCTATTTAGTATCAAATCAGACATTATTTATTATAAAAATCTTTATATGCATATACATTTTTGCCATACAATTAAATCCAGAATATTTATCTCTGTAAAAAGAATAAAAATCATGGTTTTTTCAGAAAACAGTATAAATATTAGCCAAGTAGTATCTTTACTAATAACTTGTAGTACATATTTATTAAGAAAATAGTTGTTTTATTAAACTAGTTTCACCCATATAATGTTCGTAACAAGCACACAAGCAGTCATGAATGCCTTATTTGCATTGATGAATGTAGTGCGATGTTATCTAAATCCCAACAATCAAG
Organism: Nostoc sp.; assembly: GCF_036917515.1. Taxonomy (GTDB): domain Bacteria; phylum Cyanobacteriota; class Cyanobacteriia; order Cyanobacteriales; family Nostocaceae; genus Nostoc. The sequence goes on along the minus strand of NZ_JBALDE010000159.1, from coordinate 31,820 downwards.
TGAGAACTAAAATCATGCAAAGTTTACTTTTTACCGAATTAACCGCTATTGAAGAAGCCAATCTCTCTGGTGGTAAGAACGTCATCAAAATTAAGTCAAAAGTAGTAAGCAAAGCCATTGTCAAAGCTGATGACATCTCAATTGATGATGGTAGTAGTTTTAATAATAGTTCAGATTTCACTAGTAGCACAATCAACGCCACTATTAATGATTAATCACACCTCTATAAAGTTATGAAGTTTAGTAGAAGTTAAGTAATAAACGTAAAGACACGATTAACATGTCTCTACTCAGGATGAAAGTTCACGGTTCAAATAATTTACACTGTTGACGCAGGTTAAATTACGTTTGCGTGTGGTTTAATTGCTAGTTGACTTAATCCTAGTAGCCATTAGCTCTTCGTTATATGAGAGTTATTTTAACATACGTTTATTCTTACCTATCTGCTTTTCTTAAACAAACTTAATAAAGTCTTATTGACAGTTGCTATTAGGCAATTGTCAATAAGACTTCGATGCTACTTTTTCCTCAAAATATCCATTACTTTTGAGTAGTTGTAAAGATAGGTAAGCATAGTAAAAGTTGATACAGTCCGTATCAACTTTTATTTAACAAAGCGAATTTAAGATAACTAATGTAAGTTGCTGGTTACATTCCTCTGAGCATCAAAATCTGATATTTTGTCTAGTGTATTAGAACTATAGTATGACTAAAGTATGCGCTACATTTTTAACCATGCAGGGATAAGACCCTGCTATTTTTTTGGGTTTTGTCACGATGTTCTTAGATGCTGGAGTGCAAAATGAAATACCAAGTTGTTACACAACATAGTGAAGAAGATTGTGGAGCTGCTTGTCTTGCTTCCATTGCCAAACATTATCGGCGCAACTTTACACTAAATCGCATCCGGGAAGCTGTAGGCACTGGTCAATTAGGAACAACATTGTTAGGACTGAGGCGGGGAGCTGAGGCGCTTGGTTTTAATGCACGCTCAGTCAGAGCATCTAATGAAATATTAGACCAGATGAACCAAGCACCACTGCCAGCAATTATTCACTGGAAAGGCTACCACTGGGTTGTTTTGTATGGTCAAAAAGGTAAGAAATATATAGTTGCCGACCCAGCCGTTAATATTCGTTATGTCTCTAAAAAAGAGTTAATGGAGGGTTGGTCAGATAAAGTGATGCTTTTATTAGAGCCAGATTCGGTTCGCTTTTATGCTCAACCTGATGATAAAATAGACGGCTTTGGGCGCTTTATGCGGCGTGTATTGCCTTATCAAGGCATACTATTCGAGGCTTTTTTGTGCTCTCTACTTATCGGTCTGCTTTCATTAACTTCTCCATTCCTAATCCAAATTCTGACGGATGATGTACTAGTTCGGGGTGACACCCAGCTTCTTGCTGCTGTAATTATTGCCGTTGTGGTGATGAATCTTGTGTCAAGTAGTTTAAAACTAGTTCAATATAACCTGATTGCCCATTTTGCCCAACGGCTGGAGTTAGGATTAATTTTAGAATTTGCTAGGACAATCCTGCGGTTGCCTTTGACTTACTATGAATCGCGTCGTAGTGGCGAGATTGTGAGCAGATTGCAAGATATTCAACAAATTAATCAACTAATTTCTCAAGCAATTATTAGTTTACCAAGCCAATTATTGATTGCAGCAGTTTCTTTAGGTTTCATGCTGTTCTATAGCTGGAAACTTACCTTAGTTGGTGTGATTATTGCGATTGTAATGAGTTTGTCTACGATTGTTTTTCTGCCTACACTTCAACAAAAAATTAGAAGTGTCTTAGTCTTAGATGCAGAAAACCAAGGTGTTCTTGTTGAAAGCTTTAAAGGCGCCCTGACACTCAAAACTACTACCGCCGCTCCCCAGTTTTGGGAAGAATTTCAGAACCGATTTGGTCGTTTAGCAAATCAAACATTTCGCACAATTCAGATTGGAATTATTAACGGTATCTTCTCTAGTTTAGTTTCTAGTATTGGTAGCATTAGTCTGATTGGTTTCGGCAGCATCCTAGTTATTAACAAGGAACTCAGCATCGGTCAACTGCTAGCATTTAACGGGATGAATGGTAATTTTTTATCATTCATTAGTACTGCGCTCAACTTTATAGATGAATTCACTCGTGCCAAAACTGCCACGCAGCGCTTAACAGAAGTTATCGATTCCACACCTGAAAATCAAGACGATACTAAAAAACCTTTTACGAAGATTCCTGGCAAGGCTGATATTATTTGCACAGATCTTAACTTTCACTACCCTGGGAGGCTAGAGTTACTGCAAGATTTCTCCCTAACTATTCCTGGTGGTAAAGTTATTTCCCTAATTGGTACATCTGGCTGTGGTAAAAGTTCTCTTGCTAAACTAATTGCAGGTTTATATTTGCCTAATTCTGGTAACATTCGCATTGGTATTTATAATCTGCAAGATTTAGCCCTTGATTGTTTACGGCAACAAGTTGTCCTCGTTCCGCAAGATGCTCATTTTTGGAGTCGCTCTATTATTGATAATTTTCGGTTAGGTTCTCCTCACGTCACCTTTGAGCAAATTGTCAACGCTTGCCAAATTGCTGAGGCAGACGATTTTATTAGTAAACTACCTGAAAAATATCAAACTGTATTAGGTGAATTTGGGTCAAATATTTCTGGTGGACAACGGCAAAGATTGGCTATAGCAAGAGCCATCATCAACGATCCACCAATCCTGATTTTAGATGAATCAACAGCTGGACTCGATCCAGTTAGTGAAGCTCAAGTTTTGAATCAACTGTTGTTGCATCGCCAAGGCAAAACTACGATTCTGATTAGCCACCGTCCGAGAGTAATTGCCCGTGCTGATTGGATTGTGCTATTAAATCAAGGCAAATTACAAATTCAGGGAACTGTGGAAGATTTGTGTGCTCAACCAGGAAACCATTTAGACTTTTTAACTCCTTAATTAAGCTGATGGCCTTTATAGCATTTTTTAGGTATAGCAGGAGGAAGAAGGCAGTTCTTGCTGGAGGTAAAACTATTACTGTTCCTAGTATTCACGTTTGTCATTATGTCCTAAAGGCTGTGACTACAGCTATACTTAGACTACATACTTAGACGGGGAATAGGGATTGGTGTCAATACTGGCTAGGTTCTACCTAAAAAATAGAAATGTGTAGCGACTGTTTTAAAAGTCAAGCGTAGGCGTAGCCCGTCGTAGACATCGCTTTGTTTGTGGAGATTTATGGATCGCACCTGTGTACTTGATCGCGGTGCAACAAAGTTTGAAGTACTCCAACACGAGTTTGGAGTACCTCAACACGACTTTCAAGTACTTCAACACGACTTTCAAGTACTTCAACACGAGTTTGGAGTACCTCAACACGACTTTCAAGTACTTCAACACGATTTTGGAGTACCTCAACACGACTTTCAAGTACTTCAACACGACTTTGAGGTATCTGTTGTTTATATACCAGTCCTAAATCATTCGTAAGAATTTGAGATCGCTTTAACCCCTCTGTAGTCCCCTCTTGGTAAGGTACGGTGTATACACAAGTCTGAAATAGCTGAACAACTAGGGTTTTACCCCACCCTAACCCTCCCCTTGGAAAGGGGAGGGAACTAGATTTCTTTTTTCCCCCCTTTTCAAGAGGGGATTAAGGGGGGTAATTCAACTTGTGTATACACGGTAGGCTTGGTAAGGGAGGACGGCTCAGACATTGAGATTAAAAGTGCGATGCCTGTGGGCTAAGGAACGAAACCCAACATTTTGCTTGGTTTCTTGGGTAACGCTTACGCTCAACCCAATCTACGAATCTTTTTAACCAAACAGTATTGATAATCCATCCTTGCTGCAAGTAAGTCGATTTAACCGTGGAGTAATAATTAATAATTACGTAAATATACGGAGTGCAGTTTTCGGCGGAATCATCAATTTGGAATCATATTGACTTACACTTCAGATCCCCGACTTCTCTAATAAATCGGGGTTCTTATTGTTTGAGAACAATTGAAGTTTGGGATAGACGAGGCAAGTCTCAAGCATTACTTTGATTAACTCAAAGCTAAACCTAAACAAATTACTATTTATCCTAAAGTTTTGGCAGATAATTTCAGACAACGCTCTAGCTCTTATTGATTATTTTCAATCAATAAAAGTCATCAATCTTTCTTTTCAAGAAAACAGTAAATATACTGTTGCAATTATATGAGTTAGCTGAAAGTTCTAACTATTGCAACCATCAGCCAAAATCTATATGTCTTTTTTCTTTCTAAAGGATGAATTAGATATCACAATTTCCTAAAACAAGGCTATTTGTCAGGAAAATAAGATATTGGTACTGAGGGATTTATAAAAACTTATTTAATAAAATCTTTTGTATATATATATGTACTTGTCGTTAATAAGTATTAAGAAATACTTATTAAAAAAGATTGCAATAGCTTGATTTAATTGCTAACGTGTGTATGACAGCGATGCTGATGAACGCTCGGATCTTAGGAGAAATAAAATCTATGAGCTATACCCATTCAGCCAAGTGTGTTAGGCTTTGACGGGTTAAGAACGAGAAATTTCTACCTCATATAGACAACTATGAGGGATTGCAGATTAACAAGAAATATCTCGTTGCTAAAGGCTTAGTTTCAGTTTGATTTCAATTGCGATTGATTATTTGTCTTACTTTGTGCTGACAAGCAAGTAGCTCTTGCTTGTGTGTATTGGCAATAACGAAGAGTTTGGTAAGACTTAAATTTTAGAGGATAAAACCAATGGAGATTCAAGGTAAAGTTGCCCTAATTACAGGGGCTTCGCGTGGAATTGGACGAGCGATCGCCCTGGAATTAGCGCAACAAGGCATCAAACGGATGATATTGATAGCACGGGATCGCCGCAAGTTAGTGGAGGTAGCCAACGAAATCGAGGCTATGGGTACAGAAGCTGCGATCGTGGCCTTAGATTTGACGCAGACAATAGAAGTACATATCGCTGTTGCCCAACTATGGCGCAATTACGGACAAATTCACCTGCTAGTTAATTGTGCGGGAGTCGCATATCAAAGTTCGTTTTTGCAATCTAAAATGCCCCAAGTTCAAGAAGAACTGTCTGTGAACTTGTTAGGAATGTACAACCTCACTAGTTTGATTGCTCGACGCATGGCCAGCCAAAGACAAGGGACAATTGTCAATGTATCGAGCCTGATGGGAAAAGTAGCTGCACCAACGATGGCGACATACTCAGCAACCAAGTTTGCCATCTTAGGATTTACCCAAGCCTTGCGCCAAGAACTAGCCGAACACGATATCCGCGTTATTGCATTACTGCCTTCTCTGACAGACACAGACATGGTGCGCGACTTAAAATTGTTTCGCTGGGTGATCCCCATGACTCCCCAGGAAGTGGCTAAAGCACTTGTCACCGGAATGCAGACTGATTCATCAGAAATCTTAGTCGGATGGCAAAGTCATTTAGCTGTATTGTGTCAACGCCTTGCTCCTTGGTTGTTAGAGCTAATTTTACGAATAGCAACACCGCCAGTACCAAAAAGACAACGGCTGATTGAAAAACTTACCCCTTCGCGTAGCGTCTCATAGAGAAGGGGAGACGCCGAAGGCGATCGCTGACTCAACACTCCTGAACAAACTTCTCCGAAACCTTCAGTTTTTTAGCTTTACCTTTATGCAAAAAAGTAAGGCTCACAGTGCCAAGAAAAGCTAATAAGCTGAAAGTAGAAGTAGATTCAGGAACAGACTTGGAATTCTCAATTTTGATAACTTGTCCTTGTCCTGGACCATCGCCTCGGTTTGTCACATAAATAGCATCATCAGCACCAATAGTTAAAGCAGTAGGAGACTCTAATCCACTGCCACTAAGAATAGTTGTGCGAGTCCCATCCCTGGCTATTTTAATTACAGAACCATCTAGATTACCTTTCCAGAGTGACTGATTAGCGTATTGCAAAGCATATAAATTACCCTGACTATCAAAATCTAAGTCAGTAAGTTGGGTAAAACCATCAGTATAAATTGTTGGTTTACCATCAGCACCAACTCGGTAGATTTTTGCTTCACCTTCTGGAAAAGGAAAACCAGTTAATTGACTAATATAATAAGCGCCATCTGGGCCTTTGACGATATTTGTAGGTACTGCTTGGATTTCAAATGGCGATGACGATGCACCAGTGGGAAAAATTGGATTAGTTAATGTCTGCCGGGGAATTGTGGCGATCGCTTTCAAATTACTTCCATCAGTCCCTACACTGAGTAACTCATTGGCACCCGTATCAACTGCAACAATATTATTTCCATCTAAAAGAAGAGAGAAGGGATTACTAATTAGATCGCCTCCATCAGGATTATTTGCAAGTTCATAATTAGCTAAATCAGCAACACTAGTCCAGGAATTTGTATTGAAATTAGCAGTAATGATTTTTCCTAAGTCAGTGTTACCTAATGTGGCCCGAAATGTGGGATCAGAAGCATACCCAACTGCAATATAAGGCTTGCCAGTAGCATCAAATTTGATATCATGAGGCCCAGCAGTATCAGTACCATCTGGTAATGCTAAAGAAGGAAGTCCTGTAAGTACACGTTCTTGCGTACCATTTGCAATTTTTGTCACAGCACCAGTTGTGCCATAACATAAAGATTGACCTGCGGCACTCGGTGAAGGAACACAAGCTCCACTTCCGCCTGTTCCTGCTTCTGTGACGTAGAGACTTCCATCAGGAGCAAAAGCTAGACCCCGTGGACTATTAAGATCGTTGGCAATTACTGAAAATGATGCTGCTTCTGCTGCTTTTATTCCTGAAAAAGTAGCAATACAAACACTCAAAAATGTAATTCCAAATTGTTTTAGTTTCATTAGACCCGTCCTAAAATTAAATTTGCATAAATAAAGATAGAGAAGTTTGATAATTTTTTAATTAGTTAATATTTATACCAATCTTCTCAAATCGGGCAACAGATTCAAACCTAAAAATTTGTCGTTGGGATAAGGCAGGAGGCACAGGAGAAGGTTATAGCCTCGTTTATCTTTGTTTATATAATTTAGTTTTATGATGCCAACTTACTTAGATGAAATCTGAATTTGTTAATTTCGAGTTGTATCATACCATTTTCCAAAATTTTTGCAACATAATGAATTATCTGTAGTGGTGTACAAATGTACGCCTATAGCAACAAAATTCAACATTTTTTATCTAGGTGGGATATCTCAACTGTTGAATTACACAGATATTGCAGGACTACAAGGCGATCGCAGTTTACATTAATACATAAAGTTGTAGATCAGAAATTGCTGTGGGATCGCATAATTAGACATACCTTGTTTCGGAGCAATCAGAAATGCTTTCCTTCCCCACAACCCTGACTCCTTTGCCCGAAATCATTGATGGCTTGCCGAATATTTCTGGTTGGGAAACAGAGGTTCTCTCTGTAGTTAACCACGATCAAGCAGTATTTTTACCAACCACGAATATCCGCTTAGAAGACGTAAATGCTGTGTTTGCGATCGCCTTACACATGCACCAGCCAACTATACCAGCTGGGAATGGCGGTACACTGATCAGCAATCTGCAATATATGTTTGAACATCCCCATGAAGGAGATAACCACAATGCAGATCCCTTTGCCTATTGTTACAGCCGCATGGGTGACATGATCCCCGAACTTGTAAATCAAGGTTGCAATCCGCGTGTGATGTTGGATTACTCTGGTAATCTTCTGTGGGGACTGCGGCAAATGGGACGCGGTGATGTTCTGGATAATCTTAAACGTATCACTTGCGACCCAACCTACCAACCTTATGTAGAGTGGCTGGGTACGATGTGGAGTCATGCAGTTATTCCTTCCACACCCATAGCAGATATTAAATTACAGATAGTTGCATGGCAACATCACTTTGCGGCAATTTTTGGTTGGGAAGCACTAGCGCGAGTCAAAGGATTTTCGCCCCCAGAAATGCACCTACCAAATCACCCAGATGCTCTTTTTGAATTTGTGAAAGCCCTGAAAGAATGTGGATATCGCTGGTTACTTGTTCAAGAACATTCTGTAGAAACTCTTACTGGTCAATCTCTTACTCATAAACATTTACCACATCGTCTGATTGCCCGGAATTCTCAAGGTGAAACAATTAGCATCACAGCTTTAATTAAAACCCAAGGTTCCGATACGAAATTAGTTGGTCAGATGCAGCCTTATTACGAAGCAAAAACATTATCTAAACAACAAATTGGCAGTGTATTTGTACCACCAATAGTTAGCCAAATTGGCGATGGCGAAAATGGCGGCGTGATGATGAATGAATTTCCTAGCGCTTTTAAACAAGCTTGGTGGGATATGGTAAATAATGGGGGAGGAAAATCAGGTGTAGTTGGGATGTGTGGTACAGAATATTTAGAATTAATCGAAGCTGCTGGATGTAAAATTGAAGATTATCCAACTTGTCAGCCAGTTGGACAACATCAAATTTGGGAGCGAGTTTCACCAGATAATATTCAACCGCAAGCTGTAGAGAATGCTATTCAAGAATTAAAGCAAACAAACTCTAATTTTCATCTGGATGGAGCTTCGTGGACAAATCATATCAGTTGGATAAAAGGATATGAAAATGTGTTGTCTCCTATGTATCAATTAAGCAGTTTATTTCATCAAAAGATTGATCCATTACTGCAAACTAACTCAGCAGAACCGATTACTAGACAATCTCAATATCGTAACGTTCTTCTATATAATCTTTTGTTGCAAACTAGTTGTTTTCGTTATTGGGGACAAGGTTCTTGGACTGACTATGCACGGGAAATTTACCAAAGTGGCGAAAGTTTGCTAAAAACGATATTTTAATAATAAAGAACTTAGGTGAGAGAATGAAACAGCCCTACTTTTTTAAAAGTGGGGCTAAGGTATATTGCAGGGGAAAATATCACTAAATTAAGTATATTGTTTTCTAAATAGGCAATATAAATGAAAAATCTTTATGAGACTTTAGAAATGATGAGACCAAGACCACAAATGTTTTTAGGACAGCGTTCCTTAACTGCATTAAGTGGCTTTATTGGTGGCTATTTTTTTGCTATGGAGGAAAATGGGATCTTAATTGAAGAAGAGAATCCTCCCTTTAGCCAGTTCCACGACTGGGTAGCTCGATATTATAAATGGTACGAATCAACAGCAGGATGGAAAAATATTATTCTCCGAGAAGTTGGAGACGAAGCAAAGGCATGTGATGTATTCTTTGAACTCCTTGAATTATTCAAGCAAAGGTTTCCTGTACTCAAGTATCGTGTTTTCTTAAATCCAAACCATAAATCTACTGGAGCTATATATCGACGTATATCTATAGATGGAATATACAAAGATTTAGATCCACCTAAAGAAATTAGAATTGTGCAATATACAACAGATTTTGGCTTTTACCGTTTCGATGTATCCCAAACCGGAGAAATTACAGAAATTGGCTATTTTGAGACAGAAAAGTTAGCTATGGAAGAAGTTAATAGAGAGTTTGAAGTTTCTTTAGATGAGTGGGAAAACTTAAATACTATCTAAGTATCTTAAACTTATAAAAGAATAACTTCAACACGATTTCATACTGATTTTACCTCGTTACTAGTCTCCAACTGGGAATGCCCGTCGTTGGGACTGCCGCCTCTTAGTGAATCTGAATTCTGTTTCGATAAAAAGTCAGGTGAATTGAAATTTAGTTCAAGTAAGTGGGAAGTCTAAATGTAGGTTGCTGGGTATTGAGATCCCAATTGGATAATCTACCTGGTCTTTAAACTTACAATGAGGTAGTTGTGTTTCGAGTTGTTGTTGGTCATAGTGACGATCCTGATTCTCAAAATGCGATCGCTGAAGTTCTTCAAGAATGTAGCCGCTCCCTTGCTGGAGCAATTCCTCAAGCTGGACTTTTATTCACTGCTATAGACTTTGACCATGCGTTAATTTTGCAACGCATCCAAGATACTTTCCCCGGAATTGAGTTGATTGGTGGAACTACAAATGGAGAAATCTCCTCAATTCTGGAGTTTCAGCAAGATTCTCTAACTTTAATGCTGTTTGCTAGTGATGAAGTCGAAATTCACTCAGGTATTGGACGAGGAGCATCCAAAAATCCAGCCCTTGCAGCCCAAGAAGCGATCGCCCAAGCAAAGGCAAAGAGTGCCTCCTTGCCACAATTGTGCCTCACCTTTCCTGATAGCCTGACGAGCAATGGGGTCTTGATTTTAGATGGTTTAAAACAATGCTTGGGAGAGGATGTTCCGATCATTGGGGGTATGGCTGCCGATGACTATACCTTTGATAAAACCTACCAATTCTTTCAGGGTGAAGTCTTAAGTGATTCAGTGCCAGTGCTGCTGTTCTCTGGACAACTACTATTTTCCCACGGAGTTGCTAGTGGTTGGACTCCTATCAGTCAACGTAGCCGTGTAACTAAAGTTAATGGCAACGTAGTCTATGAAATTGATGGACAGCGTGCCTTAGATTTCTATCAGCACTATCTTGGTGAAGAACGATTTGCCGCCAACTTTGCGATTCATGCTCTGGCGGTTTTTGACGATCAAGACCATTTTTATATGCGGGCACCCAATGGTTACGATCAACAATCTGGTAGCGTTACCTTCTTCTCTGATATTCCGGAACAGGCAGTTGTGCAAATTACCGATGCAACTCGTGACAATATTCTGTCAGCTTCTGAGGCATCCCTAAAAAATGCTCTTGCGAATTATCCCGGTGTGGAGCCAACAGCAGCGTTACTTATTTCCTGTGCAGCTCGGCGGCGAATTCTAGGAACTCTGGCAAGACTTGAGTATCAGCTTGTGAAAACTCATTTACCAGAGGCTTTGCCTTGCTGTGGTTTCTACGCTTATGGTGAAATTGCTCCTTTGATGAGCAAAGGTCAAACGCAATTTCATAATAAAACGTTTGTCACACTACTAATGGGAACAAAATAAGTAGTGTATGGATAACCAAGACTATTCCATACAGATTCAAGAGTTGGAAAAGAAAAACCGTATCTTGCAAAAAAAGCTAGAACGCTGCGAAGCTGAACGCCATCAGCTAGAAACTGACATTGGTACAAAGGAATTTTTATTGAAGAAAGTCATTTGTGAGTTAGAAGACTCTCGCACAAACTTGCAGCACAGAAGCCAAGAATTAGAAAATACGTTAGATAGCTTGTATAAAATGCAAGCTCAAATGATTCAAAGCGAAAAGATGTCTGCCCTGGGTCAAATGGTGGCAGGCATTGCTCATGAAATCAACAATCCTGTTAGCTTTATTTACGGAAACCTCAGCCATATAAAGCAATATACCTATGATTTACTACGACTGGTCGAGCTTTATCACCGTTACTTCCCCAACCCACCTGCTGAAATTCAAACCGAAAGCGAAACCATCGATTTAGACTTTCTAAAAAAAGATGCGATTATGGTATTGGACTCAATGAATATTGGGACGGAGCGTATCCGAAATATTGTACTGTCACTACGTAACTTCTCGCGCCTAGATGAAAGTGAGTTCAAAGCAGTAGATATTCATGAAGGCATCGACAATACTTTGATGATTTTGCAGCACCGCATCAAAGCCACTGACAAAAGTCCAGAGATTCAGATTATCAAAGACTACGGCAATTTATCCAATGTAGAATGCTACGCTGGACAGCTAAACCAGGTATTTATGAATATTCTAGTAAATGCTGTCGATGCCCTTGAAGAACTTAATACCAAACGAACTTATCAAGAAATCCGGGATCATCCCAGTTGGATCGCGATTCGTACCTCTGTCGTTGATTCGGAATGGGTAAAAATTGCGATCGCAGACAATGGCTCTGGGATTCCCGAATCGATTCAAAAACAGATTTTCGATCCCTTCTTCACAACCAAACCTGTTGGTAAGGGAACAGGAATGGGAATGGCTATCAGCTATCAAATCATCACCAAAAAACATGGCGGCAAGTTAGAATTTTTTTCCACGCCTGGAAAGGGAACGGAGTTTGTGGTTCAAATTCCTATCCAGCAGAAATTTTGTTTAATAATCTAACGCAACGTTATCGTACGTTCAAGGGTTTAAGACCCCAACCATACATGCAGCATATTTTGAGTCAGGGTTTAGAGGATGTTTGAAAAGTTGTATTCTCGGTATAAAAAATTTTAAGTGCCCCATAAATCCCCTTTATAAAGGGAGACTTTGATTCCGGTTCCCACCATTTTAAAGGGGTTAGGGGGGATCTAAAAGTGCCTAAAATCACAGTGAAATACTTTTCAAACAACCTCTTAAATCCCCAACTCAAAATGCCTTGAATTTTTAATTTTAAATTTTGAATTTTGAATTGTTAACATGGGTATTCTGAATTCTGAATAAATCAAACTAAAGGTAATAAAATTTCAAATTTTGTACCTATACCAATCTGTGAATGAAAATTTAATTTTCCGCCATGTTTGACGGTGATAATTCGGTAACTTACTGCTAAACTAGTATTTTTTCCATTCTTTGCTTCCAGAGAAAAAGACTCCATAATTTGCTGTTGCAATTCTTGAGATATTCCCAGACCATTGTCAGCAATGCGAATTAAGATCCATCGAGAATCTGGTGCATCTGGGCTGCTTGCTTCTTGCGAAATAACTTCTGTGGTAATCTCAATTCGAGATTTTTGAACAGTCTTTGTCTCTTCTAAATGTAACTGCTGCCGCACTCCTTCATTGAGTAAAGTATCCACAACTTCGCTTAAAATATTCATCAAAACCTGGTTTAATTGCCCCATGAAACAATAAACCGGAGGTAATTGACCATAATATTTAACAATTTCAATTTCTCCTTGAAGACGGCTATTAATTAGTAAAATAATACTATCTATACAGGCGTGTAAATCTACTGGCTTGGGATAAAGTTCATCAATATGACAGAAGTTTTGCAAGCTAGTAACGAGTTTTTTTAATCTTTCTGCTCCCGTGCGAATACTAGCAAGCGATCGCGACAAATCTTGTTCTAAAAAATCAAATTCAATTTCTTCTTTAATCTGATTAATTGCCGGAGAAACTGATGATAACTCTTGTTCGTAAGCCGCTATGAGTTTGAGTAAATCTTGACTGTAGTTTGAAACATAAGTTATATTACCCCAAATAAAACCCACTGGGTCTAAAATTTCGTGGGCTACGCCGTCTACTAAACGTCCCAAATTTGCCATTTTATCATTTTGAATCATTTGAGCTTGACTGCGTTCATAACGGATCAAATTGTCGATCCCTCGAATTTGCCAAGAAATAATATTTAATTCTTGGACATCTAACAATCTATAAGCACCAGATTCCGTTTGTACAACAATTGGTTCTGCCAATAATTCAGGCGATCGCTTTAAGCTAAGTTGCATTGTTATTAAAATCGATGTTGTATCAGCAACCAGCAACATCGGTGTCCGCACGTAGCTGTAGAGAACAGCTAATGGTTGCTGAACAAACAACTCTTGTCCAAATGGACGAATCAAAAATTCCAGTAGTCGCCGCCGCGAAATCATCCCAATGAACTGTCCCTGTTCTACCAAAATTACTCCTGGTAATAGGGGGTATTTTTCCAAAAAACTAGCCACTTCCATCCCGGTGTGGCTGATTTCCACCGAGAAGTTATACATTGGTAGTTCTTCGAGGGTTGAATCTAAACCAAGATCGCGATCGCTACCCTCAGACAAAAATGGCGGTGAGATTTGGCAACTAAATTCTTCTGGCACTAGACACCCTGATTTTTTCAAAGACAGGTAAAGATTAACAATTCAAAATTCAAAATTCACACATTCAAGACATTTTGAGTCAGGGATTTAAACACCGACTCAAAATATGCTACGTGTAAACGCAGCGCAAAGTCTGAGCGGAGGTTTCCTCCGTTGGCACAGCCCGCCGTAGGCATCAGAACTTTGTAAGAGAGGGGTCTTAAACCCTTGAATGTACGATAAGTTAATATTTTACATTCTGCCACCCTTAAAATCCGGTTTTAGTTTAGGTATCTAATAAAACTAGTGGTCTATCAAACTAAAAATCTTTCTCAGGCGACTGCAAGTAATTAGCGTGCAATTTATAATCTGGGTGGAGAATATTGAGAAAGCGATCGCAAGCTAAACTAAAAATAACCTTTACCAAGAGTGCAAAGGTAGCGTTATGACCTCTGTAACCAATCCACCCGACGCTCTGACTCCTTTCCCCGCATCATACCCAGCTTCCTGAGTCCGATGGTACGTTTGTGTTCGCGGAGCGTGCTGAAGGCAAAAATTGGCAAGAGCATCCCCACAGCATCTTACTAACTGACTCTATTACACCCATCCTCAAGCAATTAAATCCTGAAGGTGAATACTGTATAGGGCAGGATTTAGGTATTTATTGGCGCTTGACCGATCCTCCTGAAAAAGGTGCAGAAGCACCAGATTGGTTTTATGTACCGAATGTACCGTTTTTGCTCAATGGACAAACGCGACATTCTTATGTGTTGTGGCGAGAATTTATTGCCCCATTGATTGTCTTAGAATTTGTCTCTGGAGACGGTAGTGAAGAACGGGATAAAACTCCTTGGAAGGGGAAATTTTGGATTTATGAGCAGGTGATTCGTCCTCCCTTCTATGGGATTTATGGGCGAGTAAAGCCAGTCTAGAAGTTTATCATCTGATTGAAGGACAGTATCAGATTTTACCAGCAAATGAACGAGGACATTATCCTATAGTTTCTTTGGGTGTTGAATTAGGTTTATGGCAGGGAGAATATCAGAATGTGGAATTACCCTGGCTTGGTGGGATTTACAAGGTAATTTGTTGTTGAATGGCGATGAAAGAGCAGAACAACAATCCCAAAGAGCTGATGGTTTAGCTACCCAATTGCGCTCGCTTGGCGTTGAATCAAAAACCTAATACCGTACTACAAATTACGAATTACGAATTAAAAAAGGGCTGGTGTAAAAGAGTCATCTGTGGCTTAATTTGTTTAGACACAAATTTTTACTGCTACCAGGGTAATCACGATGACAAATAGACCTCCTTCCGAACCGGAGTCATCTCAAAAAACTGCCCTTGGCTTTGATGAATTTATAGCCATTCTGGTTGCCTTCGCCACTATCGGAGCGATTCTTTTTTGGTCATTGTCTCGCAGGGATTCTAGTTGGAACTTAAACGGGCTGCTGTTGCCTTCCTCCACTCCGTCTCCTAGTGTTCAACCAAATCAAGTATTGCCCTCTCCTACTGCCAAGGTAAAACCTTATACAGTCCCCAACAACGTTTTGCCCTCTTTTCCACCTGAAGCTGTTGTTGAACCCACGACACGTTCATTCCCAACTAACAGCGCAACTCCTTACCGCTCAGTGTTACCATCTATTCTGGTAATTCCAACTCAATCCCCACAACCACAAACACCTGTATCCTCTCCAACAGAACTTGAGTCATCAATTAAATCATCAGCGTTGCCTTTAGTAACTCCGGCAAAACCAAAATCAATCATTCCACCGCCAATTGCATTTAACGATGTACCCAATAACTTTTGGAGTCGGCGTTTTATAGACGTTCTTTCTGCCCGTGGGATTCTCAAAGGGTTTCCTGATTACTCTTTTAGACCAAATCAGCCTGTAAACCGTGCTGAATTTGCTGCTATCCTGCAAAAAGCCTTTGAGCAAGAACCGTCTAAGACTGCGATCGCATTTCAAGATGTACCAACAAAATTCTGGGCAACTCCAGCAATTGACCAAGCCATCAGTGCGGGATTTCTCAAAGGCTACCCGAAAAAAACCTTCAAACCACAACAAAATATTTCACGAGTGCAAGTTTTAGTTGCCCTTGTCAGTGGGTTGAATTTGAAAGCACCCACTTCCCCAAATCAGATTATCAGTGTCTATAAAGATGCTAAAGATATTCCACCTTATGCTATCGGCAAAATCGCTGCTGCTACAACCAATGGCTTAGTAGTTAACTATCCAAATCCCCAAGTCCTCGATCCCAATAAAGTGGCTAGTCGGGCACAAGTGGCGGCGATGATTCATCAAGCTTTAGTAAAACGGGGCAAATTGGAGGCAATTACATCTCCTAATATAGTGCGTAGGCATAGCCCGCCGCAGGCATCGCCCAAAATATCTTCAGAATTTTTGCAGACTCCAAAACCGAACCCAAAGGGTAAATTGCCCACCAGAGGTTCGTCTCAACAATAATTACTAATTCGTAATTCAACCAAGGATTCAGAAGGAGCGAATTCTATACGAAGTATTAATCAACTTTGTAGGGAATTTTGAGAGAAGTCTGAACGCCGACTCCGGCGTTCAGACTTCGGTGATTTGGAATTAGAGCGTACTTTTACACAAGAGAAAGCTACGCGTAGCGTTTGGTAGAGAAGCGATAATTAGATATTAAGCTTCTGGAATTTGTTTACCAACAACTTGTGATTTAAGAGTGGTGATTTCACTAGTTAACTCTTTCCTGGTTGAGGCTTTGAGTAAATAGCGGTAAACAAACCAGGCAGAGTAACCAATACCGATCAACTCAAAAGTAGGTGCTACCAAGGGGATATCATTCAAAGCATCTAATATTGCCAAGAGTACTTTAACCCCAACAATTGATCCTACAATTAAACCAACTGTTACCAAAGGTTGCTTATATTGATTAAAGAAGCTTCCCAGATATTCTGGTAATGTTGCTAAAAAGGTAGAAATTTGCTCTCCGTATTTTAGCCATTCGTCTTGAGACTGTGCAGGAGGCTGAAGTTTGGTGATGGTTCCCGTTTGAGTGTTGATCTCTGCCACTGTAGTATCTTTGGATGCGGTTTCAGTAAATTCTTGTTCTGGCATTTTCACTCCTATAAATTTGACAGTTGAGTTTTTCTAATCTGGATAATTACAACCAAAGGGTTGTTGATTCGTTAATACATTTGTGCATCAGTTCAATTAGGTGAAGGACACAAAAGGGTTTTAGTGTCCTATAACCATAATTGACCCGTACTATATACTGCATCAACTACAAGGTAGACAGTCAGTAGGAGGATAAAACTCAGATAGCAGCAGGATGTATTATAATCAACTTCCTGAGTTCTATTTTTGGAATCAACTGGAATCCTCAGGTTGTGATTATCCCATTCCATGTCATTTGCTCATAATCGTACTAAATATTAAGTACAAATCATGCAAAAATCAGTCTACCTCTAATTTATATAAGCCTAGAAGCCGATTTTATCTAATATTAAAGCTATCTTAAGCTGCGGTCGTCAATTAAGGCATTCGTATTGATTTTAATACGTAATAAAAATTTTTGTGTATTAACATAGACTAGACTTTTAACCTGTTTTATGATATGTACGCCTGGAATGAGGGAGAAATAATCAATGCCCAATATCTAATGACGCCACTTGCTCCACTTGGGGAGACCCCTTGGCGCTAGCCTCTCCCTTTGGGAGAAGACCGCAGTGGCTCCCCTATGCCCCATGCCCCATCCCCAACAAGTATCAAACCTTTTGTTTTTTTCCTGATTGTATTAATTTTATAGAGAAGCAGTAAGGTAGAGTAGTGGCGTCGGTGATTGCAAGAACTCATTGCTTGCTATCAATCGCATATTTAGGAAAGGAGTGTGGTAAGGAGAAGAGGCTCTCAGACGGGTCTTTAGTGCAGGAAACTATATCGTTGATCTTAAAAAAAGTGAATTTCTATTAGACTTAGTAATTATACTTATAAAAGTGTTATAAAATTTACTTGTATAATTTAAGGTGATGCTAATTATTTAGCAAGCAATGATTTGCTCTTGCGATAAAAGAAGATAATGTAGATGTTAATGACTAAATTAAAGTATTTTGAGAATCTAGACTAATTTGATTATTTTTGCGAGAAGGCAAGGAGGTTTGAGAAATGCCTTCCTCAAAAGCCAACCCCTATCTACAGCAGTTCAGAAAGCAAAAAAGTGTCAGCCGAAGAGCCATCGACAGACGAACTCCCAACTATAGAATTTCCTTCACGAGGAAAACTCAAAGCTAGTTCTTGGCGTATCCATCAAAAAATTGGCTATGGGTACTTTGTAGCTATCGGAATTGGCTTTTTTGGCTCACTAACTGGGTTAGTGATTGCTAATTACTACCGGGGAAGGGAAGTTAGACAATTCAATCAGGCTTATGAACAAGGACAACTACTGAGTAATTATAAAGATGCAGTAGTAGGGGCGCAATTACATAGTTCTAACCTAGTTGCTGTATTAGAAAATTCACAACAACTGCAAAGCAAAAAAGCTGATTTTCTGAAGAATGTTGAAAAAGCCAAGGAACTAGAATCTAAAATTGGCGGATTTCTTGATAGTAAACCTATAAGACTAGCAGCAACAAGTTCGACTTTACAGACTTTATTACTGGATTATAAAACTAATTTAAAAGCTTACGTTGATCAAATCGAGGTCGTCTTAAAAAAAATTGACTCCCAAAAAGTGCAGCCTCAGCAGATTTCCTCTGCCCGATCCCAGTTATTAACAATTATGCGTGGTGAAACAGCCATGCGGCTAGACCAGCTTTCTCAAAGCTTGACTAACATCCTGCAAACTGCCCAAGAGCAAGAGCAAGAAAGGCAAAAAGCCGTTGAGCAGACGAGAATAGTTGAGCGATTCATCGTGATCGTGAGTATGCTAGTTTCGGTAGCGTTCGCAGCTATTGTAGCTTGGCGTACCAGTCGGGCGATCGCTGAACCAGTGATCACTGTCACCCAAGTAGCTGAACAAGTTGCAAGGAAACATAATTTCGACTTGCGAGCGCCCGTCACTACTGAAGATGAAATTGGTCTACTCGCCAAATCTCTAAATCGTCTGATTGAGCGAGTATCTGAGCGAACAAAAGAACTACAACAAGCCAAAGAATTAGCCGAGGCTGCGAGCAAGGCAAAAAGCGTATTTTTGGCCAATGTCAGCCACGAATTACGCACACCATTAAATGCTGTCATTGGTTTAAGCCAATTACTAGAAGATGACGCTGCTGATCTTGGTTTATCGGCAGACTTTATCACAGACTTAGAAACAATTAACGCTGCTGGTAAGCATCTACTGCACTTAATTAACGAAATCCTCGACTTGTCAAAAATTGAAGCGGGGAAAATGACTCTTTATCCTGAGACATTCGAGATTGCGACGCTGATTCATAATGTTGTCCTCACAGTCAAACCAGCTATAGAAAAAAATGCCAATGTTTTAGAAGTCAATTTTGATGAGCAACTTGGCACCATGTACGCCGATCAAACTAGAATGCGGCAGGTATTATTAAACTTACTTAGCAACGCTAGTAAATTTACTACAAACGGCAAGGTGACGCTGACAGTCAAAATAGAAAAGGATGAATTCCGACTGGAGGCTCCTTTGGGCAGCATTATTTTCACCGTTACCGACACAGGTATAGGTATGTCTTACCGTCAACAGCAACAGTTATTTCAACCTTTTACACAAGGTGATACCTCGACTACGAAAAAGTATGGAGGTACGGGATTGGGGTTGGCAATTAGCCGTCACTTTTGCCAAATGATGGGTGGTGAAATTATTGTCAAAAGTCAGCCAGGAATTGGCTCTACTTTCACCATTCGTCTACCAATGACTGTGCAGGATTGAATTGGGCATTGGGCATCAAGAAGAGACAAGGTAGACAAGAAAGAGGTGGGAGACAAGAAGAGAAGTCTGAGCGCCGGCTTCCGGCGCTCAGAACTTCGGGGAGAGACTTGTTCAATAATTCTCCCTTGTCTCCTTGTCTTCCCTACCCCCCTGCACCTGGAGCCCCTCTGCTCCCCTGCTCCCTCTCATCTGGGAATCCTCTACAAAATTAAGTAATAATAGTCACCCTACCTGTATCTAAATCGTAACGACCCCCGACAATTTTCAATTTGCCTGACTCCACCTGCTCAGTTAAAAGCTTTGATTGCTTCAACCGTTCAATTTGATATTGCACATTTGCCACCACAGCATTTTCAACTGCATCACCCGGCTGATCCTTGACTTTTTTTACGGCTGGCTTAATTGCCTTCACAAAAGTACTAATATCACCAAGCAACGATTGGTTTTGGACAGCAGCGGTTACAGCCCCGCAACGCTCATGACCCATCACCATCAGTAGCGGAGAACCTAACAAGACAACCGCATATTCAATACTGCCGATCGCTTCATGTGTAGCAATATTTCCGGCAATCCGAACATCAAAAATGTCCCCAATGCCTTGATCAAAAACAATTTCTGCGGGTACTCGTGAATCCGCACAACTAAGAATAGTTGCAAATGGATGTTGAGCTTGAGCAACTTCCTGCAACCGCAGTTCAGATTGATCGGGGTATTGAGGATGATGCTGAATAAATCGCTGATTTCCCTCTATCAGCTTTTGTAAGGCTGCATCAGGACTGAGGGATTCAGGGGAAGTTGAGGGTATTTCGGCAGCTTTAGCCTGTTCAACCCGCCAGAGTAAATCGCTGGCAGATAACATCATCCCAAATGCCCCGGTCATTCCTAACTTCAAAAAGTCACGACGTTCCATGAAATGCTTCATTGAATTTATCACTCTCTTACATCGACGCAACACATCTGACAGAGCGAATTTCCATCACATCGGAAACGTAGCAAGTACCTCCGAACTTATTAAGGAGTGGTTTGATATTTTCGACCACCGGCTTGAGTTGTTCTGGCATACAAAACGCGAGAATGTAAACATTATCAAGCATGGTCATGTCTAAATCTTCTGTTGTTCCTCGTAATCCTTTACCAGCAACATTTCGGATTATGGCATGGTTATGTACACCCGACTTGTCTAAATTATCTAAAATTTTGGCAAGCTCAAAGGAGTTGGCGATAATTTCTATCTTTTTAACTACGTGCATAATATTACCTCCAAAACAGGTTAATTCCGTATAGATATAACGGAATTCCCACAATAATATTGAACGGAAATGTGACAGCTAGGGCAGTAGAAACATATAAGCTGGGATTTGCTTCTGGTACAGTCATCCGCATCGCCGCTGGGACAGCAATGTAAGAAGCACTGGCACACAATACAGCGAACAACAGTGAATCTCCACGAGGCATACTGATGAATTTGGCAATCACTAACCCAATGCTTGCATTGAGTATTGGAATTAGTATGGCAAATAAAATCAGGAAAACTCCGGTTTTTTGCAAGTCTTTAATTCTTCTAGCAGCGACCAATCCCATGTCCAGTAAGAAGAAAGTGAGAACACCATAAAACAACCCTTGAGTAAAGGGTTCTAATACATGCCAACCGTGTTCTCCTGTCAAGACACCTATTAATAGACTACCGACTAGGAGAAAAACTGAACTATTAAGAAATGCTTCTTGCAAAACTTCTGGCCACGAAAAGTCCCGCTTGCCATCGCTGGTGAATATATTCACCAAAATTAGACCAACTATAATAGCTGGAGATTCCATCAGGGCAAGGGCTGCCACCATGTAACCATCAAAAGTAATGCCAAGCTCAGTTAAAAAAGCGCTAGCCGTGATGAAGGTAACGGCACTGATAGAACCGTAGGTGGCTGCGATCGCAGCCGCATCGTAAGTATCCAATTTCAACTTTAAAATAAAAAAGGTGTAAATTGGAACAACACAAGCCATCATCATCGCTGCCGCGAGTGTTAGAACTACTTCCTGAGTTATACCGCTTTTAATTAGTTCTACCCCTCCTTTAAAACCAATGGCAAACAGCAGATACAACGAAAAGAGTTTGGGCATTGGTGCGGGAATTTCTAGATCGGACTTGACAAAAACAGCAGTCATGCCTAAAAAGAAAAACAGGACTGGCGGATTTAAAATGTTGGATACAATTAAGCTAACATCCATATCCACCTCTCCTTGTATTGGTTAAACCTGAAATTAAAGAAATTTTTCATCTTTAAAAATTTAACGGTTGAATCATGATGTATCGTGTATTGCTACCCTATGTCAATTGGGTACGCAAGGAGTGAATAGTCTTATTGGTGACAATAGTCTCGGCGAGATATTACACCGTTTTTCACTTCAATAAACTACGGGCTAGGGAACATTACGGTGTCCCTACGAAAATCCGTAGTTAAATTAACTGAAAATACCTGTGAAGCTCTGTTAACAACAGAACAAATGAGAGCTTGCCCAGTATTTTTATGATGTTTGATTCCCCGTCGCTGATTTTACGACAGAACGCGCAGGAATAACTCGTGGCGAATCTATATACGTAGAAAAATTAACGTATTGTTAGGGCAATTGATGAATTGCCACTATTACACAAATCTTGTCTAAATCCCAGTATTTTTTGATTTCCAACAGTACATCAAAAAGGGCAATCCAGGCAGCAGTGTCTACAAAAACTTTCGTCAAGGTTATGATTCTCGCTTTGCGATTCTATAAAGATAATGGTTATGCTGGTGTGCCAAGTCACCAATATCTGTATCTACTGTCTCAGTTTATGCCAATCTAAGTCTTCTGGCGTTGCTGGTTCAGGTGTAGGTTTTCTTCGACAAAAACGATTATAACTGACTACCCCTCATACCCCTGAGTTGGTTCGTTAGGGTGAACCACACCGTTTTGGAATGTGCCTTTGACTGACAGCATAATAAATCATGATAGAGTACCATTCTGGTTAAGAATATTGCCACACAATGTTTATTAACCAAGTTTCGTTAGGATATTGTAACCTGGGCAATAGCAACTCTCTATTGATGTAACGCTAGGCATAGGCATAGCCCGTCGGAGACATCGCTTTTTCACATCCATGACAACAACCATCGACTTTCTCAGTCACCTTAACCCCAGCCAACGTCAAGCTGTCGAACATTACTGCGGCCCGTTGCTAGTTGTTGCTGGCGCAGGTTCCGGTAAAACACGAGCGCTGACTTATCGTATTGCCAATCTGATTCTCAAACACCGTGTCGATCCAGAAAATATCCTGGCGGTTACTTTTACCAATAAAGCCGCACGGGAGATGAAAGAACGGATTCAACGGCTGTTTGCAGAACAATTGGCAATGAAAGAATACGGTCAACGATTGGATTTGTTGACAGAATACCAACAAACGCAATTGCGATCGCAAGTTTATAAAGATACGATCAAAGACTTATGGTGTGGCACTTTCCACAGTCTATTTTCTCGTATTCTCCGCTTTGATATTGAAAAATATGTAGACGAAAAAGGACGGCGTTGGAATCGCAATTTCTCTATCTTTGATGAATCAGATGTAATCAGTCTAATTAAAGAAATCGTTAATAAAGAGCTAAATTTAGACGATAAGAAGTTTGACGCCCGCTCTGTCCGCTACGCTATTAGTAATGCGAAAAACCAAGGTTTATCGCCCCAAGAATTTGAGCGAGATCAACCTAATTATCGCGGACGAATAATTGCCCAAGTTTACAATTTATATCAAGATAAATTAGCACAAAATAACGCTCTGGACTTTGACGATCTAATCCTTGTACCTACAAGATTATTTCAACAAAACGAGCAAGTATTGGGTTACTGGCATCGCAAGTTTCGTCATATACTTGTAGATGAGTATCAGGATACTAACCGCACTCAGTATCAACTGATTAATTTATTAGTTACTAATGGCGAAACCAAAAAGAGCGAATGGGAATGGAAAAATCGCTCAGTTTTTGTTGTCGGCGATGCAGACCAATCAATTTACAGCTTTCGGATGGCAGATTTCACCATCTTGCTAGGATTTCAGGAAGACTTTGGCGATGGTTTGGTAGATGATGACACCCGGACGATGGTTAAGCTAGAAGAAAACTATCGTTCTTGTGAAAACATTCTCCAAGCGGCTAATGAACTAATTGAAAATAACACCCAACGGATTGATAAAATCCTAAAGGCGACACGGGGGACGGGCGAACAGATTACTTATCATAAAGCCGATGAAGAACTTGCAGAAGCGGCATTTGCAATTAATCAAATTAGTACTTTAAAAAACCAAAATCCAGAGTTGGACTGGGGTAGTTTTGCCATACTTTATCGAACGAATGCCCAATCTCGCCCCTTTGAAGAATTGTTGGTGAAATATCAAATTCCTTACACAGTTGTGGGAGGAATGAGATTTTACGATCGCAAAGAAATTAAAGATGTCATCGCTTATTTAAGAGCGATCGCTAACCCAGCTGATACAGTCAGTCTATTGCGAGTTATCAATACTCCTCGCCGGGGAGTTGGCAAAACCACTATTGATGCTTTGGTGAACGCCTCCCAACAACTAGGGACAACCCTGTGGGAAATACTCAGCGACGAAACATCAGTTAATACATTAGCTGGACGCGCCACAAAAGCTGTAAATAGCTTTGCCGCAATGATTAGCCGTTGGCAAGGGCAAATCGACACGCTTCCTGTGACTGAGGTTTTGCAAGGAATACTAGAAGATTCTGGTTACGTTCAAGACTTGATGAATCAAGGCACAGATGAAGCCACAGATCGGGTACAAAACGTTCAGGAACTTTACAACGCCGCGCTGCAATTTCAAGAAGAAAACGAAGAGGTTTCCCTGCGAGACTTTCTCAATAGTGCTGCCCTTAGTTCCGATTTAGATAATTTAAAAGAAGGGCAAACAGCCGTTTCTTTGATGACTTTGCACGCTTCCAAAGGTTTGGAATTTCCCGTAGTATTTTTGGTGGGATTAGAACAAGGACTATTTCCCGGCTTTCGTTCCCTAAGCGATCCCGCATCTTTGGAAGAAGAACGCCGCTTGTGTTATGTGGGAATTACTCGCGCTCAAGAAAGGTTGTATTTATCACACGCGCGTGAACGCCGTTTGTATGGTTCTCGTGAACCTGCTGTGCGATCGCAATTTCTCGACGAATTACCAGAAGAATTATTAACTACTCAACGCCTGAGTCGTCAAAGTTATACTAAAAGTGCCTCTACTCCCAATGGAAAACAAGATACAAAGCAGAATTGGCAAGTAGGCGATCAAGTATTACATAAAACTTTTGGTCTTGGTGAAATCACTCATGTCTTCGGAACGGGTAGTAAGATGTCTGTAGCTATTAAATTTGCTAGCTTAGGACAAAAAATTATTGACCCCAGAGTAGCGCAGTTGCAACGAGTAGAGTGATATAGTCGCAGATACACGACTTCTCAAAAAAGTCAGGTGTCTTGTTTTTTATATTTCAATTTCTTCAAAATGTTCAACAGTAGGAAATGGCTCATAAAAATGATGTAAAAGTTTTTTCCACTCTTGAAAGTCAGCAGAATTTCTAAATCCAACAGTATGAGATTCTAAAGTTTGCCATCTGACAAGTAATAAGTATTTACCTTTGACTTCTATACATTTATGCAATTCATGGGATAAATATCCGTCCATTGAAGAAATAATTTTAGAAGCTTTTTTAAAAGTAGCTTCAAAATCTGATTCTAGACCAGGTTTGACATGAAGAATAACTGCCTCAAGAATCATAAACGTTTTGCGGTGAGTATTAATGTAATATTATTTAGTATAAAGTAAATGCGATGTCTACGAGGGGCTACGCTATTTTACTGAATCAAAAATAATTCTTGAGTAAATAGCTAATTGCGGCACAAAACGGAGTATGTTGTCCATCAACATCCAGTTTTTCATAACCTTCAGTTAAGAGTTTTATTTCTATTTCAGTCAAACCTTCAGTAGCCAGCAATGCAGCATCAATTGCTACTCTACGCATCTTTTGCAGTTTGTCAATATCAAGTGCAAGCTTCTTAATTGTTGTTTCAGCAACAGCTTTTTTGCCTGGATTATCTGTCGGTTGAATTTCACCAGAAGCAGAATATTTAAAAAAATCAGCACAGTTTATTTACAAAGGTGAAACCATCAAATTTTCTAGGTTTACTTACATTGAACTCCAGTGTCAAATCACCGATTCTACGGAAGGATTGCATTTTCAAGCGCTTGACTTTCATAATAATTACGCTGATTTTAGTTGAATAATACCTTTATCAAAAACGCGATTATCAGTAGCGATCGCACTTATTTCTATTCTATCTTTATACACTTCATAAGAGGCAAAACTTAAATCACTAGTAGAATATCCTGTCCACTCGGAACGTCCTACAGGACGATTCCCTGCACCTGCACCACAAATTAAGTAAGTTGTATCATCAATAGCACGAGTACGTTCATAACTATGTTCGTGACCATTGATGTAAAGTTGAACGCCGTACTTTTGAAACAGAGGAGTAAAAGTTTTAATAAAATCTGGATTACTCCCATACTGACCCGATGAATAAATCGGATGATGGCCAAACACTACTTTCCAAGGAGCATTACTCAGACTTAATTCTTTTTCTAACCAACTTAGCTGGTTTTTCCAATCAGCATTGTTGTTAGTATCTAAAGCGAAAAATTGCACAGTCCCACGGCGAAATGTATAATAACGTCCCTTCATATTAAAGCCAGCATACTTGACTTGTGGATTGCCATTGGCGGTACGAATATCGTGATTACCTAAACAAGCCTGAAATTTCACACCTTGCTTCAGTAAACCTTGATAGGGACGCTCAAAAACTGCATTAATTTTCTCAATTTCGCCGTTATTGTAAATGTTGTCTCCAGCTAAAACGACTAAATCATAAGGATTTTTCTGATGATATGCATTCATCGCTCTAGCCACAGCATACTGTCCTTTAGCCCCAGTTCCCGTATCTGCTACAGACACAAAACGTAATAACAAGTCTTTTTTGGCTAGGTTGGCGGCTATAGCTGTTGTTGAATCGCTAATATCAGCACTTTGATGATTTTGATAAGCAAACATCCAGCTTAAAAATCCTGTGCTAATGGCGCTGATGCTACTTAAAAATACAAATTGACGGCGTTTTAGTTTCATAAGTCACCAAATTTAATAAATAGTCATAGCGGAAACAATGAGCAATGAAGTGATACATTAAGGCAAAAGAAGGCAGCACCAGTAATAATGTACGTTGTTTGTCTTTGATTCGCTGCTTTTGGTGAAAGTTCCATGTCACAAGACAATCAGTCAAAACCGACGGATGAGCAGATAACTCAACCTCCCCAAAAACCTTACCAGAGAGTTCAGCCATTTTGGAAGGCTAAAATTATCCAACTTCTTCAAGGGACGATTGGGGTTTTAGAAGTAACGGTGGAAAAACTGGAGACAGTACCCCCACCTGGTACTGAGGAAAAACCTGGTTTGTTTCAGCAGCTTCAATTGTGGTGGGGTGGATTGTTAAGGACAATCCGCTTATTTTTACCATCAAATTTGTCAACAAAGTTATCAGATACAGCTTTGACGGGAATTGTTACTGGAATTGCTGTAATTCTCCTTTGGACAACTACAACTATCTTTACTAGTAAACCTACGGAAGTAGCAACTGTTCCTCCGGTTGAAGAGGTTCCGATACCAACACCAACGGTAACTACTCCACCGGAGTCAGTTGCACCAGAACCACAACCACCACAGCCACCAGAGGAAATTACACCGCCGCCAGAAGTACAAACTACCCCACCGACGCCGGAACCAGAACCGGAACCAATTCCTACGCCAACGCCAATCCCAACACCAACGCCGACACCAGTCATAGAATTAACACCCGAACAAGCTTTGATTGCAGCTATTGAAAATCAGGTAGTCGAAGTTAGCGATCGCATTGCCTCTGGTCTGATAAAGTCAATTCAAGCCAACTTCCGTACAAGTAACTTGACTGTCAAAATTAGTGATGATTGGTACACTCTCAATCAATCTGAGCAAGACAAACTAGCTGCAAAGATATTACAACGCTCTCAAGAACTTGATTTTACTCATTTAGAAATTATCGATTCCCAAAATAGTCTGATAGCTCGTAACCCGGTTGTTGGGACTGAGATAGTAATTTTTAAACGGCAAACAACAAGTTAAAATAATTCGTAATTTTTAATTTAGACGTTTAACTTTAAGTATTTATGTTAGACAACGTTTCGCTATTGCTTAAAGCTTGTGAAAGCTTAAACATCAGCTATGAAATCCTTCATCCATCTGAAAACTTAATCAAAATAAAATTAAATAGTAAACAGCATTATTTTTGTAATTATAGCACTCCGTTACTTAATCAAGCAGTAGCACACCTTATCAAAGACAAAGAATACACTTATCATGTTTTAAACAAAAAAGTTAACCTTCCTCGGACAGTAGGTTTTCTTTCACCTTTTTGTGACACCCAATATAAGATTTACTTAAAATTTCCAACTATTCAAGATATCGTATTAGAAATAAAAGAAAATTTTGAAACACCAGTGATTGTTAAAAGAAATTCTGGTGCAGGCGGACATAATGTCTTTTTATGTGAGAATCTAAATGAAATTGAAACTGCTTTAAAAGAAATTTTTACTATTAATAATAAGTATGATTACGTCGCTCTTGCTCAAGAATTTATTTACATCAAATCTGAATATAGAGCGGTTTTCTTAAATAAAGAGTTAGTTTTGCTTTATGAAAAAGATATAACTGATGCCAAATTTGTCGGTAATCTTAGTCCTCTACACTGGGATGGTGCAAAAGCCAAATATATCAATGATCCACAAATACTATCAGAGATTGCTAATTTTGCTCAACCAGTTTTTCAAGAGTTAGACCTTGATTATGGTGGTTTTGATATTGTATTGGATCGAGATAATCAATATTGGTTAATTGAAATCAACTCTCATCCAAATTTTAGCCTTTTTATTAGAGACAATGGAGAGGAGCAGGTGTTGAAACTTTTTGAAAAAATGCTAATTAGCCTAACCTCAAATTGAAGAAACAGAGCAGGGGACAATTTTTGATTTTGGATTGAAGAAAAAATCTAAAATTGAATAACTGCTAACTCACCACTCTCACTGCCTGAGTTGGTATCCATACAGTAAAAATCGAGCCAATACTTACAGTTGATTCTACTTCAATTCGACCCCGATGGAGTTCTACAAGTTGTTTAGTTAAAGCTAGTCCTAGCCCTGTGCCTGCGTAGCGGCGGCGATAAGGTGTATCGAGTTGGTGAAATTTCTCAAACAGTAATGGTAATTGTTCTTCAGGAATGCCAATTCCGGTATCTTCTACTTGAAAAATAGCAGTATTATCTTCCACCCAAAGACGTAAGGTAACACTGCCACTTTCAGGGGTGAATTTAATCGCATTAGTTAACAGATTCAAAAGAATTTGTTCTACTCGTTCGGCATCGGCGGTAAAGCGATCGCACCTGGGATTGATTTGCAAATCAAGTATAAGATTAATTTGTTCGCTTGTTGCTTTTTTTTGCAGTGACTTGATAGCATTTTCAGCAACATTCACTAAAGAAAATTCCGAAATGTTTAAAGCTGTCTTCCCAGCCTCGATTTGTGATAAATCGAGGATGTCATTAATCATTTCTAATAAATGTTCTCCACTATCGTGGATTGTTTGCAAATAACCTCGTTGTCGTTGACTCAATTCACCCAAAGGCCAGCGTAATAACGTTGAAGACATCCCAATCACATAAGTTAAAGGCGTGAGTAATTCATGACTGATAGTAGCGAGAAATTCACTTTTGATCCGGCTAGCAGCTTCGGCGGCTAAAAGAGCATCACGTAGAGCCATTGTCCGCTCAATAACTCGTTGTTCGAGAGTTTGTTTTTCTTGGGTGAGGGTTTGCATTAACTCAGCTTGGTGAATAGCGATCGCTAATTGTTCTGCGATCGCAACCAGCAAGTTTTTTTCGCTATCATTCCACTGGTGCGGGCGATCGCACTGATGAGCAATCAGCAATCCCCACAGTTTGTCCTCAAACATAATCGGTGCAGCCAACTTAGCCCTAACTTGGCATTCCCTTAAAAAATTCAACAAACACTCTTCCAAAGCATAAGTTTTTTCGACATCATCCACAGCTAAAGTAAAGCCTTGGCGATACTTCTCCCAACACTGAGAGGTGCGGATAAAGCAAATTTTTTCCGTGTAATTCAACACCGATGTAATAGCATCTGTAGCACGAGCTTCATGGACAATATAACCTCCATTCTTTTGGTAGTCTTTTAGTAGAGGTTGATTATTGACTGATACAAAAGGCGAGTGTTTACCGTTATTCTCATGTATAGAAAAATAGATTTCAGTAGATTCCCTAACTGATAGTTCCATATCTGTTGGTAGTGCCATTTCATTCAGGGAAATAGTGTCAGAATCGAATTGTTGAGCCTTAATTTGGGAACCTGCAAATTTATAGATTACTAATCTGTCTAATTCTAGAAACTCACGTACCTGAGTAATTGCCGTTGCCATAATCACGGGTAAATCCAGGCTTTTGCGGATCTGCGTTGTTACCTGATTTAATAGCCGCTCTTGAGAAATCTGTTTTTTTAAGGCATCTTCCACTGGTTGACAGATATAAACTGCCGGGCCAATTGGGCTTGGATCTGCTATTATTTCTTGGTTTGGCTGAGTTAGGAGATATTCCAATAACAACAGCGAGAATTGACTTTGGAGCGTAGCATCATTCGGTCTAATAATTTGCCGATAGCGTTCGAGATTTTGGTAAGTATAAGAATCGCACTCAAACAAGTCTCTTAATTGATAGATAAAAGAAGCGATCGCCTCAAAATTAAACGTCAACTGAGCATTGAGTGCTGAGTGCTGAGTGCTAAGTGCTGAGTGAATTTCTTGCTCCCCTCTCCCCCCTATCCCCAGAGGGGGCCCCGAGTCCCCCCTGCTCCCCTGCTCCTCCTCAAAGTTTCCTACCAAGAGCGCACTAAACTGCTCGGAAACCACTAGCGTAAACCTTTGCCTTTGCCACTCTACAGGTGTAAAAATCCGCACCAGCACAGCTTCAGTCACTACTATAGCGGCACTTTCCACCGTTTGAGCCATCTGTTCTAACAACTCCCCAAGCTGATTAAATACAACAATAGGCAAGGTTCGAGAAAAGCTCAAATCAGGAGAACTAAGCATTTTCAGTCATTTTAGTAAAAAGGGGCTGAATCCAGGGAAAAAAGTTTGTTTTGATTATCTATAGGACTTACGCAAAAATTGCTAAAAAGCTTAATTTATCGAACCGCCAAGACGCCAAGAGCGCTGAGAATTCGTAGAGTGTGCGTAAGTTCTAATCTACTAACCAACAATTTTAAAACGGTAAGACAGGATTATGCATCGTACAAGTAGCACATCGGGTGGATGGAATCAGTCAGAGGGTTTAATTTTTCTAGAACAAACTCCAGCGCCTTTCGTGTTGATTACGGCTGCTGATACAGATATCCAAACCCTAGCAGCTGCGGTGGCAAAATTACCTGCAAACTTTCCTGCACTAAGAGTCGCCAACCTGTTGCAGTTACAGCAACAATTAAGTATAGATACTTATGGAGAGCAAGTTTTAGAACTTGCCCAAGTAATTATTTTGCGCCTATTAGGAGGACGCTCTTATTGGGGTTATGGCTTAGAAGTAGTGCAAGAAATTGTGCAACGTAATGGTAGAACCCTTATTGTAATGCCAGGGGATGACGCTTTTGATCCCGATTTAATTTCCCAGTCTACCGTGCCCTTGGGTGTTGTTAACCAGGTATGGCAGTATTTTAGCGAAGGTGGCGTAGAAAATTTCGTTAATGCTTTGCAATTTATCTCCGATAGTTGCTTATTAACTGCATATAATCCCCCGCCACCGCGGCCAATTGGGCGTGTGGGATTGTATGAGTGGGGAGTGAAGGGGCAGGGGAGCAGGGGGGACTCGGGGCCCCCTCTGGGGATAGGGGGGAGAGGGGAGCAGGGGGGACTCAAGGCCCCCTCTGGGGATAGGGGGGAGAGGGGAGCAGAGGGGCAGGGGAGCAGAGGGGTAGAACTCCGTTCATCCACCTCAGAACTCCCTTCATCCACCTTTGAACTGGATGAATCCACCTCAGATACTCGTTCATCCACCTTTGAACTGGATGAATCCACCTCAGATACTCGTTCATCCACCT
>NZ_JBALDE010000158.1:0-24334 GCF_036917515.1 Nostoc sp. | reverse complement strand
ATGCTGAAGTATTCAATTCGATTATTACTTCATTACTTGAAGTACGGGAAAATACCCGTGTTAACCTGATTCATCCCGCACTTATGCAACGCCCATTTTTGCTACTAGTACAGAAGAAGTCCGACGGTTATTAGAAGTTGACCGAGTGACAATCTATCGATTCCGAGCTGATTGGAGTGGCGAATTTGTTGCTGAGTCTTTAGCTCAAGGTTGGACATCAGTAAAGAAAATTGTACCTGCGATGTATACGACGGGCGTAGCTGCCTCAGATAATTACTTGCAAAAAAACCAAGTAGAAGACTTTGCTAATGGTAAAACTCTGGTCATTAAGGATATTTACAGCACCGATAATTCTATTCCTTATATTGCCTTGATTGAACAAATGGAGGTTAGGGCATATATGATTGTGCCGATTTTTCAGGGTGAGAAACTTTGGGGATTACTAGCAGCTTATCAAAATATTAAGCCTCGTGATTGGCAAGAAGATGAGGTAGATTTGCTGATGCAGATTGGTACTCAGTTAGGGGTAGGACTTCAGCAAGCGGAATTACTCGAACAAACTCAATGTCAAAAAGAAGAGTTGACCCAGACTCTTAAAGAATTACAGTACACTCAGAGCCAGTTAATTCAAAGTGAGAAAATGGCAGGACTAGGGCAGTTAGTTGCTGGTGTAGCACATGAAATTAATAACCCGATTAGTTTCATTTATGGCAACGTCACTTATGTTACTGAACATACCGAAAATTTATTTAAATTACTGCGCCTTTATCAGAAACAGTATCCTATAGCAACAGGAGAAATTCATAAGCAAGCAGCAGTAGTGGATTTAGATTTCATTAGTGATGACTTGCCCAAAATTTTGACTTCAATGAAGATGGGGGCAGAGCGGATCTCTCAATTAGTCTTATCGTTACGAAGTTTTTCTCGACTTGACGAAGCTGGAATGAAGCCCGTTGACCTTCATGAAGGTATCGATAGTACTTTGCAAATTTTACAACATCGACTGCAACCACTAACTAATTCTTTTGCTATTGAGGTAGTTAAACAATATGGTGAATTGCCCCCGATAGTCTGCTATGCAGCCCAAATGAATCAGGTGTTTATGAATATTCTCAACAATGCGATCGATGCACTGGAAAACTCAGTAACTAGTGGAAAAATAATTGATAATCCAAAAATTTGCATACGTACAGAAATCATAGAAGGGGATACTATTCTGATTTGGATTGCTGACAATGGTTGTGGAATTCCAGAGATTGTGCGATCGCGCATTTTTGAACCTTTCTTTACCACCAAACAACCTGGACAAGGCACTGGTTTAGGTCTATCTATTAGCTACCAAATTATTGTAGAAAAACACGGCGGCCAACTCAAGTATATTTCTGAACCTGATAATGGCTCTGAGTTCTGTATCCAAATTCCGAGCAAACTGTGGGTTAGCTAGAAGTTCTCCAAGCCCAACACAGCACTATCAGACGATGACAACTTCTTTATATTTCGCTCAAAGGTAGAAATATTTATTAGCACTTTTACACCCATGCTACAATCAGCCCCTAACTTCGAGAACAGCTAGTCTGTAGTAAAGTTTACAGAAAAAATGAATACTACTTATTCTTGGGCTTTCACTAAAGGTTTGAAAAGTTTGATTTCTATTAATATACATAATTATAGACTTATATAGTCCGTAAGTCTTACCTAAGAATGAGGGCAATTCCGTAGAGTCTTTATAAAGTGATACCTGTACACTTATTTAGTTTTGTTACGGAAATTACACCATGAGTTCTCAACAAAAATCCAATAGTAAACAAGGGGAGACTGCTACCAAGAAAGAAAGCACAGCAGCTAAAAAAGCTGATAAAGCTGATAACTTGGATTTAGATTCACTTGTTTCTGCACTAGAAGGAGACTTGACTGCTCTTGATAGCGAAACTGCTACTGGCTTTATAGATGAGTGGTATACTTATTTACACAAAGCTAAAGAGCCAGAAATCAAAGAAATAGCCGATAACCTCAAGCAACTCAAGCAACTGGTGAAAAGTGGTAAAGCTACAGGTCATGAAATTGGTGAAGTGCTAACTGAAATTGGTGAGCAAACAGGTAATGTTGCTTCTGATACTGATAAGGAACTAAAAACTCCGTTACAGAAGTTAGGTAAGCAACTTCGCAATATAGGTGTTTCACT
This sequence comes from Nostoc sp., assembly GCF_036917515.1. Taxonomy (GTDB): domain Bacteria; phylum Cyanobacteriota; class Cyanobacteriia; order Cyanobacteriales; family Nostocaceae; genus Nostoc. The sequence continues at coordinate 22,152 of NZ_JBALDE010000158.1, read as the reverse complement.
AGGTAAGGCGGAAGACCAGGAACAGATTGAACAGATAGAATCAGTAATAGAAACTCTTGAAGGAGACTTGACTAAAATTGAACCTGAGGCGGCGCAAGGTGCAATTGATACGTGGTACACCTTATTGCATAAGTCTGAAAACGAGAATCTCCAAGAAGTTGCTAATGGACTTAAAGAACTTAAGCAACTCTTGAAGCGCAAAACTGCTAAAGCTGCTGACTTTGCCGAGGTGCTGACAAAATTGAGCGAACAAACTCAACAAGCTGCAACTGATGCCCCAAGGGGATTTAAGGGGCCAATTCAAAGATTAGGTAAGCTTCTAAGTAAAGCTGGCAAGTCATTGGATTAATTTTAAAGTCTGTTTAATTACCAATAATAAAAGCACCTCATTTCACTTTGGCTGAGGCTAATGTGGAGTGAGGTGTTTTGTATAATCACATCACTACGTTTTCGTGTCTTACAACTGTTTATCTCAGTTACCATATTTATTAACGAACTACAAATAGACTAAGACACAAAGGAAGAAGAGGCGATCGCGTTTCAATAAAAAGCAAGCGATCGCATAATGGAGATTTTGCAGGCGATCACTTTTTTAAGGAACCACAGAGGACAAAGAAGAAGAAGAGAAGAGGCGATCACATATTGAAAGATGAGTAGCGATTGCTTTTTTAATTTTAACTAACCTCCAAGATACTAAGGAGTCAGATTTGAGGTGAGCACATTTTGGTTAGTATGTGTCAATCATTTTTTGTCTCACGCAAAGTTATACATATTTTATTAATTAGATAAATTTTCTTTTTTTAAGACAAATCCTATACCCAAAAAATCTACTTTTTCTTGGTCATTTCCTATGCTAAATTTCCATCTTTCTTCCATAAAATTTAGTAAATGAATTCCCCTTCGAAATATCTCCTTAGCTGTCCAATGTTCATAATTTGCTACTTCATTTTCAGAAAAAGATCCATATCTATATCCAACAGCATTTGTTTCATTACCTTTTTTTACAAGGAAAGATTTATTACTAAAGCTAGAGTTTTTAGCTGATGAAAGAGGCAATAAGTTACCAAGAGAATTTTTTAATAAATTTTTTTCTTTAGTTGTATAGTTTTGGAAAGCATCACGCCAATATTTGTCTTTGTCAGTTTGTGGATATATATGTTCAACAGTTCTATAATCTTCTGTAGAATCATTATTAGTAAATTCATCCCAATTTATCTTTTTTTGGCTATGTTTTGATAATGATTGTAGATATAAATCATATTCATAAAGAAAATATTTTATTCCACGCCACTTATAAAAGTCTCGCGTCTTAAACTCCGACTTTATTCGTTTGAATGCTCCCTTTTCAATATATATTTCATTAAATATTTCTTCCAACTCTTTTATTAATTTTTCTGCTGTAACTTTACTTTTACTTAAATTTATTGCTTTTTCTAAAGTATTGAATCCTGTTATAGAAAATATTGCCTGAGACGGAAAACCAATTAATAAAGCAAAAAACATTAGTAATTCTAAAGCCTTTAAAAATCTGACTCTCTTATCTGTGTTAGTTTCTTTCTTGAAAAAACCATTATTAAAGGAGGAACAACGGATGCCGTTCCAGTATTTACTAATCTGTTTAGTTTATCTAACCAAATTTTCTCATTTTCTGAAAAATCACTAAAATAAGGATTAGAAATTTTATGCCATAACACAACTGATTGTTGCAAATCTCTGACATAATCATTTATGAATTTAGTGTTTAACTTAATTGTATTATTGCTGCTATCACCGTTGTTTTCTTGAACAATATTTTTAGATATAAATATTTTTTCTAACAAAAATTTATAGTAATCAGCACGAATAACATAACGACTTGTGTTTATATTGATACCAAAAGTTTCAACAGCAGATATTTCATCTTCAGTGCTTGTATCTTTTCCAAAATACAAAATAAAATGATTAAAGAGAAATTTGTCATCATCTAGGGGATTATCTTTATTTTTACCTAAATTATGATATACAGTTTTCCATGCTTCATTTATACTATGCCTCAAATCTCTTTTTTCATAATCTTCAACATTAAGCTTTATAGTAAGATATATTAATCTATTTTTCAATAATTCAAGCACTGAAAGAGGTTTTCCTCTATTGTTCATCGTCTCAAAAGCGATACAAACTTCTATATCATTAGAAATCGTAAATAAATTAAACAATAAATGCTGTGTTAATTTTTTAAATATATTTTCTCTCTCTACATGAGACAATTTTTCTAATGCATCTCTAAAAAATATTTTAGCTATTTCGAGGTTATGAGTATAAATTGTCTCCTGCTTGTCAGAAATATTAAAAGAATGCTCGTCAAAAACCTTTGTCTTTAAAAATTCATAACTTGGATTATCTTTTTCATAACCAAAAATATACGATCTAGAAATACCGTCATCTTTTGAATCAAAAATATATTTTTTACGGATATCCTCAACAGTATTATAATTTAATTTAGTATTTTTATCTGTACACTCAATCAATCCTTGAATGAGAATTATTGCAGTTGTTAATCTCTGTTGACCATCAACAATATAGTAAGCGTCATAACCTTTGGACTGTATGATCCATGAATCATTTTGCCATTGATTGATAACCTCGCTAGAAACTTCTTCTAAAGTTAAAACTCCTAAATAATGATTTTTTCTATCTTCCAGTTGTTCTAAATCATTCCAAAAATCTTTAAGTTGCTTCAGATTCCAAGCATATCCTCTCTGATAGTCTGGTATTCTATATAGTTTTTCTGTAAAAATTTTAGATAGCGAATATAGTTCTTTGTCCATAAATTATTTATCCTGCACCAAAATAAATAGTTAAATTAAGTTGCGGTTGGTCTGTGTAACTTTATACATATAAACTTAAAATTACTGTTTTGTCAAACTTCAAGAGCTAATTTCGACTATAAAATTTTGTAAAACTATACTCAACACATGAATTAAACTTTGATTAGTACAAAATTAGTACGTTTTTATTAAAGTCTCCTTTGTGCGAAACAATCTCCCTCCAAAAAAAATTGCCTCAGAAGCATCACACTCCCAAAGCAAGCCAACTCTCTAAATTCTTTACTCCACGCTCTCTGCGCCTCTGCGGTTCGTTAAAGTTGCTTCACTTCCGAAACCAACTTCGCCACCATATCCTTCGCACTACCAAAAAGCATCGTAGTTTTATCCTTGTAGAACAACTCATTATCTACACCAGCAAAACCCGTACTCATCCCGCGCTTAATTACAATCGTCTGCTTCGCCCGATCTACTTCCAAAATCGGCATACCATAAATTGGGCTATTTGCATCACTCCGCGCCGCCGGATTTACCACATCATTTGCCCCAATTACCAAAGCCACATCTGCTTGCTCAAACTGAGGATTAATATCTTCCATGTCGTACAACTGGGTATAAGCCACATTTGCCTCTGCTAGCAACACATTCATGTGTCCTGGCATTCTCCCAGCAACGGGGTGAATGGCATACTTGACATCAACGCCCATCCGTTCTAGCTGATCTGATAATTCCCGGACGCTATGTTGCGCTTGGGCAACTGCCATACCATAACCAGGCACAATTACCACAGAACGGGCATAACCCAACATCATCGCCCCTTCTTCGGGATCGATACTACGGACAGTTTGATCGATCGCACCACCACCAGCAGCACCACCACCAGAAGTAGCTCCTGTACCAAAAGCACTGAACAGCACACTGAAGAGAGAGCGGTTCATTGCCTTACACATAATTTCGGTGAGGATTAAGCCAGATGCTCCTACCAAAGCCCCAGCGATGATCAACATATTGTTCATCACCACGAAACCAGCAGCAGATGCCGCTACACCTGACAACGAGTTCAACAACGAAATTACCACTGGCATATCGCCGCCACCAATGGGGATGACGAACATCACACCTAACACTAACGAAACAGCTACTACTCCCAAGAATATGGGTAAGCTATCTGGTGTAATGATTAAATAGGCACTGCCTACCAAATAAGCACCCAGAAGCAACAGGTTAAATGGTTGCTGGAAAGGAAATGTAATCGGAGAACCGCTAATTAAACCTTGCAATTTAGCAAAGGCTAAAAAACTACCTGTGAAGGTAACGCCACCGATTAACACGTCCAATAGCATGGAAATGTTCACATCTAGGGGTACGGGTGCGCCAGAATCCAATAATCGCCAGAATTCAGCAACGGCGACTAATGCTGAAGCCGCACCACCTAAACCGTTGAGTAAACCTACCATTTGCGGCATTTCCGTCATTTGGACTTTGTAGGCAACGATCGCCCCAATTCCCGATCCAATTGCCAAGCCCAACAATATCATCTCGTAGTTCAACACATGCTGATCTAGCATTGTCGCCACAATTGCTAGCAGCATCCCCACAGATGCAACCACATTACCGTTTCGCGCTGTAGCTGGTGAACCCAGCTTTTTCAAACCAAAAATGAATAAGGATGCAGCGACTAAATATGTCAGCTGAATGCCAGTTGGTAAAAAGTCGCTCACGCCTTAATCTCCTTCTTCTTGAACATTTGCAGCATTCTATCTGTGACGAGAAAGCCACCTACAACGTTGACTGTAGCTAGTACTACAGCAATTAAACCAAGAATCACTGACACAGTTGTTTCTCTAGCACCTGATGCTACTATTGCCCCAAGTACCGAAATGCCAGAAATTGCGTTTGAGCCTGACATTAGGGGCGTGTGGAGAGTCGGTGGTATTTTGTTGATAACTTCAAAGCCGATAAAAGATGCCAAAACAAACACAAACAAAGCAGCAAGTAATGCCTCTGTCATGAAATCAAAACTCCTTTTAGGAATGGGTATTGGGTACTGGGGATTGGGTACTGGGGATTGGGTATTGGTGTATTGGGTACTGAGAAAGTATTGCTAAGTATCTATTTCCTAGTCCCCAGTCACTAGTCCCTAGTCCCTAATCTTCAGTTCCTAATTAACCGCTGGTTGTTGAGTATTCGATGCTTGTAGCGCATCCCGCACTCGTTGATTGCGAATTTCACCAGCGTGGGTAACGCAAGCTGCATCAACGATGTCGTCACCAAAGTCTACCTGTAAAGCTTTGTCTTTAATTAGCAATTGCATCAACGATGTTACGTTCTTGGCATACAATTGGCTGGCGTGAATTGGCATCGATGATGGGAGATTGATGGGGCCGATAATTGTTACACCGTTCCACACAATATCTTTTCCGGGTTCTGTGCAGGCGCAGTTACCACCCTGATCAGCAGCCAAATCCACAATCACTGAACCGGGTTTCATTTGTGCCACCATTTCTTCTGTAACTAGCCGTGGTGCTTGTCTCCCAGGAACTTGGGCGGTGGTAATTACTACATCAGAATTTTTGACGTGTTCGGCGACAACTTCTTGGGTACGTTGTTTGCTAGCCTCGGAAATTTCCTTGGCATAACCGCCAGCCGCAACGGTTTCTTCGTCTAATTTGACTTCAACGAATTTTGCCCCTAAGCTTTGCACTTCTTCTTTGACGGCGGGACGAATATCAAAGGCTTCTACCACTGCTCCCAAACGTCTAGCAGTGGCGATCGCTTGCAATCCGGCTACACCAGCGCCCATAATAAATACTTTCGCTGGGGCGATCGTGCCTGCGGCTGTGGTTAACATCGGGAAGTATTTCGGTAACGCTGCGGCAGCAATTAATACTGCTTTGTAACCGGCTAATGAAGCTTGCGAGGACAAAGCATCCATACTTTGCGCCCTGGTGGTACGGGGGATCATCTCCATACTCAAAGCTGTGACTTTCCGATTTGCCAGTTGCTGTGCTACAACAGGATTTCCCAAAGGATTGAGGAAACTGACTAAAACAGCCCCTTCCTTTAACAAATCAATTTCTAAGCGTCCATCTTCTCGTTCTTGCGGTGGACTGACTTTCAGTAGAATATCTGTTTCACCCCATAATTTGGCAGTATCGCTGATTATTGTGGCTCCTGCTGCTTCATAGTCAGGATCGCCAAAAAATGAGCGTTCTCCTGCACCTGCTTCTACCCACACTTCCAAACCTTGTTTTACCAATCGGGCAACGATGTCAGGAATTAATGCCACACGACGTTCACAAACTTCAATTTCTTTAGCAACTGCTATTCTCATGAAATCTCCTGAAGATAAATACCTAATCTCTGCTAAGTAAGCGATTGTCCAGACGAGGGTGTTCCGCGCTCATAGTAATTAGGCAGGAACATCAGCCATGAATTTTACTTGTAGATTGAACCTTGAATCTTTCTTCTCCCACTCTTAGCTCTCCAGACAAAGCCTGATTTTTTTGTAAAGTTCTGAGCGGAGGGAACCTCCGATCGGACTTTCCGCTTTGCCGCTCGCAGATGTCATATTTTCAGATAGTTGCAAACAGGGTTATGTATTGCATATCCTAAATTGATTCCCAAATTTTGCATCTTTATCTTTAGCTTGTTTTCGGGATTGAGAAATTTTGGTGTTCCTTTCTTATAGAGTATTTTATAGAGTAATATTGACCGAATTTTGAAAGCTTTATAATTTCCCAATCAAATTTTAATAATTACGATTGCGATTCCAACTTATTTTAATCAATTTAGCCCATGTTAACTGGCGATCGCTGATGACATGGATCAAATTTTATAACAAAATTCTCAAATTTAGATACACTTATACATATTTGTCAACACAATCCAACCCCAACTGTATTTATATTTAGTGCAAATTTGACCAACTTGGTAATCAAATCAGAGCTACATAAGGATAATGAAGTAAATTTATATAATGTTTGTTTTGATACTAAGTACCTTTGGTGATGCCTAAACTTCAGGTAGGATGGCACTTTTTTTGGAAATTAAACGTCCATTGTTAGGAAGCCAGTAGTAAAGTTTAGTAAAGAATACTAACACACAGTTATTTTAGATAACAGATTTATATTTTGGTAGAGGAAGTTCAATTATGCGACGTTTACTTTCTGCTTTAGCCGTGACTAGCTTTTTGGTTACTGGATTACCAGCCTTAACTTTGGCACAAAGCTTACCTGGATTTACGCTGTTTAGCGGCGTAAAAGCCGAAAATCAGCTACCCTTCCGGTTAGATTTTGGTGGACAAGCCAATGGTTGGGATCGATACATATTAAGGATTCCAGCCAAAAGAATGAAATTGGCAGTTGGTCAATTTGCCATTACCTACCCTGATTATTACAAAGGAACTTTTGACCAGAAAAAAATTGAAGTCCGAGTCAAAGGCAAAGCAGTTCCGCTTTCTGAGGTGAAGTGGGACAAAGAAGGTAAACTGATTAATATTTTTCCTGAAGAACCAGTGCCAGCAGGTAGTGGAGTTGAAGTAGTATTATCTAACGTGAAAAACCCATCGTTCGGCGGAGTTTACTATTTTAACTGTCAAGTGCTCTCCCCTGGGGATGTACCACTACTGCGTTACATGGGAACATGGATTTTGAGCATTAATTAAGAGTGGAGAGAGGGATAAGGAGAAGAACTAATCCCAAATTCCTAATTCCCTAACAAAGTGATATCATTGGAGATTGTGAGTTTTTATAAAAATCACCTAAAGGGAGAACAGTATGAAAAGAACATTGGGCGGCACTAGCCGTAAGAGAAAAAGAACCTCTGGTTTTCGCGCCAGGATGCGGACACCAGACGGTAGAAACGTGATTAGCGCTAGAAGAAAAAAGGGACGTCACCGTCTGAGCGTTTAGCGCATATCAAGCGATAAAGAGCATCTGTGGCTTTGCCCAAAGCAAATCGGCTAAAATCCCGAAAGGATTTCCAGGCAGTTTTCCGAGAAGGAATTCGGCGTCATGGCTCTTATTTAATATTGAGAGCCTTAAAGCCGTTATGTTCAACAAAACTTCCTTTAGACACTGCCACCCAGACTACACAAGCAATTGACTCAGCACATCTTGCCAGCACGCGGATTGGCATTTCTATTAGCACAAAAGTCAGCAAAAGGGCAGTGGTTCGCAACCGAATTAAACGGCAAATTACTGCTGCTTTACACAACTTGCTGCCAAAATTATCACCAGGATGGCGGCTAGTATTCATTGTCAAACCTACAGCAGCAGAATCTAAGTGCGTAAGCCCACAATTTCTGCAAGAATTAGAGCAGTTGTTGGCACAAGCTGAGGTGTTCGATGGGAATTCGTGAAGATGTTTATTATGAAGGTGGCCCCCATGTTGGGGATTTAATTGTCAACCTGCTGATTGGGCTAACCATTGTCGGGCTACCATTAGCAGTTGGGGCAATTGTCAGGGCATTGTGGCTGCGTTTCCGCATCACTGATCGCCGAATTACTGTTACCGGAGGTTGGCAGGGGCGCGATCGCACTGACGTAATTTACTCAGAAATCGTCAAAATCGTCAAAGTCCCCCGTGGCATTGGCTTTTGGGGAGATATGGCCATTACCTTAAAAAACGGCAGTCGTCTTGAATTGCGCGCAATTCCCAAGTTTCGGGAAGTCTATGACTACATTAACGAAAAAATTGCTGCAAAAAATCCCGAATTTACCGGCACTGCCAATAAGTAATGAGCAGGGAGAACAGAGGAAGCAGGGGAAGAAAAACTATTGGTTATTGCCCAATGACGCCACTTGCTCCACTTGAGGAGACCCCAAGACCACAGTGGCTCCCCAATGCCCCATTTATAATGTGCGGCTATCCGTAGCGAAAGATAGTCGCCGACAAATCATGATTTAGATAAATTAGATTCAGTTTACAGTACCTCAGGTTGAATTCAGAATAATGGATTTTGGTATCGGCTTTCTCTCGAACAACGTGATGCTGCCAATCATAGATTTTTTCTATGGTATTGTGCCTAGCTACGGATTGGCGATCGTTGCTTTGACCTTGATAGTCCGCTTTGCGCTCTATCCCCTGAGTGCTGGCTCAATTCGCAACATGCGGAAAATGCGAATTGTACAACCTCTAATGCAAAAGCGGATGGCAGAAATCAAAGAGCGCTATAAGGATGATCCGCAAAAGCAGCAGGAGGAAATGGTTAATGTCCAAAAAGAATTTGGCAACCCTTTGGCAGGCTGTTTTCCATTATTAGTGCAAATGCCAGTTTTGTTAGCGCTGTTTGCCACCTTGCGGGGTTCGCCTTTTGCAAGTGCGAACTACAGCGTTAACCTGCAAATTCTTCCCACAGAACAAATCGAACAAATTCAACCGCAAGCCTTTGCCACTGCTCCTCAAAATATTTACATAGCAGATGGGGAACACGTTAAAGTAGCTGCCATTATTCCTAGCGGAAACAAACTAGCGGTAGGAGAACAAACCAAGATACAGTATCAAACTGTTGAGGGTAAACCATTTCAGGTGCTTTTAACAGAACACCCGGAAAATAAGCTGATTCCTGATTGGAAAGTTACCAAAGGTGAAGATAGGATAAAAATTGATGCTCAGGGCAATGTAGAAGCCTTGCAACCAGGAGAAGTTACTATTCAAGGAACAATTCCTGGACTAGCAGCAGAAAAAGGCTTTTTATTCATTGATGCTTTAGGTAGGGTTGGCGCCCAAGATGCAGATGGCACAATTCATTGGGATATCGTCGCCATGATCGTCTTCTTTGGAATCAGCCTTTATGTTAGCCAAATGCTTTCCGGGCAAAATTCCAGCGGCGGAAATCCACAGCAGGATACAGTTAACAAAATCACCCCCGTTATCTTTTCTGGGATGTTCTTGTTCTTCCCCCTACCAGCTGGGGTACTGATGTATATGGTGATTGGTAATATTTTCCAGACTGCACAAACTTATCTTCTCTCCCGCGAACCTCTACCGGAGGAACTGCAAAAAATTGTAGACACTCAGGAGAAAGAAGCAGCAGTCACAGAACAAAAAGCATTACCGTTTGAACCAAAAAGTCCTAAGAAAAAGGCGACAGGGGGATCATGAGCGACATTCCGATGCAGCGAGGTCAGCAGTGGTTAAAAACCCTGCTGGAACTCACTGGAATACCTGTTGAGATTCAGGGTGATTTAAAAACTGCTCAATCTCAAGACGGCGATTCCCCAGAACCAGATAACTACTGGTTGACTATTGACCAAACCAATTTGACATCAGAACAAATCCAGCTATTAATTGGTGCTGATGGTTCTGTGTTAGATGCGATTCAGTATTTAGCAAATTCGGTTCTAAACCTTAGCCAACCCCCGGAAGAACAAGCCTCTTACACCATTGAGTTAAATGGCTACCGGGTCAAAAGAGAAGCCGAAATTCGCGCATTAGCAGAAGCAGCAGCTGATGAAGTGCGTTTTTCTGGTAGAGAAGTGGAAATCAAATCTCTTAGTTCTGCTGAACGGCGTCAAGTTCATACCTTCTTGAAGGAATTTGGAGATTTAGATACCTTTAGTCGCGGTAAAGAGCCACATCGTCATCTGGTTGTCTGTCCAGCCCCGTTGGAAGGAGTTAGGAGTTAGGAGTTATGAGTTTGGAGTTAATTGAAAACTCATAACCATATATAATTTCAAAACTTCTCTTGTTCTTAAGGGATAAAATAAAGATTCAGTATCAGTATAATTGCTGGTAATCGAGATAAATTTTAGTGAGGATGTCTCACAAATCCTATGGACGCAATTTATATTCCGCAGCTAACTAGAGCATCGGAGCGAACAGAGGAAGTTCAAGTTAAAGAATTTCTGCTTGGTCTGGAAACGTTAACACCAGTTCGCGGTCATGTGCGCGTGCAACATCATGGTAATTACCTGGAAGTATCGGGTCAGGCAGAAACAATTATTACTTGTACCTGCAACCGCTGCTTGCAGCAATACAATCGCCGTTTAGGGATTGATACAAAGGAAATTATCTGGTTAGATGAAACTGCAAATCAGGTAAATGACTTGCCTTTAGAAAGGGAAGTAATTATGGAAGATTTGCTGGAAAGCTTACCGCCTGATGGTTATTTTTATCCCAACGAATGGCTATATGAGCAGATGTGTTTGGCAATACCCCAGCGCCAATTATGCGATCGCAATTGTCCAGGCATTCCTGTAAGTAGTAGTGTTGATAGTTCTGATAGTTCTGAAACTCCAGTTGATCACCGTTGGGCTTCTCTGGAAGCACTGAAAAAGCAACTTTCAGGATAGTAAGACGCATAACAGTGCATCACTTTTCAGTTTAAGTTTTACAACTTATGCAGTAATTTACTAAGCTAATCTATGACATTTTCATAGAAACCCGGCTTCTCTAAAAGACCGGGTTTTTCGGTTTTACTTGGCAAAATAAATTAAATTGCCAATAATAGAATTAACTTAGTCAATAAATAATACAAAATGTTTATCAAGAAGCTGCAAGTATTTAACTATAAGTCATATCTCGACTCTGGTCTAATGGAATTTTCACCAGGTATTAATATTATTGTTGGGCGAAATAATGCAGGAAAAACATCTTTACTTGAAGTACTATCACTTAATTTTGATAATTATCCTCATCAAAGTATAAGAACATTACCAAAAAAGGTTTCTATTTTAAAGGAAAACAAATCTAGAGTAGAAATTATTTGGCAAATTCAGACGGAAGAAGTGCGAAATTTTATAAAACATTGATCTACTAATATTGGAATACCTGCACCAAACAAAGTGTTTTTTATTGGATATGAAGATGAGCTAAATCGACAACAACTAGTCGAAGAAGACTATTATGATATATTTTTAGGATATGTAACTGAAGCATTCGATAAATTTAAAAACAAATTAGAAAATAATAATTCATTGGAAATAAAAATATCTTTATACTCTAATATGGCAATGGATGATATTAGTTTAAAAAAGTTACTTAATTTTGAGTCATTTAAAACACAACTCAATTGCCAAGACTTTTATAGGATTGAATATAAATTGGGAGAAATATCGCTTTTATTAGATGTCGATACAAAAGAAAATGATGCTGATATAGTCAAACCTTGTCAGTACAAAGCAGAAAATTATGAAAGTATAGGTTACAAGATATTCAAGACTTTTCTAAATAGTATTTATAGATTTAAAGCTGAACGCCTAAACGTTGCTATTTGCAAATTTGAAAATAATGATGAACTGAAATCAGATGCTTCCAATTTGGCTAACGCAATATGTATATTACAGGGTAAAAACCCAGGTATGTTTACTCAATTTAATAAATTAGTCTCAGAAATTTTAGATGAAATAAAGTGGATTTCTGTATTACCGAAAGATAATTCAAATGTTGAAATTATAGTTTGGACTACAGATAATCTTCATAGAGATGATTTATCAATTTCTCTCTCATTATGTGGAAGTGGAGTTAGCCAGATACTAGCAATTGTCTATATTTTAATTTCATCTGATCAACCAAGAACAATAATTATTGATGAACCACAATCTTTTTTACATCCAGGTGCAGCTAAAAAACTTATAGAAACTATTAAACAATTTCCGCAGCACCAATATTTTATTGCTACTCATTCGCCAGAAATCATTGCATCTGCGAATCCATCTACTATTATCAAGCTTCAATATCAAGATTATGAAACCACTGCATCAGTAATAAAACCAAAAGAGATAGAGTCACAAAACGAAATCTTAGCTGAACTTGGAGTTAGGTTATCTGACGTTTTCGGTGCTGATAGTATTCTCTGGGTGGAAGGACAAACTGAGGAGATATGTTTTCCACTGATATTGGAGAAAGTTGCAAGAATAACATTAATGGGTATTAAAATTTTATCTGTCAATAGCACTGATGCTCTTTTGGATGGAAAACGATCTGACCTTGTTTTTGATATTTATAAAAAACTCACAACGGGAGCAACTCTATTTCCGCCAGTCATTGGATTTATATTTGATAGAGAAAGTAAGACAGAAACAAAGATTCAAGAACTAAAAAAGAGAGGTGTGACTTTTTTACGCCTACCCATGTATGAAAATTATCTACTTTCCCCTGAAGCTATATCAGTGGTAATAAATGAAGAGGCTACATGGCTAGAAACATCTATCAGTATTACTCAGGTTCAGGAATCTATTGACAAAATTAAACAGGAAAAATCTTATCTGCTTCAAGGTGGAAAAAGAGAAGAAGTTTCAGATAATAATTGGTTATCTAAGATTCACGGTGCAAATATACTTAAAAGTATGTTTCAAGAATTATGTGATAATAAATTGGAATTTAGAAAAACTAAACATTCTTATAATCTTACAAAATGGCTAGTTGAAAATAAACCTGATTTCTTGTCTGAACTGGCTGAAGAATTAGGAAATATCTTACATAAAAGTCAGTAATTATTTTTATACAGAGCGATCGCTCATCCTTGAGGAATATCTCACATAGAGCGATCGCACCACCAACAGCCATGCACAGGCAGATATTGTTTTTTTAGTTGTTAGAGGCGATACAAACCTGAACAATGAGAGAAGAACAAATAACCACAGCTAAATATGAACTTCCGTGAAGAGTTTAAATTGCTGCTACGTGCCCGCTACCCCTTGATTTATATTCCCACATACGAGGAGGAGCGGGTAGAAGCAGCTATCCGGGAAGAAGCAACCAACCAAGGTAATCGCACAGTATATACCTGGGATTTTGTCGATGGCTACCAGGGAAACCCCAATGATGTTGGGTTTGGGCGACGTAACCCGTTGCAAGCTTTGGAATTTATCGAAAAATTACCAGCTTCCGCACCTGCGGTATTGATTCTCCGAGACTATCATCGCTTTTTAGATGATGTAGCGATCGCCCGCAAACTCCGCAACCTGTCCCGACTCCTCAAGTCACAACCAAAAAATATTGTCCTACTGTCGCCGCGCATCGCCATCCCTGACGACTTAACCGAAGTGTTGACAGTCGTCGAGTTTCCCTTACCCGCCGCCCCAGAAATTAAAACTGAGGTAGATCGCTTGTTCCAAAGTACTGGTAACTCCCTTTCTGGAAAAGTTTTAGATGATTTGGTGCGCTCTTGTCAAGGACTTTCGATGGAACGGATTCGCCGGGTTTTGGCAAGAGCGATCGCTACCCACGGAGAATTGCGACCAGAAGACGTGGATCTAGTTTTGGAAGAAAAGCGCCAAACTATCCGCCAAACCCAAATCTTGGACTTCTACCCCGCCACTGAGCAAATTTCTGATATTGGCGGACTGGATAACTTGAAAGACTGGCTGATTCGTCGGGGAGGTTCATTTACCAATCGAGCGCGACAGTACGGATTACCGCATCCCCGTGGTTTAATGTTGGTAGGTATTCAGGGAACTGGTAAATCATTAACAGCAAAAGCGATCGCTCATCATTGGCATTTACCTTTGCTACGTTTGGATGTGGGCAGGTTATTTGGTGGTTTGGTGGGTGAATCAGAATCTCGCACTCGCCAAATGATCCAAGTAGCTGAAGCCCTTGCTCCCTGTATTTTGTGGATTGATGAAATAGATAAAGCCTTTGCCGGACTTGGTAGCAAAGGTGATGCTGGAACAGCTAGCCGTGTGTTTGGTACTTTTATTACCTGGCTAGCCGAAAAAAGCTCACCCGTGTTTGTCGTCGCCACCGCCAACGACATCCAAGCTTTACCGCCGGAAATGCTCCGTAAGGGACGATTTGATGAAATTTTCTTTGTGGGTTTGCCCACCCAAGAAGAGAGAAAAGCAATTTATGATGTTCATTTATCCCGACTGCGCCCCCATAACTTGAAAAGTTATGACATTGAAAGGTTAGCTTATGAAACGCCCGATTTTTCTGGGGCAGAGATTGAGCAAACTTTAATTGAAGCGATGCATATTGGATTTAGCCAAAACCGTGACTTTGCTACGGACGACATTTTAGAAGCAGCCAGTCAAATCATCCCCTTGGCGCGAACTGCTGTAGAGCAAATTCAGCAACTCCAAGAATGGGCTGCCGCTGGGAGAGCGCGTTTAGCATCGAAACACAATCCTTTGAGCGAACGCCTCCGGCGCACTACGTGAACCCGAAAAAAATGTAGAGACGTAGCAGTGCTACTTCTCTATAAGGGTTCTCAATTACGCATATTTAATTTCACCAGATGTCTATTCAGCATAGCTACAATAATCAGTTAGTAAAAAGTCAATAGTTAATGATGAATTATTATGGACTATTGATACTGATAGGTTCTTGCTTCTCTACTTGTAACCCTTGAGAGCCAGTTCAATACCACTCCCCTCAATGGGAAGGCAGCGCCTTCTCTATGAGACGCTCCGCTTTGGCAAAAGCCTCTCGCATAGAAGCGGGTTCCCTCATGAGCGACTGCTGTGAGAAAATACGCACGTGACTGGCTCACCTTCACCCTTGACTGTTGATAATCAGGTTTTAATTATGTTGTCTGGCTTTACAAAGTTTATATTGGGGTTTTTCTTAGCGATCGCTGTGTTAGTAGGTGGCGGTGCTGCAATTGCACTCTATTTTATGAATCGCACCGGCGTACCCCCCGCCAAACCCGTTTTTTCCAACGATAGTCCCTCGGTGAAAGCCCAAGCTCCAAAAGCAACTGAGCCTGGAAAAGGTAAATCTACCCTTCCACCTGGAACTAAGGCTCAATCATCTCCAAGCTCAACCTCTACTTCCACAGCATCACCAAAGGCGACACCATCATCAAAACCATTGCCAGCGGGAGCTTACCGAGGACGTGTTAGTTGGGCTGAAGGCTTGAGTTTGCGCTCTCAACCAAATCAAGAATCTGAAAAGATTGGTGGAGTTGGTTTTAATCAAAAAATTATTATTTTGTCAGAAAGCGACGATAAAGCTTGGCAAAAGATCCGTTTGGAAGGTAGCGAACAAGAAGGTTGGGTGAAAGCAGGTAATACTGAAAAAGTTAATGAACAATAGGCATGAGGCATTGGGCATCCGGCATGGAGAAGAGACAAGGTAGACAAGGAAGAGGGGGGAGGCTTGGGAGAGACTTGTTCAATAATTCCCCCTTGTCCCCTTGTCTCACCTGCTCCCTGGATACTTACTTATAAAGAATCATACGAAAAGTAATTATTACACAGGTAAGTGGTATACTTTTTTCTAGTCATCAACTTGAAAAAAGCAAGTGAAAACAGGGGTAGCTAGCCATTTAATCAAGCTTGCCTCAGTCTACGAGGCATCCGAAAGTATCAAGGTTGTTCCTATCGTAGTTAATTTCAAATTTTTAAGTTGGAAAAAGTTATCGACTGGTGCTGCAATGCGTTTTTTGTCTGTGGCACTGATTATGGGGCTTGTGAGTATTGCTGGACAAGCTTTAGCACTTCAGAAAATAGGAAGTAATGGGCCTGAAGTTAGCAGTACCCAGAGATGTTTAAAAAAGTTAGGCTATTTTAACGGCCCGGTTACAGGAAAGTTTGCTGCCTTAACTAAAAATGCTACGATCAAGTTCCAGCAAGCAAATAGAATATCTGCTGATGGAGTTGTGGGTATTAGTACTCAACGCGCCTTGCAACGAGCCTGTCAAGGTAGAAGTTCCAATAGAAATATCGGTGGCGCATCGCGCTCACCAGTTGGTCAATATCCTACTCTTTCTCAAGGCAAAACTGGTACAGCCGTCACAAAATTACAACAGCGTTTACGGCAGTTAGGCTACTTTAATGCTAATCCCACTGGAAATTTTGGACGAATTACTAAAGATGCTGTAATTGCATTTCAGCGGAATTATCGCATAACTGCTAACGGAATTGTGAATCGACAAACTTGGAACGCACTAATGGGTTCCTCTTTGACTTCAGGAAGATCGAGTCTTTCCACTCAACAAGTGAGAGAACTCCAAGTGCGTTTACGCCAGTTAGGTTATTTAAATACTGATGCCACTGGGAATGTTGGTTCAATGACTAGAGAAGCTGTAATTGCATTCCAGCGAAATAATGGACTACCTGTTGATGGCATTGCTAATGCCCAAGTTTTGGACTCAGTGCGTAGAGTCTCCACAGGTGGTATTCAACAACCAGGTAGAAGTTATCTAACTGTAGGCGATCGCGGAGAAAATGTCAGATTAGTTCAAGAGCGTTTGGCGCAGTTGGGTTTCTCTAATACTAATCCTGATGGACTTTTCAATGATTACACCAGACAATCTGTGATTGCATTCCAGCAATCTTCTCGAATTAATTCTACTGGAAATGTAGATTGGCAAACTTGGGAAGCATTGGGGTTAAATGGTTCAACTGGGAGTAATTACACTCAAACTAATGATTATGTATTAGCTGACACTAATCGATATGCATTACCCCCTGCCAATGACTATGTAGAACCTGTTACCAATGGCAATACACTAGTTGCTAATAATCCTTACAGAGTAATAATTCCCATTTCTAGTAATGATACTCTAAGTAAGGTACAACAATATATACCTAATGCTGTCGCGGTGCAATCCAATTTAGGAGATTATGTGAATGCTGGAGCATTTAGCGATCGCGCCCAAGCAGAAACATTAACAAAAAAGCTCCGCTCGTTAGGTCTTGATGCACGCGTAAAATACAATTAAATTGACAAGCTCAACCGCGAACCTTCTTGAGTTTTATTCACTTCAATCCTGGCTTGGAAAGCTTCTTTGAGGTGGGGCATGTGGGTAACAGTAAGAATACAGGCGAAATCAGAAGCGATCGCATTAATCGCAGCAATCAAGCGATCGCATCCTTCAGCATCCTGTGTACCAAAACCTTCATCTACAATCAACAATTGCAACGCCGCCCCTGCCCGTTGCGCTAATAATTTCGCCAAAGCCAAACGGATGGCAAAGTTAATTCTAAAAGCTTCTCCACCTGAGTAAGTTTCATAAGCTCGCGTTCCTCTAGAATCGGCGATTAAAATATCTAAGGTGTCTATCAGTTTGGCGTTTTTCTTGGTTGATTTAGCACTGCGCCCAGCTTTTTGAGTAATAAATTGTACATGAAACTGATTACCACTCAACCGCGAAAGTAGTTGATTTGTCTCGGCTTCCAGTTGCGGCAAGACATTCTCAATCATTAATGCTTGGATACCATTTTTACCAAAAGCTTGCGCTAATTCCTGATATACACGATATTCCTGCTTGCAAGATTGTAATTGCTGCTGCTGTTCTTCATATTGAATTTGCAGCATTTCCAGTTGATGCGCCAGCTGTTCTAAACGCCCCAACTTGGCTATTTGCTCGTCGAGTTGTCGTCTGCGGATTGCTAGCTGCTGTTCTAAAGTTTGAATTTGGGCAGATGGGTTAGCTGTTGCTTGTAGTTGCTGGATAATACTTTCGATTTGGCTGCCGAGTTTTTGGCGCTCCGTTACTCTGGCGCTTCTAGACTCCTCTAACTCTTGCAATCTCGTCTGGAGTTGGGGATACTGCTGCTGGGCTGATAGCAGTTGTTGATAGCGCAAATGCCAAGATTGAGCTTTCTTTGCAGCCATACGCAGATTGTTGTGCTGCTCGGAACTGTAGCCAATTTCAGTAATGTGACGCTCAAGAGCCGCGATTTGTTTAGCACATTCAGAATCAATCTGATCTTGCTGGATTTTGGCTTGTAATTGGGCAATACTAGCTTGAAGTTCTGGTTTTCGGGCTAATAGTTGCGCTTGTCGCTTAGTTGCATCTTTAATTTGCCCTTGTTTAATTTCTGCCCATCGCCACCGCTCAACTTCGCTCCGGGCGAGGGCGTGGTCTTGTTCATTATAATTAACTTGTTGCAGATATTGGTCTAGCTGTCGGAGTTCGGCTTGTTTATCGGGAGCGTAATCACCAGCTTGGAGCGATCGCTCTAAATGCTGTTTTTCATCAGCAATCTGTTGTAACTGTTGTTGCACATCAGTTGTCGCTTCTAACTGTGCTGCTAACTGTCCTCGCTGTTCGCGTAAACCATCATAGCCCGTTAACTGTTGCGATATATCGCGATATTCCTGCCTGAGTGTCTGAATTTCTTTGTCAGACACAGCCAATTGTTCCCGCACTACCCAAAACTGCCCTTGAGTATCCTCTAACTCGCTTTGGGTTTTTTCCACTACCCGACTCCAGTGATGTTCGTCTAAAGGACGCTCACACAATGGACAAAGTGCTTCAGGATTTTGCAGCATTTGCAATTTCTGCTCTAATTCTCCCAGCAGTTTTTCATAATCTCGTTGATGAGCTTGCAGACGTTCAATAAAGTGCCGCCTTTCTTGCCCTTTTTCTTGGACTCGTTGCAGATAAACCCGCTTTTTCTCCAGTTCCTCAATTTGAATTGCCACATCCATCACCGCTTGTTGTAGTTGCGGTTGGCGGCGGTGCTGGTGTTGCAATTGGTTCTCAGTGCTTTGGAGTTGTTCGAGTCGCGCTACTAAACCGGCATGAGTGCGATCAAGTTGACTTTGTAAAGTTGCTCGTTGTTGCAACAAGGGAGTAACTTGCATTTGCAGTTGATCTAAACGAGCAACATGGTGACGAGCTGCGGCTAGTTGTGATAAAGCGGCTTCTACTTCACCCGACTTAGTGAGAGTTTGCTGAATGTCTCGCTCTTGTTGCTGCAAAGCTTCTAGCTGTGCTTGGGCTTGTTGCAGTTGGCGTTCGATTTCGTGAATTTGTTTGGTAAGCTGTTGTTGCTTTTGTTGGCGATTCTGCCCAGCGCGGGTATGTTCTTCAAATTTGACAGCAAAAGCTTCTTCTTGAGATTGGAGACTTTGATATTGAGCGTATCCAGCTTTAATCTCAGCTTCTTGGTGTAATATTTTTTCTAAATCTAATAGCTGAGAGCCAATAGCTGATTGTTCTTGTTGGAGGCGATCGCAATCTTGAGTAAGATTTTGGTATTGCTGCTTTACAAAATTGAGTTGTTGTTCCCAATTTTGGCGCTGGTGCTGGATAACTTGCAAATTTTGTAATTGAATATTATCAAAAGCTTGTACCTGTTGCAGTTGGTTGAGTTCGGCTTCTAACTCCACTCTTTGCGCTTGGGTGATCTGGCGTTGTTGCAGCTGAATTTTTATCGACTCCAAAGAACGCTCTAACTCAACTGCCTGGGCTTTGAACTGACGAGAAGATTCCTTTGCCCGTTCTTCCAAATCATCGTACTGATTGAGTTTCAACAACTCCGCTAAAATTTCTTTGCGTTCTGTGGGGCGCTTGAGCATGAATTCATCTGCACGACCTTGACGTAAGTAGGCAGAATTAATAAAAGTATCATAATCAAGCTTGATATGTTCTAAAATCAAATCTTGGGTTGCTCTTACCCCTTTGCAAGTGAGTGAGCGAAACCCAGATGGTATTTCTATTTGAAATTCGAGGACGCTAGTACCTCCTCGAATTCGGGTACGAATCACCCGATATTTTTGTTGGTTACTTTTGAAAGTAAAATCAACCCGAACTTCTTTCGCACCAGAATAGATGACATCATCTTCAGTAGTGGCGCGGCTTTCACCCCAAATTGCCCAAGTGATTGCTTCCAAAAGAGAAGATTTACCCGCACCATTGGAACCCGAAATACAAGCCGTATGCAAACCGCCAAAATCTAAGGTTGCATCACGGTAACTAAGGAAGTTTTTGAGGATAAGTTGTACTGGGATCATTCAGGCTATAGCGCCACATCTACTTTTAATTATTAACAGTACAGATGCACTGTTTGTTAGTTTAGCTATCTAAATATCAGGTTTCTAGTCTTGAAGACATCAATTTTACAAAAATTTACAATTATTTGAGTGAATTTTTCTTATTGTATGAAAAAGTTTTACTGTCTTCAAAGAAAAATGAAACTCTTCTGGAGGCTTTTCGTTATTTTTTTGTTGATTGAGAAGAAAACGTTCTTATTTGATTTGTGAGAATTGAAAGTTATAGATCCCTGACTTTTTAGAAGTTGTCAGGGATCTTGTATCTGAGGAATTATTTAGGATTGTGATAGTCACCAAGAAAGAATTTGTCATTGACTAGTTGCGATCACTTAACTTAGACCGAGGTATCAACAATCCAATATATGTACCGACAGCAAATTTTGTTAAATCTAAAAATGGAGGGCGACTCTTCTCGTCGATAATCGCAAGAGTAAGAGAACCAATCACCATAATCAGCGTTACAACAGCCAGCACTTCATCTCTTGAAGGAAACTTCTTGGATAACATTGACTCCCTCCCAAATCGTTTGAATCACTACATCCCTACTTTGACAAGTGAGTGTTTGTTCTAGGTTTAAATACAGGTTTGTGATATGAGTGACTTGTGTATGCGATGAGTATAAATTGCCAAATTAGTAGTTAGAATCAGCAAAAGTGTAGTGGTTAGCTTATGTCCGGGCGATCGCTTTCCTGTTCTCCAGAAGGTATCCAAAAAGCAAAAAGAGCTTTAACTCGTTATTCCTTAACTCAAAAAGCATTAGCTGAAGATTTAAAAGTAACTCGCCAGCCGATCGGAAAGTTTTTTACAGGTAAACCTGTTGACCGCAATCTCTTTGTCCAAATTTGCGACAGGCTAGATTTAGAGTGGGAAGAAGTAGTTGCTGAACCAGCCAGTGAACCAGAGGTAAATCAGGATAGCAGCATTGATATTGATGTGATCGTGCAAGAGGTACGGGAAAAGATAAAACCTCTGATTCAAGAGCGCTGCGGCACAATGCGGGTGCTAGATATGACTCAACCCATAGGGTTGAATGACATTTACACCAGCGTCAATATATTAGAGAAAATTACTGGGCTACAACGGTTAGAAATTGATGAATTATTGCAACAGTGTACTAGCGAAGATTTTGACCGCTTTGGACTAAACAGAATCACTACAAAACGAGTGCTAGGACTGGAAGCGGTTGAGAAATATCTCAAGCTGATGATTTTAGGAAAGCCAGGAGCAGGTAAAACCACATTTTTGAAGTATTTAGCAATTCAGTGTATAGAGGGTGAGTTTCAAGGTAATCGTGTGCCAATTTTTATCACGCTCAAAGATTTTGCTGAAGCTGCAAATAAACCGGGATTACTAGAATACATTTGTCAGCTATTCTCTAGTTGCAGAATAGTCACTACTCAAGTAAGTGATTTATTCAAGCACGGTAGGGTATTGGTTTTGCTTGATGGACTAGATGAAGTAAGAGAAGAGGACAGCAGCAGAGTTAGACATCAAATTCGGGAAGCTTCTGACAATTTTTATCTATCTGAAGAATTTCAAAAAGACTTACTAAAATACTCTAAAGAATTTAAAAAAGATTTAAACCTCATCCATCTTGAGAACTGGAGTTTTGCCAGAAAAAATATTACTCTGAGGAAGTAGGTGTAGTAGAGAAAAAAACGAGGATGCTTAA
>NZ_JBALDE010000157.1:0-5495 GCF_036917515.1 Nostoc sp. | reverse complement strand
AGATCATAACTGTAAGGGTTTGCCATACGAATGCAGAAATCAATCACTTCTCTATATATTCTACGTCCTAACTAAGATGGCGACTGCTATAGTTGAGTATTTTTTTATTTGGAGTGCCCAACTCTACTTTCTATTACAAGAGATAAAGATTAAGTTACAACTTTGGAAACCGCTGAGACAATGTAGAGTATCTTCTAATTATTTAGCAAATTTATAAGCATTGAAGCAAAGCAAATGAACGCTAAATTAATCGCTTTCTCTGGCTTGGTGACAGCATTTGTGGGTGCAGGAATTGGTTTTATTACTGCTAGTTTACTTCCTTGCCCTTACACCAGTCAAATGTATAAAAATTTGGAGCAAAAATACGCGATCGTTGGTGCAGTTGCTGGCTTGCTGATTGGTTCTAGTCAAGAAATGATTCGAGAACTCAAGCAAGAGCGGGATGCGGAAGAAGACTTGCTGCGAGATTTCAACAAAGCTATTCACTCAACTACAGATAAAAGAAATTTATCATCACAGTTTTTTGACAAGGACTAACAGCTAGTTTAATTGACATTTAACAAATCAAAGCGATCATGCAGGGCAAACGCATCTAATAATTTCTCTCTTATAACAATTTTTGCCTCTGTTGCTAGTAAAATTCAAGAATGGCTAGAATCATAGTGTTTACCTATTTGCGCTAAAGGTTTTGGCTACTGTATCTTGTCCCCATTGCCATCAACTTGTTGATAGTCAAGCTATTAGTTGTCCCTATTGCCGGACTACACTTAAAGCTTACGGTCATCCCGGTATTCCATTGCACCGCGCCACTGGGGACGGGTATCTGTGTGACACCTGCACCTATCATGCTGATGATACTTGCAATTTTCCTCAGCGTCCCTACGCCAAAGACTGTACTCTTTACCAAAATATTGAAGAGACATTAGAGTTGGAACAGCAGCGTTACACTAACAGTTTTGCAGTAACTGTGAAAAGTTGGGTAAAACGCAATCAGGCTTTATTGTTGCTATTAGGTTTATTATTGGTATGTTTGTTGTTCGTGATATTAAGGTCTTGATTTGGGTTTAGTGGGGAGTGGGGGAATAAGGAGTAGGGAGAAGAACTCTTAATTATTGCCCAATGCCCCATGACCCATTTCCTAACCTTCAAGCTGTGATAATTTTGGATGCCTCTGCAATAGGTTCAACTTGTATCGTTGGCGCTTTTTCCTCAAAGGTGGCTAAGTCGAACCAAAAGGTGGTGCCAATACCGACTTCACTCACTAGATAGACTTTACTACGATGTCTGTCGATAATATTTCTAACAATCGATAAACCTAAACCCGTACCTTCTAGGGTGTGAACTCGGTTTTCTACGCGAAAGAAGCGTTCAAAAATTGAGTGTTGATCTTCTGTGGCGATGCCAATTCCAGTATCGGAAATTTCAATCCGCACTGGAGCAGATTCGGTGTGATTGGGTTTGAAATCTAGTTGGTAGGCGCGGATTGCGACTTTACCACCGGCTTTGGTGAATTTAAGGGCATTACCAATCAGGTTGCCAAACACTTGTACTAACAGATCATAATTACCTAATACTAGCGGCAAATTAGGGGCAACTTCTTGAACAAGTTCAACACCTTTATCTTTTGCATTGAGTTGGTAAGTACGCAGGGTTTGCTCGATCGCTTGGGATAAATCTACGCCATCGAAGTTGTAGTTACGACCAGATTCAAGTTTTGACAAATCCAAAACATCGTTAACTAAGCGGGTTAGGCGATCGGTTTCATGGTTGACTGTTTGCAGAAACTCTTGCCGTTCTTGTAAAGCTAAGTCTTCGCCGTAGTCGTGCAGGGTTTCAATATAAGTTTTAATGTTAAATAGAGGCGTTCGCAGTTCGTGAGAAACGTTGCTGATAAATTGACTTTTTGCCTCGTTTAGTTCGACTTCACGGGTTATATCTTGAATAGTAATCGCAATACCTTTGATGCTTTCCCTTTGCAGATTGAGTACTGTAGTCAAGAGAATGCGGATCGTCCGCGGAGTGGGTTGATTAATAAAAATTCGGAATTCGGCGCTTTCGCATTCCCCTAGTGCCATTTCGTACAAGGGACGGGTGATTTCGATTTGTACACATGGTGGCAAGTGATTTAAGACATTGCGACCGACCACATCAGCGGCTTCCCAGCCAAAAATTCGCTGTGCTGTAGGGTTGACTAAAATCACTTGCATGTTGTTATCAATCAACACGGCACCATCTGCGATCGTGGAAACTAGGGTTTCTAGTTTGGCTTTTTCTGCGGTCAGTTCTTCTATGTTCTGTTCTTCATAGCGCTCTAATCGCTCTGCCATCTCATTAAAGCTTAAAATTAATTCCCCTAGTTCGCCACCTAAAGGTAAATTAATCCGCTGCTTAAAATTCCCGGTAGCAATTTGCTTTACCCCTACCAGTAGTTCTTTAATTGGCTTAGTGATGGTCAAGGCGTTGATCACTCCTGCCAAAATCACCATTACCCAAATTGTGATAAAAACGGCAATGGTGACATCGCGGGTAAAATTGGTAGAAATAACAGCGGTTTGATTGGGGTTGATCCCGATCGCTAATACACCTAAGTATTTTTTATTGACAATCAGAGGAATAAATACATCGGTAACTATTCCATCTGGGGTCGTGTGTTGCCGCACCATCGGCTTTTCCCCATCACTAGGGTAATCTTCTGGCAGTTGTATCCGCCGTTTAATGGTAAGGGAGTTTTCTACCTCAGCTTCCCAAAAAGGAATGCCAAAAAAGATTTCCCCGTTTTCATCGGCATAAAGCATATAACGCACGCTAGAGGTGCTGCTATAAAAGCGTTGAGAAAATTGGGCAACTTCTGTAAGATTATTGTCCGCGATTAGGGGGGCAACGTTGGCAGCAAGCAGCAGCCCTAAATCACGACCAAAGCGGGTATCATTCATCCGCGCATCCTGCTGAATTGTATTCACAGCCCAGAAGGTCAAACCACTCATTACCAACGAAACTACCATTGTGGCTACAGCCAGCAATTTGGTCTGGAGGGTGAACTCCGACCACCAACTAGCGATCGCATCTCGAATTGTTTTAAACAGAGTTAGCATCTTAAATAAAGTTGTTAGTAGTCTTTGTTATAAAGCCCAACAACTAAAAAATTAACAGTTAATTTGACAAATATGTTAGGGGAAGGGGGAATGGGGCATTGGGCATGGGGAATAACTCCAAACTCCTAACTCCTAACTCCTAACTCTATAACCGATATCTCTCCGGTAATACATCCCCTGAAACTGAATATGTTTGATACTAGCGTAGGCTTGGGCGATCGCTTGCTCAAAATTTTCTCCGATTCCCGTCACATTTAATACTCGACCCCCATCTGTGACTATTTCTTGTTGCTCGTTCAATTTTGTACCTGCATGAAATACAGTTGCTCCTGTTGCTTCTGCCTCGCCAATGCCAGTAATCACCTGCCCCTTCTGATATTCTCCTGGATAACCACCGGAAGCGGCAACGACAGTCGCAGATGCTCCTCCTTTCCAAGCAATGGGCGGCAATTCACTTAATCGCTGCTGTACACACGCTAAAATCAACTCTTCTAGAGGTGTTTCTAAAAGTGGCAAAATCACCTGGGTTTCGGGATCGCCAAAGCGACAGTTAAATTCCAAAACCTTTAAGTCGCCATCGGGTGCAATCATTAACCCAGCATACAGCACGCCTCGGTAATCAATGCCTTTAGCTTGTAAAGTGGCGATCGCCTTTTCTAATACTTCTGTTTGAATGCGTGCCATCAACTCTGTTGTAGCGATGGGTGCTGGGCAGTATGCTCCCATGCCGCCAGTATTTTCCCCTATATCGCCGTCACCAATCCGCTTATGGTCTTGAGCTGGCAACAAGGGTCTAATTGTTAACCCATCGGTCAATGCTAAAACTGACACCTCTTGCCCAATCAAACATTCTTCAATGACGACAAATTTACCAGCACTGCCAAATTGTCCTTGAAAAATTGTATCAACAGCACTTTCTGCTTGTGCAACTGTTTCAGCTACCGTTACACCCTTGCCAGCCGCCAAGCCATCAGCTTTAATAACAATTGGCGCTCCCTGATATTTGACGTAAGATTTTGCTGCCGCAGCCCCCGTAAATACCGCAGCCCGTGCCGTCGGAATCCCTGCTTCTTGCATCAAGGCTTTTGCCCAAGCTTTACTCGCCTCAATTTGTGCTCCGGCTCTGACTGGGCCAAATACCATCAATCCTTTGTTTTGGAGGTAATCTGTGATTCCCTTAGATAGGGGAACTTCTGGCCCAACTATTACCAGAGTTATGCCATGTTCTAGAGCATATTGGCTCATTCCCTCAAAATCATCTACTGCTAAAGGCAAGTTCTGGCAACGTTCCATACTTGCCGTACCTCCATTCCCTGGTACACAGATAACTTGCTCAATTTGCTTAGATTGCAACAGTTTCCATGCTAGAGCGTGTTCGCGCCCCCCATTACCGACAACTAAAACTTTCACTAATTTCCTCGTGCGTCTCTTGCAAAATGAGAATACCTGATTCGACTCTTGCGGATCAATTTTTTCATCAATTCTCACAGTTGTGCAAGTCTCTAATGATTTAGTATACCTCTTGCAAAAGTCCCCTAACATCCTAACCCCAGCCCCTCTCTGTCTACGGGGCTGCGGTGTATACACAAGTCAAATTACTCCCCTTAATTCCCTCTTAGAAAGGCTACGGTGTACACACAAGTCAAATTTGATCTACTTGTGTGTACACTGTAGGGGAGCAAGGAGAGGTTCAAATATCCTCTTTTTTGTAATTTTCGTTCAAAATTATACTTATATTTATTTACGTCTATTTGTATTTACTTATATTAGCTATTTTGCCTTTCCAATCCCAGTGATTTGAAAAATTAACTCTGCCGCTTTACTCATTAGCGAAGTGTTAATCTCAAGTTGATAATTCTCCTGTTTTAAAACCTCTATTACAACTTTGCTGAAATCTGCGTTACCTTTCCTTGCACCTAAACCATTAATTGCACATTCAATTTGCCTCACCCCACAACTCAAAACAATGAGTGAATTATCTACCGCCATACCCAAATCATCATGACAGTGTACTGAAACGACAACTCGATCAATATTTGGTACTCGATTAAAAATCATTTGCAGAAGTTGCAAAAACTCTTCTGGCGATGCCAAACCTAAGCTATCAGGAATACTAACAGTAGTAGCACCACTCTTGATTGCAGTTTCAATAGATTTACACAAAAAATCTGGCTCACTTCTGGGAGCATCAAAAGCGCTCCATTCTACATCATTACAGTAATTGCGTGCTAGAGAAACACTCTCTTTGATTGTTGCTAATACTTCTTCTTTGCTTAATTTAGACTGATTTTTTATATTTACCGGAGTATAAGAGGATGTTTTAAAAGTGAGGGGCTATTGTAAGAAAACTCACAAGGCTTAAGCTGAAAGATTGAAGATATCAGCACCTTGTGAGCAAATGAC
>NZ_JBALDE010000156.1:0-76613 GCF_036917515.1 Nostoc sp. | reverse complement strand
GGCGCTGGCTAAATTAACCAATCTGAGGGAACTTTACCTCTTTGACAACCAAATAACCCAGATTCCAGAGGCGCTGGCTAAATTAACCAATCTGAGGGAACTTTACCTCTTTGACAACCAAATAACCCAGATTCCAGAGGCGCTGGCTAAATTAACCAATCTGACGCAGCTTGACCTTAATGACAACAAAATAACCGAGATACCAGAGGCGCTGGCTAAATTAACCAATCTGACGCAGCTTGACCTTAATGACAACAAAATAACCGAGATACCAGAGGTGCTGGCTAAATTAACCAATTTGAGGGAGCTTTATCTCTTTGACAACCAAATAACCCAGATTCCAGAAGCACTGGCTAAATTAAACAATCTGACGCAGCTTGTCCTCTATAACAACAAAATAACCGAGATACCAGAGGCGCTGGCCAAATTAACCAATCTGACGCAGCTTGACCTCAGTTACAACAAAATAACCGAGATACCAGAGGCGCTGGCCAAATTAATCAATCTGACGCAGCTTGTCCTCTATAACAACCAAATAACCGAGATACCAGAGGCGCTGGCTAAATTAACCAATCTGACGCAGCTTGACCTCTATAACAACCAAATAACCGAGATACCAGAGGCGCTGGCTAAATTAACCAATCTGACGCAACTTGTCCTCTATAACAACCAAATAACCGAGATACCAGAGGCGCTGGCTAAATTAACCAATCTGACGCAGCTTGACCTCAGATACAACAAAATAACCGAGATACCAGAGGCAATCGCTAAATTAATCAATCTGACGCAGCTTGACCTCAGTGACAACCAAATAACCGAGATACCAGAGGCGCTGGCTAAATTAACCAATCTGACGCAGCTTGACCTCAGTGACAACCAAATAACCGAGATACCAGAGGCGCTCGCTAATTTAACCAATCTGACGCAGCTTGACCTCAGTGACAACCAAATTACCAATATTCCATTAGAAATTCTTAATTCAAGAAATACAAAAGAGATTTTTAATTACTTGCGGCAAATTAGCACAAGTGAAACTCGACCATTACACGAAGCCAAACTCTTGCTCGTCGGACAAAGTAACGTCGGCAAAACATCTCTCATCGAGCGACTAATCCGCAATAAATATGACAAAAATCAATCCCAAACCG
Organism: Nostoc sp.; assembly: GCF_036917515.1. Classification (GTDB taxonomy): domain Bacteria; phylum Cyanobacteriota; class Cyanobacteriia; order Cyanobacteriales; family Nostocaceae; genus Nostoc. Next base: position 75,465 of record NZ_JBALDE010000156.1, on the reverse strand, counting down.
ACGGACTCAATGTAGAAACTTGGAACGTGCAGGTTAATAGCAAATACATCCGCCTCAATGTTTGGGACTTTGGCGGACAGGAAATTTATCATGCCACCCATCAGTTTTTTCTGACTAAGCGCAGCCTCTATCTCCTCGTTTGTAATTGTCGCACCAGCGAAGAAGAAAACCGCATCGAATATTGGCTGAAACTAATCGAAAGCTTCGGCGGACAGTCCCCCGTGATTATCGTTGGCAACAAAAAGGACGAACAACCTCTCGACATCAACCGCAAGGCATTACGCGAAAAATATCCTAACATCCAAGCGATTATCGAAACCTCCTGCCAAGACAATATCGGCATTGATGAACTTCGCACCGCCATTTTGCAGCAAATCGCCAACCTCAAAGAAGTCTACGACCTTTTACCCCTGACATGGTTTGAGGTTAAACAAAAACTCGAATCCATGACTGAAGACTTCATCAGCTACAACCACTACATCGGCATCTGCCACCAAAAAGAGATTCCCGAAGAACAAAACCAAGAGCAACTAATCGACTTGCTGCATCGACTCGGCTTAGTTCTCAACTTCCGCGATCATCCCATCCTCAAAGATACCAACGTCCTCAAACCCAACTGGGTGACAGAAGGCATTTACGCGCTCCTAAGCGATGAAAACCTCAAAACTAAAACCAAAGGCATTTTCAGCTACGACGATCTCATCCGCATCCTTAATCCAGAGCGATATCCCACCGAGCGTCACAGTTATCTAATCGGGCTGATGAAAGAATTTGAGCTTGGCTTTGCACTAGAATGTTACCCACCACAATTTCTGATTGCGGGACTTTTGCCTAAAGACCAACCAGACGAAACAGAACTAGAAGGCGAAACCCTCGAATTTCAATACCATTACAAAGTTCTCCCCGAAAGCATCATCTCCCGCTTCATCGTCATCAGCCACGAAAAAATTCATAACCAAATCTATTGGCGCAGTGGCGTAATGCTGCAATATCAAGAAAACAACGAAATCTACAACATTGCTCGGATCAAAGCCGATCCCGAAGACAAAAAAATCTTCATCACCATTAGCGGACGTAAAGAAACCCGCCGCTTATTTCTCGGCATTCTCCGCGATGTCTTCCAAAAAATCCACAAAAGTCTTCCCAATCTCGAAATCACCGAATGGGTTCCCGTCCCCAACTATCCCAAACATCCACCCCTTGACTACCAAGAACTTCTCGGACTTGAGACAATGGGTGAAAGCACAATCACCATCGGCAAACTAAAATTAAAACTCGATTTGCGTCAACTACTTGATGGGTATGAAGATATAAGAACTCGACAAAGACAACAAATAGACAAAGGAATTATTGAACCAGCCCCCATTAAAGAACCAATTATGTCAGAAAGCATCACAAACCAAATATTTGTTAGCTACAGTCATCAAGATGCAGAATACCTAACAGAACTGCAAAAACAACTAAAACCGTATATTCGTGCAGAATGTTTCATCGTTTGGGATGACACCAAAATCAAACCAGGCGCAAAATGGAAAGCCGAGATTGAAAAAGCATTAGCCACGGCTAAGGTTGCTATCCTGCTAGTCAGCCCTGACTTTATAGGCTCTGATTTCATCGACAAACATGAACTCCCCCCCTTACTCAACGCAGCCGAAGAAGAGGGATTAACCATTATCTGGATTCCAATTAGTGCAAGCTCATACAGAAAAACAGACATCGAAAAATACCAAGCTGCTCACCCTCCAAATAAACCTCTTGACACTTTAAATAAGGCAGAACGTAACCAAGCTTGGGTGAAAATTTGCGAAGAAGTCGAAAAGGCAATAAAATAGAACCTTTGTCAACATTAACCAAATTCAACTTAAATGCTATGGAAATAGGGAGCAAATTAGGCATTGAACTAAAGTTTCCCTCTGGGAAATAGACTTTTCTCACTCCAGAGGCGATGCAACCTACCACATATTGCCATTGTCGAGTCCTAGCAACCCCGACGCTTACCTTTGGATTTGCAAGCAGAAGTACATTTACCGAGCGATCACTATTCTATTAAAGAGTTTAAAAAACGGTAAATTGTTAATTGCTCTACCGTTTTTTATGGATATAGAATGCAGTAATCAAAAGTCAAGTGATATTTGTCCTAGCTTTCATGTCAGGGTTAATTTTGGGTATTTATTTATCCACAGGTGTTAGTTTTAAAGGATACAATGGCTCAGATCCATTTAATTGCCAAATTCTAAATACCAATACAGCAGCTACAGTTAACCACACACAAGAAAATGATAAAGTCATTCCCGCTACAGGATTACTTTGCCAATAAATTGCCGTCACCACTACAGTAGATAACCAAGGGCCCAAAATAACTACAGGTACAGCAGCACCTAATCTCCGTTCTACAGTAAAAATCGTATTCCAAGTATCCCCTAAAGCCAAATGTACCACAAATAAAATTAAAGGTAACACTAAAAACTGGTGATTCATTTGCTGCCAAACCAATACAGAAGAAATCACCCGCAAAACAGCAATTATCATCCAAACTATGGGAAATGCTAAAGGTGGAGGAGACCATCTTGGTTTGATTACCTGGTCATAGGTCTGACGAGAACGGGTATTATCTAAAAGAGAAAAAATCCGCGAGCGGATACTTAATAGAGCAAAGAATAATCCAGTCAATAAAGTACTAAACCAACTAGGAAAAGAATTATCTTCAACAAATATTACTAATTTCTGCATTCCTAGTAACACAAGAATCATCACTAATATTTGTAGGATAGTTCCTATTGTATAAACTACAATTGCTTTAATATCTATTTCATTTGTATTAGGTATTAATGTACTTGAAGACTGCTGCTGATTCTTAAGTTTTACCCCCATCACTGTATTAACAAACTGTTCTATTCCACTATTCTTGAATTTATTCATAGTTAAGAGATTGTGCGTAGTTGGTAATTAGTAGTAATAAATCATTATATGATGTTCTAATAATTAAAAATAATTTTTGTAGCTCTTTTCACATCAGAGTTTATAAATTCCGAATCTAATGTATAGTCTTTCATGAGTGATATTGAGGAAAAAATGTGGAATTTCAGAAGTTTTTGTATATTTTTACTCTAGTAAAGATTGCTACGTTTGCTGTGAGTGTACCTGTATTTGCTCAAATCGCACAGACTCCCTTTAATTCTTCACAGTCGAATTGTCGTGCAACTAAAGTAAATACTCCCATTTTCAAAGAACCTTCAACATCATCTAACGCGATTAGAATATTGTCAGCAAACACAAGGATTACTTTAGCATATATACCAGTTAGCGGAGATAGATTTGTCAGAATTAAATCTCCGACTTCCGGATTTATTCAAACTGCTGCGCTGAAATTTTGTCAGACGAATAATAACGCTCAAAACCTATGGAATAAACCTACTATTGGCAGTGTATGTCGGAAAATTGTCAGACAGGAAACTCTACGTCGCCAACCAAGTACAAAAGAACCTTTTATTACAACTCTTTATCCAAACACAAATGTGTTTGTGAACTTGGTTACAGGTAATATCGTTAAGTCATACAAATCTGAAAATTACATTTGGGTAGAAATCGACCTTTCCAGAAGTTTCCCTGGAGAATTATCTGGTAATGGTTGGATGGTCAATACTGACTTAGTAAATACTCCCGGATTAAGCAGTCTAGCTTATTGTAGTTAGTAACTTTCTAATTATGTTACCCAGGTATAAAGTGTGTTTTATTTATGAATTATGATGTATATTTGCATTAATATAATAGTCACTGTTGACAAAGCTGACAAAAGCACAATATCAACGAAAAAATGTGCTTAATACTTTACTCCTGTTCAAAGACAAAAATAATGGAAATCGGTTTGTTTGTCTTGGGATCGGATGGCTCATATAAATTTAGCAATCGGTAATTCAAAGCATGGAATTCGTCGATCCATGATTCCAGGGTTCTGAAATACCAAGGAGTAGGGTAAAATGGTCGCTCTGCATTTGGTTGCCATGAAGTTTCGCGCCATCCATTGGAGTATGGAGAGTCACCACAAGCAATTATCGGATGAAGTGTTTGAATGATTATTTTGCCTTTGGACTCTAACAAGCTATGACCTGCCTTGGCGATTTCATCAAGAGCGCATTCGCCTAGAATTGAAAAGTTACAGATAAAGCAACAAAAATAGTTAATGGTGCTAAATCTTTGTGATGCAAGATCCGAGTAAGAACAGACAAGAAAGCGAGAATCACCACTATCCTTTGCTGTCTCAATGAGATCGGCACAAAAATCAACACCCCAGCCATCGATTCCTAAAGAAAAAAGCTGTCGAGACAACCATCCCTCACCGCATCCAATATCTAAGAATGTTCTTGGATTAAGTTGGGTTATCGCTTTTACTATAGCGGCATCTGTGGCGATCGCACGGCTTTCAATTTGTTTATTACGAATTGCTTGTGTCCATAATTTGGCATTCATCTGCCATGAGTCAAGGATTCGTTTTTCATTCTCGTCCATAAGCTGTTACGTATTTAAATTGTATATTTACTCGTGTACCCCTCTGGGGAAGCAAGCTACGCGCAGTGTCTCCTTCAGGAGAGGGTTGTCATTAGTCAAAAGTCATTAGTCATTTGTATTTAAAAGGAGAGATGACCATTGACTGCATGACAGTCTTAACAATTGCAATGTATAATCTAGACACACATCAGCTTACAACATCGCTCAAATAGCACAAACAAGCTTTTCCTTTAAAACATAAGCGATAATGCAACCAGATGCACAAATTCCCCTACTTACAGAAATCAAATTTGTAACTTATGTGTACATTAAATTACAGGAATTCTTTAGGTTCTTTCGATTAGCGATAGTACAAGTGAATTTCATAGTTATCTATATCAATTAAGTATCTTCAGTTACACTAGACTAAGTCAGTACAAAATTTTTTTTGAGTTGCTGAGGATGCTGTTGGCTTTTTGGTGTTTTTTCGAGTTTAATAAGCGATCAGATCATTAGTTAATTGCAACGCTATGTTAATTAATGAATTAAGAGATATTAATTTGATTATTTTTCCTGACTGGTCTAATTTAGAAAGTGCGCTCGCAGAAGACTTGACAAATGTTCTTAGAACTCTTTTCACACATCCAGCTAGACAAGATATAACACTGCTAATTTATAGTCAAAGTTTATCAGATGAACTACAAGATAATGCTAACTCATTACTTTTTGAGACAGTTCTAAAACTTAGTTTGCAAGAGTCTGTCTCGGAAGACCTGAATGTAGGGGTTACGGGTCAGTTAACTACTGAAGAATGGTCTATTATTAAATCATTAATTAACTTTCGCATCCCAATTAATCACGAAGAACGATACATTATCCAGCAGCCAGAAATTGCACAAATTCCCAGATGTGATTTGTCAGAAATTGAACAGCCAACTATTTATGAAGCGGCTCGCCTAGAATCTTGGCACAGATGGGGTGATTATTTCGCAGACAGTGAATCGCCTGAAAACGCTATCTCATATTACAGCAAGTATTTATCTAGTTGTCCGCACCAGATTAACTATTATCTGAAGTTAAGTGATGTTTTGTGTAAAACTGGTCAGATGCCAGCAGCTATCAAAACATTGCAAAATGGTGTTAGCAATTGTCCTCAAACAGAAGAACTATATTACTGGCTGATTATTCGTCTAAAGCAAAGCCAGAACTATCTGGAAGCTCGTAACTTTGCTCAACAGGTTACAAAGAAGTTTCCTGAAAACTACGTATTTAAGATGTTGAGCTATCTGATACTTCCAGAAACTTATCATACTCTTCAAGAGATTGATACCTATCGGTCATGGTTTCAAGATGGGCTAAAAAAATTGATTCAAGAAATAACAAGGAATAGCCCGGATGAATATAAAAAAGCTTTCAGAGGAATCAGCCATCATACAAATTTTTTTCTTGCATATCAGGCAAAAAATGACCTGATATTACAGCAGCAATATGGACAGCTAGTTCACCAAATTATGACGGCAAATTATCCGCAATGGAGTCAGATCCATCCGATTTATTCTATTAGCAACAATCGAAGAATTAAAATTGGCTATCTTTCCTATTTTTTATGTAGCTGGAGTGGTACAGTTTTGTTCTTAAACTGGCTTAAATATGCAGATAATCAAAAGTTTGAAATTTATTCATATCACATAGGGCATCAAATTGATGCTGCTACTCAATTATTTCAGTCTTATAGTACAAAGTTTTATCATTTGCCGAATAATTTAGAACAGATTTGTCAACAAGTTATTGACGATCGCCTTGATGTGTTAATTTTTCCAGAAATAGGAATGGATGCCACAACACTATGTATTGCTGGACTCCGTTTAGCACCGATTCAATGTATGGCTTGGGGGCAACCTGTAACTTCTGGATTACCTACCGTTGACTATTTTTTATCTAGCGAACTGATGGAGCCTGTGAATGGCCAATATCACTACAGCGAAAGCCTTGTACGTTTGCCTGGTGTTGGGATTTCGTATCCAACGATCAAAGTTGACTCAGTTAGTCGCAGCCGATTATTTTTTGGATTACGAGAAGATGCTATCGTCTACATCTCTAGTCAAGCTGCTTATAAATATCTACCACAGTACGATTACATTTATGCAGAAATTGCCCGTCAAGTTCCCAATGCTCAGTTTATGTTCCTTCGCTCTGGGATTTCTCAAGAACGTCTAAAACGGGTATTCGCAGCTGTCGGATTAGATAGTCTTGACTATTGTGTATTCTCTCCTGTGCTACCACGTGATGATTATTTTGACTTGCTTTCTTTGGCAGACATTTATTTAGATACCCTCGACTGGGCAGGTGGTAACACAACACTGGATGCGATCGCCTGTCATTTACCAATTGTCACTTGTCCTGGTGAGTTTATGCGGGGGCGTCATTCTTATGGTTTTTTGCAAGCGATCGCTGTCACACAGACAATTGCAGATGATATCTCGCAATATATTCAGATTGCAGTGCGATTAGCCGTAGATATTGATTGGCGATACTCAGTTCGTGAAGCCCTAAAACTCTCAAGCAACGTTCTGTTTGACAATCCCACCGCTACCCAAAATTTAGAAGCATTCATCAAACAGGCGATCGCGTTGAGAAACTAAAGCAGGTATATTTTGACTTTACCTGAGTCAGCTGTTACGCAAAGAACATTGCACATTAACTAGTATTCGCGCAGCGTCTCCAAAGAGGGTTGTCTTTTGTGCTTAGAAACACAAATGACTAATGACGATAATTCTTCTGCCGTCCCAAGTGCGATTGCACAATTCCCTAGCTTCGCTTTTTTTAATTAAATAGCCTCGGCAAATATGTCTAACTTGATACTTAGTTTAATAAAGTCCATTTAGTTAAATCGACATTAGCACTCCACATCAATCAATATCGACATAAGCTGTTGGAACGGCTGAAAGAGAAATCTTGGTGGTCATCTCAGCTAAACTTGACCGATCCTCGTAAATTGCTAAAGGTATTGCTAAAGTTAATTATATTTTTGACTTTGCCTGAAAAATAAGTAAGTATTAACACTAGTGATATTTAAAGGCAATAAAAGTCGAAAATGAAACGTCCAAATCGCCTTGCTTGGATGGGAGCGATCGCACTCGCTGCGATCGTTTTACTTAGTTTGTTCGTGGCTCCCAATACTACTAAACTTAATGCTGGCTCTACTTATAACCGCGCCTCCGATGGTTATGGTGCTTGGTATGCTTTTATGCAACAACAAGGAATTTCTGTTAAGCGCTGGCAAAAGCCTTTTAGTGATATTCAGTCAGAGAACAGCCCAATTACACTCCTACAGGTAGGCGGCTATCCCAGGGAAACCACACTGAATAGTCAAGAGCGGGAATGGGTAGAAAAAGGGAATACTTTGGTAATTTTGGGTGCGAGGGCGCGGGTTACAGAAGCGGAGTTTAGCACTATGCAAAAATCTCCTGAAGGTGATATTAAAATTGATACATGTAGACGAAATAAGAAAGCTAATTCCCAGCAAGTTAATTTAGGCGATCGCTTCGGTGCTGTTGTTTGGAAAGAAAATTACAAAAAAGGAAAGGTGATTTTTTCTACTACTCCTTATTTAGCTGCCAATGCCTACCAAGATTATTTAAGTAATTTCAAGTATTTAGCTAGTTTGGTTACTAAAAAAAGTAACACAGTCTTTGTTGATGAATACATTCATGGCTATAAAGATGCTGATGTCAGGAAGAAAGAAAGCGAAGGAGATTTATCTAGTTTTATTGCCAAAACTCCTTTATTTCCGATATTGATTCAGGTAGGTATCCTGCTATTAGTGTTAGTTTGGGCACAGAATCGCCGCTTTGGTAAGCCAGTAGCTTTAGATACATCAGTTGTAGATAATAGCGAAGCATACATCCAAGCTTTAGCCGGGGTGTTACAGAAAGCTGATACCACCGACTTTGTTGTTGAAATGGTGGGTAAACAAGAACAGCTACAACTCCAAAAAGTGTTGGGATTAGGACAAGTACTTTTAGAACGTCAAGCCTTGATCAACTTCTGGATGGAAAAAACAGGCGCAAGTGCAGCAGAACTAGATGCAGTTTTAAAGCTACAATCTCGCAAACAACCCATCAGTAAACGAGACCTGTTAAGCTGGTTGGGGAAATGGCAAACCATTAGGGAAATTAAAAATTAAAAATTAAAAATTAAAAATTAATTTTTTGGAATTATTCATAGTATTTCTGGGTTGGTTATTTATTAATAAAAAATATGAGTGAAACACATCCTATCTTAATTCGTCTTGGTCAAGGTCTTAATCAAGTAATTGTCGGACAATCTAGCTTAATACAGCAACTTTTAGTAGCACTGTTAGCGGGTGGGCACGTAATTTTAGAAGGAGTACCGGGAACTGGAAAAACCCTACTAGTAAAAGTGTTAGCGCAGTTAATTCAAGGGGAGTTTCGCCGGATTCAATTAACACCTGATGTTTTACCTTCAGATATTACTGGTACAAATATTTTTGACTTGAATAGCCGCAATTTCACTTTGAAAAAAGGGCCAATATTTACTGAAGTATTGCTAGCGGATGAAATCAACCGTACTCCACCCAAGACACAAGCAGCGCTGCTAGAAGCGATGGAAGAGATGCAGGTAACGCTGGATGGTGAAAGTTTGCCTTTACCAGATTTATTTTGGGTAATTGCAACGCAAAATCCCCTGGAATTTGAGGGAACTTATCCTTTACCAGAGGCGCAATTAGACAGATTTTTATTTAAGCTGGTGGTAGATTACCCCAATCAAGCTGCTGAAAAACAAATGTTACTCAATCGTCAGGCGGGTTTTGCAGCACGACGTTTAGATATTAGTCGTTTGAAACCAATCGCAACAGTAGCCGACATTTTGCAAGCACGACAAGCAGTCAAAGAAGTTAAAGTATCAGAAGCGATCGTTGATTATTTGTTGGCGTTGGTGACAATATCGCGTCAATATCCTGATTTGACTTTGGGTGCATCACCCCGCGCTACCGGTGCTTGGTTGCAGACATCTCAAGCCCTAGCGTGGTTAGCAGGAAGGGATTTTGTAACACCAGATGATGTCAAAGCAGTTGCATCACCGTTGCTACGTCATCGTCTCATCTTGAAACCAGAAGCGATGCTGGATGGTTTACAAATGGATGCGGTAATTGCGTCGGTAATTAATCAAGTACCAGTTCCGAGGTGAAAAAATAAAACCTCTTGCGTAAATCGTAAATGTAAAATTTGCCCACACTGCGGTATCTTGCTACATCCCCCAACCCCTTCTCCCAATTCTGGGAGAAGGGGAGCCAATTTTAAAGTCTCTCTCCCAAGTTTGGAAGAGGGATTTAGGATGAGGGCTAATTAGTTATGATTCCGAATCTGAAATCAGATCGCACCTTTAGATTTGCACTTTTCTGTATAGCTCGAAAATTCATCTCCAATTAAAATAAGCGCATACTTCAATGAGTTAGGGCTAAAAGATGCAAGATATGACTCTCAAGCTAAACGTCAAAGACGAAGAAAATTTTTAGAAAGCTTAAAGAAACTTTGAATTTGGATGAAAATATGGTAGGAATAAATTTAAAAGAACATCAAGTTTTTGGATATTTGCCAGTGGAAAAAAAACTGGGTATTCTTGTTGTAGATGACCACCAATTAATTTTAACTGGTACGCTCGATGTCTTAAGTAGACAGTATCCCAAAGCTGCGATCGCTAAGGCTCAGACGGCAAAAGAGACACTTTCCCAACTTCAATATCAACACTTTGACCTGATTGTGATGGATTTATCAATTCCCAATTGCCAAGGAGAGACAGCAGAAATTGATACTGGAATTAAGCTGTTGCAAACTTTGCTCCAAGAATATCCCCATCAGAATTTTATGGTGCAAACTAGTTATGTGAAGGCGTTAATTCGGATCAAACACGAGATTGATAATCATCAAGCTGGATTTGCAATCGCAGATAAAGGATTACCCGAAGATGAAATGCTAATGCGGGTTAATTTGGCCCTTCATGGTGCAACTCACACCAAAGATATCAAAACAGGAATCGAACTCAAACCAGAATGGTTGGAGGTGTTGCGGTTGGCTTTTGAAGAGAGTTTGACAGATAAAGCGATCGCCGAGCGAATGTATAAATCAGAACGGGCAGTACGTACTTATTGGACAAAGATTCAGGACGTGTTAGGAGTGTATCCTGAAGACTGCAAGCAAAGTGGTAAGAATATGCGAATTCAAACTGAAATTCGTTCCCGTGATGAAGGTTTAATTGATTAATCCGGGGAAATTTAATTCGGGAAAAAGCGAGATGAGATTATGTCCGTTTGATTACTTATTAAACTCGAAGAACCCCAAAGAATCAAAGCTACGCTTTGTCTTATCAAGTGAAGCATCTGGCGTGTGGGGGTGCAATGACTGTGGGAATTATAACTAATTATCTAGACATGATATGAGCAGGAGAATCTGGAATTGCATTCGCCAAGAATTTGGATTGTGGTTACAGGCTGCACCTCCTGGAATCGTGGTACTATTTATAGCGATATTGATACGTATAACTGGAGGAATGCAATCTTGGGAATGGATGCTTTTTGATCAGATGTTATGTCTGCGTCCGGTAGAAAAACTTGATGAACGTGTAGTAATTGTAGGTATCGATGAAAAGGATATTAAATCGGTTAAGCAATATCCTATTCCAGATGAGAAGATTGCAGAGTTACTCACCAAGCTGGAAACTTATAAACCGCTAGCTATTGGACTGGATATCTTCAAAAACGTTCCTGTTGAACCTGGTGGTAAACAACTCGCGCAGATATTGCAGCAAAATACTAATATTATTGGGATTCAAAAAATATTACCACCTGAAGCAACTTCTCCACCCCAGAATTTGCCACCTGAACGAGTTGGGTTTGTCGATTTACCTAATGATGAAGATAGCAAAAATCGACGTTATTTGTTATTTACAACAGACCCTAATAATTCTGACAATATCAACGAGGATAAATATTCTTTAGCACTGCGGTTAGTTATTAAATACTTCCAGGCGAAAGGAATTGAATTGGAAACAGGAAAAAATGACCCGAATACAATCAGATTTCAAGGGATTGAATTACCTCGAATCACCCATAATTTTGGCGGGTACGTTAATGTTGATGATGGTGGATTGTCAATTTTAATGAATTTCCGCAATACTTCCAAGCCTTTTCATGTTGTCTCGCTACGCGACATTTTAAATGGAAAAGTAGATGCAGAGTTGTTGCGCGATCGCATTGTATTAGTTGGCAACCGCAACACGAGTACTGGCGATATTTTTTATACATCTGCATTGTCAACCTCAGAATTAAACGGTCAAATTTATGGCATTGAATATCACGCTCATGCGATCAGTCAAATTCTTAGTAATTTAATTGACAATCGCCCAATGTTGCATAGTTGGGGAGATATAGAAGAGTACGTATGGATCTTTATTTGGGGTTTTCTGCCGATTGTTATCGGACGGCTTACTCAATCTGTTTGGACAAATCTACTTAGTGTTGGTGTAGCAGGAGTTAGTCTGTTTATCTGTGGGTATGTGATGCTGTGGGTGTGGGGTATATGGATTCCGGTAGCACCTAGTTTGCTGATCTTAGGTGTAAATGGGCTTGGCTTGAGTGCTTTTGCGTTTTACCAGCATGATAAATTTTTGCGATCGCAAATTAACGAACGTCAAAACACAATTCAACATACTTTTACCGTAATTCATAATGGCCCTTTGCAAACTCTTGCTTATGGATTAAAGCATCTGCGTGCTAATGATATCCCCTACGAACAACTGGTTGGGCAATTTGAAAAACTCGATCGCGAAATTCGGGAACTTGGCGAATTTATCAAACTCGAAGCATTAACCACAGAAGAGAGTTTGCGTTTAGGTAGCGGATTAATACTTGAATTGAAACGACCTTTGCACGATTTATTATATGAAGTTTATTCAAGTACATTAGAACGTAAAGATTTTGAATATTTTAAAACATTAAAAGTTAAAATTCGCAATTTTGAACCAATTGATGATAAATATTTAACTATAGAACACAAACGGGGAATATGTCTGTTTTTGGAAGAAGCTCTATGTAATGTAGGTAAACACGCTCAAGGAGTTAAGCGCGTTCAAGCATCGGGTGTTTATAGTACAACAAATAAATACAATTTATCTGTGAAAGATAACGGTTCGGGCATTAAATCAAAACTAGAAAATAAAGGCACAAAACATTTGAAAATACTTGCTAAACAATTAGGAGGAGAGTTTCGCCGTGAATCGCTTTCTCCACGTGGAACTATATGCGAACTTAGTTGGACACCTATGAAGGAATTTTAAGAAAAAATAAAGGCGTTAATTGCCAGAATTCTGAATTTTCCAAAACTTTTAGATAAGCATACTATCAACAGCATTTACCATGAGTCATCAACATTTAGTATTTTGGCAAAATAAGCATAGACTTACAAGCTTGGTTGTAGGAGCAGTTTTCCTGATAACCGCAGTCCCAGCATTTGCTCAGTTTAAACCACGCGATCGCAAACCAGCCAGCGACAATACCCGTTCGGGTGGTTCGCGTAGTGGATGTTCACCTAGTGGGATACCACTGACACAGCTTGCACCTCAGACATTTATCGGTAAAACTGCTTCTAAACGTCCAATGTTAGCTTGGTATATGTCAAGTTCCCAAAATGCGCGATTCCAACTGTATGAATTTGATTCAGCTAATAGCGTTAAAAAAATTGGGGAAGTTAAAGAAATACACACAACAGTCGGGATTAACAAACTAAAACTTCCCCTCGAATACCCCGAACTCACAGTAGGTAAAACATATTTATGGCAAATTACAATTGACTGCGAAAACGACACGATTATTAGACGTGCAGAATTTACCGTTATCAATCCTCAATCACTCGCTAAAAATCGATTTACTAGCATTCCAGAAAGCATAAATTATTATGCTGAAAACGATCTGTGGTATGAAGCCCTAGAAGAAGCATTAAAAACAACTGGTAATGGGAAACTGGGGCAAACTGGGGCAACTTTAGTTAAAGAACTTGCACAGTCCGAAATGCTTATCGGTGATAACGTAGATAAAAAAAAGATTCAGCAACGAATTGAATATCTCCAGAAAATTGCCAGCGAAAGAATATAGAAAGAGTACGGAGAATAGAAACAATGAAAACTTTGTGGTTTGCTGTCACAGGATGGCTGGGATGCGTGGGAGGTATTGCAGTTTCTATTTATCCTGCTTTTGCTCAGTTAACTCCCGATAACAGCTTGGGAAAAGAGCGATCGCAAGTCATTCCTATTAATACAAGTAATGACCGCATCGAGGGCGGTGCGGCTCGTGGCACGAACCTATTTCATAGTTTTCAAGATTTTAACGTAGGTGAGGGTCAAGGTGTTTATTTCGCCAATCCAGAGGGAATAACCAATATCTTTTCTCGCGTTACTGGTAGTAACTCATCGAATATTTTTGGGAGATTGGGGGTATTAGGTGGTGCGAATTTGTTTTTGCTCAATCCCAATGGCATTTTATTTGGTAAAAATGCCAGTTTAGATGTGCAGGGTTCGTTTGTGGGCACAACAGCGAACGGAATTCAGTTTGGAAATCAGGGGGTTTTTAGCGCGACGAATCCCCAAGCAGCACCATTATTGACGATTAATCCTTCGGCGTTGTTGTTTAATCAAATCCAAGCGAATGCAGGAATTACCAATCAATCGCAAGCAGATGCTGGTAAAAATCTTCTTGCTGAAGATGTCACAGGTTTAAGAGTAGCAGATGCTAAAAGTTTGCTGTTTGTCGGTGGAAATATCAATATTGATGGTGGAAGTATTCGCACTTATGAAGGGAATATTGAGTTAGCAGGTTTGGCTGCACCAGGAAATGTGGGATTAAATATCGCAGGTGATAATATCAGTTTGGCAGTACCTGAAGGTGTAGAACGAGCAAATGTTTCTTTAAATAACGCCGCAGAAGTTAATGTTAGAGGTGCGAATGGCGGAAATATCAAAATTCACGCTCGTGATGTAAATTTAGCAGGGGAAAGTAAACTTAGAGCAGGTAGAGACATAGGTCTAGGAACACCAAATAGTCAAGGTGGTAATATTGAAATTAACGCTACAGGAGCCATAAATCTCACTAACGCCAGCTTTATTTCTAACACATTGCGAAAAGATGCTGTTGGTAAATCTGGTGATATTAATATAACTACAGGTTCCCTGAATTTAAGTAATGATTCATTTCTAGATGCCAGTACTTTTGGGCAAGGGAATTCTGGTAGAGTTTCCATCCTAGCTAAAGATAATATTGCGCTTACAGATAGTAGTGATATTTATAGTTCTGCGGAAGAAGGGAGTGTAGGTAATGGTGGTAGTATTAACATTCAAACAGGTTCTCTCTCTCTAGCGCAAGGTTCCGAACTCAACACCCAAACCTTCGGACAAGGAAATGCTGGTAGTATCAATATCAATGCTCGTGATGCCATCAGTTTAGATGGTTTTATAGATACTACTTTAAGCGACGGCAAACCTGGTCGAATTTATAGCCGTATTACTAGTATCGTCAACTCAGAAGGTACAGGTAAAGCTGGAGATATTCAGATAAAAACGGGTTCTCTCCAATCAACAAATGGGGCATTTATTAGCAGCAGTACCCATAGTAAAGGCGATGGGGGAAATATTACGATTGGTGCTAATGATATTACTTTTGATAGTAATAGTGATATTAGCAGCCAGGTGTTTGCTGATGGTGTAGGTAAAGGTGGAAATATCCGGGTTAATACTGGAACCCTCTCATTATTGGGTGGTTCACAAATATCTACCGCCGTTTCTGGTAAAGGTGATGCAGGTAATATATTTGTTAATGCCCGCGACACAATTAAGCTAGATGGGATAGTAGGCGATTCGACTGCTGGTATCAGAAGTGATGTGATAGCTGGAGGTGTTGGTAATGGGGGAAATATAGAAGTCACAACAACTGGCTTGCTGTCGTTGGCAAATGGTGCAAGTATTGATACAGGTACAAATGGAATAGGTAACGCAGGTAATATCACCATTAATGCCCGTGGAAATATTAATATAGAAGGTTTTACTAAGATTTTTACTCAACAATTCGGAGAAGTAAAGTTACCCAGTAATATTAGTAGTGATATAAATTTAAATGGTGTAGGTAAAGGTGGAGATATCCGCATTAATACCAGAGAATTATTCTTAAACAATAAAGGTCAAATAAGTGCTGATACCCTTGGGCTGGGTGATGCAGGTAATATTTTTATTCAAGCCGCAGAGAAAATTTCTCTCAGCGATACTAATAATATTGGTTTCACTCAAATTAGTACTGCTGTTATCGATAAAGCAAGGGGTAACAGTGGTACTATCAACATTCAAGCTAGAGATTTATCATTAGATAATGCTTCTATTAACGCCTTTACTGTTGGGCAGGGAAATGCTGGCACTATTTCCATTAAAGTTGATGATACTTTATCTTTGAATAATCAAGCAAATTTTAGTAGTGCAACTTCAGAACTAGGAGGTAATGGTGGAGATATTGATATCCAAACAGGAAAACTTTCTTTAAATAATGGTTCTTATTTCTTTGCAACCACTTTTGGCAAAGGAAACGCTGGTAATATATCAATCCAAGCAACAGACACAGTTTCTCTTGCCAATAGCAGTAATATAAGTAGTGCTATTTCTAAAACAGGTGTAGGTAATGCCGGAAATATTGATATCTTTGCCAAGTCTTTTTCTTTAGACGGAGAATCTGCCATTTTTAACAGCAATCTTGGTGGTAAAGGTAATGCTGGTAATATCTCAATCAATACAAAAGAGAATACTTCCTTCACAGATGGTTCTTCTCTGAGTAATGGTACATCGGGCGAAGGTAATGGTGGGAATATTAAAATTCAAGCAGGTGGTCCTGTAACAATTTCTGGACGTAGTGAAAGACTTAGTAGCGGAATATCTAGCGGCGTGTTGGAAACCGGTGTAGGTAACAGTGGTGATATTGAGATTGTAGCCCGTAGTTTAGAGCTATCTGATGCTGCTAATTTGTTTACATTGTCTAATGGTAAAGGCAACGCGGGTAACGTCTTTATAACCACATTGGCTGACACAACTATCAAAGATAGTAGTAATATAGCAACATTGATTGCCACTGATGGAAATGCTGGTAAAATTGCAATTCGAGCAGGTGGTGATGTTTCTATATCGGGAAAAAGCGCTTTGTCCTCCATTCTTTACCTAAATGCAGTAGGTAAGGGTGGAGATATTGAAATTCAGGGGCGTAATTTTTCTTTATCCGATGGTACTGTTCTAAATTCTACTACTGTTGGTAGAGGCGATGCTGGAAATGTGCTAATTAATGCCACTGGCAACATTTCTATCACAAATGGTGCTAGCATCAATGCTGCGACATTTGGGCAAGGAAATGCAGGTAACGTTACCGTTAATGCTGGGGGTAAATTCTCTCTTCAGGGGACAACTCTCGATGGATCTAACTTTGACACTGGCATCTTTAGCATAGTCGGAGTAGATGCAGGATTCACAGGTAAAGGTGAAGGCGGCAATATTAACGTTATAGCCCGTGATTTATCTCTCAATGGTGCAGCTTTATCTGCTAGTAGTCAGGGAGATGGAATTGCTGGGAATATTAACATTAATTCAGGTACTGTACAACTAGATAATAAAGGAATTATTGCTGCTGTAACTAACTCTGGTGATGGTGGAAATATTAGTTTAACCGCTACAGATTTATTACTATTGCGTCGTAACAGCAATATCAGCACAACTGCGGGGTTAGCCAAATCAGGTGGCGATGGCGGTAACATCAATATAGACTCAAAATTTATCGTCGCCAGCCCTGAAGAAAATAGCGACATCAGCGCCAACGCATACACTGGTTCCGGTGGAAGAGTCCAAATTAACTCGCAAGGTATCTTCGGTATCGAAACGCGTTCAAAGCCAACCGAAAAAAGCGATATTACTGCAAGTTCTGAATTAGGCGTTTCAGGTACAACAAATATTAACGCACCTGATACCAGTTACATTCTAAACAGCTTCACCGGATTACCCCCGAACGTCATCGACACCAATGCACTCATCGCCAATAGTTGCATTTCCCGCAGTTCCAAGCAAAATGGTACATTCTTCATCACAGGTTCTGGTGCTTTACGTAATAGTCCGGGGGATGGATTAATTTCAATCTATTCTACAGGTGAAGTGCGTAATGTTGAACCAACATCGCAGACTTGGAAAAAAGGCGATGCAATAGTTGAACCACAAGGGCTTTATCGACTTGCTGATGGACGGTTGGTACTCAGTCGAGAATGTCAGTGAAGCAATTTTTAGATGAAAGGGCGGTTAAAACCCACATTTTACAGAAGCCGATCGCGATCACAATATCAAAGTTAGTGTATTACTCAATCACCTGACATGAAGAGATTGAAGTTGTTTTACCAAAATATAGCGATCGCCATGACAACATTACTGATAAAATATGCAAAATGCGAGAACTTTACCCAGCGATCGAGCCTTACTTAGAAGGTAGTTTACAAGTTTCCGACCTTCATACTATCCATTTTGAAGAGTCAGGAAACCCCCAAGGTCAACCCATCGTTTTGCTGCATGGGGGCCCTGGTGGTGGATGTCCAGCTTTTTATCGGCAATATTTCCATCCAGAAAAATGGCGATTAGTCATGTTTGACCAGCGCGGTTGTGGTCAAAGTACTCCCCATGCCGAATTACGAGAAAACACCACTTGGGATTTAGTCAGTGATATTGAAAAACTGCGCCAACATTTAGGTATAGAAAAGTGGGCGGTTTTTGGTGGTAGTTGGGGTAGCACTTTATCATTAGCCTACAGTCAAACCCATCCCTCTCGATGCACAGGATTAATTCTGCGTGGGATCTTCATGCTGAGGCAAAAAGAGTTGCGATGGTTTTATCAAGAGGGTGCTAGCTATATTTTTCCTGATGCTTGGGAAGAATATCTCAAACCAATTCCCATAGATGAACGTAACGATCTGATCGCAGCATATTACAAACGTTTGACCAATCCAGATTTAGAAATTCAATTAACAGCAGCGCGTGCTTGGTCAATTTGGGAAGCTAGTACCAGTAGACTTTTCTTAGACCCAGAACTGATGCAAAAGTTTGGCGAGAGTGAATTTGCTTCCGCTTTCGCTCGGATTGAATGCCATTACTTTATGAATAAGGGATTTTTGGAAACAGAGGAGCAATTACTCTTAAATGTAGACCACATCCGCCATATTCCGGCTGTAATTGTTCAGGGACGTTATGATGTAGTCTGCCCAATGATATCAGCTTGGGAATTACATCGAGCTTGGCCAGAAGCCGAATTTATAGTGGTTCCTGATGCCGGACATTCGATGAGCGAACCAGGAATTTCCAGTGCTTTGATTGAAGCAACAGATAATATTTAATTCGGTTGAATACTTAGCTTGGAGAATGGGGAGTTTGCTAAAGGAGCGGATGTAAGACTAAACCCACGACAAGGCGATCCCAATCTTTTGAGGATCTTGCAAACAGTATTGTTACAATCGATATTGAATTGGTCTTTGATCCACGAGACTAAATAAAATGAAGTTAGACTCAAAAGCTGATAAAACTAGTACAACACGGCGTAAATAAACATACCATTTAAAATGACGCGAAAGCCCGGAATACAATACTTTTGACTTTTGACTTTTGACTTTTGACTTCCGCGCAGCGGTACTAGCTTATGCAAGACTCTAAACAAGAAATAAATGCCAGAGCTTCTATAGATTTAGAACAGCGAAGGAATTGGTATTCTCCCGTAGCTGATATTTATTACAACGCCAGACCACAATATCCAAAGGAATTAATCGAGCGGTCTGTCGTTTTAGCCCAACTTGACTCAGATGCATCGATTCTTGAGGTCGGTTGTGGTCCAGGAAATGCGACAGTAGCTTTTGCTCAATTTGGTTTTTCAATGACGTGTATTGAGCCAAACCAGGATTTTTGTCGTTTGGCACAACGCCACTGTGCAACCTATCCAAACGTTGCAATCCACAACACCTCATTTGAGGAGTGGGAACTGGAAGCAAAACAGTTCAATGCCGTTCTATCTGCTAATGCCTTTCACTGGATACCGTCAGAAATTCGGTATGCCAAGGCAGCGAAGGCATTACGCGACAATGGGTTTCTCATCCTGCTATGGAATCTGAGACCTGAACTGAAATATGAAGTTTACCAAGCGATCGAGGAAGTATATCAAGTTTATGCTCCCTCACTTGTCCGGTATGAAGGTGCACAAACTCAAACGGAAATTTTGAGAGGGTTTGAGCAAGACATTCTAGACTCTGGTTATTTTAAGGAGTTGGTAACTGAGCAAATCGCGTGTGAGGTGACGTACAGCATCGATGACTTCTTTAAGCTATTAACTACCATGAGTACACTGGAGCCAAAGGCGAAGGAGTTGCTATTTGCAGAATTGCGGGAAAAGCTGAGGAACTTTGGAGACAGTGTAAACCTCTCGTTTCTTTCTGCTGTTCACGTTGCCCGAAAAGATGGATAAGCTGTTGAATTCGTTATGTAATGATGCAGGAGAACAAGTCATTGGAGCGGATGTGCATAACCCTTGTGAAATTGGAAACTTATACTGTATATGAAGCATCAGTGTAAGTAGTTCACTACAAAAAAAGAGATATGCGAATTCTATTTATGGAAAGCAGTCTGTTGTTGCTCCTGACTGCGGTGACAACTGGCTGTGTCGGTTCTTCTTCTGTTACCAAACAGACACAAGCTTTACCAACAATCACTGAACAGCCGACAAAAGAAGCTGTGTTGACCTTAACACCTACACCGACTGAAAAAACTACAGAGAATTCTACCCCTGAAGCCACTACTGTCACAAATCCGACGCGCTGTGAAACTAGCCAATTGTCAGTGCGCCGAGTCTCTGAAGATGCTGGCGTTGGGAATGTTGCAATTACCTATGACTTCACCAATAATGGCTCATCCCCTTGTACCCTCTACGGTTATCCGGGATTGGGATTACTGGATGCAAAAGATCAACCTTTGCAGGGAATTAAAGTTATTCGCTCCCAGGACACTTACTTTTCGAGTAAGCAACTTCGACAACAAGTAACTTTAGCTCCTGGAAAACAAGCCTCATTTCAGATGGCATACAACCACATTAGTTCCCCAGAGAAAAACTGCCCGATGTCTAGTAAAATTCAAATCACACCTCCTAATGCTTACGAGTACTTTACTCTTACAGAACAAATCAAGCCTTGTACAGGCAAAGTTAGAGTGACTCCAGTACGAGCCGCTAACACTCAACCCTAGTAAATTTCTGTAATTTACTCAAAAACCCAGAAAAAGCATAAATATAATCAAAGCCTCTGATAAGTTCAGTATTGTACTAATCAAAAAGGTTAAAAAATTTTATGGAAGGAATTGATGTTGCCGATCAAGACGGCAGAGTAGATTGGACGGCAGTAAAAAACTCTGGTAAAACCTTTGCATTTGTCAAAGCCACAGAAGGAGTTAGCATCAAAGATTCTGCTTTTGCTCATCACTGGCAAACCATGAAAGCAGTTGGTATTATTCGGGGTGCTTATCATTTTTTTCACCCCCATACATCTGACCCGGTTCAGCAAGCAAAGGAATTCTTAAAAACTTTGGGCAAATTAGAACCGGGAGACTTACCACCAGTCATAGATGTAGAGGTAACTGACAAAGTAAATAGTCAAGCTGTAATTAATGCAGCCAAACAGTGGTTGGCAGAGGTAGAAAAAGCCCTTCTACAACAAACACAAAAACCAATCAAACCAATTATTTATACTTTCCCTAGTTTCTGGACAGAACTTGGTGATCCATCTGATTTTGCTAATTATCCGTTATGGATTGCCCACTACGGAACTAAGAACCCAACGATTCCTGGTGCTTGGCAGGGACAATATTTAATCCATCAATATGAAGGTGATATATCTGGTGTAACTGGTGTTAGTGGTCGAGCTGATTTGAATAGATTTAATGGATTGCAGCTTGGAGATTCTGGGCTGAGAGTAAAACAATTACAACAGCAATTAAAAGATATTGGATTATATACTGATGCCATTGATGGGCGTTTTTCTGAGTCAGTTAAGAATGCAATTATTAGTTTCCAAACATCTAAGAAATTGCAGGCTGATGGAATTGTCGGTATAAAAACTTGGGTAGCTTTACTATGGATTTAAGTAAGTAGGTGTGAATAAACAAAGGTTTGCAGCCGTTAACTACAAACCTTTAATTAATTTCATATTGTATAATATATTTTCATTTACTGCGGTAATTACTTAATATCGTAATGCACAAAATTGAGATTTGACCTGGAAAAAACCTTTAAGGATTCGTTTAAGTGAATTAAACTTAACCCGCCTGACAGCTTTATTCACTTCTACCCACTGCCGTTTTCTTTTAGTTGCTTCTGGATAATCTTCACTCAGCATATCAACTGATAATAAATACATCTTGACACAGTAAATTTTGCCTTGTTTGCGGTACTTGTAAGTTCCCACTTCATTTGCATCTACTTGCCCAATTATTCCTGCTTCTTCCCATGCCTCTTTGGCTGCTGAATCAGGCGGACTCATACCATTAGGAATACCTCCTTTCGGAATCACCCAGTGTTGAAAGTCACGGGTTGTAATTAGCAAAATTTCAACTTTACCATTGTTCACTCTGTAAGGAATTACCCCAGACTGTTTAAAGACTTTACTGGCTTTTCGACTCATGTAATTTACATCCTGTACGACCTAGTTTTTTTGTACAATGTTTACTTCAAAAAGTCTAGAGCTGATACTGGATAAATTTTAGTTAATCTTAGGTTATGAAAAGGTTAAAAAATGCTTTTTACCTATAAGAGTTAATTATTCAAAAAATTTCCAGCATAAGTGTTTGAGCGGGTGATGATAGTTTTAATGCCGCAGTTACACTATTATTGTCAGACTGGTTTTATCTTGAAGAGTCAGACACCTATTCGTTAGTTGTCTCCATAAAAGTTATCAGAAATCTGGGCAGCACTTTTGTTCAACTAACTGTAATAACTGTTCCCACACTCTCGTTGGCTAATCTATCCACTGCACAAACAGCATAGGTTCCAGCTTGTTGGACGGTAGCGAAGGTTGTACCAGCAGACAAAATTCGTTGAATTGTCCAAGTATCGCCACTCAGCCGATAAAGTGTCCAGGAACGAACTGGCTGATTATCTCCAGGCTGCCAACTTAGTTTGCGGTTATTGACTTGTAGTCCAATGGGTGCAGATGGTGGTGTTGTATCCTGCCAAGGCTGCCAAGGCAAAGTCGGTGGTAAGGCAGGTTTGTTATAAAGCAGACTTTGAAATTTGTCAGCAATGCCTTGACTATTTTCTGTTAAAACACTGAGATTAAAGAAGATATTTCCCAGTGACAATCGTCCAGCTTGGCTACGACTAATTTTCACTTGCTTTTCAATCTCATCACTCTCACGACTCTTATTGCTTGGTTCTGTCAAATTGTTACCAGCATAAACGTGTCTTTGCTTTGTGTTTACCTGTGTCCACCACTGTAGCAACGCCGAATAACTTTGTTGTGGTTGGTCTGTACGCCAGTAAAGTTGAGGAGCAATATAATCAATCCAGCCTTCTTCTAACCATTTCTTTGAGTCAGCATACAGCACGTTGTAAGCATCCAACCCAGTAATACCGGCAGGTTGTCCGGGGCGATAAATCCCAAAAGGACTGATACCAAATTTTACGTCGGGTTTAGCTGTTTTAATTCCCTGCCAAAGGCGCTGTACCATTTTATTAACATTGTCCCGTCGCCAATCGCCAAGGCTGAGTGTGCCACCAGCTGCTTTATATGCAGCGTAGGTTTTATTATCGGGGAAAGATTGTCCCTCAATCGGATATGGATAGAAATAATCATCTAAGTGAATGCCATCAATATCATAGCGTTTCACTACATCGAGAATTACGTTATACGCCCTGTCTTGAACTATTTTTAGTCCTGGGTCCATCCAGCGTTGTGTTTTCCACAAATAAACGCTTTCTGGATTAGTAGCTGCGATGTGGGGACGGACTGTTTTTGCTGGGTCGGTGGAGGTGCTAGCGCGGTAGGGGTTAAACCAAGCATGGAGTTCAAGATTATGCTTATGACATTCTGCGATCGCAAACGCTAAAGGATCGTAAAATGGTTCTGGTGCTTTCCCTTGAGTTCCTGTAATCCAAGCACTCCAAGGCTCTAATTTAGATTCATATAAAGCGTCTCCCTCTGGCCGCACTTGGAAAATCAAGGCATTGAAGTTTAGCGCTTGTAATTTGGTAATAATCTCGGTAAGTTCAGCTTTTTGTTGAGCAACAGAAAGTCCTGGTCTGGAAGGCCAATCACCATTCCACACAGACACTACCCATGCCCCCCGGAACTCCCGGCTATGATTTACCTTAACGCTATTGACAGGTGTAGGTGTCGGTGTTGGTATTGGTATTGGAGTTGGTGTCGGTGTTGGTGTTGGTATTGGAGTTGGAGTTGGTGTCGGCGTTGGCGTTGGTATTGGCGGCTGCACTAAGTAAC
Source organism: Nostoc sp. (assembly GCF_036917515.1). Taxonomy (GTDB): domain Bacteria; phylum Cyanobacteriota; class Cyanobacteriia; order Cyanobacteriales; family Nostocaceae; genus Nostoc. The sequence goes on along the minus strand of NZ_JBALDE010000156.1, from coordinate 51,385 downwards.
TAGAGGCAATTTTTTCTGCCTGACCTAAATACACCAAAGCTTGATAAATAATCACTGCTACATCTGCACGGGTAGCTGCAAGATTAGGATTGAGTAATTTGATATTTGGGAAACTAACCACCAAGCCAGCGCTGGTGGCAATAGCTACGTGATTTCTACCATACTCAGGAATCTGAATAGAATCTTGATAAATTTCTGAGAGTTTTGAAAGGAGGTCAGGTTTAACCTTGGTGGCAATTTCTAAGCCTCCTACCAAAGAAACCAAGACTTCGACTCTAGTAATTCGGTTAGCAGAACGGAAAGTTTTATCAGGAAACCCGCTAATAAATGCTTTTTCGTAAGCTGTTTTGATGGCAGCTGCTGCCCAATAATTCGTAGGTACATCAACAAAGGGAATATACTGCCGCTTCTTGGAAACTGTCCCAAATGCGTTGGCGATGATGGCGGCAAATTCAGCACGGGTAAGTGAATTATCGGGGCGATAAGTGCCATTAGGCAACCCATTGACAATACCGCGTTGGGCTAAGGCTGTAATAAATGAGCGTGCCCAATGGTTTTGAATATCCGAGAATGGAGTAGCAATAAATACCATTGTTAATTGCAGCTAGCTGGCCTTGATTTTGATTTCCTTAGTTAATCTAGCAATTTTGTTGGCATAGGCATAGCCAGCCGTAGGCATTACTGCTGCAATATCTTGTAAACTTTGACTACTCAAGTTTGGGAATGGGGCATTGGGCATTGGGCATTGAAAAGTAAAAAGGCAAAAGATTTTTTTCTTTTTACTTTTAACTATCCTTGTCCTGCATCTCCCCACTCCTATCTACTAACTAGCATTTGCAGTTTGGTCAGGAGGATTCGAGGTAGAACGCGCATTTAACGCCAGCATCACGCGTGAAATGCCGCTGAAAATAATACTGACACCAACTAATGTCCCAATCAGCCAAGGCGCATCGAAGGGCCACTGGAACCAAATTATTGCACCTAACACGAGGGTAATAATGCCATTAGCTAATATCCACGTCCAGTTTTCTTGTGGACGTAACTTGAATGCCAGAATTAACTCGAATGTGCCTTCAGTTAACAAAAATGTGCCAAGTAACAGAGTCAGTGTGAGAACACCAGTAAAAGGATAAACAAGCAGCATGATGCCAGTTGCAATATAAAGCCCGCTCAAGAGAAGTTTCCAAATAAAACCTCCTCGCTCGCGGGTTTGAGTGGCATAAACTAGTTTTGTAAATCCGGCGAAAATCAAAATCGCGGCAATCCAAGTTTCGGCGAATATGGTGGTAAAATTAGGTGCTGCGATCGCAATAACGCCCAAAACACTCAGGATAACACCACTTATCAGTGACCCATTCACATTCTTGTTAGTATCTCTAGAAACATCGCTTGTCATAAAAATCCTTTTCCTATTCTTAGACTAAACTCTACATTTAGGTTAGGGAATTTCTAAGTAATAGGGTATGAACCCTAAGATAGACTCATCAGTATTAACTTGAGCCGACTAATGTGACTAAAATTTATAACCCTTGAGACACTAAACTAATCATCTTATGAGAAATCCATTGTCTGTAAGTAACCCTTACAAGAGTTCTGCAAGATTGCTTAGGCGTTCATAAACAGAAATGAGACGATCTCCTTCAAGTTCAACAGATGTATTTGGATAATTCTGAATGGCTCCAAGTAGCGTAACTTCACCATTTTGTTTAATAGATGCACTTAAAGCACTTCGCAAAGCCTGCTGGTCTAATTGTCCTGCGGGAGGGTGAACTACCTCACCAATTTGATTAACTAAAATTGGCCCTGCCCAACTAGACAGTAAATTATTTAAAAAGGCAGCATCAGCTTTTATTGGAGCTTTCAGTGCCTTACGAGCTACTGCGGGGTCTTGTTGCGCCGCCTGTAAATAAGCTGTTAATGTTGGGGTAGTTTTGCCAGTTTCTGTAAACTGACTTAATTCTTCAACAGATATTTGCCCCTGAAAAGTACCATACTTTAAAACGACTTGCTCGGCAGCATTAGCATTAGTAGTTGATAATAAAACAATAGCGCCTACACCTACACCTAGAGCTATTGTCTGAGTGAGTAACTTAGTAAATTTTTTATTGTTTAATCGACTAAAAAGTTGATAAATCTGCATTTTGTTAAACTTGATAATGGTATGGAGTAGACATAGGCAAAAAATGCCTATGTTTTAGTATTAAACCTTGTCATTAGGCGAAGCTGCATGAGGTAGTATGGATTTGTCTTCGTCTAAAGTTGGTGCAGGTACGCCCAAACGCTTCCTTGTAGTTTCTTCAGCAAGCTTTCGGTCTTGTTCATTCTCGAACTGACTCTCATCTAACAAATGAGTATTTTTTGCTGCTTCATCTCGGCTTGGTCGATAACCATTTTTCCACCTGTACTTCCAGTCCATAATTTGAAAGGCAGATATACTGCAATTTGATTTCTTAGTTTTTCATAATACGTGCTTAATGGAAAGTGATACTCCTGCTATGGGTTGAAGAGGCTCATTCAGAGGGTATAAATTTAACATCCCGGAGTAAGAATACTTTATAAGGTAAAATCTAATACATATTTTTTACAGAGAATAAGTCATGAGTGGCGATCGCTATTGCTGTGTCATATTATAAAATTTCACAGTTGCAGAATATCTGAGCGTCGGCTTTGTATCCTTCTTTACGGAACGCCAAAGGCGAACAGGAGGCAAGCTATGTGCAGCCGTAATTTTTAATCGTCAAGTATATTTGCTGATTACTTTATCAAAAAACCTAATTACTTTATTAAAATACTTACTCAAAATGCCATTTGACTTATTCATTTTGGTGTTTTCCACAAGGAAAATAACATTTAACTTTCTTAAAATAGTTGAATACTTTCTCAGTAAATAAGTCGGCGAAAATAAATAAAAATACAAAATTTAAGCTAAAACCTTTTGAAAAACTCGTTTCTAGACTCTGGCTAGAAATATTCCTGATTGCGCTACTGCCGTGAGTCAGGGAGGCGGCAGCCCCAAAATAGGCATTCCCAGTTCAAGATTGGCAGAGTGAGTTAGAGTTAGTAAATATCGTAAGTAGTCTATGGTATTTTCTGAGTTTCCCGCGTCATCAGGTTTGAGAATCAATTTTCGTTCCAAATAATCAACGACCCTGTAGTGTGTCTGCTAAATTATGACTTTATCACCCTAAAGTTATAGAGACAGTTTAAATTTAGTGGAGAGTCTATAAAATTTATGTCTAAAGAAATAAGCATAAAATTAATCTTACTATGCCTAAAAGTTGTGTATGCATAGAATAGTCACTCTCAACCAATATCTCTATAGAGATCACTAAAAAAGCTAATTTTAGGATAATTCCATCCGTAGACTCACGCAATTTTAACAAAAAACGTTAATACTGAAAAAATAACTTTATCAGCACTAAATTGTGGTTGTAATCAAAAATTACAGCGCAGACAAAAAAGTACAAACAATGACAACCTCTACAGACCGCGAGCAACAGATTCAAAAACTACGTGAACTAATCAAAGATATTGATTATGGTATGTTTACCACAGTCGATGATGATGGCAGTTTGCATAGTTACCCTATGTCAAAGAGTGGTGAGATTGACTCTGATAGCATACTTTGGTTCTTTACATACGCTGGTTCCCATAAGGTGACTGAAATTGAACATTATGAGCAAGTTAATATTAGTTTCTCGTCACCCGAACAGCAGCGATATGTTTCGATATCAGGTACAGCACAACTTGTGAAAGACCGCAACAAGATGCGAGAGCTATGGAAGCCGGAGCTTCAAACTTGGTTTCCTAAAGGACTAGACGAACCCGATATTGCTTTGCTAAAGGTAAATATTAACCAGGTTGATTATTGGGATAGTGTATCGAGTTTCAAGCCACAAACAATTAGTTTTATGACTACATCACGCCTTTAAGTAATTTGTGGACTAATTGATCCCAACAAGCAAGCTAATAAACAATCAACTCGGCTCTTTTGGTAGCTTGTACCCTTTGGATTTGTTGTAGGTTATGCCTTCAACTATCTCACAGAAATTGAAATATTTTCCCAGGTTACTTGATTTGGCAATGAATTTCTTGCTGGAATTTTAGGAGCTATAGCCGATGCCTTGGGCGCTGGTTTAATCGGTCGAGGAGTCGGCTTAACAGTTGGCAGTGGCGATGCTTTAGCCTATCGTAACCGTTTGAATGCTGGCAAATACCTAATTGTAGTTACTGGAAATGAGTATTTAACACGCGAAGCTACCCGCGTATTGCGTCCATTTGAACCAGAAAATATTCAAGGCTATACAGATTATTCACAAAACAGCAAACTTGTAGGGAAGGAGATGGGGAAACAAATCTAAATGGCAGGTATTCCTGAATCAAAATATAAATTATGGGACGATCGCCCAAGAAAAGCGTAGGCGTAGCCCGTCGTAGACATCGCTCCATTTGTTTTCACGAAAAAAGTACATTTTTAGAGATATGAGTGAAAATGAATGTAGAGACGTAGCAGTGTTACGTCTCTACAAAGATTCTGGATAACGCATATTTAATTTTATTCATATCTCTTTGTGTGTAAAGTCGTAGTGTTTTTAAACACTGAGGGACGCAACGTAAGCTTAGAGTGTTTTGGAAGCAATATTGTATTTATGAAGTATCAGATGTTGCACAAACAATTGATTTATTGCTGGCAAAAATGGTTACTTCCGATCTTGATGCCTGCTACTGTGGAAATAGTGGTTCTAACATTTGGGGTGTTGAGCATCTTGGGAAGCACTGCTCCTATGAGTCATGCTCAAGCTGTTTTTCCCACTTCTATTGCAGGTAATGCTCAACTGATAAGTACCACTAGGCACATCGAGGAGCAACAAACACCATCAAAATCAACAGTGCTAAATGCCACTGTGTATCGCAGTCCCGATTGTAACTGTTGTGGCGGGTGGATTGCTCACTTAAAGGCACAGGGTTTTAAAATCACAGATTTTTCTACGCCTGACATCGAAACAGTCAAACAAAAGTATAACGTGCCGGATAACTTATCGTCTTGCCACACAGCAATTGTTAATGGATATGTCATCGAAGGACACGTCCCAGCAGACGACATCAAACGTCTGCTTCAAGAAAAGCCAAATGTTGTTGGTTTATCTGTTCCTCAAATGCCTGTAGGCACCCCTGGGATGGAGATGGGGAATCGAAAAGACCCGTTTTCTGTGCTTTCCTTTGATCGCCAGAACTCAGTTGCAGTATTCAATAAGTATGGTGGTGAATCCTGAGTGAATTAAGGGACTTCTAATAAATAAAATCCCCAGTGTATAAGAATGATAATTATTTATAACGATGTACCCACTCCATAACTGTCTGAGGGTTTCGTCCTGTTGAGGAACCTACTTCGGTCGCACTTTTTCCATTACATATCTCATACAATGCCATTAAACGCTCACTAGTTCTAGCATGATCTGCTCTTATATCGTGTCCGGCTAATTAGTTATAATTTCCTCTCTCTATGCAGAAAGCGCAAAAACCCCTCCCCTCTGCACCTGAAGCTCCTCTGTCCCTCTGCGGTCTTAATGATAAGTCTTTAACCGGACATGATATTAAAGGTTCTTCTCTCAAGATTGAGACACTCTCGTTTTGGCGATCGCATTCTACTTTGAGCATTCCTGTTTTATTTTCTACCACACCACTTATCCACAGTAATATGTTTTCTGCAAAAACTCCAGTTTTCAAGATGGATGAGGTTTACAATCAATTTTTTGCTGTTAACTTAAACGTTTGTGTAGTTTGCAGGGAGCGATTTTTACCTTTGTAGCGATACCACCACATCACAAAGCCAGTAACAGATAAAACTAGAGGAGCAAGTCCAACAAATAGGTAGAAAATGCGAGATGGTAGTCCCCAGAAAGTACCATAATGTAGGGGAGTAAAAGAGTTGAGGATGCGATCGCCTAACGACAACTTCAAAGAACTATTGACTCGCAAAACCTTGCCACTGTATTGGTCAAGATAAACACTGCTTTGACCATAGTCTTCAGTTTCTTGGGGAAGTTTAAAGGCAACATTTAAAGCTTCTTCTGGTTTAGTTGGAAAATAAATCCTCCTGAGTTCTCCAGTCGGTAAAGCAGCTTGAGCCGTTTTTAATTGTTGTGTAAGTCTGAGTGGAGACTTACCAGCAATGGGAACAGATACCGGATCGGTTTGCTGTTTGCTAAAGGTGAGTGCATAGATCGCCGGGTTGACAAATTCAGAGAAGCTCCAACAAAATCCCGTGAAAAATGCGAAGATTAGAAATACTGCCGTAATGACGCCAGCAACTTTGTGAACATCAAAATTCACTCGTTTGGGATGAGCATTCCACTTGATTTTGATGCCAGAAATCAATCTGCGCCAACCCGGCCATAGAATAATACCTGTAATGCTCATAAACGACATCAGTAAACCAATAATGCCCACAAACTTATACCCTAAGTCACCGCCTAAAAGAGCATAGTGGAGTGGGTAGAGGATTTCAAAAGACTTTTGGATGAAGCTTGGCTTTAAGTTATTGCCGATAATTGCTCCAGTGTAAGGGTTAATGTAGTTTTCTGTCCATTCGTTTTGTTTGGTTTTGAGAATAACATTCATCGGCTCATTTGGCTTGCTTGGCAGATAAATCCTTTGCACTGGTGCGTCTGGTTGATCGGCATAGGTTTTTTTGACAGTGTTGAGAACAACCTCAATTGGCAGGGGTTCACCTTGGGGGGTGATTGTGCCAATTCGATGCTGCTGATCGAAGCTGCTAATTTCCGAATGGAAGACCAATAAAGTACCAGTTAAGCCGACAATAATTGCAATCAGTCCCACCGCTAAACCGATGTAGCGGTGTAGAGTAAATACCAAGTCGCGTAGTTTTTTAGAGTTCATAGCAGTTACCTTAAAATATTCTTGGTACAGGGAAATTGGACAGTGAAGGCTTACGTCAAAAGTCACAAGAAATCGTTCCTTGAACTGTAAACGGATCGGCCGGATCGACTACACCCCCAGTTGAGCCATCGAAAGATCTGATATCAAATAAGTTCTTGAAGTTAACAGATGCTCTCAAGCGATCTTTTTTGTAAAAAATAACCGCATCAGTCCGTATAAAACCAGGTACGGTGTAGAAGTTATCAATTTCTCCATAAGCTTCGGTAGCCGCAAAAATGCCTCCACCAAAACCAAATCCTTCAAATGTTCCTGTTTGAAAGGTATAAGTTGTCCACAATGAGCCACTATGTCGGGGTATACCACCCAGAATATTCCCGACTGGATATGTATTGTCTTGAGTGATTTGAGCATCTGTATAAGCGTATGAACCAATCACTTTCCAACCCGGTAAGATTTCTCCAGCCACATCCAACTCAATTCCACGAGCGCGTTGTTCACCGACTTGAATGGAAAAATTGCGATCGCTGGGATCTTCAGTTAAGATATTAGTTTTAGTAACTGTGTAGAAGGCTAAAGTAGAAGACAGACGATTATTTAAAAAGTCTCCTTTGATGCCGACTTCGTAGCCAGTTCCCCTTGTAGGCTCAAAAGCATCACCGTTTTTACTGCTACCACTCACAGGAACAAATGAACGACTAAAGTTAGCAAATAGCGAGATTTCTTTTGTAGGTTGGTAAACGACTCCTACACGCGGTGAAAACGCATCGCTATCTGTGACTGTGGTTGAGGCATTGAGGAAATTTTGTGTTTCCGAATGATAAGTGTCAAACCTGCCACCCACAAGGAGTTTGAGATTATCAAACACAGCAATCTGATCTTGGAGGTAAACACCGAAAGAGTCACTATTTTGTGCTACATCATAACCCCGTTCATATGGACCATAAGAAAAGTTGTAGACAGGGTTAAAAATGTTCGAGTCACTAACATCAGCTCCATCGTACACCTCTCTGTCATACAATTTACCAAGCTCTACACCAAACAAAAGTGTATGCTTGACAAAGCCAGTATTGAATTTTGCAGTTAAGTCATTCTGTAGAAAGTAAGTTTCATGATACTGATTATAGGAAAAACTGAAAAGATCGACGGTTCCATCGTCACTGGCAGCAAATCCTCTCAGGGAAAAACGATTATCTGTTTCTAATGCAGTCGTCACCCGAAAAGCAGTACGCAGCGATAAATTTTGATTAAACTCATGATTGAGAGTCAGGTAAGTTTGTGATTGATCTATAACAAATCGACTTCTAGGGTCGTTGAGATTGCGGCTAATCGGAACATCTGGAATAATCGTACCGCCAAGTAGATATAGTCCATCATCATAAGGATTTTCGGAGTGGAAATATTCACCTTCCAACGTCAGGTTTGTCTTGTCACCAATTTTCCAGCTCAGTACAGGAGCGACCAAAAATCTTTCTTTATAGACAAAGTCGCGGAAACTTCCAGAATTTTCGTAAGCAATGTTGAGACGATAACCCAACTTTCCGTCTTGGGTTAATGGACTGGAAAAATCTAAGGTGGGGCGATAAAAACTATAGCTACCTGCGGTAAAACCTACATTGTAGTAGGGTTCGGCTAATGGCTTCTTGGTGACAAGATTGATGATACCGGAAGGTTCCAAGCGTCCAAATAACACTGATGCTGGTCCTTTAAGGACTTCAACTCGCTCGATATTGGCGCTGTCTCGAAAGCCGCGAGAGGCCTCAAAACCATCAAGAAAACCATTTTTGTAAATGTTGGCATTGAATCCCCGAATTGTATAATTTTCTGAGCGATCGCCAGCAGTTTGTGAGAGTGCCACACCGCTCACATTACGGACGATATCAGTCAAACGAACCGCATTTTCATCTTGAATCACTTCGCGGGGGATAACTTGAATTGACTGGGGAATATCGCGTAGGGGAGTATCAGTTTTGGTTGCAGTTGATGCATCGGAAGCATTGTATCCATCTTGCTCTCCTGTCACCACCAACTCAATTGGTTCATCACCAGAAGCTGATGGTTGAGTTGGCTGTGTCTGATTTTCGGGCTGACTAGCTTGGGGTGTTTGGGGTGGCTGTTGTGGAGAAGTTGCCGTTGCTGTAGTTGCTACCGCAAAAACCAGACCTGCATCATCATCATATAACTCTACCGTGGGCAAAGCCTTTTCCCCTACCACCGTCACTCGTACAGTATTTGCGTCAATATTCTGTGCTGTTATTTGAGTAATTCCCGCAAGTGGTCGCTCGGAACGGAATGTGAATGCCTCACCCGATGGTAAACGTAACTGACCCCCAGATATATCGACAATAAAATTGCTACCAGCACTGCGATTTGTGACTTGCAGTTGAGTCCCAACAGGTGTTTCTAAAATCACCTCTACACCTTTGGCAGTCGGATTAGCTTTAACGGACGTTATTGGTATAACTTCTCCCCCAAGGTTCTGTTGATTGTTTGGTGTTGGCGACTGCACTAAATATTGAGCGCTGGTATTTGGAATCTCTATCTCACTTAGTTGTCGAATCTTGCTCTGGGTTTGCTCAGTTAATCCTACTTTGTTAAGGGGGGATCTCTCCTGTGCCCGAACTGTTGGAGCAATCATGACACAAACGATACTTGCAATCAATGTCAATTTGAATGAATAGCCCATGACTCTCCACACCAGTATAATCAAACCGATAATCAGGAAATTATTTCAAAAAGATTACCAGGAAGTGAGAGCAATGGGTGATTGTTTTGCTGACTAGACGGAATTTTTTTGCTGACTAGACGGAATTTTTCATCTTACTTAAATTGCCGTCGGTAGCAACCAGGGTAGCAACCAAACTTTTTACGGTATGCTCTTGCTAGAGGGAAAACAGTCGTGTAGGCTGACATTAGAACTGCCAAGAAATTGTTCCTTGAACTGTAAACGGTGCAGCCGGATTGGCTGCCCTCAAAAATGTGCCCTCGAAATATCTGACATCAAATATATTCTTGAAGTTAATAGATGCTCTCAAGCGGTTCTTTTTGTAGAAAAGTGCCGCATCAGTTCTTACAAAACCAGGTATGGTGTAAGAATTATCCAAATCTCCATAAGCTTCGCTGTTTGCAAAAATGCCTCCACCAAAACCAAATCCTTCTAACGAACCTGTTTGAAAAGTATAAGTTGTCCACAATGAACCAGTATGTCGCGGTGTATTAGCCAGAGTATTTCCGACTGGATAGCTATTGTCTTCAGTGATTTCTGGATCAGAATAAGCGTATGAACCAATCACTTTCCAACCAGGTAAAATTTCTCCAGCAATATCAAACTCAATCCCACGAGCGCGTTGTTCGCCGACTTGAATTGAAAAGGTTCCGGTGAGATCGCTGGGATCAACAGTTGTGACATTGGTCTTGGTAACTGTGTAGAAAGCTAAAGTAGAGGAAAGACGATTATTTAAAAAGTCTCCTTTAATGCCGACTTCATAGCCAGTTCCCCTTTCAGGCACAAAAGCATCACCGTTCTTAGTCGTACCACTCACAGGAGTAAACGAGCGACTATAGTTGGCAAACAGTGAAATTTCTTTTGTCGGTTGGTAAACGACTCCTACGCGAGGTGAAAACGCATCGCTATCTGTCTTTGTGGTTGAGGAATTGAGGAAATTTTGTGTTTCACTATTATAAGTATCAAACCTGCCACCAACAAGGAGTTTGAGATTATCAAAAACGGCAATCTGATCTTGAAGGTAAATTCCGAAAGTGTTGGTATTGGTTGTTGTATTGTTAAACGTTTCATATGGACCATCATAAGAAAAGTTGTAGACAGGATTAAAAATATTAATCGGCTGATCGGGTCCTTTCTCGCCCAGATTATGGTTATACAATCTACCAACTTCCACACCGAACAAAAGTGTATGCTTGACTGAGCCAGTATTGAATTTACCAGTTAAGTCATTCTGTAGAAAATAAGTTTCATAATACTGATTAGCGGGACCACTATTGAAAAGATTAATAGTTCCGTTGTTACTGGTTGCAAAAATTGGCTGAATGACAAAACGATTATTTGTTTCTGATGCAGTCGTTACCCGAAAAGCACTACGTAGCGATAAATTCTGATTAAACTCATGATTCAAAGTTAGGTAAGTTTTTGATTCATCTACAACGACTTGATTTCTTGGATCGCTGAGATAGCGGCTAATCGGAATATCTGCAATCTTATTGTCAATTACCGGTAGCCCACGATCTAGAGGATTTTCCGTGTGAAAATATTCACCTTCCAAAGTCAGGTTTGTGTTGTCACCAATTTTCAAACTGAGTACAGGAGCAATAAAAAATCTTTCTTTGTTAACAAAGTCGCGGAAACTTTCAGAATTTTCGTAGGCAACGTTGAGACGATAACCCAACTTTCCGTCCTCGGTTAATGGACCGGAAAAATCTAGTGTGGGGCGATAAAAACTATAGCTGCCTGCGGTAAAACCTACATTGTAGTAGGGTTCGGCTAATGGTTTCTTGGTGACAAGATTGATGATACCCGAAGGTTCTAAGCGTCCAAACAATACCGAGGCTGGTCCTTTGAGAACTTCTATTCGCTCGATATTGGCGTTGTCTCGAAAGGCGCGAGCAGAGTAGAAATCATCAAGGAAACCATTTTTGTAAATGTTGGCACTGAATCCCCGAATTGTGTAATCTTCTCCACGATCGCCACTAGTGCCTGCGAGTGACACACCACTGACATTACGAACTGCTTCGGTCAAACGAACCGCACCTTGATCTTGAATCACTTCGCGGGGGATGACTTGAATCGACTGAGGAATGTCGCGTAGCGGAGTATCAGTTTTGGTTGCAGTTGATGCATCAGATGCAGTGTATCCATCTTGCTCCCCTGTCACCACTAACTCAATTGGCTCATCACCTTGTGCCGATGGTGACTCTTGAGGTGTTTGGTTTCCTGGCTCAATAGCTTGGAGCTGTTGAGGTGGCTGTTGTCCAGAAGTTGCCGTTGCTGTACTTGCTACCGCAAAAACCAGCCCTGCATCATCATCATATAACTCAACTGTGGGCAAAGCCTTTTCACCCACGACCGTCACTCGCACAGTATTTGCATCAATATTCTGTGCTGTTATTTCAGTAATTCCCGCAAGTGGTTTTTCAGAACGGAATGTAAAAGTATCACCACTAGGTAAACGCAATTGTCCGCCAGATACATCGACAATAAAATTGCTGCCCGCACTGCGATTTGTGACTTGCAGTTGAGTTCCAGCAGGTGTCTCTAAAATCACCTCTACGCCTTTGGCTGTCGGATTAGCTTTCACGGACGTTATTGGTATAACTTGTCCCCCAAGGTTCTCTTGGTTGTTTGGTGTTGGCGACTGCACTAAATATTGAGCGCTGGTATTTGCAAGCTCTATCTCACTTAGTTGTCGAATCTTGCTCTGGGTTTGCTCCGTTGATCTTACTTTGTTAAGGGGGGATCTCTGTTGTGCCCAAACTGTTGGAGCAATCATGACCGAGACGATACTTGCAATCAATGTCAATTTGAATGAATAACCCATGACTCTCCACACCGCGTAATCAAACCGATAATCAGGAAATTATTTCAAAAAGATTACCAGAAAATTGGAGCAATGGGTAATTGTTTTGCTGACTAGAGGGAATTTTTTTGCTGACTAGAGGGAATTTTTCATCTTGTTTAAACTGCCGTTGGTAGCAACCAAGCTTTTTGCGGAATGCTCTACCCAGAGGTTAAAGAGCCGTAAAAACTTACTTCAAAACTCCCAAGAAATTGTTCCTTGAACTGTAAACGGATCGGCCGGATTGGCTGTATCAAAAAAACTGCCCTGGAAATATCTGACATCAAATAAGTTCTTGAAGTTAACAGATGCTCTCAACCGATCCTTTTTGTAGAAAACAGCCGCATCAGTCCGTACAAAACCAGGTAAAGTATAAGTGTTATCCAGAGTTCCATAATTTTTACTAGCCGCAAAGATACCTCCACCAAAACCAAATCCTTTTAACAGACCTGTTTGAAAGGTATAAGTTGTCCACAATGAACCACTGTGTCGCGGTGTACTAGCCAAAGTATTTCCAACTGGATAGCTATTGTCTTCAGTAATTTCTGCATCCGTATAAGCGTATGAACCAATCACTTTCCAACCAGGTAAGATTTCTCCAGCAATATCGAACTCAATCCCACGAGCGCGTTGTTCGCCGACTTGAATTGAAAAGGTTCCGGTGAGATCGCTGAGATCGGTAGTTACGACATTGGTTTTGGTAACTGTGTAGAAAGCTAAAGTAGAGGAGAGACGATTATTTAAAAAGTCTCCTTTGATGCCGACTTCGTAGCCAGTTCCCCTTTCAGGCACAAAAGCATCACCGTTCTTAGCCGTACCACTGACAGGATTAAACGAGCGACTATAGTTGGCAAATAGTGAAATTTCTTTTGTCGGTTGGTAAACGACTCCTACACGAGGTGAAAACGCATCGCTATCTGTGGTTGTGGTTGAGGAATTGAGGAAATTTTGCAATTCGGAATGATAAGTGTCAAATCTGCCACCAACAAGAAGTTTGAGATTATCAAACACACTTATCTGATCTTGAAGGTAAATTCCGAAAGAATCGGTATTCTGTGTTATATCGTCAAGCGGTTGATATGGACCATAAGAAAAGTTGTAAACAGGATTAAAAACGTTAGAGCTACCAGCATCTGCTAGCTCTGTCTTACTCCTTCTATACAATCTACCAAGTTCTACACCCAACAAAACTGTATGATTGACAGAGCCAGTTTTGAATTTAGCAGTTAAGTCATTCTGTAGAAAATAAGTTTCATAATACTGATTATAGGGAGAACTGAAAAAATCAACAGTTCCGTCGTTACTGGCAAAAAGTCCTAGAACGCCAAAACGATTTAGTGTTTCTGAGGCAGTTGTCACCCGAAAAGCAGTACGCAGCGATAAATTTTGATTAAAGTTATGACTGAGAGTCAGGTAAGTTTTTGATTCATCTACAGCGAGTTGATTTCTCGGATCGCTGAGATTGCGGCTAATCGGAACATCTGCAATCCTACCGCCAATTAGATATATTCCAACATCTCGAGGACTTTCTGAGTGGAGATATTCACCTTCAAAAGTCAGGTTTGTCTTGTCACCAATTTTCCAGCTTAGTACAGGAGCGATAAAAAATCTTTCTCTGTGTACAAAGTCGCGGAAACTTCCAGAATTTTCGTAGGCAATGTTGAGACGATAACCCAATTTTCCGTCCTCTGTTAGTGGACCGGAAAAATCCAGAGTGGGGCGATAAAAACTGTAGCTACCTGCGGTAAAACTTAAGTTGTAGTAGGGTTCGGATAATGGCTTCTTGGTTACCAGGTTGATGATGCCCGAAGGTTCCAAGCGTCCAAACAACACCGAGGCTGGTCCTTTGAGAACTTCAACTCGCTCAATATTAGCGCTGTCTCGAAAGGCGCGATCGGAGTAGTAATCGTCAAGGAAACCATTTTTGTAAATGTTGGCACCAAATCCCCGAATTATGTAATTGTCTGAACGATCCTCAGTAGTTCCTGCATTTGCCACACCACTGACATTACGTACGATGTCAGTCAAACGAACCGCACCTTGATCTTGAATCACTTCGCGGGGGATAACTTGAATCGACTGAGGAATGTCGCGTAGGGGAGTATCGGTTTTGGTTGCAGTTGATGCATCGGATGAATTGTATCCATCTTGCTCACCTGTCACCACCAACTCAATTGGTTCATCACCTTGTGCCGATGGTTGAGTTGGCTGTGTCTGATTTCCTGGCTGAATAGCCTGAGGTGTTTGGGGTGGCTGTTGTCCAGAAGTTGCCGTTGCTGTACTTGCTACTGCAAAAACCAGACCTGTATCATCATCATATAATTCAACTGTGGGCAAAACTTTCTCCCCTACCACCGTCACCCGCACAGTATTTGCATCAATATTCTGTGCTGTTATTTCAGTAATTCCCTCTACTGGTTTTTGAGAACGGAATGTGAACGCCTCTCCCGAAGGTAAACGCAATTGTCCGCCAGATACATCGACAATAAAATTGCTGCCCGCACTGCGATTTGTGACTTGCAGTTGAGTTCCAGCAGGTGTCTCTAAAATCACCTCTACGCCTTTGGCTGTCGGATTTGCTTTCACGGAGGTTATTGGTATAACTTGTCCCCCAAGGTTCTGTTGGTTGCTTGGTGTTGGCGACTGCACTAAATATTGAGCGCTGGTATTCGGAAGCTCTATCTCACTTAGTTGTCGAATCTTGCCCCCGATTTGCTCCCCCGATTCTGCTTTGTTAAGTGGGGATCTCTTCTGTGCCCAAGCTGTTGGAGCAATCATGACCAAGACGATACTTGCAATCAATGTCAATTTCAATGAATAACCCATGACTCTCCACACCAGCCTAATCAAACCGATAATTAGGAAATTATTTCAAAAAGATTACCAGAAAGTGGGAGCAATGGGTGATTGTTTTGCTGCCTAGACGGAATTTTTTTGCTGACTAGACGGAATTTTTCATCTTACTTAAACTGCCGTCGGTAGCAACCAGGGTAGCAACCAAACTTTTTGCGGAATGCTCTTGCCAGATATCCCGGATCTGCAAACCCGATCGCTTCAGCAACCTCTGCAACTTTCATTTCGCCCGTTGTCAATAGCTGCCGCGCTTGTTCTAGTCGATAGTCATGCAAATAGCTAAACGCAGTTTTGCCAAATACTTGCCGAAAGCCCCGCTTGAGCGTGCAGTCATTTAGCTCTACCTGCCGCGCCAGTTCTGTCAGGGAAGGAGGATTGTTTAGCCGATTGAGCAACAGTTCTCTAGCATAATAGATGCGGTCTACATCCTCCGGTTTCAATTGCCAAATTGGATCTGGCAAATCCTGCTTTGCTTTCACCTGTTCTAGGAGCAATGCCGTCAGTTCCCAGATTTTACCTTCTAGGTACATCTTCTGTGTCATGTCTTGATAGGGACAGTGCAATATCTGCTGCAAAGCAACCTGCATCTGCGGTGTAGTCGTTCCGATTTGAAGCGATCGCTCCTCATCCGGTGGTTTCACTAGATGCTCAAAGACGGCAGGCAATTGCCCGGATGCATCACCCACAAATGAATATAGCAGTTCAGGCATCATATAAACTTGAATCCAAATCCCCTGCTGAACGGCTGGTAACTTTACGACTTTACCCTCTGATATACCCTTGCCCCACAGAACATATTGCTTGGAGTTGACCGCCGTATCGTTGATCCAAAACCCTTCTGAGTCGATGCAGAAGCCATAGTTTAACCTCGATTCAGATTTTGAATAATCGGCGATCATCAGGTCATGGCGTAATTGCCAATCATTAATATGTAAACTTAGACCCTGCCGCAATTCAAAGAACTGCCCAATCCCCCGACCAATCAACTTAGGTATCTTCCAGCGTGTGACAAAATCATTCGATCTCGGAGGGTTTGTGTCATTTTGGCGGGATGCTTCAAATATCTCATTGAAACCCGCCTGAGAATAAATGATTGTCATAGCTGCTTTGAGTCAGTCTGGTGATAGTTGGCAACAATTATGCCCAATTGCCAGGAGCAAATGAGAAAGATTTGCATTTTCCATAATCACCTGACTGGGGTGCGAAGCGCAAGCGGGTTGCCAATGAAATGGCTCTCTAGTAGAAACCCTCTAAGAAGCTTATTTTTGGGGAAAGAGGGTAAATACGAAGTTGCGTAGTTTTTTAGAGTTCATAGCAATTACCTTAAAATATTCAAGCCTTGTCACAGAGGAATTCAGTCGTGGAGGCTTACGTCAAAACTCCCAAGAAATCGTTCCTTGAACTGTAAACGGTGCAGCAGGATAGGCTGAGCCAAAAAAAGCGGTCTCGAAATATCTGGTACTAAATAGGTTCTTGAAGTTAATAGATGCTCTCAAGCGATCCTTTTTGTAGAAAAGTGCCGCATCAGTCCGTACAAAACCAGGTACAGTAAAAGAGTTATCCAGATCCCCATAAGCTTTGCTTGCTGCAAAAAGCCCTCCACCAACACCAAACCCTTCTAAAAGACCCCTTTGAAAGGTATAAGTTGTCCATAATGAACCAGTATGTCGGGGTGTATTGGAGAGAGTATTTCCGATTGGATAGCTATTGTCTTTAGTGATTTCTGCATCTATATAACCGTAGGAGGCAATGATTTTCCAACCAGGTAAGATTTCTCCAGCCACATCCAACTCAATGCCACGAGCACGTTGTTCGCCGACTTGAATTTCAAAGTTAGCGGGATCGCTGGGATCAGCAGTTCTGACATTGGTTTTAGTAACTGTGTAGAAAGCTAGGGTAGAAGACAGACGATTATTTAAAAAGTCTCCTTTAATGCCAGCTTCGTAACCAGTTCCCCGTTCAGGCACAAAAGCATTGCTGTTCTTATCACTACCAGTTATAGGAACAAACGAGCGACTATAATTGGCAAACAGTGAAATCTCTTTCGTCGGTTGGTAAACAATTCCTACACGGGGTGAAAAAGCATCGCTATCTGTCTTTGTGGTTGAGGCATTGAGGAAATCTTGTGTTGTGGAATGATAAGTGTCAAACCTGCCACCAACAAGGAATTTGAGATTATCAAACACACTTATCTGATCTTGCAGGTAAATTCCGAAAGAGGTGCTATTGATTGCATTATCACGAGTTGGTTGATATGGACCAAAAGAAAAGTTGTAGACCGGATTAAAAATATTAATTGACTGAGCGGGTCCTGACTCGTTCTGCTGCCACTGAGACTCTTTACCAAGCTCCAGACCAAACAAAAGTGTATGCTTGAGGGAGCCAGTATTGAATTTAGTCGTTAAGTCATTCTGTAGATAATAAGTTTCACGATACAGACTTAGAGGAGTATTGAAAAGATTAACAGTTCCGTCGTTACTGGCACCTAATCCCTGAAGGACAAAACGATTAAATGTATATAATGAAGTCGTCACCCGAAAAGCAGTACGCAGCAATAAATTCTGATTAAAGTCATGATTCAAAGTCAAGTACGTTTTTGATCCATCTGCAACGACTTGATTTTTGGGATCGCTAAGATAGCGGCTAATCGGAATATCTGCAACCCGATCGCCAATTGTCACTAGCCCGCGATCGTAAGGACTTTCCGTATGGAGATATTCACCTTCAAAAGTCAGGTTTGTCTTGTTACCAATTTTCCAACTCAGTACAGGAGCAATAAAAAATCTTTCTTTGTTAACAAAGTCGCGGAAACTTCCAGAATTTTCGTAGGCAACGTTGAGACGATAACCTAGGTTTCCGTCCTCCGTTAATGGACCAGAAAAATCTAGTGTGGGGCGATAAAAACTATAGCTACCTGCGGTAAAATTTAAATTGTAATAGGGGGAAGCTAATGGCTTCTTGGTTATCAAGTTGATGATACCCGAAGGTTCCAAGCGTCCAAACAACACCGAGGCTGGACCTTTGAGAACTTCAACTCGCTCGATATTAGCGCTGTCTTGATCGGAGAGATAATCGTCAGTAAAACCGTTTTTGTAAACGTTAGCATCGAATCCGCGAATTTTGTAACTTTGTCCCTGACCACCATCATTGTTTGAAGTTGACACACCACTGACATTACGGACAATTTCGTTTAGACGAACTGCGCCTTGATCTTGAATCACGGTTGCAGGGATGACTTGAATCGATTGGGGAATGTCGCGTAGAGGAGTATCAGTTTTGGTTGCAGTTGATGCATCGGATGAATTGTATCCATCTTGCTCGCCTGTCACCACCAATTCAATTGGTTCATCACCACTAGCTGATGGTTGAGTTGGTTGTGTCTGGTTTTGAGGCTGCTGTGTAGGTGGTTGTGTTTGAGGTTGCTGACTCTGTTGCGTTGAAGGTGCAGTACTGGCTACGCTGAAGATCAGACCTTCGTTGGGACTGTCATACAACTCAACAATTGGTACACCCCCTTCACCCGTTACCGTCACTCGGATAGTCTTAGCATCAAAGTTAGTTACTGCGATCTCAATGATCCCCTCAAGTGGTTTTTCTGAGCGGAATGTGTATGCATCGCCACTAGGTAAACGCAATTGTGCGTTGGGAACATCAACAATAAAGCTATTGCCAGCACTGCGATTTAACAGTTGCAACTGTTGCCCACCAAGAGTTTGTAAAATTATTTCCACACCTTGGGGAGTGGGATTAGCTTTTACTCCTGTCACCTGCACGACTTCACCTTCCTTCTAAAGGGGGTTGGTTGGTGTTGGCAACTGTACTAGATGTTGAGCACTGGTGCTGGGACGTTCTATTTCACTAAGGAGAGGAATCTCTCTAATCGTCCTGGAATTGGGTAATACTTTTGCGATCGCAGATTTCTCTTGTACTTGTTGAGACGACATTTCACTAGCAGCTGCACTAATTGCAACCCACAACCAAACAGAGCTTGTAGCCAAAAGAATCTTTAATATTTGCCTAAACACCATTTCCACCCCTACACCTACATCTTCACTTGCCACTACTATCAATAAACCAGCAAATAGCTGCTAGTTACTGAGAATGTAATCATTTTCTTGAGAAGAAACATTACAGCAGATCAGTCAGCAATTGCAACTAATTATCAATTTTATTGACACAGGTGACTTCCAATAAATAAAATTTCTCAGTATAAGAATAATAATCATTGTATACAGGTGAAGTCAGGGCTGCTGTCGGTAGTCCTGACTTCCCTTTTGTAGTAAGTTCAATGTCTGATTCGAGTTTTGGGATGTGTAGGAGTGTCAATGGAATTAACTGACTCATTAAAAATTTTGCTTAAAGAAACAGCAACTAAATTGAAAAGTTCAGCTAAGAGTAATTTATTTCTTGGAAGTCCCTAAAAGGGTCTTTTAACTCGCAACTCAGCACTCTTCATTTAGAACCATTTTTGATCGACTGCGACAAATGACTTAACCATTTCTTAAACCAGAAGGCAGATGCGGTGCTTGCAACATTTTGAGAAAGAAACTCAATGGCATGATTACAATCTTGCAGGCTGGCATCGAGTCCCATTGCATGATAAATTTCACGAGCATTGCAAAAGGCATTCATCGCTTCTGATTCTCGATTGATTTTTTCTAACACTAAACCCAAATTAAACCAGGCGTTTGCTTCCTCATTTCGGTCATCAAGATTCCTTCTGATCTCTAATGAATGCTGATAAAACTCAAACGCTCTTTGGTACTTTCCTAAAGCCTTATAAGCACGGCCCAATCCACTTAAGGCCATACTTTGACCATTGCGATCGCTGATGAATTTTGCCAGCCCTAACCATTGTTGGTAAAACTCAATTGCTAGTTGGTAAGATCCCAATGATTCATAAGTATTGCCCAAACTTCCCAGGCAAAGACCTACATTAGTCCAATCGCCTGTTTTCTTGGTTATACTTAACCATTGTTGGTAAAACTCTATCGCTTGCTCGTATTTACCCAGGTATTCATAAGTATTGCCCAAAGTTCCTAAGCTTATGCCTTCCCCAGTGCGATCGCCTATTTTCCTGGTAATACTCAACCACTGGTGATAAAATTCAATCGCTCGCTGGTATTTGCCTAGTGATTGGTAAGCGTTACCCAATCCAGATAAAGATTTGGCTTCTTCTAAGCGATCGCCTATTTCTGTTGCTATATCTAACCACTGTTGATAAAACTCAATTGCTAGGTGGTACTCGCCGAGTGACTGGTAAGCATTGCCCAAACTTGCCAAAGAAAAGATTTCCCGATTGCGATCGCCTGTTTCTCTGGCTTTTTCTAAGCACTGCTCTTCAAACTCAATGGACTCAATATTATTTAGTCCCCCGGATCTTATTACTTCTGTCATTCTCTATAGAAATTTTTGATCGATAAGCTGTTGATTATACAATTTTCTGTGGCCTTAGCACAGGATGAGTGCAACTTAGAGGTTGTTTGAAAAGTATTTCACTGTGATTTTAGGCACTTTTAGATCCCCCCTAACCCCTTTAAAATGGTGGGAACCGGAATCAAAGTCTCCCTTTATAAAGGGGATTTATGGGGCACTTAAAAATTTTTATACCGAGAATACGACTTTTCAAACATCCTCTTATGTCAAAATTTGGAAATTATTCTTCAATATTACAACTCTAGTAACGCTAAATAAAGATAGAAAGCACATTATCACAGTACTTTCTTTCCTGCTGGTGGAGTTAATTACTGAAAATTATCAAATTTTCCTGACACTGTGAATAACCAAATTCCGATAGTGGAAACAGCATTTTTATCTATGAAACTGTTACGTGTGAATTGTTCTAAGAAAACTCTTGTTGCATAAAATACCCTAGTAGATTTCAAATCAAGAAATATTAAAATCATTTTCTCCAACTTTGTTGGTAATATACTTATAACTGAAAAATCAAGTACAAAACCAAATCCAACCTCATAAATCAGGGAGTAGGTTGGATAGTTTGAATATTTTCCACATATCATAACTGCTGTTAAAGCTGTTAAATAAGCTACAAAAGAGTATTGAACCCAAGCTGTATAAACATGAAAAAATACTTACTCGCTGCTTCACTGACTAGCTGCATTTTTAACATAATTGTCAGCAACAAAACTTTTGCTGCTAGCATTGGAACCTCGCCTCAAACAGAACCTTCTTCAGTTGTTTTATTTGGTGCCGGTAGTTTGAGAGCAGGTCTTTCTGAAATAGCTGATGATTTTACCAAGGAAAATGGTATTACTGTAGAAACAAGTTTTAATCATTCTGATATCCAGCGCGATCGCATAACACAGGGAGGGGAAAGACCAGATATTTTTGCCAGTGCTGATACCGATAAACCACTCGAAATATATGAGAAAGGCTTGGGTGGGCCAGTGGTAAAGTTCGCTAGCAATCGTTTAGTTGCTGTCACTAGATCTGATTCATCTTTAACATCCAGTAATTTTTTGGAGCAGTTACCCAATCTTCGGATAGGTACACCACCTGATACTGATCCTTTAGGATACTATGCACAGGTCGTATATAAAAAAGCCGATCAAATAGAACCAGGGAGTTTTCAAAAGTTAAATAAAAACACTGCTTTTTTCTCGCCAAATAAAATAGATAATCAAAGTAATTCAGGGCTGACGCCGCAGATAATACCACAAAATAGAAATAATTCTGGTGGTAGTATTTATTATTCTCTGGTAGAAAGTCCGGAGCCAGTAGATGTCAATCTGGCATATTATACTAGCGCTTTGTTAGCACTACAAGTTCCATCTGATTCAACAAGTCTGAAACTGGTCGAATTACCACAAAACTTAGCCGTCAAGGCTGATTATGGTTTAACAGTATTAAATAATGCCAGTCCAGATGGTCAAAAACTAGCTGATTACATTATTTCACCAAATGGACAAAAAGTGCTGGCGAAATATGGATTTAGCGCCCCCTCTACTTCTGTTCCTGAACCTAATAGTATAGGTGGAAGTGTCCTTGCAGTTGGCTTAGTTCTTGCCCTTAATAAAAAACGAGCATTTGTCAAAAGTAAATAGCTAAAGTAGAAGAACACTAGGCTGAGAATAATTTATTCATTTTGTATCCAGAATCAATCTACTAAGCTGAAACCCATCAGTAGCTCAGGATTTTAGCTAGAACAATATTCTTGTAACAATGGATATTTTGTTCATTTGATATCCAGGGCGATAGGCTTCGCTCCGCCTTCGGCGATCGCATCATAGAGAAAAGACCAAGATATCTTCGTTAGTGCT
Organism: Nostoc sp.; assembly: GCF_036917515.1. GTDB lineage: Bacteria > Cyanobacteriota > Cyanobacteriia > Cyanobacteriales > Nostocaceae > Nostoc. The sequence goes on along the minus strand of NZ_JBALDE010000156.1, from coordinate 28,785 downwards.
GATATTAATAAACCACTCGAAGTGTATTAGCAAGGTTTAAGTAAATTATCAGTGAACTTCGTTTTCTCGTAGACTTAAGTCCTTAGACATTACTGAGTCAACAAGCATGAAAAAGTATTTAATTATCATCTCGCTGACTACCAGTACTTTCAGTCTCATTCTGCCTCATCCGGCTTTTGCTGTTACTCTTTACGGTGCGGGTAGTTTGCGCGATAGTTTGACACAAGTCGCTAACTCTTTTACCCAAAAATATAGGATTCCGGTAACAACCCAATTTGGCCCATCTGGTTTAACACGAGAACTCATAGAACAAGAGTTATCACAGAGAGGAAAATCCGCAGATGTTTTTGCTAGTGCGGATCTAAACAACCCACTTACATTATTTGAACAAGGTTTAAGTGAACCAGTAGAAACATTTGCAAGCAATCGTTTGGTCGCTGTTGCGCGATCAGATTTGTCACTGACATCAGATAACCTATTGGGCAAACTCCTAGACCCACAGATCAAGTTGGGCACCTCAACCCCTTTAGCAGAGCCATTAGGGGATTACACACAGGAGGTGTTTCGCAAAGCTGATCAAATCAACCCAGGTAGCTTTCAACAGCTTAATGAGAAAGCCCTACGTTTGTCCGGCGGTTCCAATTCCCCATCGGTTCCAGCCGGAAGGGTTAACTTAGTGTACTTTATTGAAGACACGCAGCAGGTAGATATTTATTTGTCCTACTATACTATTGCTCTTTCAGCCCTCAAACAGTCGTCCAATCTGCAAATTGTAGAACTACCTGAAAACCTAGCAGTTAAAGCTGATTATGGACTAACTGTACTTAAAGACGCTAGTCCAGAAGGAACAAAATTAGCTGAATATATTCTTTCACCAACTGGACAAAAGATACTAAAAAACTACGGTTTCACTACCGCCAAAACTACCTCAGTACCAGAAAATCAAGGTGTAAGTGGAATTTTTCTGGCAGTAAGCGCAGCCTTTGCTATGCAAAAAAAATTTACATCTGCCAAAAAGCAACAACTGAAGGTAGGTGGCGATCGCTAGATTTAAAAAACCTATTGACTCAATAGGGATTCTAGAGAGAAATGAAAAAGTGTATCTGGAGTTACATTTTCCTGAATTGGATTGGTATAGGATTTATACCAGATAAGTTGGTATTAAACCACAAACAAGATATTTTACTAACCACAACTTCAGTGCCAGTCGAATGCACTAACTTCAGCTAAAACCCGTAGATTATCAGGGATTAGAAGAATAGGTAATCTTAGAGACAGCGAGAAAAACTATTCTGAAATACCAACCTTCTCGATTCCCAGTTTCTGATTCTGCACTTCCAAAGTTCTGAAACCATTGAAAATAAATCAATTTTGCCAAAAATGAAAAAGCCTATTGGTCAGCCTAAAAAACCGGAACTCAGATCGCGTGTAGACGCACTCCTAGACTCCATGATTGTGAAGTTCTATAAGGAAGTTCCGTTTTCTCAACATATGTTGAATGGATCGCAAATCAATATGGATTACTACAAGCGTCACAACATTGAAACTATTCTTCGGCTGCGGCTAAAACGTACAGTGGATGCACTAGCTATCCGATACTTCACTAAGCATGACCCAGTTCAAGCCAAAGCATGGGCGAAATACACTGAGGAGGAGATGCTTCACGACACCGAGTTCTTCGTCAGGGATCTTGAGGCGGTAGGCGTATCGAAGGATGCGATTTACTCGCAACAGCCAATGCTCTCAACAAAGCTGCTTATGGGATATTTGCTCTTTGACATTGAATACAAAGATAGTCCAATGGCTCTGATCTCAAGCGTTTACTTCGTTGAATACACAACTGTAAAGACCCAACCGCAATGGCTGGACAATTTGGCGAAGATTCTAGGCAAAGACAAAATTATCGGAGCTAGAGGACATGTGAACCTCGATCTCAAAGATGACCATGACGATTTTGTGTGGGATGTCCTTGTATCTTTAATCAAGACTCCTGAGGATGAGGAGAAAGTCCTCGAACATATACGTAATGTAGGTCGTCTTTATGTTGCATACTTTATGGAACTGCATCAGCAGTTGATTGTAGGTCAAACTGACGATCTAATCCTTGGAAAATCCCTTGATATGAGTGTGCTGGCACAGGTGTCTTGATCTATGCAACACTTTGTTGCGGAAGATTTAAGGATGATTCTTGTATAGTGTGAGGCAAGTATCTCCTCTCTTTAACTTTAATATAGGACTCATATCTGATTTCTGAACAAGATTTCAGAGCAAACCCTGATAAAACGGGCTTTTGAGTCTCAGTATATTTTCAAAAATCAAATCGGAGTCCTATATCAAGTCCGGTTGAATACTTATCATTAGGACTGACGCGGGGAAAAAGCTCATTCACTCATCTTGCAAATATGCAACTTTTGCAAAAAAACTGGCTTGATTCGCGGTTATTTGATCGTTATATCCTTCACTACGCCACTCCAAAACAACTTATTCAACCAGCAATAAAGGAATGGATTGTGCAAGGATTGATCCAAGCAATGCCGACTTTAAAGATTGAACAGTATTTTCAGGCGAAGCAAAACTGGTTTGAAGAATGTGATTACTTAATTGTTGCAGTCGAGGCAATATCGAATGACCTAATCGCTATATTGGCATCCAGTTGGGTAGAAATGGACTCATTGCCCTTTCTGCACGTCAAAATACAAATGATTGCAGACCGTTATCAGAAAACACATCTGCTCAAACGTATGTGGGGATTCCATCTTTACAAGGTAAGTCAAGAACATTTTGGATTCCCATCAATCGTTGCTCTAAAAACCTGTCATCCTGCTGTTTTTTCGGCAATGCGGGTATTCTCACGCTTTGATGGTGTTCAAATGTATCCTCGGATTGACGGGGAAATACCAAAGTTAGAGATGAACGAGATAGCTTGTCTGATTGCAAAGAGTATCTGTCCTGGTCTAGAGTTTTGTTTGCATACAGGCGTGATTAAAAATGCTAGTGTACCGATAGATTTTTACCCCTCGCTACCAACAACAAAGAAACCTGACATAGGATACTATTTCCAAAACAATCTGACTCCAGTAGATCGGCTGCTTTGTATTCTTCACATATCAACAGACTTAGCAAAACATCGCATATTACAGTCGTTGGACAAGAAACTATAACCGTTGTTTAAAAAAAGGGTGATTTATGGAGCTTATTACCATTAGACCTGGTTCTTACCGACAGTTTGGCCCGTCAGAAGATTGTATTTTTTACTTGGTGACTAACACAGATATTGTCGAGCAATTCTTGATTGAGAAAAGTGGTGCTTATACAGACTATCGAACAGTTACCTATGACCAGGAAGGCTCATTTGAAGCAATACTACAAAACCAAATCCCAGAAAACTCGCATATTTTTGTAGTTTCACCAAACTGTTTTTTCCGTTCTCCCAATCCAGAGGTATTGGGGGACAAGCGCAAGCTGATTGCGATGGCTTCCAATTCCACACCAACACCACTAGAAGCTGTCAAGCACTTTCTTGGTGTGATCGAACGAACCGATCCGTATGCTCAGGCAGAGTTCGCTGACCGTTTCTTTGAGTTAGGACAAAAAAGCGATCGCTTAGAAATTGTAGATGAAGAGTACGGCACTCGCGCAATTTTCGACCATCTTAACGACAAATACGAATGGAATTTGCAGGCTGGGCCTCTAGAGTGGGGTGAACAACAAATCGCGCCATCAGGAGAAATTAGTGTCTTACCTGCCGATATTTGGGAGTTTAATCCCAATCTTTACCTTGCAATCAATGGTGAGATTGCATTTCGAGGACTACCGATTCTACATAGTGGTGAGCCATCTTTCTTACGAGAGGATCAAGCACGCATTTTCAGTCAGCTGCGACACATGAAGCAGCACGCGCTGATTGCCAAGGTAGAGCAAGGTGTTGTAACGGATTTGCATCCCACTCACCCAGATGTAGAACCAGCAGCAGAGATGCTTAAAGCAATGGGTGCTGTTGATTCCCGGTATTTGACTATTTGGGAGTTAGGCTTTGCGATCAATACCTCACTCGATTTACTTTGGGGTAATTATGCTATGAACGAAGTTTACGGTGGTACTAGTGGAGCGCTGCACTTTGGGCTTGGTCTAACACCTTACACACAGTACCATCTCGATTTGATTTGTCCTGGTATTCGGGTATATGGAAAGGATAAAAAGCTACTTCTTGGTACTCCAGAACTCACTAGCGCTGTTACTAGATGAGCCAAATTACTAATTCGTAATGATGCTTTTTACGAGACGCTACGCGTAGAAAGCGTCATTAGGAATTATTTTGACAAAGCTTGCTATGTTGTCTAGACTTTGGGCAGGGTAACTATGATTGACCTCACAGGAAAAGTAGTACTAATTACAGGAGCGGCTCGTGGTATAGGTGAGGCATCTGCACGCGCTGTTGTGGCTGCGGGTGGTTATGTCGTAGCCAACGATGTACTTGCAGATCAACTTGATGTTTTACAAGCTGATTTAGGCTCAGAGCGCTGTCACGTAGTCGTTTGTGATCTCGCTGATGTCACGGCTGTCCCATATTTATGGGAGCGTGCAACTGAGTGGCGAGATCGCATTGATGTACTTGTGAACAATGCAGGAGTGTATGAAAAAGCATTTATCGAGGGTGATTTTGAGGACTGGCATACCTCTTGGATACGTACACTCAATATTAACCTAGTTGCTCCGGCATCCCTGTGTCGTGAGGCTATCCATCACTTTAAACAGCAAGGTGGTGGAAAGATTATTAACATTGCCAGCAGAGCAGGATTCCGGGGTGACTTGCCTGACTATACGCACTACGCAGCATCGAAAGGAGGAATGCTTGCTCTGTCTCGTACAATCGCTCGTGGATTTGCCGATAAGAATATCCTAGTTTATGCGATCGCTCCTGGATTTGTCCGTACAGAACTTAACGCCGAGTACTTCGATAGCTATGGTGAGTCAGCGGCTATCTCCCAAACACCACTGGGAGAAATGGCAATGCCACAGGATATTGCTAACGTCGTAATTTTTCTAGCATCAGATTTAGCACGTCATGTGACAGGCGCTACCATTGATGTCAACGGGGCTAGTTACGTCCGTTGAGTATAGCAGGTTTCTGAGAGCAAGTATAGGGATGAAAGTTAGATGGATAGTCAACACTTTCCGCTTCCAGGTGGATGTCACTGTGGCAAGCTCAAACTTATATTTAACAGCACACATACTCCAAACCAATTACCTGTCCGGACGTGCGCTTGTTCCTTCTGTCGGAAACACGGCACACGTAGTACCTCAGATCCCAATGGAGACTTGCAAATTCAGATTATCAATCCTGAGCAGGTCATTCGTTATCGCTTTGGTATGCACACAGCCGACTTCCTAATTTGCGGTTGCTGCGGCGTTTATGTTGCCGCTCTCATGCAGAATGAAACACAGCAGTCCTTTGCCACCATCAATGTCAATGTCCTAGATTGTGCTCAGTTAGTCTCTCAAGATTCAGTAACTGTGAACTACGATGGAGAGACTATGCAATCACGACAAGAAAGACGTTTACGAGCTTGGACACCAGTCGTTTCGATTGAAGAACAGAATTCTCAGTCCTAATTAGCTTATCTAAATCAGAGGTATTAATGTTTTTAGACTTGGACTTGCCCTTACACGCACCTTTATTCAAGTCTTAGTGCAGTATATAGCGCACAGATAATTGATCGGCATTAGTTTGTAATGCGGACTTTCAGTTTGTTCAGCTACGTTATTAATCAAAATAGGATGAAGACCGCTGTAGCGAGCAGTAACTGTTATATATCTGCATTAACTCAAGAAAACTCTTTGAATAAGAGAAAAAGGCAAAAAAATAGCAATTATTTGTGCTTTTTAAAAGAAGTAATTGGTGACATAAATGAAATTTCTAACTAGTTACTGAAAAACACAAAAAATATTTCACTCATTGCTCAGACGATATAACACAGTGTACTAATGATTCTTATTGCTGTGTCAAAATCGTTCTATTTAGGTTGCTAAAAAACTGGTTTTTATATATTTAAAAAGGTTAAAAAACATTTTTTAAAGGCTTGTATTTTTCAAAAAATAGTTGTATTGTCTATTTAGCTTGTACAAGCAGACAAACATTAACCAAAATGGAGAAATAACCATGAAGAAAGTAAACAAGAACGGTCGTTATCTTGGCACATTGTTAGGTTAATCTTTTTGGATTAGCTAACTACTGTTCAATTCGCATTTCAGGGTTTTTAAATAGCCCTCAAGAACAAACGTTAACCAGAATGGAGAAATAACCATGAAGAAAGTAAACAAGAACGGTCGTTACCTTGGCACATTGTTAGGCTAATTTTTTTGGATTAGCTAATTAGCATTTAAATTCCATTTGTAAGAGGTTGTTTTAATAAACCTCAACAATTCAGACTTGTTAACAAGTCTGAATTCTAAAAAATGTAATTTATTTGCATAACAGCCGAATAAATAGGAGGAATTTATTTCTCCTATTTATTAAACGAAATAGAAAAGTTTGTATATTATGAAGTAGTAATTTTTCAGAATAAATCAACGTTCATATATACTTATTTATTCAAGTATAAATATGGTGACAATTACTAAAAATAGTATTTTAGGTTGTTTTTAAGTCAGTTCTGTAAAGAATCAACATTTTGTATTTAAGGATATTATCAAAATGGAAACTATACTCATCCGTCCACAACGCCTTCGTCAATTTGGAGCTAGCGAAGATAGTCATTTCTGCCTTGTTACCAACTCCTCTTTAGTAAACCAGTTCCAAATTGGAGAAGATAGCGGCTATACTTCTACAAAAATTGTGTCTTATGATGCAGAGCGATCGTTTGAACAGTTGTTAAACGAAAGTATTCCTGAGCCAGCTCATGTTCTTGTGATTTCTCCCCAATACTTCTTTGAGTCTCCTGCACCCGAAAAGCTGGGACAGCGCAAGCTAGTCGTCATGCCTTGCAATTCCACACCAACGTCATTATTAGCGATTCAGCATTTTTTGGGAATCATGGAGCGCACCGATCCTGAAAAACTAGAAGCCTTTGCCGATCGCTTCTTCGATTTGGGAAGGAATAGTGAGTATCTGGAAATTGTCAACGAAGCTCAAGGTACTAAAGCAATCTTTGAACACCTAGATGACAGCTATGAGTGGAACCAACAGGCAGGATTTATCGAATGGGGAGAACAGCAAATCGCGCCAGCAGGGGAACTCAGCGCACTACCCGATGATATCATGCGATTTAACGCCAACCTCAGGCTAGCAGTGAACGGTGAGATTGCGTTGCAGGGTCAGCCTACAGTCCACTCAGGAGCAGTTTCCTTTTTATCTGAAGATCAGATGCGAATTTACAAATGGCTTGAGTGTATGCGCGATCGCGCAGTCATTGCTACCGTTAATAACGGTCTGATTACAGAGTTACGGGCATCTCATCCAGAAGCTCAACCAGCAGTTGATATGCTCAATAATATGTTTATGTTAGATTCCCGTTACCGGATTATTTGGGAAATGGGGTTTGGCATTAATACCGCTCACGAACTTCTACCTGGGAATTTCGGTATGAACGAAACTTATGGCGGCAGTAACGGGGTGTTCCATTTAGGAATCGGTTTGACACCTTATACTCAGTATGCTCTGATCCTGATCTGCCCAGATACCCAAGTACTGGGTCGGAATGGAGAGGCACTTGTTGGCAAGGCAGCAACGCTTTCAGCAACAAGGTAATGCACTGGAATTTAAATGTGCAAGTATGTTTGCGCTTCTGTTGAACTAATGGTACTACTACCCATAAAACTCTTTTATGAATCAAGAGTTTGGTTTGTTAATTGACGGCAACTGGTGTAATGGCAGCGATAATCGTTTTGGGGAATTAATCAATCCAGCTAACGAACAGGTAATAGGACGGGTAGCTTATGCAAGTCAAACCGATCTTGACCGAGCACTCGTTGCTGCCAAAAAAAGCTTTTTAACTTGGCGTGATACACCAGTAAGTACTCGTGTGAAGATATTAGATCGGGCAGCGACATTACTTTATGACCGTATTGATGCTGCCGCACTCTTGCTTACCTGCGAACAAGGTAAGCCAGTAAGCGAATCCCGCCAAGAATTGATCCGAGCAGCCGAAACCATTGCTTGGAACGCCAAAGAAGCAAAACGAATTTTAGAGTACCGTAATTTTCCTGTGACAGACTATCACAGATTTATCGTACCTGAACCAATTGGTGTTGTCGCTGCCTTTACACCGTGGAACTATCCAGCAGTTGTTTGTGCCCGAAAAATAGCACCAGCACTTGCTGCTGGTTGTACAATAATTCTCAAGGCTGCGGAAGAAACACCAAGTTCAGCTGTAGCGATCGCACTGGCATTGATTGATGCCGGATTGCCACCTGGTGTAGTCAATTTAGTTTTTGGCGATCCACCAGCGATTTCTAAACATCTTCTTGCTTCGCCAATTATCAGGAAGCTTTCTTTCACGGGTTCGACAGTAGTCGGGAAACAACTGGCAAAGCTAGCTACAGATCATCTAGTACGCTGTACCCTGGAACTTGGTGGTCATGCACCAGCGATCGTCTTTGCAGATGCAGATGTTGATACTGCTGCTGAAGCGATCGCTGCTTACAAGTTTAAAGGCTCTGGTCAAAGTTGCAATGCACCTAGCCGAATTTATGTGCATGAAACTCTCTATGAACCATTCCTCAAACGCTTCACAGAACTTGTACAAAATATTCGAGTCGGTGATGGGATGGACGAGAACACTGACATGGGGCCAATGGCAAACCCCCGTCGAATTGCAGCAATGGAACGCTTAGTTGCTGATGCAGTAGCTAAAGGCGGGTGTGTGGTAACTGGAGGAAAAAGGCTGCCAAGACCAGGATATTTCTTTTTGCCTACAGTACTTATTGAAGTTCCAGACGATGCAGCCATTATGAATGAGGAACCATTCGGGCCGATCATCCCCATTGCACCTTTTGCCGACTTTGATCGAGCAATTCATCAAGCAAATAGTAATGCTTATGGACTTGCAGCTTACGTATTTACTAGTTCGCCTGTAGTAGCAGAGGCTGCCGCTAGGGCTTTAGAAGTAGGTAATGTCGGCATCAATCAACTGAGTGGAGTGCCTCCGAATGCACCAGTGGGAGGTATTAAAGACAGTGGCTATGGATATGAAGGCGGAACCGAAGGACTCGAAGCTTTTCTTAACCTCAAGTTACTCAGTCAAAAGGTTTTATCTTAACTTTAATAAACTTGTTTACCAAACAAAACTGAAGACAAGTATAGCTACCTATGTCAACAAAACCAACTATTAATTCCAAAATTCGTTTAGCCACTCATAATGATGTTCCTAGCATAATCAATATTATGCGTGAGGTTTATATTGAGCATGGTCTTGTATTTGAAGTTTCTCAAGAAATCCCAGATATTTTAGATTTTGAGCAAAAATACAATCAAAAATCTGCTGCTTTCTTTGTTCTATTAGTGCAAGAAGAAATTATTGGGACTGTAGGTGTAAAAATAATCAAATCTTCAGAAGCTGAAATCGTCAGGCTTTATCTTAAACGGGATTTTCGAGGTCTTGGTTTAGGCTACCAATTACTTAAAACTGCGGTTGACTGGGCACAATTACAGGGAAAAACTCATATAGAGCTATGGTCTTTTACTCAATTTACCCAAGGTCATCGTCTCTATAATAAATTTGGCTTTACCCAACTTGATACACGCCAAATGAATGATGTTAATCAAACTCAAATGTACGGCTTTGCATTTTCAATCTAAATACTCTGAATGATTTTTGATTAATCATCCGAAAGATTAAATGTTGTTGACATAATGAGAGGACAGTAAAATGAAAACTAATTATGTAATTTCCGGAGGTCAAAAAGGTAAAGACCGTCTGAAAGTACTAGCAGAAGTTGTGCAAGAAACTACACTAAATCTTTTAAAAAACGTTGGAATTAGTGAAGGAATGCACTGTCTAGATGTGGGATGTGGAGGTGGTGATGTAACTACAGAGATAGCTAAATTAATAGGAGAAAAAGGTAAAGTCATTGGCATAGATATGGATAATAGTATTATCCAGTTGATTCAAGAAGAATTTCAACAGGAATTTACTAATATTCAATTTAGAGCATTAAATGCTTTTGATATCGATGAAGAATCACAATACGACTTGACTTATTCTCGGTTTTTACTAGCACATTTAACAAATCCCGGAATAGTGACTACAAAAATGTATCATGCTTTAAAACCTGGGGGAGTTGCTATAGTTGAAGAAACAGACTTTTCTGGATATTACTGTCATCCAGAATCTCAGGCTTTTGCAAGATATCTTGAACTACACCGTCAGGTAATTGATCGAAGAGGTGGAAATGTTGATCTAGGAGCTAAAATTCCTAAAATTTTGAGAGAGTCAGGGTTTAAAAATGTTCAAGTGAATTTAGTACAACCAATATTTACAAAACTTTCAGAAAAAATAATTCCCCAAATAACGCTGCTGAATATTAAAGAAGCAATTATTTCCGAAAAGCTTGCCTCACCAAAAGAGATAGATTCTCTTTTAACAGAGCTAGGTCAATTTATTGAAAAACCAGAAAGTATCATAGTCTTTGCTAGATTATTCCAGGTTTGGGGATACAAGTAAAAGTTGAATATTTTTAGTCTTATTTAAAGATGAAAAAGGAAAACTTTTCTACTGGGACTATTGAACTGACCGTTGCTATGCTTGTGTCAGGAACAGTTGGTGTATTTTTTAAGGAGTCGCATCAAGCAATTTTTAATGTTGTATTTTTTCGCTGTATATTCGGAGCAATATTCTTGGGTTTATTCTGCTATTTTAAAGGATATTTTAAGCAACACAATTTAACCTTGCGACTACTAACCTTGGCTTTACTCAGTGGTGTATCGCTGATCTTCAATTGGGTATTGATTTTCAAATCCTTCTCTTTAACCTCAATAGCACTGGGGACTGTAGTCTATCATACCCAACCTTTTTTTGTAGTTATACTAGGTAGTTTAATACTTAAGACTACTATTTCCAAAAACAAAATTGGCTGGATTGCGATCGCATTTTTAGGATTAGTGCTGGTTACTAAACTGCGGTTCACTATGGTGTCATTCCACAGTTCTTATATTGTCGGTATATTATTTGCTCTACTCGCAGCTATCTTTTATGCTCTGACTACGCTCCTTGTCAAGTGTCTTGAGGGCGTGCGCCCCCACCTCATCGTCCTAATTCATTTGACACTGGGAGTATTTTTGCTTCTACCTTTCACTTCTCTTGAAAAAGTTCCTCTCTTTGGCAACCACTGGTACTACCTACTGGGGTTAGGTGTAATTCACACTGGTATTGTATACATTTTGATGTATTCATCCTACCAAAAGCTCACAACATCAGCGATCGCAGTTCTTACTTTTGCTAATCCGGCTAGTGCGATGCTTAGTGATTACGTCATCTACGGGCATATCTTAGAGCCAATACAGGGAGTCGGCGTTGCACTCATCGTACTCGCCAGCCTTGCTGTGAACTTAAACTGGTCATTATTACCAACTAACTTGGCTTCAAAGATGTGAGCTAATCAACAACTGTGGATGTTGAACTTAAAATCTTATCCACTACAAAGTTTTTACGGAGAAAGCCATGCCAATTGTTCAGAAAAATCCTAGTATCGCGATTGTCGGAGCGACAGGTATCGTCGGTACTACTTTCTTGTCCCTGTTTGAGGAGCGCTCTTTTAAATATTCAAACTTGCATTTAGTCGCTTCATCGCGCTCAGTCGGTCGTTGCTTAACTCAGGGTGGACGCGATTATGAAGTTTGCGATTTGGCGGACTTTGACTTTACAGGTGTTGACATTGCCTTCTTTGCTGCTGGAACCCCCATTAGTCGTGAGTGGGTAGGCAAGGCAGTAGAGCAAGGTGCAATTGTGATTGACAACACCAATGCGTTTCGGATGAACCCCGATACACCACTTGTTGTTCCGCAGGTAAACCGTCATCTTTTAGTAGAGCGGCCTAAAAGTGGAATCATCGCTAATCCAAACTGCTCAACAATTCCGTTGGTACGCCTTCTACAGCCGATTGAAGAAAGTTACCACGTCAAGCAGGTGATTGTCAGTACATATCAATCTGCTTCTGGTCGAGGTGTCACAGGTATTGAGGAACTCAAAAACGGTTGTTTACAAATCATCAAAACTCCACTAGAACCACCAAAAGCAGAGCGCTTTCCTCTGCCTTTGGCCTTCAATCTGATTCCCAGCATTGATGTGCTTCTTGATAACCACTTCACACTGGAGGAGCAAAAAATGCTTCAGGAGTCGCAGAAGATACTCAACCGTCCTGACTTGAAGGTTTCTGCAACTTGCGTGCGAGTGCCAGTTATTAACTGTCACTCAGAAGCAGTCTATTTTGAATGCGATCGCGACTTAGATCGCAATCATATCGTTGAATTGCTCCGTCATGCTCCAGAAGTGACAGTTTATGACGATGAAGCTACGCAAGGTTATCCGACACCGCGAACCATAGATAATCCCGATTATATCCATGTTGGTCGAATTAGAATTGACCCCAATAATCCCAAAGCTGGATGGTTTTGGCTAGTTTCTGACAATCTTCGGATTGGTGCAGCTTTAAACGCGATCCAAATCGCCGAGGAGATGATTCAAAGGCAGGTGATTTAAAATGCAAATCCGCGTCCTCAAGTTCGGTGGGTCAACCTTTCAACGTAATACTGATTTCAACACCATTGCAGGATTTCTCAAATCTCGGCTCGAACAAGATAGCCAGAAGCTTGTAGTGGTAGTTAGTGCTATGACTGGTCTAACGGATGAGTTTCATAAACTCGCTTTTGAGATCAACACAAATCCATCACCAGAAGCACTAGACTCACTTCTTCCACTTGCTGATACTATCGGGGCAAATCTGCTTCGTTTAGCAGTCGAGGCAACAGGTACTTCTGCGAAAGTCCTCTCTGGCTATCAACTAGGTATTATTACAGACTCCAACTTCTCCCATGCTTCGATCCAAAGAATCGATGGAACAGTGCTAAAACAAGCACTTGCAGAGGTTGATATTGTACTAGTTCCTGGTGGTCAAGCGGTTGATCCACACAATCGTCCCACATTCCTTGGTAGAAACAGTTCTGACTTTACTGCTGTGATCCTAGCAGCAACACTTGAACTTGAAAGTTGCGAGATTTTTTCTGATGTCAGTGGAATTTACAGCGCCGATCCTAATCTCATTCAAAACACTAGACTGCTTAAAACTGTATCTTTTGACACCGCAATCAACTTTTCACTCAGCGGTGCAAAAGTTTTGCACTATATATCAGTACAAGTTGCCAAAGATAAAGGAGTGCAAATCGTCTGTCGATATAATCGGGATGATTATCGTATTGGAACGGTAATCGGCAATGGAAAGACATCAAAGGCGACCATACTCGATCCTCGGTCAATTGTCCTAGAGCTTGCGTCAAAACGAGATTTTGAAATAGCAAGACTTAAGCTACAACTAGCGAATATTCCTGTTATTTTACTCGAAGACCAAAAAGTGCCAATGCTAGTAGTTACTTGTGGTTTTTTTGATGCTGTCAAGTTCTTAGCAGAGTCTGGTATTAACGCACATCACCGAAATTATCTGCTAATTAGTGAATTTAATGGCGATAGCCCAGTACTGAGGCACATCGTCAGTACTAGTCAAGCGATCGAGGTCTGCCAAACAATCCACGATCGCTTGTATAAGCATAGCGAAAGTCCAAAACCGTCACAATCAAATGTGAATTAAATGGATGATATTTACTCTTGGTTTTCTCAAGACTACGCGCAAGCTCAAGAACGTTTCCGAAAAACAACACATTTGTTAGAACACGGAGCAATAGAGGTCAGCGATGGTCTGACTATCGACTGGGCTTGGTCTGGAAACCCCCAGTCTCCTCACGTCCTTGTCTTTAGTAGCGGACTCCACGGCATTGAGGGATTTGCTGGTAGTGCTGCTCAACTTTATTTGCTGTCTCTTAATCCTGAAATCTCTACGCTTTGGCTTCATGTACTCAATCCTTGGGGAATGGCAAATCTGCGACGCGTGGATAGCCAAAACGTAGACCTGAATCGCAACTTTCTCGCTGACGAAAAGGAGTACCAAGGCGTACATCCGACTTATAGTCTCCTTGACCCTCTACTGAATCCACCCTCGCCACCGACAAGGGATTTCTTTTTATTGCAACTCATGCAAGCAGTGCTTCAACATGGCTACGAGAACCTGAAAAGTGCTGTGGCAACAGGGCAATATGAATATCCCCAAGGTCTTTTCTTTGGCGGTAAATCGTTACAGCCTGGGTTGTCTCAACTATTATTATTTCTTGACAAGACGCTTAGTCACCGAGAAAGAATTGTACACGTTGACCTGCACAGTGGTCTCGGCAAGTTTGGCGAACTATCTTTGCTACTTGAAGGAGAGTCTAATCCAGAGCAAGTCGCACGGGCGCACCGTGCATTTGGCTCTAGGTTGAAAAGCCGTTATGACCGCAAAGGTGGCTACCTTGTCCGTGGTGGTTTTACCCACGCTCTGGCACAACGCCTTCATGGTGTCCGATATGATGGGATTACCTGTGAGTTTGGAACTTATAATATGCTCCGTGTTCTAGCTGCGTTACGCAACGAGAATCGACTGTATCACAATGCACAGAGAAGCTTCTTTGTTCCCTCTAAACCGCGATTGCTTGAGGTCTTTTCACCCTCCAAGGTAACATGGCGTAGTCAGGTTTTATTACATGCAATAACAGTTTATAAACAAGCCCGTGTAATGTTGAATGATTAGAACTATGTTAGCGTTTCAGAAATATTTTGGTTTCAAAAAAACCAAATTAATCAGCAGTAGCATAATCTGGCAATACGTTGAGTTCTGAATTCACAGCACTTAGATAATTTTGATCGTTTAAAACTTGTGATGGTAACTTATTTGCATTCACAGCAGCTTTAACCAAATCTTTCGCAAGAATATTTCTATTTTGAGTCTTAAGTATTAGCGCTTCTCCGCTAGGAATACCATGTTGTTGCAAACCTCCTTGATAAGCAAAAGCGACTAGATTTAAAGGCTGAAGGTAATTCACAGAAGTCGAGTTAGTAGATAAATTGTTAGAGTTAATAGCTATTGTTTCACTGTTGTTAGTAGTAGCTGTTTGAGCGCCAGCGATTCCAGGTACAAGAGTAATAGAAGCAAAAATCAGTGCAGAATTTATTAAGGTAGCAAGTTTCATAAGTTATATTTAGGTAAAATGCGATCGGTGTTCCTTAGTAATAGATTCCTCTTTATTATTAATCTCAACTTCCTTCAATCAGGTCATCTGATCGGTTGATCTATGACTCACCCAAAAGGGTGAGCTAATTGAATGACACAAAGAGCAATAGAGACTCGTTAAGCCTAGACACAGAAAAAATTGGTTGAAATTTTCAAGTACTGAACTGAGGCGAGTTGAACATTTATGCAATTTTTCAATTCGCCTCTTGAGTTCCCCTAACAAAGCAGAGATTGCTGTGACAGATGACTCAAACACTCCCATTTACTCAAGCTGAATCGTAAGTATTTCGCCGGATGTCAAAGAAAAACACTTCGTGCTGCTTTGCTAAAACGTCTCTACGCACCTAAAATTCTCGCTTGGGAGAAAAAACTTGACGGCAAAGCGCTTTTATAGTATAAATGTACTACAAAAGCGCTTAAATGTTGCATAAAACTTTACCACTCCCGACTACGCCAATAGGAGAGTACAAAATAAATGAAGCTATCTAAGGTAGACTTGAGCAGTTTAGTAGCGATCGCTCACTCTGATGGATATTTGCAGTTGTTGCTCGACCGAGGTAACGAACTAGAGTTTTTGGAAATTCCGGCACCGATACAAGCTTATGAAGGATTGCAAGAACTGAACGAGGCGATTGCCGAAACGACTGCATTACCTTTTGAAGAAGAACCAATTGTCATGCTACCAGTTGTCTCATCAATGGCTATGGCTGTAGGCTATGATCGCAACGAACAGATTTTGCAAGTTGAGTTTCAAAGTGGAGCAGTTTATCAGTACTTAGGCGTAGATGAGGATACTTGGGAAGATTTACATTCCTCTGACTCAATTGGCAGCTTTTTCAATCAAGAGATTAAAGGTAGATATGACTGCGATCGTCTAGATAATGCAGATTAATGATTAATAACTGCATGTAGGGTTTTCAATAATTCTTGCGTTGTATAAGGTTTAGGTAAAAAGGCTGTACACTCAGCCGTTTTATCGATCGGTACTTGTTCACTTGTTGCCAGTCCATTTACAGCAATAATCGGCAACACTAAACATAAACTAGTAAGGCTTTCTTCAGAGACAATAGAAAAAGCCTATATAATATCAACGCAGTTATGACAACCACACTTACCTCTGCTGTTAAACCAAGAGCCGAAGATAGTTTTGCCATTACCTTTGCGCCATTATCCCTAGAAGAAATCTACGCTAAATCTGACGATCCAGCCAATGGTGCTGTGGTTGTAATGAGTGGTATGGTTCGCAATCAAACCGATGGTAAACCTGTGATTGCTTTAGAGTATCAAGCTTATGAACCGATGGCGTTGCGGATATTTTATCAAATTGCTGCTGATATTCGCTTATCTATGTCTGATGTAAATCGAGTCGTGATTTATCATCGCGTTGGACGTCTGCGAGTTGGGGAAATCAGCGTTTTAGTAGCTGTGGGTTCTCCTCATCGGAGTGAAGCGTTTGAAGCTTGCCAATATGCTATTGATACGCTCAAACATGAAGCACCCATTTGGAAGAAAGAACATTGGCAAGATGGTTCTAGCACCTGGGTGAGTATTGGTGCGTGTGAAACATCAGGAGAAAATTGTTAAGATTTCCAATTTACCGATATTCTTGCCCACAATTATTAAGGGTTTTGACAAAATATTGACAGCCCCAGGTAAACTGCTATTCACTTCTGTACATTCACAAATTAGATGTCGTCGTTCACAAATTAATGTTTTTTTCACACATTAATGTCGCTCTTTCACTAATTAGTGTCGCACCTCATGCGAGATAACCGTTCACAAACTAATGTCGCAATATTAGAAACTTATTGACTGTGTACGGTAACTGGTCAACATCAGACTTGCCAAATAGAAGACCCTGAGCTTAAGTTTAACTTAAGCTCTTGTAACTTCATCTTTATTTCGACATCTCTCACACTGCCTTTCAACCTGCTCAACACGAGAAGAATCATTGTAACTTAAACAAATGTGGCGTTCTAAAAGTTCACTGACCTTTAAACCCGCTCAACACGGGAAGGGTCATTGTAACGAATATTTAGCATCTGCCTGCGTCTAAAGGTTCCTTTCAACCCGCTCGAGACGGGAAGGGTCATTGTAACTTCCTCTTAGAATTGCTCCTAGTAAATCTGTTTTGGTCTTTCAACCCGCTCAATATGGGAAGGGTCATTGTAACTTCCCTCCTTGATGGTAAATTAGCCCTTGCTCGCTTTCAACCCGCTCAACACGGGAAGGGTTATTGTAACCTGAAATAAAGTGAGGGAGTGGGTTTATGTAGACTTTCAACCCGCTCAACACGGGAAGGGTTATTGTAACTTTACAGCAGGCATTGGCTGCTGATTTGGCGGCTGCCGCTTTCAACCCGCTCAACACGGGAAGGGTTATTGTAACCCT
This sequence comes from Nostoc sp., assembly GCF_036917515.1. Classification (GTDB taxonomy): domain Bacteria; phylum Cyanobacteriota; class Cyanobacteriia; order Cyanobacteriales; family Nostocaceae; genus Nostoc. Next base: position 11,085 of record NZ_JBALDE010000156.1, on the reverse strand, counting down.
TCCTCCATAAAATCCTTGTTTTGTAAAGGATTCCAGAGTTGATAGCGCGGATCTATATTCCATGCTTCTTCAACTACCGTTTGAATGGGCAATTTGTGTGCCATTAAACGCTAAAACCCTTTCACCGCAAGCGCGAATCGACTAAAGATTTTTAATCTCTTCTAATGCCTGGAAACAAGGATTGGTATGGGTTCCCCCTTGATCGGAGGTGATTTAGTAGCCACTACAGCAGTATATCCGCGCCCTTATTGCTGGGAGCGCACCTTATTCCTGTCCGGAGACAGCAGCATCAGGGTGAGCAGCTACTAGGGTCAGAAAGCAAGACTATCTTCCAATAGTCAAACTACCCCATATTTTTCACAGATCAGCGGTTACAAAGAACATGAACTGCGGCGCTATTATTTATTTTATTGTCAAGGTTCGGTATATTTGCTCAATCTGAAGATTAAGATTTATTTTGACGAAAGTGGTAAGCAGCGATCGCTAAATCTCGCGCTTTTTCTTGAGGACTATCTCGAATAGGTTGTGGGCCTTGTTCTATAGAAATGTTTGCCTTAGCTGCTTGGCTCTGAATACACTCAATCAATCTGTTATAGCTCCAACGATGGATACTCTGGCGGTACTGTTTAGCATACTGTTGCTGGCCTTCTTTGTAATTAGGACATCTTTTCACTGCCCTAGCTTCTATTTCACTTTGGATGGCCTCACGTACATTTTTCATTGTGGGTAGAACAATGCTGCCAGCTTGGTAAGTTTTAGCTAACGTGATAATTGCTTGTGCTAGTAAGTTATCAATGTGCTTTCCTAACTCCAATTCTGACAACTTAATTTGTGTGTTCCTTTTTTGAGCTTTGTGGCGTTCATGAGAATTACGTTGCTGCTGCTGTCGCTGACGGTTCAGTAACTTGTAATTATCACCAAGTAGCTGTTTAACACTACGATACGCAAGAACTTTATTTGTGGGACAGTCAACAATAGCTATTGTTGCAGGCTTTTCTAAACCCAAACTCACACCAATGAGAATTGATGTTTTACCCTGATACAATGTTTGATTAGGGCGTGGGTAGGCGGTGTCGATTTTAGTGAGTGTTGAGTTAAGGCGTTTAACATAAATTCGCTGATGTTTATTTAATTTTTCTTTTTTTTCCATGTCCGCCAGGTCTTGAGTAATTTCGTCTACTTTTTCTTGCCTAAACTCCTGAGTCCCTTCAATCGTCCACAAGCGAGTATCAACGCTGCAAGAAAGAGTTAAACGATGAACCTTCCAGGGAAGGTCATTGCCTTTATTGTGTTGCCATGCTAAACGTCCTGAACGTAAAGTAAACAGAGAAGATGAATACTGGTCTTTGTTGTTGCGCTTAATGCTCTGATCTTCTAAAAATCTTTGAAACCAATGAATTTGTTTATTATCGCAGTAAATTTCAAAGATAGGATTATTGAATTCTTTCCCTGAAAAGCTAACACAAATACGACCTTTTTCATTTTTTGACCAAATAAGGTCTTCGTTGCTTGTAAATTGAACTGGAAATGGTATCGAACTAGGATTTTGTAAGAGATGCTTCTGCCAAATTTTAAATTGATTTTCGCTTTCAGGAACATTGGTAGTTGCTACTAAAAGGCTTTGTAGCCACTTTTGTCCTGTTAAATCACGACCACTAGGTATCCTCGATTTCAGTTGTTCTTTAAGACGTTCAATCTCTTTCAATTTTTTGCTACGACGTAGAGCATACCGATTAGGGTCTTCCTCTTCTTCGCTAACCTGACAATTATTTTTCAATACGTAAGCGATAGCACACCGATTAAGAGGAATCTTTGCTTGATCGTAAGCCTTAAATAAAATGTCAAACAGTGTATAATTATTGTTTTTGCTTTTTTTACGCTTATTTACATTCCCATTTGTAATGTTTTGCTTATGAATTTCTTCAACCTTAGCAATATAGTGCGGCAAAATTTTAATAGCTTTAGCGCGAATAATCTTTAAACTAAAGTTACTTTCTTGTTCCAGTTCTACATCACTTTTGAGCATATTGAGCCAATGCTCTTTTTTATCGATTTTTTGTTGTCGTTCTTTCTGTAATGCCAACCAAGACTTGTAAATATACTCGACTACTTCAATAGCTGATTTATAAAAACGCTTAGGTTGGTTAACAAAGCGTTCTTGAGTACTGAGTGAGTCACACAGTGGTTTGATTACTCCATTTGGTAGTTTGCCCTTCTTCAACCACTGCTCCATATCAGGATGTATTCTTAGCTGTTCAAGTAGTTCATTAATCAAAGGTGTATTTTTCTCCGCCATCAATTGCCACAGATGGCGGCGGGTATCTTCGCTGGCTACTAATCGACATTGAATTGTGATTACGCTCATAGCAATTTCTATTTTCTAAACTTCACTAAATACACCGATGTCCTCAAAATAACATTTATAGTGTGCAAAATCACACTTATTATGTGTAGATTTATGATTGACAGTACCTCACTATTAGTGTGTGACGGAAAACAACATTAATATTGAATATCGTTTTGGAAAAGCGATAAGACGAAGACGGCGAGAACTGGATTACTCTCAAGAAGAACTGGCTGAAAAAGCTGGGCTTCACCGTAATTACATCTCAAGTATTGAGACAGGAACTCGTAATCCTTCTCTCAAAAATATTGAAAAGCTGGCAAAAGCATTAAAAATCTCCATTTCTGCTCTTTTTACTAATTACAGCATTGAGGCAGAGCATACATCAGAAAAAGATACTGAGTGCTAGTTTTTTGTAATTTAGTACATAAATACATAATTTTGTCCTTCCAGTACTACAATAAAATACAAACACGTCAAAAATAAGAAAGAGACGTGAGGTTAGCCACGTCTTCAGGTGATAAGAGAAAAACCATTAAGCGGCTACATCCGCGACCAGTAGCCCGTTGACAGCAATGATCAAAAGTTGCGCTGAAGCAGAGGTGTCACAGCAATGTCTTTTATCGCTATTGCAGGGTTGTGTTACCCATTTACCCTCAAGGTTCTGATAAAAAGTTCCAAGCAGATGGGAACCGTTCCAAACTCGATACAGTTCTCCCAGTTCATCTGGTACTGAGTCGATTTCAATTTCTGGTGCTACTGCGTCAGCTAAATCGTCAATATGTTGCTCAAACTCTGATTGAGCCGAGGCTTGGTTATCAAAGTCGTCTTGTATAATCATCTAAGTAACCTCATTGATGGGGTTTAACAAAAGGCGATCGCAGTCTCTTCCCGGAGGACGATCGCCTTTGTTTTGTTACTATATTGTAATTACTTGTTATTGCTAAAACAAGAGCGTTACTACAAAATTTTCAAAATTCACCACAATTAAGGTAAATAGAGTTATTACAGATTGAAAGTTTTCAGCAGAAAGTAGTATGGCAAAGCGGCAGACAACAAAATTGAGCAATCAGATTATTGTCAGAATGGATGATGAGACAAAGGAAGCTTTTATGAATAAAGCTAAGGCTGAAGGCAAGACAGCCTCAGAATTGATCATGGGATGGATTCGTTCTTACATGGCTGAAGAACTCCAAGGAACTCCAGACTTAGCCAAAATGCAAGCGGACTTGGAGAATCTAAAACAACAAGTTGCTGCACTCCAAAATGAATACTTGGGAAAATTAGCAGCCTGAGAGAAGAGAACGATTCTCTCAGGCTATGGATAGATCAAATTATCAGTTCTGCCCCTAAGAACCCAAAAAACCCGTCAGATGCCTGACGGGTTTAGTTTTGTTAAGGAGATTAACTATGGGAAGATACGTGGTTACTACATGTAATAAATAAGTAGTAACTATAATTGAGGCTGCGATCGCACTCAAATCCGTTAACCCACAAGACTTTCCCTTACTTCTTCGGATGTGACGTAATGCTTTACCTCATTACTATCTAACAAGTTTATCTACCTCAACTTCATTCTTGTTCAAATCCCTGATTACTAAATTTGAGAACCCGGCAATTCTCGCTGACTGTGCGAATTACATTATCTGGTACTCCTTCAGGGACAGTGACCTGAAGTTCCAAGGTAATTTCTACTTCAGCATCTACCAAACTACTGAGGTGTTGAATAACCTCGTCTGCTATTTGTGCTACGTCACGTCTTAGCCGCAATGCGTCCAATTTGACTGAACCATAGAAACGTTTTGGTGGAACTATGACAGTTACTTGGCTATCAGAGGAGCCATCTGCTGTTACTACAGTGTCAATAGTTTTTTCCTTTTCAGTTTTATAGCTTCCTGTTTTTTCTTTAACTACTGGTGGAGTTACAGGTTTAACAGCAGCATCTGTCTCAAACTGGCGTTGCGCTACTTCTGGCTTAACTATCAGATTTTGACTGCTAAGGGTTAGAGTAATGTGTTCAGCTGCTTTCAAACCAAGATAACGTCCTTTGGATTCATCCCAGCCTGTGGCATAAGCAAAGTTTTCATTCCACAGTACTGCTGCAACTCCTTCTGCGATCGCTTCTAATAGCACTTGTTGATTTTTGATGCGTGGCAGGTAAAGGTAGTATGCTAAGTACTCCCACAACTTCTTAAGGTCGAGGTGGTTTACATCGCGCCAGAGATATGGATCAAGGGCTTCTAGGCGCAGACGACTAGCGGCATAGTTAGAAATCAAATGTTCTTCATGAACTGCTTTTCGGCTTGCTTGCACAATAGGAGAGTCTTGCTTTTGCAATCGAATTTCTTGCCATTCAATTTCTCCTTGGGGGTCGGGTTGCGTCGGCACTAACAACCAGATATAAGCTTCCTGAATTAAACTTTTTACATCTTTGTCGGTTTGCTGTTGTTTAGTCGTCGCCTGATTGCTTTGAAAAACATCTAAGTTTAAAGCTTCTTTATCCCGAATAATCGAATTCCAGGCGAGGTACTGGCAAACAGATTGTTCTAATAGCTCCAGTTTTGCCTTATCTGGTGCCAGGAACAGCAACATATTTTTGCAATACCGAGGACTGGCTCCCTTTTGGTTCAGTATTTCTTCAGCTCTGGTGCGGGCTTGGGTTTCGCTTTCCTTATTTTTATAGGGATGTTGTGGCCCCATAACAACCAGCCTTACAGCCATTTCATCAGGAACATCTGCCGAGGAGTCGGGAGCAATATGTACTCCGGCAAACTCACCACGATCCTTGTCAGCCTTTAATCGGAGAATGATTTCATCCCAAACTTTATCCTGATCCTGTTGGATTTGCTCGGCTCGGTCTTGGGCAAGTCTGGTGACACTAGGCTGAGTTGAGAACCAGTAACGAGTGTTATCGACATAAAGATGTGTGGACTGGTCGGTAAGTCGGCGCAAAGCATCGCCAAAAGTTGCAGCACTTTCCCCTGGTTGAACACACCCCAACTTGATCCGATGATCTTCTACACCGCGATTGGCTGCTCTCAGAGTGGGAGCAGAACCAAGGTAAATTGTCCGAGCAACGTGGCGACAGGCAGAGTAACGTCCTAAGTTCGGATTTTGGCGATCGCACGCCAATGGTAGAGAATTATATCCATCTACATCTTTTTCAATCACTGGCACCCAGTTATCTTCCAGGTAGCGAGTCAATTCTGTTTGTACCTGTCCGTCATCCATTGGCACGCTGGCAGGCATGATTAACAAACTCTTGTCCTGTCCTTCCCAAAGTGAATGAATCACCTTTGCCATCAGTCGCAGCACACCCCGCGTGCGTTGGAATTTGTCGAGAGTTGACCAGTCATTATAAAGTCGGTCAAACAGTTCTGGATGGATAGGATAGGCATTTTCTAGCCGTCGTTTGTAACTACCTTCTCGGCATTCACTAGGAAATTCCTGAGATTGGTTTTGGTACATTTCTGCAAAGGCACGGATGATGGCATCACGGGCAATAAAGCCATTTTCTTCGGTGATGGGTTGAAACAGCCGCCGCCGCACAATTTCAAAGCTTTCATCGGCACTTGCTGGTCGCCAAGGAGATTCAACTCTGCCAATAGCATTTTTGAGTCTACTTAAGGCTGCTTTACCGCGATCGCCTCCAATCTCATTATCAGATGCAGGAATACTCACGACCAAAAGAGTTTGGTTAGCGTTTTTTGCCGACTCACTCAAAGTCTGGGCAAAGGTAAAGTGAGTGTCAAAGCTGCCCCCTGGAAGGTCGTTTATTTCGTGAAGCTGTCGCGCATAAGCTACCCATTCATCAATTAAAATCAGGCAGGGTGCATAGCGGTTAAAGACGAGCCGTAGAGTATCGCCAGGGTTCGTTGAAGTTTCATCTGCTTCTCGAATCATATCGTAGGCTTCCCTACCGCCCAGTTGCCAAGCTAATTCGCCCCAGAGTGTGCGGACAACTGTGCCATCTTTTTTATGTTGAGGCTGACCGGGAGAAATTTTATTTCCTACCAGCACTGCTGTGTTAACTTTTGGCGGAGGTAAAACATTTGCCGCTTCCAGCACTGGTTCCAATCCGGGTAACTGGGATGCTGGAACTCCCATGAACAGGTGGTATAGTGCCAGCATCGCGTGGGTTTTGCCGCCACCAAAGTTAGTTTGGAGTTCGATAACAGGGTCGCCCTGATTGCTAGCAAGACGTAGCAAGGCATTTGTGAGCAGTTGTTTTAGCCCTTCGGTGAGAAAAGTACGACTAAAAAACTCTGTAGGTATACGGTATTCGTCCGAACCTTCATCTAAATAAACTTGCCAAAGGTCAGCAGCAAATTCTGCTTGTTGGTAGCTACCAGAAGCAACATCTGGGTGAGGTGTAACAATTTCCCGCCAGGGTTTTAAACCGCCTACAGGATTGCCCTCTAGAGGTTGGAGAGTAGCACGACGAGTTTCACGACGGGCTTGTTCTGTAAAGCGTAGCCGCAAAAGTTCTTGTTTTTGTTTATCAACTTCATCTGCTTCTGGTGCGGAAAAAGCAGAAAGTAACCGCGATACGCTATCAAGAGCGCGATAGGCATCATCTGTAGAGAGTGGCTTGTTGTGCGCCCAAGAGTTGCGCGTGTCAATTAATTCGACAACCAAGCTTCTTTCAGCATTGCCCAGAGTCTTTTTGAACACTTCACGCCACTGATTAGACATGAGTTTCAGCAGTGCTGATTCGTCCTGCTTGAGGATTTGCTGGACATTACGTCTGAGGCTGTGGTCTTCTGGAACAAAAGGTGTAGCGGCAACTACCCACTTATCGCCATAAACGGAACGCATTTCCCTTTCCACAAAAGGATATAAGCCATCTCTCAAAAGGTCTAGCACCCTGCCAACTCGTTCGCGGTTACTTACGGACATAGATTTTTTATACTAATGTTTATAGTTGAATTTGCCCTCACCCCTGCCCCTCTCCCATCCTGGGAGAGGGGTAAAATTACTCCCCTTCTCCCAGGATGGGAGAAGGGGCTGGGGGATGAGGGCTATCTAGGATAAAAACGTGACTAATAATTTCTAAAGCTGCAGATAAATTTGTTTCTACTAAATCGCTACTAATACGTATAAACCGCAATCCCAACGATTCAAGTAATTCTTGACGTTGTTGATCTAGAATCTTTTGAGATTCATGAATGGCTCCGTCTACTTCAACGATTAGACGTTCTGCTGCACAAAAAAAATCAACAATAAAACAGCCAATTGGTTGCTGACGACGGAATTTCCTACCTTCTAACTTTCTATTTCGCAAGGCTTGCCACAGGATGGCTTCACTAGGTGTAGGTTCTTTGCGAAACTGACGGGCTACCTCTTTCATTTTTTGGCGGAGGACTGGGGAGACTTGCCAGTTGTCAGAAGCGCCCTCACTCCCACCCCCTCTCCCAGCATGGGAGAGGGGAGTAGGATTAGTTTGTTGTGATCTTGTTCCCCCTCTTCCATATTGGGAGAGGGGGTTAGGGGGTGAGGGTAATGAAGGCTTTTCAAATTCCATCTTTAAAACAACGCTACTTGTAAAGGAATCTTTTCTTCGGTTTCAGCAGCGAGGCGAGAAATTTCTGGCCAGGAAATCACTAAGCTGTTGTAAGCGACACCTTCAGCAGCCCAGCCTTTTCTGTCGCAAATGTTATACAGCCGATAAGCTAATTCCCTTGCTGCTTCTCCTATGGTTCCCAGTTGAGATAGCAAATTTGCAGCGCCTTGATTTCCAGCACCGTCTTGCAATTCCCGAATCATGTGCTGTGTGGCTTCCCAGACAGTGAGGCGGTTATCGGTTTGGGGATTCCAATTTTTGGGTAATTCGTCGCGGCGTAATAGTCGCACTTTACCTGCTTTGGCTGTGAGGATGCCAGCGTCTACCAAGCCTTGCACTGCTGTATTCTTAGCTTTAGAGAGGGTTTCAGCATCGCCAAATAAACCTTCATTAAAGGTATGCTGTTCAAACCAAATCAACGCGAAGCGGGTTTCAGCGTCAAATTCTCCTTCTTGTTCGGCGAGAAATTCGTCTAAGGTTTGGTTAATTAGTTGTAGGGCGGTACGTACAGGCATTCGTTCGCCGTCTGATTCCAGGATTTTGCTATAGCGAGAGTATATTTCCATACCCGGGCCAATGCTGGCTTGTGCCAAGTCTACCGGGGCGATGTTGCCTTGTTGGAGTTTTTGCAGTGCATCTGGGAGTTCGCGTTTGAGAATGTTGACCAATTGACGGCGGGTTGTGGATGGTGCGGTTTCTGGGCGAGGACGGCATACAAGAGCAATGGATGAGGCGAGGGCATTGGTGCCACTAGCAACCGTGCGGTTACTTAATTCTGTTCGCATTGGCCAAGTGCCAGTAATGGTAAAACCAGCTTTTATAAGTCCTTCAAGCATGGTTTCCCATCCGGTTGAAGCTCTACTATCACCGTTTCCCTTCCCCTTCGTGAGAGAAACTTCATCATCGGTTTCTGTTTGCTTGAAAGCATAATAAACAGTCAAAGGATATCCGTCATGCGCCATCTCACGCATCCGTTTAAAAGTTTCACCTAGTCCTGTCTCAAAAAATTCTTTTGCTTTTTGTTTACTACCACCAAAGCGATAAGGTGTAGCCACTAATTCTCGTTCTTTATCAGGAATAAGTATAGTACTGAAAAGATCGGGATAGATAGAACTTAGAGAACGTCGTAGCCAAACATAAAAAAACTCTGAGAGGTCGGCGTAGCCAATATTATCGTAGTAGGGTGGGTCTGTAGAAACAACTATTGATTTTGCGTAAATATCTGATTTAGTAGCATCTATGCGTTCGACAAATCCTTCAGTGCTACAAGGAGAAATTTCAATTACTTTGGCTATCCAATCAACTGCACCAATAAAGTTACCAGTTGACTCACTTAAAGGATTCGCTTCTGCAAAGTCCCACGTCATTGGAATTGCTTGACGAGCAAAAGTATTACGTGTGCTATCTCTACCTGTATCCCAAGAACAAATTGTTGAATTTCTATCGGATAATCTATCAACAGCGATCGCTAAATAAGTTGCCACTGCATCCGCATAAGCAGTTGCACCCTTACCACCTTCACAAAAAGGTAAACTATCATCTGGTATTTCAAAAGCTACAGCATCAGAAAGTATCTTTTCCCGTGCTTCGCGCACCAAGTCACTGAAAGTAGTTAGTGCTACGAGCTGACGGGAAGAAAACAAGTCTGCATATTTTGTCATTCCGTAAAGCGGAACATTAACAGCAGCTTTACCAACAAGTTCCGTTTCAGGCTTCCATTCTGGTTTTATAGAAGCTACTATTTTTTTATGTTCTTCATTTGGTGGTAAATACGCCCGCCCACCTTGTCCTTGTGCCACAATAGCCATTAATTTAGCCCCTATAGCTCCCGCTTTCCCTTCAGCGCGAACATAATCCAAAGGCATAGGAGTACTGCAAGAAATACAAATTGCACCTTTGCGGCTAACAGTTTCATTTAGTGGCTTACCCTTGCCAGACTTCACTTGAAAACTTACTACAGGTGGTTGCTGGCTACGATTAATAATTGGTTCTACCCAAGCTTCCTTCCCTTTCTTAGTTGAAAGTTCAAAAGAACGTACCAACGGCATTTGACAACCACAAGCTGGGTTAGGACATTTCACAGTCCTTGCCCACAGCCAAGCAATCACCGTTGCTTCAGTGTCCCCATACTCCTGCGATAAATTCACCTTGGGATATAAATGTCCAATTTGCTTAAAAGCTTGCTCCCGCATCCATTGCCCGTAATAGCGCACATCTTCAGCTAAACCCTGTGCCCCATACCATGTTTTAGTTTTTAGAGAATTTTTCCGAGAATCAGGGTTAACAGGAGGCAAATTTGCAAACTTCGGTGGAATTTCAATCAAGGCTTTAGTAATCAAAACCGCTACAGGATTAATATCACTACCATGTGCTTCTAACCCCAATCTTTGGGCTTCCAAAGGTATACTACCCCCACCACAAAAGGGATCATAAATAGGTGGTGCGTGTTTGCTTAAATACTCTGTTACTTCTTCCGGTTTAGTTGGTGGTTCGTCACCTTTTTCCCAAGCAAGGCAACGAGCAATTTCTCTTTGTGCTTCCTCAACTACACTGATATTTGTTATGTCATCCCAAGATACTAAACTGCGAACAGTTTGGGTTGACTTTCCCCTGGTTTCAATATTTTCAATTCGCCCAATTAAGTCATGTAATCGTTGGCGTTCTTTTTCTTGTTCCTCTTCAGTGGGAAATTTGTCAGGATAAGTTGAGGGATCATCTACTAAAGATGCAAACAAAACTGCTCGACAAGCTGCCAAAGGTCGCCGCGCCCACCACAAATGTAGCGTTGAAGGATGTCCATGCCTAATTGATTTTTCTCTAGCAGATTCTTGATTAATCGCTTCCAGTGGTAATGCGACTTCGATTAGCTTCTTCCGGTAGGTCATTCATTTGGCCAGACTTTTATAATTGAAGCCTTGTTTTTCTACCAGCAAGCAGCGCAAAAGGTTCCGAATGAGTTGACTTACGGAATCATTGCATCAAAGAATTTATTGGGCTAATTAGCCTTTGTTGATTGTTGCTTGCTTAACTTAGTTACAGAGCTTCATCCGGTAATTATAGTTTCGATAAATCGTAGATGTATCTAAGTTATAGCAACCGCCAGGTTGGTTAGGACACTAAACTCAGAACATACTCCATTGCCGCTCGCAAGGTAGGGAAGTACTCCAGTTGCTTGCGG
>NZ_JBALDE010000155.1:0-34513 GCF_036917515.1 Nostoc sp. | reverse complement strand
CTCCGAGACTTTTATTTATATTGCGATGATACGTATTATGCTTCGACGACTCGCATGAGTTTTTACTTTCTTGGACTTTTAAAACATCCTCTGAATTGTAAGTCATTTTAATTACCTTATAGGTTTGTGTGTAAATGCGCCTTTGATTTCACGAAATTATCGATCGGCTTCGTTCAATTCAATTAGCAAATGCATCCACATTTTGTACCCAATACTTAGTGATATTCACAATACTATTATTTTCTCACAATCGATTTAGGGCTACTGTATTTGTCAATACCTCTATAATTGCTTTGATGAGGGCGAGCTGTTACGGCATTAAGCCAAACATTGTCATTATGGAGTAAAGGAGGCTGTTAGCTCGATTCCAGGTAAAGAGCCAACTACATGTTGCTACCTCAATCGAGTAAAAATCGCTGAAATCACTCTTTTGAATTTCTGAAAATATTAAATTTAATAGAAGATTTAAAATATCAGCAGAGGTGTACGCTACCTAGTAGTCTGTCAAGTTTGATTTGATCGGTTGGTAGTTTGTGCTTTATAGCAGTTCCCATTCAGATGCGGTACAACGTTATACGCAAGGTGTAGGGGCACGTATGCCGTGTCTCTATGGGTGTACCTCACGTAAACAAGAACTGCTATAACGCTAACCACAAACAATCTGCACCCCTCAATTATTTCTTGACAAACCAGTGGGAATGCGTCAATAGAGGACTCAATCAATGGGATATGTAATTGCTACTGCCAATATGAAAGGTGGTGTTGGTAAAACTACCCTCACCGTCAACTTAGCTACCTGTTTAGCTAAAAATCATGGCAAGCGGGTGCTTGTCCTTGATTTAGACAGCCAAATTAGTGCCACACTCAGTTTGATGTCGCCTTTAGATTTTGCCAAGCTTCGTAAACAAAGTAAGACATTTAGGTATCTGATAGACGCAGTTATCAATCCAGACCCACAAGCAAAACTTACAATTCAGGATATCATTCAATCCCAGGTTTGTAATCTTCCTGGACTAGATTTATTACCGGGAGACATCGATTTATATGATGAATTTGTTGTTTCAGAAATGCTGCATCAGCAAGCAACTGCTTTGGGCGAACAGGACTTTGAAACAATTTGGAATCGCTTTGAAAGGGTCTTAATTAATAATATCTTAAAACCAGTACATCAAGAATATGATTTTATCCTTCTCGATTGCGCCCCTGGCTATAATCTCTTGACTCGTAGCGCTTTAGCCGCCAGTGATTTCTACATACTTCCTGCTAAACCAGAACCATTATCTGTAGTGGGTATTCAACTCCTAGAAAGACGGATTGCCCAATTAAAAGATAGTCATGGACATGAAACTAAGATAGATATAAAAATGTTGGGAATTGTATTTAGTATGTCTAGTGCTAACCTGCTCACTGGCAGATACTATAAACAAGTAATGCACCGCGTTGTAGAAGATTTCGGTGTCGAAAAAATTTGTAAAGTACAAATACCAGTTGATGTCAACGTTGCTAAGGCTGTTGATAGTTTTATACCTGCTGTTTTAAATGCTCCCCAATCAGCAGGTTCCAAAGCTTTCTTTCAGTTAACTCAGGAGTTGTTGCAAAAGTTATAGATCCAGTCAATCATTGATGAACAACATGATTTCCGATTTATTAAATTAGAGATATAAATGTAAAGACGTAGCACTCCTACGTCTTTACAAGGGTTTCAGGCAATGAATAATTTATTTTGGAGATGTCTATGTCTATTAAGTAGGTCGCAAATCTGAACCTTTCAATTTTTATAAAGGTTTGAAGAAAGAGAATTTATACTTACTCGGTGATAAACAAGCTACATGGAATAAATCTCGAATCCCCAATTTAAAATTCTCTATTCAAAAAAACTCTATAGGCATGAGGTCAATCTAAAATCCAAAATCCACAATTTAGTAACAAATAAGTTATCTTTTCTTAAAGTTCAGCAGTTATACGGAAGCTATAATTGGTGAGATTCAGCTATTGAGTGAAAAGGTCAGTAAATCTCACTAAGAAACAATGGTTAGTAACGATTCTGCACAGGCACAGAACAATCAGCACTTGCTAATGCGCCTACCACGGACTCTGAGTTATCTCGAAACCTGGGGCTTCGGGTTAACTGGTCATGTTGGATGGATTGGTACTGCCCCCATCATTCATGCAGCGTTAGGGCCGAAAGCTATCTTAGTTTGGTTTTTTGGCACAATTATTTCCTTTTTGCTTAACTTGCAGGTACAAAGTCTAGGTAGGCATTGGTCAGATGTCGCTGGAGGAACACCAAACTATACCACAAGGCTATTAAAGAACTTTCCTGGCTTAGGCCGTTACGTGGCATTAGGATACTTTTTTAGCTGGGCAGCAGCACCAGCACTGTATGCGATTATTCTCACTAACTTAATTAAAGTCAATTTTGAAACATTAGGTATTTCTTGTCCAGAAACTTTCTTAAAAGTCTTATTTACAGCGATCCCATTTATTTTAGCGTTCAGTGGCACCCGTGCTTTGGCGCTCCTGCATTTATTCTTTGTATTACCAGCAATTTTATTACTGTTATTGTTTTGTGTTCAAGGCGTATTATGGTTAGCCTTCTCATCTGCTAATTTTAATTTTCTCCCAACTAGCACACATAGCTTGAGCTTTCAAGAATGGGCAAAGTGGTTTTTTCTAGCTAGCTATTCAATTTATGCTTGTGAAACCACTTCTTCTTTTGTTGCTGATAGTCGCCACCCGTATAAAACTTTAAAGTTTTTAACCGTAGCTGCTTGGTTAATTCCTCCGGTGTTTCTAGGTGGTTCTTGGGTATTAATGTGTTCTACTCAAAATCCTACAATAGGTGATGCTTTCTTAAATCTAGTAGCGGCTTCTAAGCCTTTTTGGGGTGAATCTGCCTCTTTTTTAGTAACACTTCTGATTACTATATCTTGCCTTCTAAGTTCTGCTACAGCAGTTTCTAACTCTCCTCGGATATTATACCAGCTTGCCTTAGATAGACAGCTTTCTCCTATATTTGCATTAGTTTCCCGTCAAGGTGTCCTTGGCCCTGCTATTTTATTGACCTTTCTACTAAGTTTACTTTGTCTAAATTTGGGAAATGTATCTCAACTTGTTACAGTAGCAGGCACCTGTTATCTTATGTCCATTATGGGACTACATCTGGGATTATGGATGTGTCGTGGCAAAGCATACGTGTTATGGCCTTGGTGGTCACTTGTTTTTTTCTTGGTCGAAGCGGTAGTTCTAATAGTGGGAGGTTTAGCTTGGAACTGGAGAGATTTCTTAGTGGGATTATTATTACCCATTATTTTGACGATTGGAGATTTAGTGCTACGTCGGTTAAGATTTGCGCCATTACACCCAAATTGGTGGACACAGCGTTACGATACTAAGTCTAGTAGAAATAATCCAGATTTTGTAGTATTACAAGTGATTGTTTTAGTATCATTAATTTGTATTACTGCCACAATCAGTTGGGTTCTTCGCGATTTTTTAGATAGACATTCTAATAATCCTCAAAATTCTTTTTTAGCGATTTTATTAGTGACACTTTCTTTTACAGGGGTTGCGATCGCTTGCTGGACAACCTTACCACAAATTATTGCTATTGATGAAGCACGCAAACAAGCAAGAAACCTATTTATCACTACTCTTGATACCGTTCCAGATACTGTTTTAGTATTAGATGAAGACGGTACAATTTCTCAGACAAATGCTGCTGCTGAAGAATTATTTCAAACAAGTGTTCAGCAGTTACTTGGGCAAAACTTGAATCAACTTCTAATATGTTATCGTGGCAAACCGGAGCAATGGTCTATTAGGAGTGAGCAAAGCTTAAAAATTAACCAAGGTTTGCGAATTGTTGAATCGACGATTTCACAGCCATTTAATTCTCTGCTACGGGAGTATATTGTTATTGTCCGTGACATAACTAAGCGGAAGCTAGCAGAGGAAGAACTAGTCCAATATCGTTATCAGCTTGAGCAGTTAGTGCTAGAACGCACTATTGAACTAATTAGAGTTAATCAACAACTTCAACAAGATATTGTTAAACGTCAAGAAGCACAAGAACAATTACTGCACAATAGTCTTCATGATGGGCTAACTGGATTACCGAACCAACGATTATTTCTAGAGCGGGTGCAGCAAGCAATAGAACAGGCTAAACAGCAAAATAATTATTTATTTGCCGTACTTTTCTTAGACCTAGACCGCTTTAAAGTTGTTAATGACAGCCTTGGGCATCTATTAGGAAATCAACTTTTGATTGCAATTTCTCATCGGCTAAAGTCAGTTCTGCGAGGCGGAGATATAGTAGCTCGTTTTGGCGGAGATGAGTTTACAATTTTAATTGAGGAAATTGAGGATATCAACACCGCCATACAGGTCGCTGAACGAATTAAAAAGGTGCTAGCTTTGCCATTTCAATTAAACGAGCATCGCGTGTTTACTAATGTTAGTATTGGCATCGCTCTAAGTAGAGCAGATTATGAGCAAGCAGCGCAGATTCTACGCGATGCTGATGTGGCAATGTATTGTGCCAAATCACTTGGTAAGGCACGTTATGAGATTTTTGATCCAAAGATGCACGAAGGTGCAGCTTTGCTCTTAGAGTTAGAAACTGCTCTGCGAAATGCGCTGCTCAAGCAAGAAGAATTTCGCCTTAATTACCAGCCAATTGTTTCACTGATAACTGGCAAAATCATTGGATTTGAGGCACTGATACGTTGGTATCATCCAGAACGAGGACTTATTTCTCCTCAAGATTTTATTCCCTTAGCTGAAGAAACTGGAATGATTGTTAGTATCGGGCAATGGGTACTTTATGAAGCCTGTTACCAAATGCACAAATGGCATAAACAATTTCTTAGCTCACAACATCTGACAATTAGCGTAAATTTTTCTGGTAAACAAATCACTCAACCTGATGTGTTTAAACAGGTTAAACATATTTTGCAGCAAACTGGACTAGAGCCATGCTGTTTGAAATTGGAGATTACTGAAAGCTTGTTGTTGGATAATTTTGAATTAGCTACTACTGTGCTTTCTCAATTAACAGCACTGAATGTCGAGATGCACATGGATGATTTTGGGACTGGCTATTCATCTTTGAGTTATCTGCATCGCCTACCAATCAAAACCATTAAGATTGACCGCTCTTTTGTCACTAGTATAGGTAGTCGAGGAGAAAATTTAGAAATTATTCGAGCGATTGTGACATTAGCCCATAATTTAAATATGTCTGTCACAGCAGAAGGCATAGAAACTGTAGATCAATTAGCACAATTGAAAGCTTTACAATGTGATTATGGGCAAGGGTATTTTTTCTTACCACCTATGGAACGGGCAGAAGTAGAAATACTCCTTGCTGCTAACTTGTGCGGAAAAAACTTTTTAAAAAGATAAAATCTTGGGAGCAAATTCTGTTTAAAGAAACACTTTGTTAAACTGAGTGATTAATTTCACTTGGTAATCTATTTTTAGTGTAGTGCTGACTGTAGCTGAAAACTATTTACGTTATCAAGCAATCCTTCTGCTAACAAAAGTTCGTTAACAAAAGCATCAATTTTGTGCCGCTCGATATTTTGCATGACTACAATGTGTACCCAATTTTCAAAAGTTGCTAACTGCCACTTTTTAATTAACCTTTGAGAAGGTTTTTGAAACACTACGGTATTGGAAAACTTATTAAGCATACATGGATATTCTCTGATTTTAAGTTGTTGAAAAAGATATTGGGCATTATTTATACAGGTCTTCGCTTCTTTTGCTAATCCATCATAACCTCTTGTTTTCATTGCATACCAAAGAATCAGAGGGGTATGACCGTTTCTAGAACCGAGAATTGTTGTATCTGACGAACCAATATATTCAATTGCTGTTTCAACTTTTTCTACCCATTTTTTCTTAGTTAAAACTACACCACAAGGCAAGGGAGAACCAATGAATTTAGCAGAAATAGCTATACTATCTATGGGTTTTTGAAAGTTAACTTGCGGAGCACCATCTAAAAAGGGTAATATTAATCCTGAAAGGGCGGCATCACAATGAATGTAGTAATCTTTAATCTGATTGCGCTCTAAAATTTCGATAACTTTGTCTAAGTTATCAATTGCACCTTTGACAGTAGTCCCAATATTTAAATTGACGATCGCAGGATAATTGCGATTTTCAATAATGAGTTTTTCAAAATGTTCATAATTCATTTCTCCATTAATTTGTGAGTTAACAACATTGTGTTGAATGCGGAATAGTTTTGCTGCTTTGGGTATGGAGTAATGAGAGTCTTGTGATGAGTAAAGAATGCCATTAGGGTAGATTTCTCTTGCTAAGAACATCCCATATAAATTACCTTCAGTTCCACCAGCAGTAATATAACCCCAAAACTGATTTTCTGGGATTTTATAAAGGTTGGCAAAAAAAGATAATACTTCTTGCTCAAACTTACGAGAGTGGAGACCAAAATCTGGTTCAATATATGGATCTCCAGCATTATTTAACAGAAAATTGAAAAATTTTGCGATCGCACTGTAATCACAACTTAAATTATATGGATAGCCTGCATGAAACTGCGATCGCTGTTCTATTTGCAGCAGAAAATCAGCCAATTCATTAGCAATTTGATTTGACATATCTCTGTATCTCTTAAATTTTGATTGAGTTAATGGATGTTTTAAACGAAATTACACGTATTAATCCATACCTTCATTTTTTCTTAACAATACCTCTATTTAGCTGTTTAACTGAAGATAATATAGTGAAAATACTGATAAGTATTCAGTAATAATACCCATTTATTTTTTGCTAAAGTATATTACACTTAGAATTCTGCATAATACAAGATAAGCATAATGCGTATTACCTAAAATATCTTTTTACCCACTGACTGCAACCTGATTTAATCGCATATTTAATGTTGTGCTAGTTGCGTAATTTCTGGGAATGACTAGGCTATACAAACAAAGTACGCTTATGCCGACTTCATCAAGCTAAAAAGGTATTTTTATAAATTAAATATGCATTAGCGCTCTTTAAAATAAAAAAATACTCATACCAATTTTAAAAAACAATGTGACAGATACATACGGACATACCTTTGTTCTGTCTGGCTTTCTTAATGCATGAATTTTGAATTGGTATCAACTACTTATTGTGAGGTGGGCGTCTCTCCCGCCCATAGCAAAAGGCGGGCATCTTGCCCGCCTTACAAGTAGTAGTAATTTATTTGTTGGAAGTCCCTAAGTGCATTTAGCAATCTGTAGGTTAACGATTTCTAGTCTGCTAGCGCCGTGGAATTTTTGCTTTTAGAATTCTCCAGCTAAGGCTGCTACACACCGTTCGCAAATTAAGGGATGTTCTGCTGATTCTCCCACATGAATAGAGTAGTTCCAACAGCGATCGCATTTTTGCCCGTCTGCATTCACTACCCCAATTCCCCAGTCTTCAGTCTGCGCTGTATATTTCAATCCTTGCAACCCTTGAGCAGAATCTAATAATTCCACTTGGGAAGTCAGCAATAAATACCGCAGTTCGTCAATCCCGTTACCCTTAACAGGGTTAAAGGCTTTGATAGCATCACCTAATTGTTTGTCAGGTATATGAATCAAAGCTTTCGCCTCCAAGGAAGAACCAATGAGTTTTTCTATTCTGGCTTGTTCCAACACCTTATTAACATCGGTGCGGAGTTGTCGCAGCACTGACCAAAATTTCGCTAAATCTGGATTACGCCATTTTTCCTCAACCTGTACCCAACCAGCTTCAAACACTGATTTATAAGGTGTTTTGTAAGGGAGATATTGCCAGATATCTTCGGCGGTGTGAGATAACACTGGTGCGATCGCTCGTGCTAAATTATCTATTGCTATCTTCAGCACTGTTTGACAACTGCGACGGCGGAAAGCATCTTTTGCACTGATGTACAATCTATCTTTGGCGACATCTAAATAAAAGTTGGATAAATCCACCACGCAGAAATTCTGCACTGTTTGAAAAAAGCGGAAGAATTGGAAACTCTCAAAAGCTTGAGTGACTTCCTCAAATACTTCGGTGATGCGGTGCAGCATATAACGGTCAAGTTCTGGCAATTCCTCAAAGGGAACTGCATCTTTTTCGGGGTCAAAATCATCTAAGCTACCCAACAAAAACCGCGCCGTATTGCGAATTTTACCTCTAACATCATTCAGTTGCTTAATGATGTTTTTCCCAATGCGGACATCGCCGGAATAATCTACCGATGATACCCACAATCGCAATACATCTGCACCGTAGGGCGGTTCTACTTTTTGATTTTTCCCGCCTTCAATGATTGTATTTGGATCGATCACATTTCCTTCTGACTTACTCATCTTTCGCCCTTGTTCGTCCAAAGCAAAACCGTGAGTTAGCACAGTTTTGTAAGGCGCAATATCATTCACAGCTACGCTGGTGAGCAAACTTGATTGAAACCAACCGCGATGTTGGTCAGAACCTTCTAAATATATATCAGCAGGGTAGCGTAACTCTGGACGCTGTTGGACGACAGCCGCCCAAGATGAGCCAGAATCAAACCATACATCCATTGTGTCTGTACCTTTGCGGTAAGACTTGCCATTTTGGCGATAGGATTCGGGTAATAATTCCTCAACTGAAAGTTCCCACCAAGCATCGGAACCTTTTTCTGCGATGATTCCTTGGACGTGGTTGATAATTTCTTCATTCAGCAGTGGTTCCCCCGTGGCTTCATCGTAGAAAACGGGAATGGGTACACCCCAAGCACGTTGACGAGAGATACACCAATCGGAACGTTCCGCTACCATTGGCGTGATCCGATTTTCACCTTGGGCTGGAATCCATTTTACAGTTGCGATCGCCTCTAGCGCTTCTTCTCTAAATCCTTCCACGGAAGCAAACCATTGTTCAGTGGCGCGGAAAATTGTTGGCTTCTTCGTCCGCCAATCATAAGGGTACTTGTGGGGATATGGTTCTTCTTTCAACAAAGAACCAGCCGCACTTAAAGCATCAATCACCGCTTGATTCCCATCACCCAAGACATTCAACCCAGCAAATTGTCCCGCTTCTTCGGTAAAATTGCCATTGTCATCTACTGGTGCAAGGATGGGCAAACCGTAGCGTTGACCAACAATGTAGTCTTCTTGACCATGACCGGGAGCAGTATGTACCAACCCCGTACCCGACTCAGTAGTGATGTAATCACCGCCGACGACAATCGGACTTTCCCGGTCAAATAGAGGATGACGGTAAGTAGTATGTTCTAAATCATTCCCCTTAAACGTGGCTTTTACAGTTAACTCAACTCCCAAGGTTGAAGATAAACGTTCCACTAAATCAGCAGCAACGATGAGGTATTTGAAATTACTCTCTTGCTCTCCCTGGTGGGAAACTTCCACTACTGCATAATTTAAATCTGCATTTACCGCCACAGCCAAATTTCCTGGAATTGTCCAAGGTGTAGTTGTCCAGATAGCCACACCTAAATCTGACTGATATTCCGCCAACAGTGGTTTTACAGTTTTCGCCAAACTTGTAACCAGAAAAGCTGCATAGATACTACGGGAAACGTGACCTTCAGGATATTCCAACTCAGCTTCAGCCAAAGCGGTATGAGAACTGGGACTCCAGTGAACCGGCTTTAAACCGCGATAGATATAGCCTTTTAAGAACATCTGACCAAACACACCAATTTGAGCCGCTTCATAAGCCGGCTTGAGGGTTAGATAAGGGTGGTTCCAATCACCCCAAATACCGTAGCGTTTAAAATTATTGCGTTGGTCGTTTACCGTAGCTAGGGCAAATTCTTCCGCTTTTTGCCGCAGTTGTAAAGATGTTAAGTTTTGCCGTTCTGCTGACTTCATGTTCTGCAAAACTTTTAACTCAATCGGTAATCCGTGACAATCCCAACCAGGAACGTAGCGAACTTTACGCCCTTGTAAGATTTGGTAGCGATTAATAATATCTTTGAGAATTTTATTTAAGGCATGACCAATATGGAGTGAGCCATTTGCGTAGGGAGGCCCATCGTGTAGTATAAATAATTCGCCAGGGTTATTTTCAAGGAGGCGATCGTAAATTTTATTTTCTTCCCAGAATTTTTGGATTTCAGGCTCACGCTTGATGGCATTTGCCCGCATATCAAAATTAGTCTTGGGTAGGTTTACAGTATCTTTGTAACTTCCTGATTCGGTCACAGTCTCATGCCTAGAATTAGGTGTGCAGGTTTTATCAATTATAGAAGATGACATGAAAACCAAAATTTGCTTTTTGAGAGCGAGTTTGATAAACCTCTGCCTACCACCTTGAATTTTCGTTAATAAAGTTGCAAATAAAAGATAGGATTTCACAAGGGCGTAGGCGTAGCCCGTCGTAGACATCGCTACTATAAAATTCAGATGGATTAAAGGTAGGTTGGGTTTCCTTACGTCAACCCAACTTATATTTAATGCACAAATTTAGCTTTGACACGGCACTAGATTTATGCAGGAAGTGGATTATTGCAGCAAAGGAGTTGTGCCGTTACCGTTAATTGACGCATTCGCAATTGCAGCTTGAGCAGGTTGACTGGCAAGAACCGCTACAATTGGAGCAGCTTTTGAACTAGATTGTTTATTTCTTTTTCCATTAGAGCCGCCAGCCTTGGAATACTGTATACTGTTTCTGCCGTAGATAGTTGCAACTCCACTTAGCATTCGTTCAGACATTTCGGAGAGGGCTTTATCCATCTGGATTATTGTTTTACGCGATTCTTCAAGATTGGACACAAGCGTGTTATGAGCTTCTAACGTCGCACGGGTAGTGTTGATCAAGTGGTTGTAGGCTTCAATGGTTAATCCATGTCCTAAATCCAGATTTTCATCAACCGATTTAAGCAAGGCGAGACGAAGTTGAGCTTTGTCAACAGCAGCAGAACCACGAGTTCTTAAAGACATAAGATATCCTTTTTTTAAGAATTACTTTTTCAACATAGTGGAGTATCCTTTTGCCTGAAATGGGTAGTTTTGTGGATTTATTTCATTAAAGCTTCAACGAAATAATTACGAGTTTGTCTGTATTTTTACTCATTTTTCATATCGATTTGTTGTTTGAGAATAAGTGCAATCAGCAAATGCGATCGCCAAATCAACAAATGCGATCGCCAAATCAACAAATGCGAACGCCAAATCAGCAAATGCGATCGCCGAATCAACAAATGCGAACGCCAAATCAGCAAATGCGATCGCCAAATCAACAAATGCGAACGCCGAATCAACAAATGCGAACGCTAAATCAACAAATGCGAACGCCGAATCAACAAATGCGAACGCTAAATCAACAAATGCGAACGCCAAAATAATATTAGAAAGAGGAAACTAGAACATCTAATTCCCTCCCCTTTATAAGCTACGGTCGGTGTACACACAAGTCAAATTACCCCCCTTAATCTCCCCTTGTAAAGCAGGGCTAATTCATTGTGATGAGAGAAAATTAGGGTAGCCAGAAGTTAGCGTAGACTAAATCTTTTAGCGGCTGATTTGATTTGTCCACTCTCCCCTTGCCAAGTCTCATTTGCGGCGTTGTGTTTCTTTTTGCTCCACAGGACGAAAGTGGAACTTGTTGTTTGCAAGGGCTGTGATTTTTTGGTCTACTGAGTTGAGTAACTTAAGCAGGCGATGTTTTAGGAGGATTGCGCCAAGGCGATCGCATCCTTACATCTGTCTACGAAAACTCTGCACCCACACCACAGTTAGTTAAAGAAAATTAACAGTCTTTAGGCGTCCAAAAATAATTAATCAAAAATTGAAATTACCTTTTGTGATAAATTCATACCATGATTAGTTTGTACAGTGCATAAGTCTTATCTCAATATTTATGCAAAGGTGTCTTGATTACATGAATCTGATGAACTTTAAAATCCAAGGCTTTTTTACGACGTTAATAATTGGTACTGTGTCAGTATTGACCATTTCAGACGCTATCTCTCAAAAGGTGAACGCCGAAGCTGCGCCTTCTTGTAATAATGCAACCATAAAAGGTAGCTATGGAGGTACATTGACGGGGACGGTCTCAGAAATACCTGTAGCTTCAGTTGGTTTATACAAGTTTAATGGAACGGGAAATTTTCAAATAATATCTTCTAATAGCGCTAACGGTACTATATCTACAAACAACCAAGGGTCAGGAACCTATAGTGTTAAACAAGATTGTACGGTGCAGATAGGATTTTCAAATGGTAGTGATACTTATAGTGGTATTATTGTTGATAGTGGTAAGGAAATCTTTCTTTTGGCAACTGTTCAAGGTTCAGCAGTTACTGTTACTTTGAAAAAAGTAAACTGATTTACTCTATCTGTCCCAACCCTTGAAATCAATCAGTTACCTGACTCACCGGATTCCGAGAAACCAGACATTAAAGAATAGAAGAAAGAGTGCAAGGTGACAACCCAATTAGCTCTCAGAAGATGGTGGTGTAAAGCTAGTTGGGTTTACAAGGGTGACTTCAGAAGCGTAGCGGTTAAAGTCCCTAACGTTGAAAATCTCCGAACTCCTCATCATCGTCTATTCCTGCCCGACTTAAAGCATACTCTGATAGTAAGGGCGTATCTCTCCTATGGCTCTCTGCCCATTCCCGAAAAGCTGTTATCCACTCAACAGCCGTTGCAGTTTTGTAAAATAGCTGCTCCTGTTTTAATTTCATCAACTGCTCAAGCAATGCATCTAAATGTGGCTTAACCACTTCAACAGGGAGCTTAGTTACGTTTGCTAACACCTGCACAACGCCTTCTAACTCTTCTCTGTCAACCTCTGAGGGAAATGGTAGTATTTGATTATTATTGTTGACCACGCTCGTAGCTCTCCAAAAATAATATCGTATCTACTTTCTTCATTCTCAGGTAGTTTTGGAATGTAGAGTTGAATTTTTCCAAAATGTCTTTAACTGAAGAAATTCTTTCCCAATTACCTGGCGATGTTTTAAAAGGATTGCGCCAAGGCGATCGCATCCTTACATCTGTGCGCGAAAACTCCGCACCAGTACCAACCTTAGTTAAAGAAAGTCAACAGCCTCTAGGCGTTGTAGATTTCGATGTGCTAATCTGCGGTGGCACTTTGGGCATTTTAATTGGTTGTGCCTTGGCGGTGAAGGGGTTGCGGGTGGCGTTATTGGAACGGGGAATTTTGCGGGGGAGGGAACAAGAGTGGAATATTTCTCGTAAAGAATTAGATGTGTTTGTGGAATTGAACTTGCTGAGTGAAGAAGAATTAGCAAGTGCGATCGCCACTCAATATAATCCAGCGCGAGTTAGTTTTGCTGGCGGTACAGAAGTTTGGGTAGAGGATGTCTTGAATATCGGCGTAGATCCAGTTTATCTACTTGCTACCTTGAAAACCCGATTTCTTGCCGCCGGGGGAAAGTTGTTAGAAAACACACCCTTTAGCGAAGCAGTGGTTCATCTAGATGGGGTGATGATAAATAACCAATTCAAAACTCGCTTATTAATCGACGCGATGGGACATTTTTCACCCATCACCCAACAAGCACGCCAAGGCAAAAAACCAGACGCACTGTGCTTGGTTGTGGGAAGTTGCGCCCAAGGTTTTCCAGAAAATAACTCAGGCGATTTATTATTATCATTCACATCATTGCAGAATCAATGCCAGTACTTTTGGGAAGCCTTTCCAGCCAGGGATGGCAGAACTACTTACTTATTTACCTACATGGATGCACATCCCCAACGCTTGAGTTTAGAAGCTCTATTTGAGGAATATCTGCGTCTTTTACCAGAATATCAGGGAGTGGAGTTGAGCAAGCTGAAATTTCAACGAGCGCTATTTGGTTTCTTTCCCACCTATCGCCAAAGTCCGCTAAAAACCCCTTGGAATCGCATTTTACCAGCCGGAGATAGCAGTGGTAGTCAATCTCCCTTGAGTTTTGGTGGTTTTGGGGCAATGGTGCGTCATCTAAAGCGTTTAACTTATGGCATTGACGAAGCGCTAGAAACAGAACAATTATCTGCAAAAGCGTTAACACTGCTGCAACCTTATCAGCCAAGTTTGACTGTTACCTGGTTGTTTCAAAGGGCGATGAGTGTTGGTGTAAATCAGAAAATTGCCCCAGATCAAATTAACCAATTACTCTCAGCAGTATTTCAAGAAATGCAACAGTTGGGTACGCCAGTGTTAAAACCATTTTTACAAGATATAGTGCAATTTTCGGCACTAACGCAAACACTGTTAAAAACTGGTCTATATCATCCTGCATTAGTTGTCAAAATAATTCCACAAGTAGGTTTGGCAAGTTTGTTAGATTGGATGTTACATTACAGTAACTTAGGTGTATACACTGTCTTGCTTTCGCTAAGTCCAATGCTAGAAACATGGATTAAGAATCAACCGAACGAACAACAATATTATTGGCATCGTTTGGTTGATGCTTGGAAGTATGGTTCTGGCGGTGATTACTCAGATGAAACTTAGAATAATATCGGTGTGAGGATAACATGATTGAACGGAAATCTTCAGGAATAAAATACTTTGCAGTGCTGATTGGATTCTTGCGCGATCGCCAAGGTTTTCTAGAGGAAGTTCGCCAAGGTACAAGATTACCAAATAAAATAATTTCTTTGCTAGTTTGCAGTTCTTTATTTATCGCTGCTTATGGCGGAATCATTGGTGCATATCATAGCTGGATGCAAGCTATATCTTCCGCCATTAAACTCCCAGCCCTTTATCTAATCACACTTTTGATTTGTATCCCGACGTTGTTCTTTGCTAATATTATTTTTGGTTCCAAGCGGACTTTTGCACAGCATTTAGCATTAGTTTTAACTGCGGTTTCAGTCACCAGCGTACTTTTATTTAGCTTTGCTCCAATCACACTCTTTTTCTTAATTACCACCAATAATTACCAATTTCTAATTTTGTTAAATGTCTTGATCTTTGCCATAACTGGATTTATTGGTGTTTCGTCTTTATATCAAGCTACGAGTTTAGTTTTAGAACAAGATAATGAAGGTAGCAAGACACGCCAGAAAATTTTACAATTTTGGCTATTTCTTTATGCTTTCGTCGGCAGTCAGTTAGGATGGACTCTCAGACCGTTTTTTGGCACACCTGATTCTCCTTTTCAACTATTCCGCGAAAGAGAAGGTAATTTCTATTTAAGCCTTATTAAATCTATTGGCTATCTCTTGGGAGTTCGTTAATTAGTCATTAGTAATTCCACCAAATATACAACAGATAAAATTATGCTGAAGAAGCAAAACCGCGGAATTCAACAATTTGCTGTTTTGGTCAATTTACTGCGCGATCGCCAGTCATTCTTAGAAGAAATTCGTCAGGGAGTGCGATTACAAAATAAAATCACTTCTCTATTCGTATCTAGTTCTATTTTCTTTGCACTTTATGGAGCAATTATCGGTGCATCCCACAGTTGGGCACAGGCATTATCGGGTGCTATTAAACTTCCGGTATTTTATTTAATCACACTGATTATTTGTTTCCCGACTTTATTCTTTTTTAATGTTTTGTTTGGTTCTCGGAGCAGTATTTTACAGCATTTCGTTGTACTACTCACATCTGTATCAGTGATTAGCGTACTTTTATTTAGCTTGGCACCAGTTACGCTATTTTTTCTAATTACTACACCCGATTCTTATCAATTTTTTAAACTGCTGAATGTATTTATTTTTGCTATTACAGGCATATTTGGCGTGAAATTCCTTTATGAGGGAATGCAATTACTTTCTCAACAAGATGAAGTTGGCAAAAAAACCCGCACCACTATTTTAAGATCCTGGTTATTGCTTTATGCCTTTGTTGGTATGCAGTTAGGATGGTTTCTCAGACCATTTTTTGGTGCCCCTGACACTAAATTTGAGTTGTTTCGGGCAGTCAAAGGCAACTTTTATTTGGATATTGTAGCGGCGATTTCCGAAATTTTGGGTTTGCGTTAATCTCAGAATTCAGAATTTAGGAGTAAAACACGCTTTATATCTTAATACAGTTCAATTAAGGATTTTTTCCTTTTCTCTGTGTCCTTTGCGGTAGCCTGCGGCAAGCCGCTTTGCGTCTACGTTAAAAAAATTGGCTTTGACAAAGAGTTTTAACCTTAACTGAACCGTATTGCTTTATATCTGGGTAACAGACGAATCGTTGTGTACTTTACTTTCCTTGAAATCTGCTGTAATATCATGTCCGGCTAATTAGTTATAATTCCCAAATCTACCGCAGAAAGCCCAAAAACCCCTTCCTCAGGCTTAAGAGTCAGTTTTGAGATATTCTTGTAATTGTTGGGTACGCAGTTTTGTAGTCTTTTCCAAACAACCAAAATAAATGCTAGAGGCAATACTTCCGCCCTCATATTTGCTTCTCTCAAACTCACAATTGTTATCTCGAAACTTGATCCATGCTAACTGTGCAGCAATCAATTTCTGTTTTCTAGACCTTTCTAAGGTAGATACCAATTGTTGATAAACTTGATTCAGTTTTTTATCTGTATTCTGATAAGATAATTTCGTACATTCATTAATTGCTGCTTGAGTTTGAGGATTATTGCAGTTGAGCTTTTGAACTAAGCGCATCTCAGATAGATCAGGCGTTGTGCCTGCTATTGTTATGGCAGAGGTATTTAAACTGCTAAGAGTTAGTACACTGGTCAAAACTAGTAATAATTGACGCATAGCAAAACTTTTCTTATGAAGTATAGAAATTTGATATTTTAGCTAGTGTCGAACTCAGAATCAGATTAGGAAGTAGTATGCTCCCCAAATCAGTATTATGGTTCGCACTAAGTTTTCTCTATTCTGGCTACCACGACACTCCTGCACTGGAGTTTTGGTTAAAGGAAGAAGACAGCAACTGCACGGAATCAAAAGGGGAGCTAGCGATCGCTAGTATATATACTTATGACATCAGTTAAGAAAAAAGATGATTTTTTGATTTAAGCAAATAAATTATGCATTTTTGTTAAAAGTATGATATCTGTGTTGAAAATATTTTTATTATACGTCAAATTCGACGAAACTCTTGCGTTGATTGTTCAAAAAACTGTATTCTTTATATTGTTGAAAATTGATTTTTACACAATCAATAACAAAGTGTCATTTCAGCACATCGGAAAAACATTGTCTGGGCAAATCGATAAATGTCGATATCAAACCAAAATCTATGTATGCCGTTGTTGCTGGCATTATGAGTAACAGGACTCACTCTCGAAATGAAAAATAAAATATTTTGTTTATGTGTGTAGTTTAGCAAGAAATTCAAAATTGTTTCTATTCCCTATATCTTACAGTCCATACCTAATTTGAATAGAGAAGAGTATTGGCTAAATTTTCAATCTTTTCATCTCTCTAATTGAGGCAAGAAATCTATTCTGTGCTGGCTGAGTTTGGGATTTCAAGCTCATTTTATCAACGAATCACGACCAGGAAAATTATGACCTCTGTAGATCCTAATTTTTTTGACATCCCGGACAAAAGCCTAATCATCATCGACTCAGCTGTTGATGACTATAAAAAGTTAAATGGCAACAACTTGGAAGTCATTTTTAAAGACGTAGTAGATACAGAAGTAAGAACGGTAATTTCAGAAACACATAAACTGCTGAAAGTTCCACCGAAGGAATTGTTAGCGCCTCCTGGTGATTTCAATCCTACACTACTACTGTTTTTTGCATCCGTGACAGTATTGGTGTCATCTCATTGTGGTTACTGGTTTTGGCAATGGCCAGACTGGCTGTGTTTTGGTTTTAACACTATTGCTTTGCATTGTGCTGGAACAGTAATTCATGATGCTTGTCACCAATCTGCCCACCGCAATCGAGTAATTAATGCCATGCTAGGGCATGGTAGCGCCTTGATGCTAGGATTCGTTTTTCCAGTGTTTACACGAGTACATTTGCAGCATCATGCTCATGTCAACCATCCCAAAGACGATCCAGATCATTTTGTTTCTACAGGTGGTCCGCTGTGGCTGATTGCATTTCGATTTTTGTCTCATGAGGTGTTTTTCTTTCGACGGCGACTGTGGCGCAAATATGAGCTATGGGAATGGTTAATTAGCCGCTTAATTGTTGTTGCAATTGTTTATATTTCGGTTCAATATCATTTTTTAATGTACGTTCTCAATTTTTGGGTTGTACCTTCTGGTATAGTGGGATTAATACTGGGCTTGTTTTTTGATTATTTGCCCCATCGTCCTTTTGTTGAACGCGATCGCTGGAAAAATGCTCGTGTATACCCCAGCCCAATTCTTAACATCCTGATTTTAGGTCAGAACTACCATTTAATTCATCATTTATGGACTTGTATTCCCTGGTACAAATATCAGTCTACATACTATCTGATGAAGCCTTTATTAGATGAAAAAGGCTGTTATCAAACTTCAGGGTTACTGCAAAAGAAAGACTTTTTAGAGTTTATTTATGATATCTTTGTCGGAATTCGCTTTTCTCATCAAAAAACTAAAAATCAAGATGAATCACAAAGTCGTAAATAACTATTAACTTGCAAATTGGTCATTAGTTATTGGTCATTTGTAAAAAATCAATAATATCAAATTCGGTTAATTATATGATGTCTGCTTAATGACTTATTAAACCCGAATCACCCCTTCCCGCCAAAGCATCGAGGTGGGGTGCAATAACTGTGGAAATTATAACTATTTTATTTTTTGTAAATCAAAAAAACTGAACCAATCGGTCCAAGGTTTTCTACATAAATTTTCTGGTTGTAATACAATCCTGGAGACATACCTCCATCAAATAAAATCCCTTCTTGAATCTTACCTAAACAGTTATTGCTAGCAATACCTTCCAAGACATTATCAAACATATCTGGCATTAATTCTCGATTAAGTTGAGATAATTCAATACCTGAATTAGCTTTCAAGTCATTAACCAATAAGATTACATAACCTTGATTAGTGATAGCTGCTAGAGAGCGATTAGTTGCATTTTTACAAGCAAATTCTCCCAAATCTTCACAAATATCTTTAAATTTACCCTGACGATAGAATCTGCCATTACCACTCACTAAATTGTAATTGAGAATATCGTTTTTTCTTCTGCCAGCTTGAATAGTAGCCTGTCGCTGCTGGGGTGTACCTCCTGATATCCCAAAGGAAGAACGTTTATTTTTAAATGCTCCTGAATACTCTACACCACGAGAAATATTTAAGCCTTGTGGTTTATCATCAGTATCTATATAGTCGGCATTAATTGCGGCAATAGGTAGCTGTCCGTTTAATTTGGCATTTTCATCAGCGATAAGTTCATGAAACTGTTTTGCTACATATTCTTTACGTAGTTTACCTCTACTATCTTGGGCGTAGAGTTTATGAGATAGACCAACATTAACTTTGAAATCTAATTCTGGTGATTTGGGATTAAAAATAATCACATTGTTAATACCTTTGGAATTTTTTTTACCTTGATTATTGGTTCTAAAAAAATCAATACTGAAGTTGGCATCTTTGCCAGGGCAACTTTTAGACGCTTTTGGGACTAAATTTGCTTCTATCTTTTGGCAACCTGATAATAAGCTTGCACTGATTATCAAGATAAATAACAAAAATAACTTTTTTGTAGACATAATAATATAAAAAAACCGCTACAGAATTACTATAGCGGGGAATAATTTAAAATTTCAGTCTAGAGTCAATCTCAGAGCCAAAACTTAAGAGAACCATTCTAAGACGGCTTCTTCTTTGGTGTTAGTATTCCGAGATGGTGTCTCACGATTAAATTTCATTTGAATTGACCGGGTTTGCTCACCATCAGCAGCTACAGCCAAAATTGGGTAGTCAATTAAACCATCCTGGAAGGACATCTGGAAACGGAATGTTCCATCTGGGTTTAGCTTAATTTGACGGCCACCAATGGTTACAGTAGCATCGGGTTCGGTTGCACCGTAGACTATCAACTCAGCATCGGCAATTAACCAGAATTGGCGCGGACGCACTGGTACAGCGGAAGCCGAGAAGCCAACACCTGACATTCCTGCACCGGAAGCGGTTAAGCCAGACGCAGTGGGAATTGCCCAAAGACCGACACCTGATGGGAAAATGTAGGAGCTAATGGCTTGTTCGGGACGCACTGCACCTTGTTGGGAGCCGAAGATAGAACCAGCAACCCGTTGTACTTCGGCAGATTCTGCTAAACCAAAGATTTCATCGTAGATGGGGTTGCTGTTGCCATTTACAGCATTACCAACATTACCATTGGTGGTAGGTGCAACTTTCTTGGCAGGAGGAACTAGTTCGTACTGTGTCTGGCCACGTAAATCTTCTTCAAAATTTACAGTGATCACGACATCCTCAATCCAGTCAGAAGGATAGACGGGAGGAATGTGTACTCTACTAGAACGAGCTAGTACTAACCAGCGACCATCAGCAGCACGATAGCCAATATCGATTACATAATCGCGATCGCTAACTGGAACTGGTAGATACCATTCTCTAGCTAATTCATCAGCAGGATATTCTTGAATGCTATGTGGGCTTTGGTGTTCGATATCAATGTCGGTGACATCATAAATCCGTAGTGCCAGTTGTTGTCCGCCTTGCCGACGCAGTTCCTCTTTGTGTTCATTGGCAACATCCCAATAAGTGTAAGCCCATTGAGGATCGCGCGGTAAAAGTACAATCCGGCTTTCACCATAGCCAGAGGGCAAATCTGCCAGTCCTTCATCAACATCAGCCAAAGATCCACCAGTACGATCTTCCTGACCTAATTCAAACTTTGCAGCTTCCACAGTTTCTTGTGCCTCCAATGAACGAGATGGACTAAGTAAGTTTTTGCTACGCTGGACTTCTTGTATTGATGTCAGCAGTTGTGATTTACGCATTCGGCTATAGCGAGAGATGCTATATTCGCTAGCAACTTTGCGTAGTTGACGTAAGGTCATCTCCTCTAGTGGCGGGCGTTCTTTTGCCATTAATTTGGCCTCCAGTAGTTTAAGCGGTAAATGATTTTCCCTGGTTAAAGAATGCTATGTAAAATGTCATCCATTCCAGATGAATTTCTTATTCCTGACTCCTGGTTTTGCCCAGTTTTTAAGTTTTTTAATCTGTTTTTAAATTGAGTCAACATCCTTTCAATTCCTGATAATGCCGAAATCAGCATTTCTTTGGGATCGGAAGATTTCTGTTTGTTAAGTCTATATTAACCACTAAGTATATCTAGGGATCAAGGGGTATGAGGTGGGTTTTTTGGCTGTTTCACGAATTTATCAGCCCTTCTGGGATCTTATTGTCATGCTTTTCTGACAATTGTGGCGCTCTACATGTGCTCAATGGTAATAATGTCATAAAAACATGACATTATTTTCTGGGTCAGCCAAAAACTACAATTTTTGAAGAAGAATTCAGAAGTCAGAATTTAGGAGCAAAGCCAAAGACGCTGCGCTATCTACTTTATCGTTCACAATTCATTCTCAATCCTGGTGACTGACGCTTTTATTCTGTTTCGTTAAAGCTGACGCCTTTTTTACCTACCATTATGTGAAATTAAGTCCCAAGATAGTGTGTACCGCACCATAGAAGAACTTAAGCTTGGCATATAACTTTAGGGTTTAGGGAAATAGTTATGAATAAGGAAACAGTTCCTAGTCAAGCTGAAAAGTCTAATCCAGAAGGCGATCCATCACAATTAAGTCCAGAGGTACTGGACAAAATCAAACACCCTGCGAGAATAGACGATGTTATTCGGGAGCAATCACCACAAGAACGTAGAAGTAACCCAGCTTTAGTACCAGAAATGATTGACGATCCAACTGATGAATGATTGGGTTTGCAAAAGAGTAATCGAAAAGCTCAGATTCGCTACTTCTCCACAAAGTAGCGAATTTTGTTAATAATGTGTTGTTATTCAAGATATCGAAATAAATTCAGGAATTACACAAAATCATCAAATAACATAGACGCACTGCAAATGCGTCTTATTGGCGTAGCTATCCTAGAAAATACAAGCAGCTTGACACAAAGTTCTTGCGTAAGTCCTAATATTGTGAAACCATATTTTGTAACTTGCCGATACAACTAAATAATTTGTCTCTAGCCTCACTCGAAAAAAAATTACTAGTACTAGTAACAATGATGACGCGACCGCCAAATACAAAAAACAATCAGGAACCATCTAATCGTCGTTTGTGGCTCCTGCTTTTAGCACGTACCAGTTTGGCTCTGGGTGGGGTTTTGCTGATTGGAATTATAGTTGGTGCTTGGTGGGCTAGAAACTATATATACAAAGATTTAGCACCGTTAGTACAGCAAAATCTCGAGCAATTACTGGAGCGTCCAGTCAAAGTTGGCAACGTTAAACGTTTTTCGCTTTCTAGTCTGAGATTTAGCTCTTTATCGATACCAGCAACTACCAGCGATCAAGATCAAGTGGTCGCAAAAGCTTTGGAGGTGCAGTTCTCGCCGTTGCAACTCCTTCTTAGCCGAAAATTGGCATTAGATGTCACGTTAGTTCAACCCAATGTCTACATTCAACAAGATAAAGATGGTCGTTGGGTGACAGCCCAAGTTAAGGCTGGGGAAGGAAAAGGTTTTATTCAAACTCAGTTGCAGTCACTTCAAATTCAAGATGGCAAAGTAGAGTTGATGCCATTTGCTGCACCAACTAAACCAAAAGGCTCAGTAATATTAGATCGAGTTGGTGGTATTGCCCGATTTTCTGATGAAAATCAAAGGATCGGTTATGACTTC
This sequence comes from Nostoc sp., assembly GCF_036917515.1. Classification (GTDB taxonomy): domain Bacteria; phylum Cyanobacteriota; class Cyanobacteriia; order Cyanobacteriales; family Nostocaceae; genus Nostoc. Next base: position 11,830 of record NZ_JBALDE010000155.1, on the reverse strand, counting down.
AATACTCAATTCACTAGGGGAGGCGCTGCTAAAATCGCTGGCGAAACCCAACTAAAAGCTCAACAAACTAAGCTCCAGCTTTCAGCACAAAATTTACAAGCATCTGAAATCACTAGATTAATTCAGTTACCGATCGCGCTACAAGCAGGGTATTTGAATGCTGACTTAGGAGTTCAGATTCCACCAAAACTTTCAGACATCGCAATTACGGGAACAGCTACAGCTAATCAAATCACCGCTAAAATTCAAAATATTCCTCAGCCTGTTTCTAATTTTAATGGGAAATTTCTATTTCAGGGTCAGACAGTTACTTTAGATAATCTGAGTACGAACTTTGGCAAAATTCCCATTCTGGCTAATGGAACAATTAATACTCAAACAGGTTTTAATGTTTCTGCTCAAATCAAACCAGTCACTGCGAAGAATATCTTAGATACCCTGAAAGTAAAATCGTCAGTCCCAGCTAGTGGCGAAATTCAAGCAAATATTCAGGTAGGCGGCGCACTTGAGCAACCAATCGTCAGTGGTACAGTAAGTAACACTAAACCTATTCAAGTTGACCGCATTCAATTTAATACCATCAACACTGATTTCCGCTTGAATGCATCTAAAACTGCATCTCAACTTGCTGTCTCGAATTTGAAAATAATCCCCGCAGCTGGTGGTCAAATTACAGGCGGCGGTCAAGCTAATCTGGGAGCTAAAGATGGGGTAATATTTAATGCTCAAGCTGATGGGATATCAGGAGATTTATTAGCACGTAGCTACGGCGTTACTCTCCCGATTGCAGTGGGGAATGTTTCAGCAAAAGCCCAAATTTCTGGCTCACTTCGCAAACAACCTTTGAAACTTGATGTTTCCAATGTTCAGATAACGCCGCCAGCCGGGGGGAAAATCACAGCTAATGGTCAAATTCAACTCGCTCCCCAAGGTCAGGTAGGCGTAGATATTCAAGCTCAAGGTATCCCAGGAAATGCGATCGCTCAAGGTTATGGTATTTCCACTCCCATAAATGTTGGTGGTATATCTGCAAACGCTAAAATTACTGGTTCTCTAGGAACACCATTAAACGTCAATGTTTCCCGCGTTCAAGCAAATCCAGACGTGGGAGGGCAAGTCACAGCCAGCGGACGAGTTCAGCTTGCACCCCAAGGTAGGGTGGCGTTGAATGTGCAAGCACAAAATATACCAGGGGATGCGATCGCCAAAGCCTATAATTCCTCACCCTCCATCACTATTGGAAATGTATTGGCAAATGCGAATATTTCCGGCACTCTGAACAACTTGCAAGCAGTAGCACGGGTACAAGCGCCTAGTGCCACCTATCCCACCAGCGGACGAGTTTTTGTTATCAAACAAGGAGAGAACATCGTCTTTCCCGATGCAGTTGTGAACGTGGCTGGTGGGACAATTAGGGCTAGAGGTCAAGTTGTACAACAACGCTGGCAGGCTTTTTTAAATGCCCAACAACTGCAATTGAGCCGTTTTGGACAGATACCACCCCAGTTCCAGGGAGTTTTAAACAATGTCGCCTTTAATTTGTCAGGAAGCACTGCTTCTTTCCAACCCTCAAGCATTCAAGCCAAAGGACAAGCAAGGCTGAATATAGCAGGAGGTACAGTTAATCTCAGGAATGTTAGCTTTGATGCTGGTCGCTGGCAAGTGCTTGCTAACGTTTCTCAAATTCAACTCAACCGTTTCTCACCACAATTAGGAGGACGGCTCAATAGTAATATCCAATTAGCAGGCACAGCAGAATCTTTCCAGCTTGCAGATATTCGCGCCGCCGGACAAATCCGCGTTTCCCAAGGATTAGCGCTGCTAGCACAACCGCTGAGTGCACAATTTCAGTGGAATGGACAGCAGATTATAGTCGAAAACGCAAGTACCCCAGGATTGAGTGCTAATGGTGCGATCGCTATTCAAACTCCCCCAACTGGCGCACCCCAAATTGCCGGATTTGATTTCAATGTACTGGCGCAGAATTTCAACTTACAAAATACTGGCTTTAAAGTTCCTGGGGACGTAGCAATAGCAGGACGACTGGATTTTAATGGAAAAGTTACAGGAACTCCAGATGTTCCTCAAGCTAATGGCAATATCCGGCTGCGGAATTTTAATGTGAGTAACTTGGCGTTTGACCCACTTTTAACCGGAAACGTGAATTTTCAAGGGGGACAAGGGGCAAGTCTGCGACTAGCTGGGAAACAAGATCAGATTGCGCTTAACTTAGGTGCAGATTATCGTCCCACTTCATTTTTAGTTCGGCGGGATGGCGCAGTTACCACAGGTAGAACTGAGGGAGATAACTTGTTCATCAACGCCCAACAGTTTCCCATCGCTCTGGTTGGCGGCTTTTTACCTAACAATCAATTGAAACCACTGGCGGGGCAATTATCGGGTAATTTAGTTGTCAATCTGAATAATTATGCCATAGCGGGGGATGTGGCGATCGCAGGGCCTCGTGTCGCCAGAGTTGCAGCCGATGAATTTCGCGGCAACATCAATTATGCTGATGGTACAGCTAGCTTGGCTAACGGTCTATTGCGGATTGGCGATAGCAACATCGCTCTCAGTGGTAATGTACAAGCGGGAAATGACCCGCAATTTCAATTCCAAGCTAATTTTGCTCAAGCCAAAATCCAGAGACTTTTACAAGCGTTTAATATCTTCGACTTTAAAGACCTTGGTACTGGGTTACAACCTCCAACATTAGCAGGAGCAGAAGCACTTGAAACTGAGTCTGTCAGGTTGCCGAATGCAGATTTGAAAACCCAGTTAGCATACTTCTCGAATATTACAACAGCACTTGCCAAAGAACAGCAAGCACAAACAAAACAAACTCCATCTTTACCCAGCCTTGCAGAATTAACAGGTGCTTTAAACGGAGCAATTACAGCCAATGGCTCCTTAAAATCTGGGTTGAATGTCGGCTTTAATTTTCAAGGTGCTAACTGGCAATGGGGTAATTATTCCATCAATCAAGTTGTTGCTCAAGGCACTTTCGCCGATGGTATCGTCACCCTTTCGCCCTTGAGTGTAGGGATTAATCAAGGACTAGTGGCGTTTTCAGGACAGTTAGGAACTGACCAACTATCTGGAAAATTGAATGTAGCCAGTCTGCCTCTATCACTTTTAGAACCTTATATCGAAAAATACCCCGTAGATATTACTGGTAATGTAAATGCTGATGCCACTTTAGCAGGTAGTTTGCAAGACCCCAGAGTTCAAGGGAAAGTGGCACTAGCGAATGCGACCCTTAACAAACAACCCGTACAAACAGGAGAAGTGAACTTTGATTACAACAAAGCTCGCTTGAATTTTGATAGTACCTTATTAGTAACAGGAACGCAGCCAGTTGCCGTTACAGGTAGCGTACCAGCTCCTTTGCCTTTTGCCAAAGTGCAACCGGATAGCAATCAAATCAACATCAACGCCAATGTGCAAAATGAAGGATTGGCACTGTTAAATCTGCTTACCAATAATCAAGTCGCTTGGGTAGACGGTCAAGGAAAAGTAGATTTAAATGTTCAAGGTACTTTAACCGAACCAGTTATCAACGGCAACGCCACATTTAATAATGCAACTTTTAGCGCTCAAGCCTTATCCGATCCTTTAACGAATGTCACAGGAACAGCACTATTTAATGGTAGAACGATCAGCGTTGAAAATATCCAAGGTAATTACAATCAAGGGCAAGTAAATGTATCAGGCATCTTGCCAATTTTTGATGCTCAACAAGCCGCAGCGAATCCCCTGACAGTATCAATAGCAGATAAACTCAACTTTAAGCTTGCAGGACTGTATGAAGGTGGTGTTGGTGGCGATGTTGTAATTCGCGGCACAGCTTTAAAACCTGTAATTGGTGGAGAGATTCAACTGAGTGATGGTCAAGTAATTATTGGCAACTCGGCTGCTGCGAAGAAAAAATCAGCAGCGACAGCAGAGGCTGATACTAAGGTCATAAATCTAGATAGACAACAGGTTAACCCTAACGTCGCACCGACAGCAGAGAATAACCCTAACCCAGTGGTTACAGTGGATGGAAGCACAAACTCAGTGGCAACAGCAGACGCAAGCACTAGCGCCGCAACTCCACCCATACCTGTAGAGTTTGCAAATTTAAAGTTGATTTTAGACAAAGATATTCGGGTTACAACTCAGTCCTTTTTAAGCTTTGTACCAGGAGGAGCGGCATTAAGTCAGCCCCTATTGAAGTTTGACGCTAAAGGTGACTTGACCATTAATGGTACATTAGCCAAACCGCTTCCTGAAGGAACCATTCGTTTGACAGGAGGACGACTGAGCTTATTTTCCACTGAGTTCACCTTGGCGCGGGGCTATGAACAAACTGCGCGGTTCACTCCTAGTCAAGGACTTGACCCGACTTTGGATGTCCGACTGACGGCAATTGTACCGGAAACATCAGCAAGGAACACTCAAACTTTGGAATCACCCTTGTCTTCTGAAGTCAGCGATGTTTCTGTAAACAACTTTGGGACTTTACGTAGCGTTACCGTTCAAGCTAGGGTGGACGGCCCAGCTAGTAAATTGGGTGAGAATCTAGAACTGACGAGTGAACCTAGCCGTAGTAAGGGAGAAATAGTCGCTTTGCTGGGTGGCTCAATTCTGGGTTCTTTCGGTCAAGGTCAAGCAAATGCAGGCCAAGGGCTGACTAATTTCGCTAGTTCTACCATTTTAGGTAGTTTACAAGGAACTATCACTGCGATCGGACAGGCTGTTGGTTTCAGTGAATTTCGGATATTTCCGACTCCATCTATTAATAATGATGAATCAAAAACATCAAGAACTTCAATTCTGAATTTATCAGCAGAAGGTGTGTTTGATATTAATAAAAATTTCTCTGCCTCTTTATCACGCGCTCTTTCTAGCGATGACTCTTTCCGTTTCAATGTCCTCTATCGAGTCAATGACGAAATTCTGATGCGAGGCTCAACTGATGTGGGGGATGACAATCAACTTCAAGTTGAGTATGAAACCCGATTTTAGATTGCTGCATTGGCATTGTCAGCCGACACAATCGTATTGTCAGTCGATACAATGGCATTGTTAGCCGACACAATCGTATTGTCAGCCGATACAATGGCATTGTCAGCCGACACAATCGTATTGTCAGTCGATACAATGGCATTGTCAGTCGATACAATAGCATTGTCAGCCGACACAATCGTATTGTCAGCCGATAAAATGGCATTGTCAGCCGACACAATCACATTGTAAGTCAAGAAACTTGTTTACATTCATCAATTAAGCTATACAGCGTCGCTTCGGATTTAAATATTGCGATCGCCTGAAGATATTTTATATCTGTATAAGGATGGCGATCGCTTACTACTGGACTTTAGACTAGAGAAGAGCGATCGTTGTGTCTGCTAGACAAAGCTAGACAGGCGTATCACTGATGACTAAGCTGTTGGTTTGGATGTTCTTGATTTGTTACTACAGGTGATACTGCTGTCTCCACACTTTTTTCTTGGGCTTGTATTTCCAGTAGTTGGGGAATTGTCACAAATCTATAGCCTTGGGCTTTTAAACCTGCGATCATTTCTGGTAAAGCTTTGACAGATTTAGAACGGTTGCCGCCTCCATCGTGCATCAGGACAATTGCACCGGGTTTTGCATATTTCAGCACATTTTTGACTAGTCCGGGAACTTGAGGCGAACGACGTTCAGCATCTCCCGATTGTTCTGACCACATCATGACAGCATATTTCTCGTTTTTGGCATATTCGGCTAGTCCATTATTTAAAAAGCCCCCAGGAGGACGAAATAGAGTAGTTTTCTCTCCAGTAGTCTTGTAGATGATTTCTGCTGTACGATCGATTTCACTAGCCGCAGTAGCTAAGTCCATGTGGTGATACCAATGATGCCATGTGTGATTACCAATTACGTGACCATCAGCAGCCACTTGCTTGGCAACTTGGGGAAAATATTTCACCATTTGCCCGATCATGAAGAATGTGGCTTTTATATCATTTTTCTTCAAGATTTCTAAAATCTGTGCTGTATTTTTGGGACCAGGGCCATCATCAAAAGTTAGGGCAATAACTTTCTCATTCGCTCTTAGTTTCCCTTGATAAACGATTGTTCCCTGAAATGCCTTTGGCACTTCATTTATCTGGTCTTTGACTAAACTTATATTCTGTGCATCTGCACTCATCAGTTTGTTATGACTCGCTTTAGCACTCTCGCTTTTTGACTTGATAATTCCCAACAAATGCTCAAATCCGCTTGTGGTTAAAAGCAAGCTGATACCTAAACTACTAGCACCAGTAACCAATATAATAATTATTAATTTTAGTAACAAAGATAATTTCCGACTAGACACATTAAATCTCCTCAAATATTAGTTATTGGTTATTGGGGATTAGTTTCTCCCTGATGTTCCCATTCCTTATATCATCATGTCTGTTTGATTACTCTTAAACTGGAATTACCCAGACTTGATATTACTCCTAGCCTGTTGTAATTAATATATCTTTTGCTGAAAGAAAAAAGAAAACAATAAAATACCTTGAAACATTCCAGATAAAGTTAAAGGATGTCTCAATTTAATTTGTACTAATTTGCAACAATTATTAAACTGAATAAAATAATACTCAGTAGATTTAGCTGACCAGTAGAGCCAGCAATGATAGCAGTATAACCGTAACCTGGAGAAATGCTAAGTAGTTGTTAACCAATAGAGTTAAAAACTTTGCAACTAGTAATGTCAATATTCGCTATTTGCTTGCGATCGCAGTTTTTTCTTATCCTTGTAGAGAGGCAAAAGGGAGAAAATAGGATGCTGCCATTGTTGTCGATTTCAGCCAAAACCCTTTTAAAATCTCGTTTCTAGCCTCTGGCTAGAAACGAGATAATTTGCTAAAAGCTTTTTCTAGACTGGCTTTAACCTGAAGTTGACATTAATGGATGCTGCCTAACACTCTCTACCAGACGCTGCGCTATTTGTCTTTTGCTTTAAGCAGATGGAGGAATTTAAAGTCCTTCACTAAAATCTTCGATTTCGTATAGAAGTCTTATCTAAATTCCAACCTCCTACCTCCTCCTGCCCTCTTCAATCTTCGTCAAGGGCTGGGAAAGCTTCTTCAAACTGCCACAACCGATCTTTATTTTCAACGAACCAAATACGAGTTTCTGGAGTTAATTTACTCCAAATGTCTTCAATAGGGATGTGAGGAGATGCATACTGGTAGTGCTGACCAAGTGATTTGAGATTGTCCGCTACATCACGCGGAATTCCAAATTGTTCCCAGTCAACTACGATATTTTTTCCTGAAACTCCGGCTGTAGGGTCGAAAACCAATTGTGCCGATCTAACTAAATCAGCAAAGTGTTTCGGTTTGAGTTTGGTGATCTCTTGAATTTGGAGTGATTCGTTATGCTCTTGAGACATGATCGCCGCAGTGGTAAAGATTATTGATCTATTGAACTTACTGCCAGAGATTTTTATCCCAATATTTTTACTTTAGCGCAGAGCCACTAATTTAGATCGTGACTTAATAAGACTTGAGGTTTGAGCAAATTGTTTAAAGCGAGCAAACTTACTATATATGTATTGGTACAATGTCTAAGCTAGTAATGAAAAGTTTGTAGTAAGCACTTTAGTGCTTAGAAAATAAGGACTAAAGTCTTTACTAAGAACTGTTTCCAGTCCCTATTTTAATGACGAGTGTAGGAATGCTCAAAGTGAGTTTTGAGTGTATGAGCCATAGCAGAAATTGCAATTGCTGCTACAGAAAGCGATATTGCTGTGATTCTAATTCTATAATCATCTGCAATTATCGCTACAGCAGCGAAAGCGATCGCCACCCCTATACAGCTTTGTTTGACTCTATTTGTCACTTGATAAGCTCGATTGCAGGAATGACAAATAAGTGTATGTTGTGAGAATCGGTCTAACACGATCAACTTTTGCTTGGACTCGCTATTACCGACGTTTTTTGAGGTGGAATAACCTTGATAAAACGGCAAAGATGACCCAAATTTATCTAGCCACTTGCGATACTCAACTACTAAAATATCAGATGTTTTGAGCGATAAATACACTTTTTTGAGATTTTGTCCCAAACGCTCAATTTGTGCCTTTTGCTCAACGACTAATTGCAAGTCACCTTCTAAGATTTTGTTTTGCCTCAGGATGTGATCTAACCAAAGAGGCATCAGCCTGATTTTTTTGGTAAACGAGTTACCATAATTTCTGATCAGAATCCGACATCTATCCTTACCTAGCGGAATTGAATACAAGGCTGTGCCTCCAAACTTACCTTGCTGTTCATTACCAAATTTGTAGAGAATCAAATTAGGAGCAATGAAATCTAATGAAATCCAAGGCTGATTGAGTGTGCGTGTTCGCCGCCACCTTCCCTTAATTCCCTGAATGTTGCTCTCAATAACTTCTAGTTCCAGCGCTTGGGCATCTTTTTTATTTCCCATGATGCCATCATGACTGATTGGAACATGAGCCGGATCAACAATGTTTTCAATAAAATAGCTTTGGTCGTAAGGTAGGTCACGTATATAATCTAAGTTGAAGCATTCCGGCTTGTCCCAATCTGGTAGAGATGGAATTAGCTCATCAATAGCCGTTTCGGCTTCTCCTGCCCACATCCAAATGATACCTTTACGTTCCAAGACTTTAAAGGATGATACGCAAGCATTTACCGGGATTTTAGCATCGGTTGGTAACTGAGGAATGTGCAGACATTGTCCATTATTGCCAAACTGCCAACCGTGGTATAAGCACTCTATTTTGCCGTCAATAATTTGTCCATCAGAAAGTCTAGCTGCACGGTGGGAACAACGATCTGTTAAACAGATAAGCTGTCCATTTTGGTCTTTGAACAAAACGAAGGGTTCATCGTACAAAGAAAAGCTATAAGGACGATTTGTGGGCAGGTCTTGCAGAAAATAGACAGGATACCAAGATTGTCTCCAGTTAAATTCTTGCTTATTCTCAAGCGTCTCAAAGGTAGAAGTTGATGGTGTCGCCTGTAGTGTCTCTGTTTCTAATGACATAGTTTTCTCCAGGTTTTTATAATGTTATACTTTTGGATTAGCAAATGCTTAGTCCCAAAGATAGAATATTTTTAGGATGAGACTTGTCAAACCAGATAGATTATATTTGCGAATGCCACGTTGTAACAAAGTAGGATGTACAGGCTAGTCTACTGCCTATAAAAATTCTTATCCATTAACAACTTTGTAAGCACAACTGATGTAAATATATCATAAAAACGTAAAATATGGGAATTATCAGCCAATTCTAACAGCTAATCTTGCAACCGAAATATCTCAGAAATCAACAGTGTAAATGTACCTGAATGATCGTATTTAGCTGTGAGGCGTTTATACTCATTTTCTGTAACCAGCTTCCCAGCTACTATCTCAAACTCCTTTCCTATATACAAGTTTTTAGGAATATTTACAATAACACTATCTGGAAAGTAGAAAGTGTCATTTTTCCCATTGGTCGGGTCTAAAATAATCTCGCGAATTTCTTCTGAATCTGAAACTTTTAAATCAGAAGTGATATATTTTTTTGTGCCAATCCAACTTCCTGACAGACTGGTTATTTCCTCTCTTGTTGTGCTGTTGGGAAAACTATTTAAATATTCGCGCAAATGGAGAATTTTCTCTAAATCACCATTTTCTGTATAGATACTACCTATGCTAGTATTCCAATCTTTATGCTTTAAAAATAACTCAACTGAGAAACTACGTCCCGATTCCAGTTTTCTACTAAGCCAAGTACTAGAACCATAATCAACAAGAGCTAATGCCCTTTTAGATGGGTCTGCTGGATGCAATAATCCATCAGACTGGTTACAAGTTTCCTTTTCCATTTGCCATTGGTTTTCTAGCGTACTTCCGTCTGGCGAAAGGAACTGATTTGTGTGAGTAATTATTGTTTTATCAGTATTGGAACGCAAATTTCTGATACCTTGAAAAGACTTGATGACTTCTTTTTCTGGGGAGTAAACAGTCCATATACCATACATAGACTGCCCTTCTATAGTCAGGAATCCAAATAATTTTTCCCAGTGTTGCTCTTGGAGATGCGTCATTTTATTAAGTAAATGTTGCAACTTTGATCTCAGCTACTCATTTTCAACCAGAACTGTAACAGCAGCGATCGCAATCAACATTTCGTCATTTTTATCGTTGAGTTCAGGAATCGCCCGCCCTTGAACTACCATCCCCCCAGATTCTACGATGAGAGTTTTGCGCCCAAATGGTAGTACAGCGAGTACCTCTTCTTCCCTAACTTGTTCTGGGTATGGAACTGCTACTTGAACCTCTATAATCATTTCATTGGGATGACTTAAACCAGCAACTTCCCAAACACCAGGTAAGGCATTGTGAGCGATCGCATTTCGTACTGCCCTAGATGCTGCTACTGTTGGTTCTTGTCCGTGCTGATCTATTCCCATCCCCATCTCGATAATCAACCGTTTACGTGCCATTACTAACTCCGATAAATCTTGCCATTGACTAATATATCTACCTCTCCTTCCAGAATCCCGTACATATTATCAGTAGGCAGGCAGGCAAAAAGCTCTTAAAGTCCCTCAATTTATCGGGGGATTACGGATCAAGTTTTGTAACTGTTCAGTCGTCATGTCTTTTATTTGCATAGTTTCTCCGAAGAATTTACTTTATTTACGTTTGGTAATCAGCCAACCTAAAGCGATAAATATCAAGATAGCAATGATGCTTAAAGTTAACAATGCATAATGGGGATATTTTTGTATTAACGGGAGATTAATTTTATCAATGTGTGTTGTGAATACGCCAGAGGCGATCGCAATTTCCATGTTGCTGGCTTTGCTACCCAAAGGAAAATCGCTAATCCGATTACTGAATATAAAAATTATGTAAGCAATAGACTCTACTGTATCTGCTTCTGCTTCTGCTAAGGTATTTGTTGCCCAGTCACACAATGATTCAGCAAAAATATCATTGAGTTTATCAGTATTTACTTTCAACAATGGATAAATTACTTGAGCATCGCCGTTGCTGTCTTCTGTTGCTTGCAGTATTTCTTAGAACTCTTGCAACTGCGATCGCATCACCGTTGAGATAGCGAATAGCAATCTAATTCTTACTCAAAATTCTATAACGGTTTACAGGTGCGATTTCTGTTATTTTAGTGATCGTCAACTCTAGGGCGATATCTGACGACAAGCTGCCCTTAGCATATAAAGGAGGGAGTAAATCGACGGTAAAAAACATTAAGTATAAAAATAACTATGGAATCAAAGCAAGATGACATTACTATTCTTCAGGAAGCTGAGAAGCGTTTACGGCGACTGTTTCCATAAAGGCTACGGGTAGTGAGTGATTTTCTGGCGGATCTAGAAGAAAGAGAAGAAAATGAGGCGACAACGGAACTTTTGAATGTCCCTGGTTTTGAGCAAGCTTTGCGTGAAGCTATGCAGGAAGCTGAGGCTGGGGAAGTGGTATCATTTGACAGTATTCGTCGTCATGTATGAAATTAGTACTTACTCGCAAAGCACAGAAGTTTTATCAAGAAGTAGATGCATCACTAGCGGAATGACTAAACCTTTGTTTTGACCAACTACGAGAGAACGCTTACGAACATCCAAACATTAAGCGGCTCAAAGGTGATTTCACGGGTCTTTTTCGCTATCAAGTTGGTGTCTGGCGAGTTGTTTATCAGATGGATGAAGAACAGCAATTGATTACTATTTTACGGCGTTGCATAAGTGCGGGATGAATCAGGTTAACACGGGTATTTTCCCGTACTTCAAGTAATGAAGTAATAATCGAATTGAATACTTCAGCA
>NZ_JBALDE010000154.1:0-12035 GCF_036917515.1 Nostoc sp. | reverse complement strand
AATGCTTCTAAACTAAACATAGGGCAGGTGCTGGATTTAACGCTATTTTCAGCTTACTACCTGCTCCTTTCCTTATCCCGAACTCAGGTTAAATATCAAATTACTCTTGCAGGTTCTGCCAATCTGAAAGTACCATTTCCATCTGGCAATGTTCGCCATATTTCAGATATTAAGGTAGACCCCGTAGGAATTGTGTACATTACCTCAGCAAGTGATGCCGGAGATGATGGGCCATTTCAGTCAGCTGTGTATGTCGCTGGTTACTTGGGATTTCGTGGTAATAAAATTGTATGGCGACAAAATTCTCAATTTGTTCCTCTCTACCGCTCTGATTATCACAAAATTGAAGGTATGGAACTTGTTCCCGGTGCAGAAGGCGGTGTGATTGTTGGTACAGATGATGAAAATTTGGGTTCCTATGTATACATTGTGGGTGGAAGTTAATCTATCCTTTCAGATAAAATTTTTGTATAAATTTCATAATTTTCTTGATCGTAGCAACAAAAAATTACTCTTTGGGGGCGACCATTCCTTTGTAATTGTTCTTCACATATTTTCACTGCAATCTCAGCAGCTAGAATCTTAGGATATTTATAAATACCAGTACTAATGCAAGGAAATGCCAAAGTATTAAATTCTTTATCGGCGGCGATTTGCATACACTTGTAGTAACACTGAGCTAGAAGTTCGGGTTCTTTATTATTACCTCCTCGCCATACTGGACCCACTGTATGAATGATAAAGCTTGCAGGCAAGCGATATCCTTTGGTGAGTTTGGCATCGCCAATTTTGCATCCTCTAAGCGATCTACATTCATCAACAAGTTCTGCTCCAGCTGCTCTGTGTATTGCTCCATCTACTCCACTACCTCCAAGCAGACTTGTATTTGCAGCATTTACAATTGCATCAACTTGTAGCTTTGTAATATCACCCAAAATAACTTCCATAAAACTTGAGCTTGGTTAAAAAATCGAACTGATTGCTGTTAATTTGCGACTCTGTAATACATATACATAGGATTTTGTCAAGATTCTTGGTGCGCTCGCAACTTGGTGTAAGTTGACCATTATCTTATCGATAACGGCCACTCATTAATTACCTCTACACATTAAATCGGAACAACATTACATCCCCTTCCTGCACAACATACTCTTTCCCTTCACTGCGAACCAACCCTTTCTCCTTCGCCCCATTCATCGAACCGTTTGTTACTAAGTCTTTATAAGCGACAGTTTCGGCGCGAATAAATCCCCTTTCAAAATCACTGTGAATTACACCAGCAGCTTGAGGTGCAGACATTCCCGTATTAATTGTCCAAGCGCGGGTTTCTTTCGGCCCCGAGGTGAAATATGTTCGCAAGCCCAAAAGGGTGTAGGTTGCACGAATCAATGATTTCAAACCGCCTTCTTCCACACCTAAAGAAGCAAGAAAATCAGCTTTATCTTCATCTGGTAATTCCACTAATTCAGCTTCAACTTGAGCCGAAACTATCACAACTTGGGCATTTTCAGTTGCTGCAATTTGCCGCACTGTTTCCACAAAATCATTACCAGTTGCCAACTCATCTTCAGATACATTCGCCGCGTAGATAATCGGCTTATAAGTGAGCAAATCCAGTCCTTTAATAATTACTGCTTCTTCTTCATTCAAGCTCACCTGACGCACCGATTTCCCTTCATTTAAAGCCGCAGCTAATTTTTCTAAAACTGTGATTTCAAACTGTGCATCTTTGCTAGTACGAGCTTGTTTGCGAGTGCGGTCAATTCGCCGCTCAATTTGTGCTAAATCTGATAAACCGAGTTCTATATTAATGATTTCAATATCTCGTGCTGGGTCAACAGAACCAGCAACGTGGATAATATCGTCATTCTCAAAACAACGTACTACATGGACGATCGCATCAACTTCCCGGATGTGGGACAGGAATTGATTTCCTAGTCCCTCACCCTGACTTGCACCTTTAACTAAACCGGCAATATCCACAAATTCCACCCGCGCCGGGATAATTTGTGCCGAACTGGCAATCTTAGCAAGAACATTTAACCGTTCATCCGGTACTGCGACAACGCCGACATTCGGTTCAATCGTGCAAAAAGGGAAGTTAGCTGCTTCTGCTTTGGCATTAGCAACTACAGCATTAAATAAAGTAGATTTTCCGACGTTGGGAAGTCCGACAATTCCGGCTCTTAGCATTTTGGATTTTAGATTTGGGATTTTGGATTACATTACCAAGGTAATCTAAACAGGTTCCGGTATGGTTTGAGGAATTGGTTCTGGAACTGTTTGAGGAATCGGCTCAGGAACCGTCTGAGGAATGGGAGCAGGTACTGGTTCTGGTACAGGCCCAGGTAAAGGTTGGGGTATCGCTGGCCCCGGTACAGGTTCAGGACTAGGTAGCGGATTTGGCTCAGGATTGGGGCTAGGTAGCGGGTTCGGGCTAGGAGTAGGAATTTGTGGTTCGGGTATAGAAATCGCAGTGGGATTAATCATGGAAAGTCTAAATTAAATTATTTAACCTTTTCACGCTAGATGAGAACCTCATCTATTGACATCTCCCCAAATAGCTATACCCACGAACACTTCATTTAATAATTTACCGCTCTTGTGATTAATTCGTAGCGAATTCTTAGCGTCCTTCCGCGCCCCTGGAGCGTTGAAATTTCACCCCTCAATTCGGCACAATTTTACACAAAACTGTACTAAACTACTCCTCTTTTACCTTATTTACCACCTCTGGCACTGGATCGTAACCACCTGGATGAAACGGATGACAGCGCAAAATCCGCCGAGTTGCCATCCAGCTACCACGTAACACTCCAAATCGTTCAATAGCTTCAATAGCATACATCGAACAAGTTGGTTGAAAGCGACAAGTCGGGAGAAACAACGGCGAGATAAACATTCGGTAGCCCCGAATCAGCCAAATAAATAATAATTTCATTGCAGCTACCCAAATCTTATAAATTAGTAATAGGGGTAAAAATTTTCATTTTGTCGCATCTTTGTTAATTACATTTTCTGACTTCACCTCAATTCCGGTTTTCTGGCTGCAAATTGCGTTGGCTGCAATTTGGGTGTTACTCATCCTCCTGATTGCATGGGTGGTAAACCGCTTCACCGCCAACCCAGAAATCGTGCGGAAGATTGTTCATATTGGCACTGGTAATGTGATTCTAATCGCCTGGTGGCTCGATATTCCCGCCAGTATAGGGATTACAGCTTCTATTTTAGCGAGTGCAATCACCTTATTATCCTACCGATTGCCCATTCTTCCTGGTATTAATAGTGTTGGACGGCAAAGTTTAGGGACATTTTTTTACTCTGTCAGTTTCGGTATTTTAGTTGCTTGGTTTTGGTACTTGCAACAACCTCAGTATGCAGCACTCGGAATTTTGGTAATGACTTGGGGAGATGGACTAGCTGCCTTGATTGGACAACGTTTTGGTACACACAAGTATAAAGTTTTTGGTACAGAAAAAAGTTGGGAAGGCTCCTTGACTATGATGTTTGTTAGCTATTTCATCAGTGGTTTGATTTTAGTTGGAACTGAAGGAAACAGTTGGCAAACTTGGGTAATATCGCTGATAGCGGCAGTTATAGCTACGGCTTTAGAGGCTATTTCATTTTTGGGTATTGACAATTTGACCGTTCCCTTGGGCAGTGCAGCGCTTGCCTTCTTTTTAAGTCAGTTAATTTTGATTTAGTAGTTGCCTTGAGTACTATTTCCAACGATTTTTTATTACTCTGAAAAAATAAACTCTTCATTACATATTATGCTGACTTACATTGCAAATAGCTGAAAACCCTTACTATGTAATAAAAATGAACATTATTTACTAACATTCTAGGGCTTTGGCAGTGATTTGGAGTTTTAACTTGATTTAAAATAGTATTAAAACAGATCCCAAATAATCTTCAATGCGTTCTTAAATATCTCTAGGAATATTTGAAAATAAGTCTAGTCGTGCCAAAGTTTCAAGTTGACTCCCAGTCAAACGCTAATTTTTCGTATCAGCTCAATTAACAAAAAATAAATCTTTTTGATTATATTCAATACGACCCATTACGTGAAAATTGAACCGAGTTGATTACCGCGCTCGCTCCAAAATCCAATCGAGTAAAATCGGATTGACTAATTCCGGCGCTTCATCCTGCGGACAATGCCCTACTCCCTCTAAAGGAATAAACTTTTCTACTTGCGGAAAGTTAGCTAATTCTCTCCCTAATTTAATTGGTTCCCACGGATCGGCCGTTCCCCACAAAATAATCACAGGACACGCTAACAGTGGCAAAAGGTCTTCAGGTAATGGCCCTGTAGAATAAGAAGTAAAAGCAAGAAACACAGCCCCAGCCCCCGGATCGCTTGCTGGTGAAGTGAGAATATCTACTAACTCATCTGTCACCATCTCAGCATTCGCATAAGCTTGCAGTAGAATTTTCCGCACCGTTTTTGGTTTGGCGAGTTGATTGAAAAAGAAATCGCCAACTGCTTTAATAGATAGCACCCGTTGCAGCAAAGGTGCTCCGTAACGACGAGATAAAGGTAAAGTTACCCGTTTGCGATCGTGTAACAGCCGTAAAGAACAGTTGAGCAAAGCAACTCCCAAGGCAATATCTGGGTTACTTACTGCTGTTTGCATGGCTACAATACAGCCAATAGAATTTCCGACTAAAAAAGCTGGATCACCGACAACTTCACGGCAAAAATCTGCTACTTGCTGTCCCCAGGTTTCTAATGTGTAGGTAATTTTTTCACCAGGTTGAGGTTTTGCGGAAGCGCCAAAACCAATCAAATCGATCGCATAAACACGGCAATTTTCCCCTAATACGGGAATATTTTTTCGCCAGTGCCACCAAGAAGCACCAAATCCATGCACTAGGACAACAGCTGGCCCAGTAGTTCCTTGGGTTTGATAACAGATCGGAAAATCTTGCCAAATCCAGGTTTTTGTAGAGTTAAGTGCTGTTTTTGAACTTGAGGTTGTCATGGTAAATTTGATGTAAACAAGGCTAAAAGCTTTTTAGCAGCAAGGCACAAGTAAAATTGTTTTGAATTTACATAAAATTTATCAGATTTTTAAAATAAATCCTTTGCTCTAGTGATAGCTTATACATATACCACAAAAGCTTCTAAGCTGATAATTTTATTCAGTATAGATTTTCATCTTATTGATAGAAGTAACTTACTCACAACTGAGATTATCTCAGTATTAGAAATCATAATTTATCTAATATGAGTAATATTTTGGTTATTTTTGAAATATGAGTGAATTAGCATCAGTGCTAGATTCAGTAGTTTCACAATTTACGCTCGCAAATTTGGTCTATAAGATTGGCGAATATGAGGCATCGGCTAAGGGGTGGTTTGCAACTGGAAACTGACGCTGAATTTAACAATATTTTTCTTGTTCCTAGTTCTGCGAGCCAGAAATTATGAATCTACTAGAAATAATTGATACTCCCGTTGGGAGCTACGCACCAGATTTTGAACTACCAGGAATTGATGGTCAAGTACACCATCTCAGGCGTTATCTTGAAAAGTTCCGAGCAGTCGGCGTTATTTCTCTATCTAACCACTGTTCTTATGTAGAGCGGTATTTAGGCAGGCTGAAAAACATTCAAGCTGAATTTGCCCTAAAAGGCTTCACACTAATTGGACTCAATGGTAGTAATGTTGACTACGACACTAAATCAAGCTTTGAAAAGATGAAAGCTTTTGCCCGATGTCACCAGTTGAACTTCCCCTACCTATGGGACTCAACGCAAGATGTGACTCGTAGTTTCGGGGCAACAAAAACACCAACGGCCTTTCTCATAGACACAAATGGTATAGTCCGTTACAAAGGTAAAATTGATAATCATCCCCAAGAGCCATTATTCGTGAGAGAGGATTATTTGAGAACTGCGATCGCTTCTCTGTTTAAAGGAGAAGAAATAGTAATACCACAAACAGAACCAGTCGGGACTACATTGATTTGGCGTAACTAGACATAGATAGTCCCTGTAACTGCTATCTTAAATTGGAGGCAATTGCAACTTTTTTGATAAAGCGTAACTTCATGGGAACCAATTACCGACGGGTTTTACTCAAACTGAGCGGTGAAGCCTTAATGGGCAACATGGGCTATGGCATCGATCCAGAAGTGGTCAAAGGAATAGCACAAGAACTAGCAGAGGTGATAGCCACTGGAACTCAAATCGCCATAGTTGTTGGCGGCGGCAATATTTTTCGTGGCGTCAAAGCAGCGTCGGCGGGGATGGACAGGGCAACCGCTGACTATATCGGGATGATTGCCACGGTAATGAATGCCATGACGCTGCAAGATTCGCTAGAACGCATAGGAGTACAGACGCGAGTACAAACCGCGATCGCTATGCAAGAATTAGCAGAACCATATATTCGTCGTCGTGCCATCCGTCATCTTGAAAAAGGGCGGGTGGTAATTTTTGGTGCTGGTTCAGGAAATCCCTTTTTTACTACAGATACGACTGCGGCATTAAGAGCAGCAGAAATCGATGCTGAGGTGATTTTTAAAGCCACCAAAGTAGATGGAATATATGATGCCGATCCTCATATTTATCCTGACGCCAAGCGTTACAATAGCTTAACCTACGCGCACGTTTTAGCCCAAGATTTGCGGGTGATGGATAGTACTGCGATCGCTTTGTGTAAAGAAAATAATATCCCAATTCTGGTATTTGATCTAACGGTGCGAGGAAATATCCACCGAGCAGTCTTGGGAGAATCCATCGGTACCCTTGTGGGAGGTTCTTGTGAAATTAGCTGAAGCTGAAAGTACGATGCAAAAAACCGTTGAGGCAACTCAACGAGCTTTTAACTCGATTCGCACTGGTCGCGCCAATGCGAGTCTATTAGATAAGGTATTGGTGGACTATTACGGTTCACCTACTTCCTTGAAATCACTGGCAAATATTAGCACACCGGATGCTACGACGATTTTAATTCAACCCTACGAGCGCAACACCCTAAACATCATTGAGAAGGCTATTTCCCTCTCTGATGTGGGTTTAACACCCAGTAACGACGGTTCTGTAATCCGGTTGAATATTCCGCCCTTGACAAGCGAGCGTCGTAAAGAATTCGTCAAAATGGCATCCAAATATGCTGAAGAGGGTCGTGTTGCTATTCGCAACATTCGCCGCGATGCCATAGACGCCATTCGCAAACAGGAGAAAGCCTCTGAAATCTCCAAAGATGAATCAAAAGACCAACAAGACAACTTGCAAAAACTGACAAATGAGTACACTACCAAAATAGACTCGCTGTTGGCAGAAAAAGAAAAAGACATTACGACTGTTTAAGGTCTCAAGTCTTGAACATAAAGGCTGAAGGATAATGGATAAATTCTTCAGCCTTTATCACTTCTTATTTATTGCATAAATCTTAGAAAAATTGATCGAGTAAGTAAGTGGACATGAATAATGAAAGTAGGAACAATTCATAAATTGCCCCTACTCAATAGAAAATAAACTAATTCTGGAGCAAAAATTTAATATGTACGACTGCATCATCGTCGGCGCTGGGCCAGCTGGTGGAACAGCTGCATATCATTTAGCCAAGCAAGGCCGCTCAGTATTAGTGTTGGAAAAAGAATCTCTGCCAAGGTATAAACCTTGTGGCGGTGGCGTATCTCCAGCGATCGCTCAATGGTTTGACTTTGATTTTAGCCCAGTAATTTCTGTAAAAGCCGACTCTGTTCGCTTTACCTGGAAATTAGGCGACCCTGTGGAAGCAAAAATCGCCACCAAAGAACCAATTTGGATGGTGCGACGAGATATATTTGACCATTTCCTAGTGCAACAAGGACAGAAGCAAGGGGCTGAACTACGAGATAATACAGAAGTAACTGGTATTGAGTTTCAAGGTGACTATTGGCAGGTTAACACAGCCAATGGCCCAGTTACAGGTCGCTACTTAATCGCGGCTGATGGTGCTAAAGGGTCAATGGCAAAATGGCTAGGCTTTAAAGACCGTAAACGCCGTTTAGCAGGAGCTTTGGAGGCAGAAGTTGCTACAACTGTCAAGGATAAATCTACAATTCACTTCGAGTTTGGCTTGGTAAAAAACGGCTACATTTGGAACTTTCCAAAAGCTGATGGTTATTCCATTGGTGTCGGTACATTTCTTGGGGGCGAACCCCAGGATTTTAAGAAAATTTTAGATGAGTACGCGCGATCGTTTAATGTAGATATCAAAACTGGTAAGCAATATGGTTATCCCCTTTGCTTGTGGGATGGCAACCAAAAGTTACATACCCAAAATGCGGTTTTAGCTGGGGAAGCCGCTTGTGTAGTCGATCCGATGACAGCAGAAGGCATTCGTCCGTCAATTTTTAGCGGTTTGATTGCAGCAGGAGCTATTGATGAGGCTCTTTCAGGTGATACTAACGCTTTAGAAAAATATAGCGAAGCCATCAATGAACAATGGGGTACTGAGATGGCTTGGGCACAAAAATTAGGTGGAGCATTCTATCGCTTTCCAGGGATCGGCTACAAAGTTGGTGTCAAGCGCCCCTCTGGTGCGAAAATCATGGGTCAGATTCTGTGTGGAGAACTTCGCTATGGCGACGTTGCCGATCGTGCCCTCAAGCGTTTAATTCCTGGTTTTGGAGGTTAATTAAGACAAGTTGCTTAAGCAACTTGTAAAAGCTAGGCAAACTTATGCTACAGGGTACTAGGCATTTCTCAATATGGCAATTTACTTGACAAAACGGCTGTCTATGTTCGCTAATATTCTTGCTCTTGTTCTCTTCATGCCGGGAATTGCCTTAGCTGCACCCGTTCAAATCAATACTCCTTCTGGTGTTATTTTTACCCAAACGACCAAAACTACAAACTATTCCACTTCGTCGGAGATTAACCTGACTCCTTTACAACGCCAAGAACTCCAGGCTGTGCGTCAGAGAAGAAACAGGGAAATTGAGGCAGTGTTAACCTCATCGCAACGTGCTCAACTTACTCACAATCTCCGGGCTGGTAATAATATCAATCAAGCGTTAGAAAAACTAAATTTGCAACCAGAGCAGCAAGATTTGGTAAAGGCGATCGTGCAATTTACTAACTTGAAAATGAAAGCTGTTTCATCTAGACATTTGCTAAAAATCGGAGATAAGTAAAGGTTTGATTTGTAAAACTTATGGAAACAAAGGCAAATCCCTCAATAGTCTGCCTAGAGAGGAATTTTGGGGTGAGTGTGGCGTTGATTTTTTAACTGCTAGTTTAAATTATTTGCTTTCTCAACTGCTTCTTTTAACTCTTCAAAGGTAATACTACCGTCTTTGTCTGAATCATACTGTACTAGTAATTCCTGGGGACTAGTGGTATTTGTTTCTGATGAGATGATTGCACTTAAGCCAGGACTTAAAAAAAGATCATTAATGGATACTTTGCCGTCTTGATCGCCATCTAAGGTATTAAAAAGAGATTGAAGCTCTTGCTCGGTTGTCATAAGTTTTTATCTGAATTAATTTTTCAATTTAATATCTCAAAATCTTGACAAAGACGCAAGGACAGTTAAGGAAAATTTAATTAAATTTTTATACTTGGCAATGTCTTCTTATAAGAGGCTCGACCGCGCATTATAGATTTTTCAAAACGCTGGGTGATACAGTAAAATCTACTTTCGCGAATTGATGCGGACAACAGCGATGTCTGGCTCAGGTTCGGAGTATTGGCTCAACTGAATGGGATCTTGCACCCGAATTAAGGCAACTTCTACTAGCGATCGCTTGAGATAATCAGATACACACATTGTTGTCGCTACATGAAGAAGATTTTGGCAGGACTGCGCCAAAACGAATTTATTGTACGCTAAGGAATTAGTGTAATTCCTAAAACCCTTGTCATACAGTAGTTTCAGCTTCACTAAAAATTAGATTTTTTCCTTCTCAAAGGACGTATATCAATGCTACTTACTGACTTAAGATTCCAAGTATAATCAGCACTCAAGTTGATATGTTCCCACCCCATTGGTAATAAATGTTGTAAGTATTCAAGCGGGATAATTACGCCCTCAGACACTTGAAGCCTTGTTGGTTGATGCTGTGAGTGCCAGATCAAAAATTAAGATTAAATGTCTTAATTGCTGACGATATTCTGCAACACTGGAAGATGATTTTTTCAAACCGTGTGTACAGCCAATCAGTAAGCTCGCAAAATTAGATGGCTGAAAACTCCCACGACTCAATTCAATCTCTCCGGTTTCGTCGGCTTGACGAATTGCCTCTGTAAGTAATTCCTCAAACCGTTTGGAGGAGGAAAGAAAAATATCTGCCGCGATCACATTCTTGAGATCGATTAGCTCGCTTCCATGTGGCGAATCGCAAACTAGCTCAAATAGCTCTAGATCCTTCCCTTCAAACGCCGCATTTAGACGCTCTCTAAATCCGAGTTCAGACTGGAGTGCAGTTTCGGCAC
Organism: Nostoc sp.; assembly: GCF_036917515.1. Classification (GTDB taxonomy): domain Bacteria; phylum Cyanobacteriota; class Cyanobacteriia; order Cyanobacteriales; family Nostocaceae; genus Nostoc. The sequence continues at coordinate 1,598 of NZ_JBALDE010000154.1, read as the reverse complement.
GGACGAGCGCATTGCTATGCAAATATTCGGACAGCGTTCTAAAAATGTCTTCCTTATTTTGAAATAACAAGTAGAGTGCTGCACGGGAAATACCCGCAATTTTAGCAATATCATCCATTGCGGTGCGCTTGAAGCCATACCGCCCAAAACATTCTAAAGCTGCTTTAAGAATGCGATCGCGCTTTGTGGGCAGCGCTGATGCAGAGCCGATGCTATCACCTTTGGCGGGGCTTTGCCCATTGTGCTTTGAATCTGGCGGAATTTTCATATTTGACATACTGACATATTAAAGTTAGTATGTCAATGACGTTTTGACAAATTGTGTTTTTTTTGTCATAAATACGGAGTCTCAGAGGTAAAATGACCATGAAAGCTGCAATCTTAAAGGCGTTCGGCTCGCCACTTGCCGTCGAGACTTTACCTGACCCTGTACTGGGTACGGGGGAGGTCATTATTGATGTCGTGGCCGCCCCGGTACTGTCTTACAGCAACGAGGTCTTCAGCGGCGAGCGGCAATATCTGCTGAAGCTGCCGGTGGTACCGGGATGCGGAGCCGTCGGACGGGTGCGGTCTGTAGGACCGGACGCGACGCGGCTGGTCGCTGACGACTGGGTAGTGTGCGATCCGACCGTGCGCTCGCGCGACAACGCCCTAACCCCCGACATCACCTTGCAAGGCTGGAGCGCCCGTGGTGAAGGAGGCTTGCGCTTGCAACAGTATTTTCACCACGGCTCCTTTGCCCGGCAGATGCTGGTGCCGACGGAAAACGCCATCCCCGTCGGTGCGCTTGACCCAGCAGAGGCGGGGCGCTGGTGCGCGCTGAGTGTGCTGTTGGTACCGTATGGCGGGCTACTGGCGGCCAACCTAAAAGCTGGCGAGACGCTATTGGTCAGCGGGGCTACCGGCAACTATGGCAGCGCCTGCGTGGCTGTAGCCCTGGCGATGGGTGCGGGTTGCGTCGTCGCACCGGGCCGCAACGAGCAGGTACTAGCGGACTTAGTGCGTCGGTTTGGCGACCGGGTGCGCCCTGTACATCTCACCGGCCACGAGGACGATGACCGGGAGCGGATGCAGCGAGCGGCCCCCGGACCTATTGACTGCGTGCTGGACATCCTGCCGCCCTCAGCGGGCACGACTCCGGTGCGGGCCGCCGTCATGGCGGTACGGCCTTACGGGAGGGTAGTGCTGATGGGGGGCGTTGGGATGCTGGGAGATCCCGGACTAGAACTACCTTACCCGTGGATCATGAGGAACTGCATCACCATACACGGCCAATGGATGTATCCACGTGAAGCTACCATTCGCCTGGTCGGTCTCATCCGCTCCGGACTCCTGGATCTGAGCAATTTCGACATCACGGCATTCGATCTGGACGACGCAAACGAAGCTGTCGCGCACGCTGCTACTAATGGCGGTCCCTTCAAGTTGACCGTGATTGAGCCATGATGATTGTGCAGTTTTGCTTACTGTGGTCAGATTTCTGCGACTACGGCAAGCAGAACTGTGGTCGGGTAGCAGGACTATATCGCTATAATCCCGCCCCCTCAGAACCGGACTTGCGCCTTGCAACGCATCCGGCTCAAGCAAGTCATAAACTA
>NZ_JBALDE010000153.1:0-38770 GCF_036917515.1 Nostoc sp. | reverse complement strand
TACAAATGCTCTGAATGCGGTAACTAAAAAAGACATTATTGGATGGTTCACCCACTGCTGTTACTATATTGCACCCAACTGAGAACCGCTATAAAGTTTGGCAATTAAAGGAGAACTCTAATCAGCCACTCCATACCATCGCTCACGCCCATCTGAGTGAGGTCTTATCACTAGCAATTAGCCCTGATGGTCAAACATTGGTAAGTGGCGGGGCAGATAGAACAATCAAACTTTGGAATTTAACAACGGGAACGAAAAAAATACCCCACATCCTCGAAGGTCATGCAGGTCGGATTTGGTGTATTGCCATTAGTCCAGATGGTAAAAAAATTGCTAGTGCTAGTGCGGATTATACTGTGAAGATTTGGAATTTGCAAACTGGAAAGATCCTTCAAACCTTCGCTGGACATTTGGGTGAAGTTCGTGCTGTCGCTTTTAGCCCAAATGGAAATCTTCTGGCTAGTGGCGGTGATGACTTGGAGATCAGGCTTTGGCAAATTCAACCAACAGATGCCGCTTGATGAAAACTTTTGACGTTGACCTCAAGTAATAACCTAAACTGATGATTGAATAAATCAATGAAATAAGTGATACTTACATCACTTATTCACCCCAATATTTACAGAGCTTGATTTGTGCAGCAAGGGCGATGTCTGACAATAAGCCTCTGCACCTCTACGCTTACAGCTTGTATTGGTATTAACGAGAAGTTTAGATAGATGAAACAATGGCTCCCTGCAATGCTTTTACCTCTTGTTCTAATGCAAGCACCAGTCCTTGCACAAACAGAGTCTCCGCCTGAAGTGAATGCACAAAACCCTGCAACAGTAGTAATACCTCAAACAACAAAGCCTGATGCAGTCCCAAAATTGCTGCCATTGAAGAAAACCGAGCAAATTCGCCTTCAGCTAGTTAATTGTGGAGGGTGGCTAGACTGCGCTTTAGCTCGGCTACTGTTACCTGCTAGCGCATATATCAACCAACGCGAACTTTGGTTTGATAATTCTACTCAGGTTCCTGTTCGCATCCTCAACACAGCAGTAGTTGTAGAAGGTGATTTTACAGGGTATCAGCTTAATAACCAAGCTATTTCTCTTTCTCAAGATATCAAAACCCTACCTGTCAACCAAATTATCAGCATCCCGCTTATCCTTGGGCGTTCTGCAATACCTCCCGATCAATATAGTGGAGCAGTTTATCTAACTTTACAAAATCGCAGCGATCGCCTCTCTCTGCCAATTAACCTAAGCGCTCGGAGTGGCCCGCTATTTCCACTGATTGTTCTGTTATTTGGTGTGGTTTTGGGCAGACTTTTCAAGTATATGCAGGAGCGCGGTGAGCCACAAGCAAAAGCACTCGAAGAAGTCTACCGTTTGCAAGCAGATATTGCCGGGGCAAAATTAGAAGATCAGAATAAACAGTTATTAGCAGGTATGGTAACTGAAGTTCGCACACTTGTAGTCCGCGAGCGATTGGATGTTGTACCAACTCAAGTGCAAACAATTCGCGATCGCCTCGAAACCCTAGTCAAACTGCAAGCACTAGAAGATCAGTTTAATCAGCAAGCACAGAATTCCCCTACTGATTTTCCTGCGGACGAAGATGAATACGTAAGAAAAATTAAACAAGCTCGGCTGCGTATTGCTGAGGGAAAAGATGCCGATGCGAAAAAAGTTTTAGAGGAAATTAGTTTGGACTTAGACAAAATTGGAGCCAGAGGAGCAGGAAATTCAAGTGTTGAAGCCTATAAGCGATCGGTAGAAGAGATTACAGTTGCAAGTGATCGCATAAACCAACCAACTGGAAAAGCAAAGACTACACCCAGTCGATTAGGTAAAGTTCAACAGCTTTTGGTTAATCTTTCTGGTGTGTCCGATCAGGTTCGTGCTGAAGCAACTTTCTGGGTGGTGCGTCCGCTACTATCTCTAATTTTGCTTGTTGGCTTATCGGCTGCGGGGATCAGCTCTCTTTATATTGAGAATGGCACGACTTTCGGTGCTAGACCTTTTGCCGATTATTTAGGATTAATTCTCTGGGGACTGAGTGCTGATGTTGCGAGTCGTAGCTTGAGTAATCTTCCAGGATCAAAGCCATAAAAGCAACAGTTATTTGATGCTGGTAACTAGTTTGGGTTCATCCGAGCAAAATGCTCCAAAAGCATCCGGTGGAAAAAGACATAGCCACCCCCAATTTTTTTCATTAGGAGACGGTCTGAAGCGAAGTCTAGGAATTTTGCATAGTTCCAGGGAATACGACCTTTCAGGTAAAGCATCTGGCGCAGAGTGAAGTGTTTAATACAAGCAGCTCCACCGTATATCATCCCCAAAACCAGACCCATAACTGTCCAATTAAACGTCCTAAACAACAGCCCACCAGTAAACATAACAATCAACCCAATAATAAGGGAGTTTCTCAGAGAATTGCGAATTCCCTGATTTGGAATTGTTCGCTTAACTATTTCAGAACTACCCAATCCGCTACCTCCCACTACAATAATCAGCCCGATAATCGTAATTATCATAGGAGGTTGACAGTTATTAATTAGCCCAATAATAATCGGAGTAAAAATTAGCGAAAAAATTACCCCGGCAGTTAATGGTTTTCCCTCAATTAGCCCAACACCACCAGTTGACCGTACCTGTCCAGGGTTGAAAACCCCAGATGTTTGCCATAACCGACTAAGTCGCTCTAATAATATTTCTTTTGGTAAACCAGCAATCAGCCCACGAATTAGCTTGTAACCCATCAAAACAATAATCAGCGGAACAAAATACCACGAGCACAGTAGCCAATAGGCAATAACAACTTCCCATTCCACTGGATTTACAAATCTGAACTTAACCCTTTCCCATGACCAACTGAGTTGCTCTAACGGTGATATTCTTTTTTGGAAGCCAGCAATTAGCGCACTAATCAGCCCAATAATCAGCGCAGTATACACATCATCATTCCTCAGCACCCCATTCAGCCAGAAACTAAACAGATAAATCAGACCAAAAATCAGCCAAAAAACTATAAAGATTATAATTTGATAAGCCCTTTCCTCACTTTTATTCTTTAACCAAGTAGGTTGTATCTTCTCAATCAAAAAGATTGTTTGCTTTTCCTGCACCATCCAGCTTGCCAACCAGTTCAGCCAACGCAGTACATTCTTTTTGTCATATTCTAAACTAGCACCTCGCTCTAGCCTGCGCTCAATATAAGTATCGAATAGATGTTGGTTTCGCTCTTTGTGTGATAGAAGTTCAGTCTTCAAAGTTTCCACTGAGTATCCTTGATATGCCACACTCATTAGGTTCAAAATCAGCGGAGTTTGAGCAAACTGCTCTAGTTCCGCATCTCTTTTTAAAAGCGTTTTTAAGCCTGTCAGAGATCCACCAACACGGTCTAAAAACTGATACACCTGCTTAGATGAAAGGGGTTGCAAGCAAAGAGCACTGCTAATCTGTAAGCGTTCTGTCAGCGATTCATAGTCTCGGACTCGGCTACAAACCGCCAACTCAGTCTGGGGAAATAGCCCAATAAACGTGTTCAAAGCACGAACACAATCGTTGCGATGGTCTTCTTTGACTTCATCCAGTCCATCCAGCAATAGGATAAGCTGCTGTTGAGTAATCCAGGGTTCACTCAATGACTTTGGAACCTGATATTTTTCCTGTAGCTCATCAATCAACCAATCGATAATCCGCTTTTGATCCTTTGCCCAAGAAGATAGATTAAATACGACGGGCATTGGTAAGCTCAAATTCTTTTCACTGCGTTCGATCAGGCGTTGTGTCAATTGCAGGAGGGCGATCGTCTTTCCGGCTCCCGGAGATCCTAAAATCAACAGCGTCCGACCTTGCCCAATTTCCTCATAAATTTGCGTGTCTCGTAGCTTTTCATAGGACGTATCCAGTTCTACAGACAATGCCTCAATTCCCTGGGATAGATCGGCGATCGCGTCTGGACGAGCTTTCATGTCAAGGCTAATAGCAGCATCACCCTGGAGCGAAGGCTTGAGAAATCCTTCAATCCAAAATGACTTCATCTTGCTTAACACTACCTTACGCTGTGCATACTGCCATTTGGTCACAGAAGCGGCATTTTGAGCAGAAAACTGCCCAAAATTGTCATAAGCCACTCTTGCGTGATCTTTGTATTGCTTGCGATCAGCTTCTTGTTGAACATATTCAACAAATTCCTGTGGAGGCTTGGACGCTGCTGGCAAAGGAGGAACCTTTGGAACTGAGCCGCTCCCAGCTACGTTAGAGGGGAATAATTCACTCTTTTTCAGTAATACTGGCTTCAGATATTCTGCCAGATCAGGTTGTGCGGGTTGTCCAACCTTTCCAGCATATTCAAGCTTGCGATACTGCCTAGATTGAGTAGATTGGGAATTGGTTTCGCTCCAGATATGAATTGCGATACAACCCATTTCATACGCTTGCTCGATTAACTTTCCTGCTGCTAACCCTTTATAGAAGCCCACTGAAAAGAGAAGGGCAGCTTTATCGAGGATGGGCTGACTCATCCCAATCACATAGTTAATATTTTCCACGATCGCTTCTGCCTGGCGATCGCTGTCGCAAGCATTCAGCACCAAACAGTTAATCTCATCTGAAAAAGTTTTGAATATTCGAGTCAGTATCTCCGTGCTAATAAGCTGTTCCCGTCCATTCTCATCCTGGAAAAGTAACCCTTGCTCTCCTGCTCCATGCCCACAAAAGTGAACAATCCGTGGACTATGTTCCGCAAGTAGTTCCTGTAACTCCTGAGAGCGAACCTCAAACCCAAACTTGAGTTCAAACGTTCCCAAACGCTGTATCGCCGAGGTCAAATCCGCGATTTCTCGATTAAGATCCAGATCTCGTCTCGGATTAGAGGACAGAATCAGGATTTTTGGCATTGCTTTTCACGTTTTTATGTAATCTCATACTTTTCATAAAGTACAAGCATAATTACGCAATTTTCCCTAGAAAAACAAATCTGACAGGATCAGTGATCTAAAGATTAAACTGTAAATCATGGGTGGTCTAAATTTTTACTGATACCCGCTTGCCCTATGAAAATTCTATTCCTCGCCGCAAATCCTCCAGGAACTGCTAGATTAGACTTAGATAAAGAGGTTAGCAAAATAGATGACGGTTTGCAGCGCTCAAAGTTGCGTGACCAATTTCATCTGTCTCCAAATGGGCAGTCGATTCAAGCTCTCTATGAAGAGCATTGCTAGAAGAAAAGCCTGATATTGTGCATTTTTCTGGGCATGGGGAGGGACAGACAGGATTAGTACTGGTTGGTCAGAATGGAGAACCTAAGCCAGCCACAAGTGAGGCTCTTTCAGGACTTTTTAAATTATTCCCAGAGATCAAGTGTGTAGTACTTAACGCCTGTTATGCAGAGGCACAGGCAAAGGCAATTGTCAAGCATATTGATTATGTGATTGGGATGAAACAATCTGTGCGAGATGATGCAACGATCATATTTGCGACAGGATTTTATGATGGATTAGGTTATGATAAATCGATTGATGTTGCTTTTGAACTAGGTTGTAACGCGATTCAATTTGAACTTGCAAGCTTTTCTTCAACTACGCGATCGCGCAAGCTTATCCCTGTTGATCTTGAAAAAGTTGAACCGCTACCAGAACATCTCATTCCTGTGTTACTTTAAATTCATCCTTTACTCTTTTCCCTACCTATCAATCGAAAAACTCTACTAGAGAATCTTAAGCAATTTTTACTGTAGCATTACTCAAAGAAGTCAAGTGAACAGCGATCACTTCCTATTGTCGATTTCAATCTATGCTAATTCTATCAATTGATTGGGAGCAATCAAAACTGGCGTTAACCCATCCTCATCATCTAAAGTCGGTTCAGTCGAAGATTCTGTGCGGCCTCTGAGGGCTACACTTTGGTTTGTATTAGGGTTTAACTTAAATCGCGAAACTCCACCAACAGTCTCTACCCAAATTGGACAAGCTTTGAAACCGAAACCGAGAGCTTGGCTGCCATTAAAAGAGATTTTTGTATCTACCTTTTTTTCCACATAAATTTTTGAACTTAATCCAATTACATTTTTAAGAGCGTCGATATTAATGTCCATTCCTCGCTCACTGTCCTGATAAAGCCTAATACCAAAAGAGTTAGATTTTAGAATATCAATAATGATGTAAGCTTCTCCTTGTTCATTAAATTGAGGAACAAAGTTTTGATCAATCGAAGGACTCGCTTCCCTCAAGAATTTAGTAACAGAAGCAGGCATAACAGTGTCATACTGAACATTTTCATATTCAAACTCGATTCTAGAAGCTTTTCCAAAAACTGATTCTATACCTGCGCTCTTTCCACCCAATGCAGATAAGAGATCATTAAGAATTGAAATACCAAACTTTAACTCTAACTTATTTGTTCTCAATCCACTGATTGTTCCTGCTTTAAGATTTTCAAAAACTTTAGGAAGAGATGGAACTGGATCGGCAATTATATCTGTAATATTACCATAAATACTTGAAATTGAAGTTTTAGGATCGCGGGATAAAATAGTTAATGGGGTGATTCCCTCTCTCGGAAGTTTAATTGCGTTATATCCAAGTTGGTTTAAGTGGTCAATTGCTTGGTCTGTGCAAGTCGCCATGTTTGACAATCCTTAATATAGTTTGATCACCAAAATTATAAATCTCAATTTAACTATTCCCCAAAAAGGAATAACTTCAAGATAAAGATACCAGAGCTTTGATCAAATTAGAAAAAATATTTTACAAGTTGAACAGTATTAAACCTCTTTAATTATGAATTTTTTTATAGATACATAGTTGGGTTGAAAGCAGTTAACAGTGGACTTAAGACCAAGGCGATCGCAATTGCTTTGAGGAAGACTACAGTGAAATTGCTGCTTATTTTAAACAGACATAACAGGGCAATCATAAATTTTTATAAGCTGATCAGCACAAAATGATTATAAACGGAATAATCTAGAATAACTTATCCTTTCTAGCTGGAGATTCAGCAGAGATTAAAATACCTATTGAACCTAAAAAAAATTAATTACTATGACTTCTTAATCTTTACTCCAGTTACCTTTGAATTATCAATCTCTTGAATATTCAGGACAAACTCAAATGAACCCTTTGCTCGTTTAACCTTAAGACCAGTGAATTCACTACCGTTTTTAATAGAGCCAATATTTTGCTGAATGACTCTACGAATCTGCTTTGCAACCGCAGATGTTTTTCTAGGGAAGATAATGCTATCTGCTGAACGCATATATAAAACAGGCACTCCCCACTGCACGTTAGCTGGCTTTTCGTTAGAAAGGGACTTAGAATCTGACGATTCTGAAACGACTCCAAGCTTACGCTGATTGCTTGCATCTTGCCGATTGCTTGCATCTTGCTCATTGCTTTCATCTTGCCTATTACTTGCATCTTGCCCTAGCATCGCTAACCTTCCGGCGGCAACTGCTTCATCTACCGATAACCCAGCCGCTAAGGCTGCATAAAATATTTCACTAAATGCGATCGCATGGTTATCTAAGACTTCATACTGCATTGCAACTACAACTGGCACTCCTTCAGCAACTAATGTAGGAGCAACCCCTGCCCATTCTGAAGCCCCATCTCGTCGAGCTGATTCACAGGTTCCGAAAACAGCGACCCTAACCCCTGCTTGTTTAAGTTGCAATGCTAACTGAGTCGCAGGCATTGAATAGGGTGCCCCAGATGCATCTGTTTGTAGTAAGATGTAACCTTCCTGGTCAAAATGACCATGCCCTGCAAAGTAGAAAAGCTCTGGCTTTTTCTTCATGAGGTCATTTGTTAAGTCATGAATCGTCGCGTTTTCAAGTAATGGTCGCCACTCCAGAGTCACGTCATCTACACTAAATTCTTCAAGTACCTTCGTCAGATTATTCTTTTCATGGTCTAATTTAAGGTCTTTTTTGGGATTTGCCATCGCTACTAGCAGGCGAAGTTGCTTAGGATCGATGCCCTCAACTTTTGGATGCTTCTTGGCAATGGGTTCGTGTCTGACTAGTGAAATTTGAGGATTGAGAATCAAAAAGTGCCGATAGCCTTCTTCACCTTTGTTCAGAGGGAGATAAGTATATTCCCAAGGCAGTCGTGCTAGTTTGGGTTCACTGGTCAGTAAGCGTAATCGCACACCTCCATCCTGACCTGCATCTTTGACAACTTGCTCAAACAGGGTGCGAATTTCTCCAAGGGGCAAGAGTAAGTTTGCTAGATGTTCACCAAATTGAATTAGGCTTTTTTGATCGATTAATCTGTGTTCCAAACGACTGAGGCTTTTTGCTAGCTCATCGTAGTTGTAGTTTACAGTAGTTGCTTCTCGACTTTCGCCAACCGCAGGTGATGGTAAAACGGCAACTTTGAAGCTTTGGGTAAGGCGATCCAAATCTCTTAATTGTAGATAAAAGTCAAGATATTGTCTTTCTTTGGTCATTGGTTGTATCTCTTGCCTATGGCAGTGTTGTAGATGAGTTGATTTAGCTTTATTTAAGTCTTTAAAGTAATGTTAATTTTTTTAAATTAATAAGTAATTCAATAACAATATCATGCATTTGTGTATTTTTTATATTTCTAAGGGTTTTCTAGTATATACTATGTTAAATAAGATAGTAAAAAAATGTATGTATTAAGAATAAAAACTTAATAAATAACATTTTATATTGTGAATAGAGGTAGTTTGATGGAAATACAAAAGCTGTATAACTACCTGGATTAATATAGTTGTGATGTAGCACTTTTGTTAAGCTGGTGATTCAAACTCAGCTATATGTCAACCTTGATATCTGTGCTGGTTTTTTTTAATTGATAAGTGCTGCTTAGAAACAGCCCAAGCTATATATTTTAGGAAAAGATTAGGTTCTAAAATGTCAATCATGAGTACTATCAGTGTTTTAATTATTGCCGCTATTCATATTGCTATCTCCGTAGCAGAAATATTTTTATGGGAGAATCCATTAGTTTACCAAAGGCTTGATTTCACTGCCGAGATAGCCAGTAAAGTTGCTCCAATTGTACAAAATGCAGGTCTTTATAACAGTTTTATTGCAGCTGGCTTAATTTGGGGTACTTTTGCTAAAAGCAATTCTCTAGAGATCCGTGTCTTTTTTCTAGTGTGTGTCATAATCGCTGGCGTTTTCGGTGCATTGACCTTAAAATGGACAACTCTTGTACTTCAAACACTTCCTGCATTTGTTGCATTGGCTGTTGTCTGGTTAACACACTCTTGATTGAGATTCCAAGGGTAATAAATGTCTGTAAATAAGTGAACGATTGAAGAATCAACGTGTTTGCAACCAAAGTTTTTATTGGAAAGCGTATGCTTCTTCAAAAATACTATAAGGGCGATCGCCTTAACTGTCTAAAACAACTACAAGCATCATGTAGTCAAAAACGATGACTGAGACTGTTTCAACACAATTAAAGGCGATCGCCTTTGAGCGTGATATCGAAAGACTTACCCAAAACTTTACGGGTCGAGAGTGGATTTTCAAGGAAATTGACCGATGGTTGCAACAGGAAAATAAAAGGTTCTTCATTTTGACTGGAGAACCAGGAGTAGGGAAAAGTGCGATCGCTGCTCGTTTAACCCAAACTCGTAAGGACATTGCTGCCTATCACTTCTGCATTGCTCGACAAATCAGCACCGTTGAGCCGAACAATGTCCTATTGTCTCTGGCAGCTCAACTGATCAAATACTTCCCAGACTATGGGGAAGCCCTCGTTAACACGGTTAAACCTTTATTTCTTAAAGTTAACGTTGAAATTAACATTGAGAATATTAAGGATAGTATTGTTCAGGGTGTAGTGATTGAGAACCTGCACATCCACTATCCCAAAGAAGCTCTGGATATTGTGCTGCGTCGCGCGCTTGCAGCATTGCCTAATCCGCCGAAAAAACCTGTCTCAATTTTGATCGATTCTCTAGATGAAACAGTCACCTACAGCAATGAGAACAATCTGGTGACGTTGCTTTCTAGTGTTGATGACTTACCCTCGTGGGTGCGCTTTATCCTGACTTCGCGTCCAGACAAACAACGGGTACTCAGTTACTTTGAGACACTCAAGCCTTACTACTACCATCTGAATGAACTCTCTGAAAAGAACAAGAAGGATATTCATCAGTATGTAGATGGGAGAGTGCTGAGTGAGCCAATACAAGTACAAATTCAGAGATTTCAGGTACAGTCTGAAGCTCTGATTAATCAGATAACCGAACTATCGAAAGGAAATTTTCTCTACACCAAAGTATTGCTGGATGATATTGAGTTGGGTGAACAACCCATCGATAATCTGGCTACTTTGCCAAAAAGTCTTAATGAGTTATATTATAACTTCCTATTACGCCTTAAAACTGAATGGGAAGGAAAGTATCAACCTATTTTCGGAATCTTAACGGTCACAAAGGCACCTGTGACTGAAGAAGAGTTGGCTAATCTGCTGAGTGAACAGCTAAATGAAACTGAATTGGGACAGCGTTTAAGAGTTGTTCAGCAGTTTCTTGATGTTGTTCAAAACGATTATGCAGAAAACACATATACGTTGTTTCATCAATCGTTACAAGACTACCTGACTGATAAGGAAAAGAGTGGAGTTTTCCACTGTTCGCCTAAGGATGGACATCGGCAAATTATCGAGTACTGCTGGCAGTATCATCCCCGTGACTGGCGAGAGTGCGATCGCTACGGTCTGCGATACCTAGCTATTCACCTACTGGATATGGCTGCTCTAGAAAAGCCACCAATTAAAGCCAGGAAGTATGTTGAAAGACTGCATGAACTACTGGCAACCGAAGTTGATAGGCGCAATGCTTGGTTTGATGCCAAAGACCGAATTGGAGAAACAGCAGGGTTTCTAGCAGATGTAGAACTGGCATGGGCGCAAGCTGATGAGGCGTATGACCGGGAACCGGGAAAAAGCATTGGATTGCAGTGCCGCTATGCATTGATTAAAACTTCGATCAATAGTTTGGCAAGGATTCCAACAGCACTGATAATGATTCTCGTTAAATATAAATATTGGGAATTGGTTAAGGCTTTGGCATACACTCGCCAGATTTCAAACCCTGAAGATAAATATAGTAGCTTGACAGCACTAGCTGCCCAAGCAACAGATTCAGAACCATTGAAGCACCAGATACTTCAGGCGGCACTGCAAAGCGCTCAAGCGATTCAAGATGCATATGCTCGTGCCAATGCACTATCCGCTTTGGCAGATAAACTGCCTGAAGCACTTCCTAAAGCCTTAGAATCCGCTCAGGCTATTCAGGATCAATCCTCTCGTGCCCGAGTGCTAACTGCTCTAACAGACAAGCTACCTAAAGTATTTCCTGAAGCCTTGGAAGCTGTACAAAGTATTCAAAATGAGTTTTCGCGCTCTGAGGCACTGACTGCTCTAGCAGATAAACTGCCCCCTGCTCTTCTGTTCCAAGCTCTGAAAGCTGCTCAAACAATACGATTTTCAGAATATCGTACTCATGCACTAATTGCTTTGGTAAATAAATTACCCGAAGCACTTCCCAAAGCGTTGGACGCTGCTCAAGCAATCCGGAACCCATACCGTCATGCTTATGTATTGACTGAACTAGTAAACAAACTAACGCCAGAGCTCCTTCCCAAAGCCTTGGAAGCAGTTCAAGTAATTCAAGATAAGTCCTTTCGTTTTCGTGCACTGATTGCTCTAGCAGACAAGCTACCTGAGGCACTTCCTAAAGCCTTGGAAGCTGCCCAAGCAATTCGGAGTGAGTACACTCGTACTTATGCACTAATTGCTCTGGCAGACAAACTACCTGAAGTACTTCCTCAAGCCTTGGAAACTGCTCAAGCGATTCAGGATAAGTCCTCCCGTGCTTATGCATTAATAGCTTTAGCAGACAAACTACCCAAAATACTTCCCCAAGCCTTGGAAACTGCTCAGTTTATTCAGGGTGAGTATGGCGACCGTGCTCGAGTGTTAACTTCTCTAGCAGATAAACTGCCTGAGGCAATTCCCAAAGCTTTGGAAGCCATAGAAGTAATTCAGAAGACGGAATCTCGTGGTAGCGCACTGATAGCTTTGGTGGATAAACTGACCCCAAATCTCCTACCCAAAACATTGGAGGTTATCCAATCAGTTCCGTACTACCATGCTAAAGACCTATTAACTGCTTTGGTAGGTAAATTATCGCTTGATCTCCTCCCTAAAGCTCTGGAAGTCGCGCAATCAATTGAGAATGAGCCTTCTCGTGCCTATGCACTGATTGCTCTGGCAGACAAACTACCTGAAGTACTTCCTCAAGCCTTGGAAGCTGCTCAAGCGATTCAGCATGAGTACTATCGTGTCCAGGTATTGGACACTTTGGCAGATAAATTACCCGAAGCACTTCCCAAAGCCCTGGAAATCGCTCAAGCGATTCAGGATAAATCCTCTCGTGCTGAAGCATTGACTGCGTTAGCAAACAAACTACCTGAAGCGCTTCCTAAAGCCTTAGAAGCTGCCCAATCCATCGAAAATGAGTCTTCTCGTGTCAAAGCATTGGTCACTTTGGCAGACAGACTACCCGAAGCGCTTCCCAAAGCTCTAGAAGCTACTCAAGCAATTCAGGACGAGTCCTCTCGCGCTGAAACACTGACCACTTTAATAGACAAATTGACTCCAGATCTCTTGCCCAAAGCTCTAAAAGTTGCCCAATCTATTCAGAGTGAGTACTATCGCAATCAAGTTCTAACTTCTGAAGCGCTGATTGCCCTGTTAGAGAGGTTGGGATCGGACCTTCTACCCAAAACTCTGGAAGCTGTTCAATCTATTCAGGATGAGAACCGATGTATTAAAGTGCTAGCTGCTCTGGCAGACAAGTTTCTTGATACACCTTTAAAGGCTCTGGAAACCACTCAAGCCATTCAGGATGAAAACTTCCGTACCTATGCTTTGATTGCTCTAGCAGATAAACTAACCCCAGATCTCCTGCCTAGGGCTTTGGAAGTTGTCCAATCTATTCAAGATAAGACCTCTCGTATAAGAGCAATGTCCGCCTTGACAGACAAACTACCTGAGGCACTTCCTGATGTTCCGGAAGCTGTCCAATTGGTTCAGAATGAGTTCTTTTTAGAGAAGAGTCCATCTAGTACACTTTCTACGGATCTAAAATCTGCCCAATCCATTCTAGATGAGTATGACCGTGCTCAAGCTCTGACTGCCCTCGCAGGCGAACTAACCCCAGATATTCTGGCAGAGGCTCTGGAAGTTGCGCAGTCTATTCAGGATGAAGACTACCGCACCGAAGCATTGGTCGCACTGGCAGATCAATTTCCTGAGGCACTTCCAATAGCCTTAGAATCTATCCGATCGACTCAGAATGAGAGATATCGTGCTCATGCACTGTTTGCTCTAGTGAGTAATAAATTAACCCAACATCACCTGCCCAAAGCTCTCGAAATTGCTCAATCTATTCAAGATAAGTATGATCGCGATCAATTGGTATTCGCTCTAATGCACGAGTTAGACAAATTATCTAGTGTAAATCTCGACATTCTGGAAGCTGTCCAATCTATTCAGGATGAGTCGAATCGTAGCTATGGATTAACTGTTCTGGTGGACAAATTGACCCCAGATCTCCTATTTAAAGCTCTGGAGATTGCCCAATGTATTCAGAATGGAGAATCTCGTGCCTATGCACTGACTGCTCTAGCAGACAAATTGCCTGAAGCATTACCTAAAGCTCTGGAAGCTGCCCAATCCATTCAGAATGTGGAATTTCGTGTTCATGCACTAATTCCTCTAGTAGACAAACTACCTGAAGCACTACCTAAAGCTCTGGAGGCTGCTCAATCTATTCAATATGAGTCCTCTCGTGCTGAAGCACTGACCGTTTTAGTTTTTCACCTAATTAATGCCTCTGATCGCTTTACCATCTGGACACATTTAGTGTATTTCCTTTCTCAGCGCACTCGATCTAGTTTACTGAGCGACCTAGAAAGTTTGATTCCTGTTCTTAACACTCTAGGCAAGAAAGCAGCGATCGCAGACACCGCTCAAGCAATTCAAGACGTTTCTCGATGGTGGTCTTAACGAGGCTTAAACATTTTTGAGGGAGAAACAAGCCTCGAACCCATGCAGGGTAAGGGAAATACACCAAATGCTCAAAAATAGCCCAAACCCAATATCAAGAAACCAAGCAAAACGATGTCAAAGTCTTTCTGTATATGGATTTGAGGCTATTTTCTGCGTGTTTTTTGTCTAAGTCCCAATAGTAGGAAATTTGTTCACTATTCAAAAATCTTCTGCTGTTTTAGCACCTATAATCGAATCTAATGAGAACGAATATGAAAACTCAAAGTAATCCCCGCAACCTTCCAGAAAATCCACCCGCAAACGAAGATAAAGTAATTGCTGAAGTGATTCAATGCTCAATTGGAGTGTTGGACAAGGAAACCGATCCCGTTCAGCGTCAGCAGCATCCTAAAAGTCATGGATGCGTCAAAGCCGAATTTATTATTGAGGATGTGCCTGAAGAGTACAGATTTGGCATCTTTAGAGAACCGCATCGGTATTCAGCTTTCATCCGGTTCTCGAATGGTTCTTTGAAACCGCAGCAAGATTCCAAAGGGGATGTGCGCGGCATGGCAATTAAACTCCTGGGAGTTGAAGGCGAAAAACTGTTGGAAGAGGAACAGCAAGCACAGACACAAGACTTTATTTTGATTAATCATCCAGTGCTGTTTCTCAAAGATGCTCAAGATGCTCTTGACTTTGCCAAAGCTGTAGAGATGGCAAAGAGAATGCCATTTAAGCCTTTGAAGCCGCTTCCACTGCTGCTCATGTATGTTCCATCTCACTTGAAGCAATTCAAAATTCTGAAGACGATTCAGAAAAAACCAGTGACAAATCAACTCCAAATTCAATACTGGAGTACAACTCCCTACAAACTTGGTCATCATGCGATTAAATTTTCAGTTAAACCCAGTGTGACCCAAAGCAATATCCAGATTGCACCCAATTTAGAATCTGAAAACTTCTTACGCGAAGTTATGATTGAGAGTCTGAGTAGACAAGAGGTCTGTTTTGATTTTCTGGTGCAGTTACAGAAAAACCCCGATCAAATGCCTGTTGAGGATGCGACAGTAGAATGGAGTGAGACAGACTCACCATTCATTAAAATAGCAAACATTCGGATTCCGATGCAAACGTTTGATACAGAGGCTCGACGGCGGTTTGATGAAAACTTGTCATTTAATCCCTGGCACGCTCTTGTTGAGCATCAACCTTTGGGAGGGATTAACCGGGTACGGAAATATGTTTATCAAGCGATCGCAGCAACGCGACACCAATTAAACAAAGTGACTGTGCAAGAACCGACAATGAATGATTTCAACAATCCAACCATTTGAAATCTAATCGTCTTTGGCACATCAAGCATTCATCCGTACCTAAAGCACCATCCTATGATTGAAACTGTTGCAACCCAATTAAAAGCGATCGCCTTTGAGCCTGATATCGAAAGACTCACCGAAAACTTTACTGGCTGCAAGTGGGTTTTCAAGGAAATTGACGGATGGTTGCAACAGGAAAATCAAAGGTTCTTCATTTTGACTGGAGAACCTGGAGTGGGAAAAAGTGCGATCGCAGCTATAATTCTGCCGATGGTAGATGCGATTCTTCATTAAACCTGTCTGAAAATTAAATTCTCGTAAAGATAGGATATATAATTTTATTTTTATAAATCCTAATATTTACCATATATAGCTTTGGCGGATTGTACAGCATAATAAATCATGTTGGCACTTCAAATTTAAAAATCCTATTTTTTGTTTCTAAACTATCATCAACTATCCCAAATCCTTATTGCTACGTTGAGCGAAGACATATAAGCACCCTTTAAAACCCTTGTACAGGCTGGGTTATAAATTTACAAACAAGTCTATTATGAAGAAGCCCTACCATCTGAACTGTTGCTAAAGATGGCAGATTCCTGGCAAGTGATGAGTCAAAACAAGCAGCAGATGGGAATTGAATTTTATCAAATGCTGTTTGAGAAATATCTTTTTGTGCTGCCCATTTTTGGACGGGTAGATATGGATTATCTTTCACTCCACTTATTCCAAGCGCTGGAATTTTTAATTAATTGTCTCAAAGCTGGCAGCAGCGATGAGATGTTGCGAGAACTACGCTTCTTGGGCCAAGTACATGGAAGTGCAGATGTGCCAACCTGTGCTTATCCAGCAATTACAGACTGCATGATTACCTTAATGGAACGGCATATCTCAGATTTTACGCTCCAAGTACGCTAGGGATAGGTGACGGTGATAGAGCGAGTTATTAAAGTCCATAACCCGCAACTTGGGTTATTACTTGCCCCATTTGCATACCCTGAAGATTTGGTAGTATCAGCCTACCATTTCAGCAAACTCCTGAAAACAAAATATTTTTAAAAGATGCCTGAAAACACAAAGACGCAAAAGCACTCTCTGCGCCTTTGCGTCTGTGCGTAATATATCCGCTACTACACCATCTCAGACGAAGCCTGCACCATCTGCTGCGGCTGCGGCTGGAACATGAACAACGAGTACACCACATCTCGGCGAATATTAACCATCATATCCAAGAACAATTCATACCCCTCGCTCTTATACTCAATCAGCGGGTCTTTTTGCCCATAACCACGTAATCCCACCGATTCGCGCAAGGCATCCATTTGTTGCAGGTGTTCCCGCCACAGAGTATCAATGCGTTGCAAGATAAAGAAGCGTTCCGCTTGGCGCATAAGTCCGGGTTGAACTTGGTCAATCTGCGCTTCTTTGAGATCGTAAGCAATTCGCACCTGTTCGTGGAGGAAGGCTTTAATCTCGCTGACAGTGATATCTTCTAATTGACTCGCTTGTAAATCCGCTAGCAGATAGACGAATTCTTTGACTTTCTCAACCAACTTTTCTAACTCCCACTCTTCTGAGGGCAAGTCTATATTGATGTAGAAGTCAACGATGTCATCCATCGTTTTTTCAGCGTATTTAATCACCTGTTCTTTTAAATCTTGACCTTCTAGGACTCGGCGGCGTTCAGCATAAATAGCACGACGTTGATTATTCATCACTTCGTCATACTCAAATACCTGTTTGCGAATGTCGTAGTAGTAGGTTTCAACTTTTTTCTGTGCGCCTTCCAAACTGCGGGTAAGCATCCCAGATTCGATGGGCATATCTTCTTCTACTTGGAAAGCATTCATTAACCCAGCAACGCGATCGCCACCAAAAATCCGCAGTAAGTTATCTTCTAAACTGAGGAAGAATCTTGTGGAACCAGGGTCGCCTTGTCGTCCGGCACGTCCGCGCAACTGATTGTCAATCCGGCGTGATTCGTGGCGTTCTGTACCAATGACGTGCAAACCACCAAGTCCTACTACTTCATTATGCTCTCGGTCGGTAAATTGTTCGTATTCCTGCTTAATTTGCTTATAAGCTGACCGCAATTTCTGAATCACAGGGTCATCAATGGGAGCTTTTTCTGCTGCTATAGCTACCTTGTCTTCAGCTTCTAGTTCCGGTAAACTGCGATCGCCATACTCACGCACGGCAATTTCTACTGCATCTTTTAGTAGTTTTTCGGTTTCTTTTGTCAACTGGGTCGGGAAAATTTCTGGCGAAGCCCGCCAAGTTTTGACTTTTTTACCAGGGACAAAGCCTTGACCACCACCATGTCCTGTAGGCAATCCGGCTGCTCTTTGCACGCCAAAGGCATCTTCATCTTCTGGCATAACGATCCGGGGCATAAAGTATTCCCGCAGCTTTAGACGTGCCATATATTCGGAGTTACCACCCAGGATGATGTCTGTACCTCTACCTGCCATATTGGTAGCAATTGTAACAGCACCTTTGCGTCCGGCTTGGGCAACGATTTCCGCCTCACGTTCGACGTTTTCCGGTCGGGCGTTGAGTAATTCGTGGGGAATTTCTAGTTGTTTCAGTAGCCGACTGAGAAGTTCGGATTTTTCTACACTAGTGGTTCCCACTAATACAGGTCTGCCGAGTTCATGCATTTCGGCACATTCTCTAGCGATCGCCCCCCACTTACCTGCTTCTGTCTTAAAGACCATATCAGACAAATCTTCGCGTCTGCGATCGCGATTGGTGGGAATTACTGCAACTTCCAATTTGTAAATTTTTTCAAATTCCGGTTCTTCCGTTTTTGCTGTTCCTGTCATTCCGCCCAGTTTTGGATACAGCAAAAACAGATTTTGATAAGTAATTGTCGCTAGAGTTTGAGTTTCTGGCTGAATTTCTACATGTTCTTTAGCTTCAATCGCCTGGTGAAGTCCATCGCTCCAACGCCGTCCAGGTAGTACTCGACCGGTAAATTCATCTACAATTACCACTTCCCCATTGCGGACGATGTAGTTTACATCTTTAAGGAAAAGTTCTTTAGCTTTAATTGCATTGAAAATGAAGTGCGCCCAAGGATCTTCTGGGTCAAATAAATCTGTGACTCCTAAAAGATTTTCTGATTCAGCAAACCCTTCATCTGTTAATAGCACGTTACGAGCTTTTTCATCGACATCATAATGCTCGTCTTTTTTGAGTGTGAGTGCTATTTCAGCGGCTTGCAGATATTTTTCTGTCGGTCTTTCCACCTGCCCAGAAATAATTAGCGGTGTCCGTGCCTCATCAATTAAAATCGAGTCTACTTCGTCAATCACGCAATAATTGAACGGGCGTTGCACTACATCTACCATTGATGTCGCCATGTTATCCCGCAGGTAGTCAAATCCTACTTCGCTGTTGGTGACATAAGTAATATCACACTCGTAATTTTTCTGACGTTCGCTGGGAGTCATGCTTGACTGAATTAGCCCCACACTCAACCCCAAGAATCGATGCACCTGTCCCATCCATTCCGCGTCTCGACGAGCCAGGTAATCGTTGACGGTAACGACGTGTACACCTTTACCAGTAAGGGCATTTAAGTAACTCGGCAAGGTTGCGACTAGTGTTTTACCTTCGCCGGTTTTCATTTCGGCAATTTGCCCCACGTGCAAAATGATACCGCCAAGAAGTTGGACATCAAAGTGCCGCAAGCCTAAGACTCGCCGTCCTGCTTCCCGAACAACGGCGTAAGCTTCTGGCAATATGTCATTTAGGGTTTCGCCTTTAGCAAGCCGTTGTTTAAATTCGACGGTTTTACCTTTTAACTCATCATCGGAAAGAACCTTAATTTCTTCCTCTAAAAGGTTAATTTCAGTAACAGAAGGTTGGTATTTTTTAAGCTTACGAGCGTTGGGGTCGCCCAACAAAAGTTTTAGCATGGCAGGTTATAGAACTGAATCAAAGGGGATGAAAATTAAAGGGTAGGCATTGATTATAAACATTTAACCCAGCCCAAACGTCTTGGTTGTGGATGGGTGTGAAATGAGAATTACCTCAAAAGCAGGATAAAAACTAGCCAATCATTTAATAAACTAATTGGTTTTAACCTTATCTTATATTTACTCTTTCTTCATAGTATCATTTTGCCTCCAGATGGGGCCACAGAAGGAGCAGAGGGAGACACGGGAGTAGGAAAGACAAGGGTGAATATTTTACATTGTCCTCCCTATCTCCCTTGTCCCCGTGATCTTCGCCACCTTAATTCGAGTTCTTCCACTCTGCCGTCAGGCGGCGGAAATTGTAATCATTAGCACTGGGATGACAGCTGACACAACTGCCAATCTGGACAGGACGTGGTAACTTAACTCCTGGATGCAAAGCTCTGAAATAACGCGAGTTGTTGACGCGATATGGTGTTTCTTCGTCATCTAGCTGCACACGGGAGAAAGTTGAAAGATATTTCCACACCAAGATGCGTGGCGGATCAACTAAAGGCTGAAGTTGTGTCCCGTAGTGCTGCGAGTCTTGCAGGATATTTTTCCAAGTTTGGGTAGGTAAAACCGCTGGTGGTATAGCAATGTGACATCTGGAGCAGTTTTCTAAATAGAGTTCTTGCCCCAGTTGGTATTGTGCGGGTACTATGTCAACAGTGCCAATTTCAGCGGGAGGAGTAGCACTTTGGGCGTTAGTTGCCAAGGCTAGAAGCCAGCCCATAGCTAAACTCCACGTTACAATAACCAAAAGTAAACCGAAAAATTGGCGTTTGAATTCACGTTCGGCGCTTTGCTGTAATGATTGGCGTTGGCGTAGCCCGCCGTAGACATCGCGGATTTTGCGCTTAACAAAAATTGACATTCCTCACATTCCCAGATATTTAAAAGTGGCGCTTGTGCTAATCATAAGACTTACGCAGTATTAGCTGTGTTTTATAATTTTGCGTAAATAGTTTTGGCAAGCAACACATCTTTCATATCCACAACAGTAATATAAATATTTATTCAGCGTACCACTGACTATGCAAGGAAAAATATTCTAGTAGTTTTAACCTGACTCACTAGAAAAATCAGCCATAATATCTCAGATTTCATTTGCACCAGTATCTTCTCGGTCAGAATTAGAATAAATCGTTAGTAGCAAAATGCTTGTAGGTAACTCAACTAGATAAATCAATCGGTATCCAGCACTCTTACTTTTTTGGATAATACTGTTACAAACTCTCAGCTTGTAAACAATACACGCCTTACCAATGTCCGCGTGCGAGTCAAGTCTGACTCTACTGACGCAAAATGAACCAGAGTAAAAGCGCAAAAAAATATTTTCTTCAGCAAGAAATGCAGTTACCACCACCTCGGATAGGTGTTTTTTAGATCATCAAAGTCACTTTGTATTAAGGAATAGAAACCGATCGCAATAATCGCTCAATAACAGTCCTTGAATTGCGTCCTCCTCTAGGAATAAGGCGATGGCAAAGAACATGAGGGACAAGAAATTTCACATCATCGGGAATGGCATAATCACGCCCTAATAGAAAAGCTAACGCTTGGGCAGCTCGTTGTAATGCTAATGTGCCACGCGGACTGACACCAAGAGCGATTTCTTCATCTTGGCGTGTTGCCCGTACCAATTCCAGGATGTAGTGTTGCAAGGAGGTTGCCACTTTTACTTGAGAGCAGAGGTAACGCAATTCCTGTACTTCTGCCAAGGTAATACAAGGCTGCAAATTAGCAACTTTTACACCATTTTGGATATTTTGCAGCATCAGGAGTTCTTCTGCCTCAGAAGGATAGCCCAAACTCAGGGATAACATAAACCGATCCATTTGCGCTTCTGGCAGGGGAAAAGTACCTTGATACTCGATAGGGTTTTGAGTGGCAATCACAAAAAAGGGCTGGGGAACTGCACGAGAGACACCATCGACTGTTACCTGATGTTCCTCCATAACTTCCAGTAAAGCTGATTGAGTGCGGGGTGTAGCGCGGTTAATTTCGTCAGCTAATAGCACATTGGTAAAGATTGGCCCAGGCAGAAAAGTAAATTCGCCGCTTTTTGGATTCCAAATGTTAGTACCAGTAATGTCAGTTGGCAGTAAATCGGGAGTGCATTGTAGCCGTTGAAACTTCCCATCTAGCGAACGAGCTAGGGATTTAGCCAGCAGGGTTTTACCAACACCAGGAACATCTTCTAAAAGAGCATGACCACCACCTAGCAGGGCTACTAGCACTAAGCGTATTGCCTCAGTTTTGCCAACGATGGTAAGAGCTAGATTTTGTATTAAAGCGTCGATTTTTTCTCTCATGCGTTGTGGGGAGTGGGGGGAGAGCAGGGGAGCAGGGGACAAGGGGAGCAGGGGAGCAGGGGAGAAGTTGCAGTAAGTTTTTCCCCTCAGCCCCTCTGCCTCTTTGCACCTCTGCCTCTTCCCATGCCCAATGCCCTATCTATTGTTCCCACTAAGCACTCAAAACTTCTCTAGCAACAACACAGTCAAGTTGAATTTGTGTTTTTAGGGCTTCAAGAGAAGGAAATTTTTGTTCAGGGCGCAAAAATTTAACTAGCTGCACAACCAGTTTTTTGCTATACAAATCACCCGACCAATCGAATAAATGTACTTCCGCAGATGAATAAGTACCGTTTACAGTTGGACGATTACCGATATTCATAACGCCCAAGTTTTCACTAGGAGCGGTATCTGATGTTTCATCGAGAGTGAAAACGCGGACAGCGTAGACTCCTTGGCGGGGCACAAACTTTTCTTTTGGTAGTTGGAGGTTAGCAGTGGGAAAGCCAATTGTTCTACCCAATTGTTGACCTTGAACGACATCACCAAAGAGGGTGTAGGGGCGTCCTAGTAATAGATTTGCGTTTTCGATGTCTCCCTGCTCAAGGGTTTGGCGGATTAATGAAGTGCTAATGCGGGCATCTTGAGTCGGAGTAGTACTGATGCAACTGGTTTGGGTGGACGAATCACCTGTATAAGTTTGTAAAGGAACGATGGTAACGGGAATATTGTGCTTGGCGGCAAGTAATTGCAAATCTTGAGCAGTACCACTGCGCTTTTCGCCAAAACAAAAATCCTGCCCGATGCTAATTCGCTGGCATCGCAGTTGTTGCACGAGAATTTTTTCGACAAATTCTTCAGGGGTCAACGCAGACAATTCTTTATCGAAGGGTAGTAGTACCAGTTGTTCTACCCCAAGCGATCGCAATTGTTGAACTTTTTCATCCAGTGGCGTTAACAAAGTCCGGGGTTGCCCCGTAAAGAACTCCTGTGGATGTGGGTCAAAGGTGACAACTGTTGAATAGGTATATTCTTGATTTGTCAGTTGATTTTCCTTTGACTGCGGACTACTAGCTACTGACAAATGACCACCAGCGTGCAAGACTGGTTGAATTACCCTTTGATGCCCAAGATGAACACCATCAAACTTGCCAAGGGCAACAGCAGTCGGCGTTAGCAGCCCTTCGCTCGAAAAAGCAACCCGCACAGAACACCCATTTATAGACAAATTTAGCACGTGGATTCTGAGATTTTAGGTTTATTTTAGCTATCAGCAGGAAGCTATCTTATGGTAAACCGCCTTAAGGAGGACATTCACTAACTGCCCATGAGGTCTTATGCTATCAGCCAGGGTGTTGATGCCATCCCTTTTAGCTATCAGCCAAAAGCCCAACTCAAGGGAAGTCACCCAAGATGGTTTCTTGTGCTGTTAGCTTGAGAGCTAATTGCTAAGTCCAGATAACCCCAAATACCAGAGCTAAAAAGGTTCTAGTTCCATGTTGAGACTTCAACGAGGTTTTACTGCGATCGTCAGCCGCAATCTTAGGGTATCAGTGGGTGTCTGGGCTGTGTTGGTGAATCTATAAAGTTTGTCCTCCTGTTGTCGCCCCAATCCTGTGGTCGGCGCTTTGACAACTCTGGGTAGCGCTGTCTCACCGTACAGCAAAAAGGGACGCTCTCGCGCTGAAAGCTTCTGATCACCAATCTAATCTAAAATCTCCAATTCCTCCGATCGCAATCTTTAGGTAGAAAACTTGCTAACAGGAAAAGATTCTGATAAGACTACTGAGGTCGGAACCTGAAGTACCAATCCTTCCCGTGCCATAATCGCACCAGGAAATTTTTCAGCGGCTTCTTTGCCTACACGATCCAAAAAATCGTCATCGTGCGCTGGGTCGTGATGGTAAATCACCAGAGTTTTGACGTTAGCAGCTTGTGCCACTTTTACCGCTTCTTGCCAGGTAGAATGTCCCCAGCCAATTTTCGGGGATTTTGGTGAGTAGTATTCCTCGTCTGTGTAGGTAGAATCGTAAACCAGAATGTCGGCATTACGAGCTAGCCACAGCACATTGTCATC
The DNA here is from genome assembly GCF_036917515.1 of Nostoc sp. Classification (GTDB taxonomy): domain Bacteria; phylum Cyanobacteriota; class Cyanobacteriia; order Cyanobacteriales; family Nostocaceae; genus Nostoc. The sequence continues at coordinate 15,086 of NZ_JBALDE010000153.1, read as the reverse complement.
GAGTCGATCGGGAAAATGTTCGGTATCAGTGATGTAAGTAGCAGCACCACCACGCCAGTTGACGCGGTATCCTACAGCTTCACCTGGATGGTTTAAAGGTGCTGTTTCTACGGTAAGGTCATCAATATGGATTGGTTGTCCCGGTCGAATGTCGTAGAAATTTAAATTGGCTTGCATAATCTGCAAGGGTACGGGAAAGTTCGGGTGCAACATCTGGTCATTGAGGCGCTGTTCTATGGTAGAACCATCAGGTGCGATCGCGCCGTAAATATGAAAGTCATTTCCCTTCACAAACCCTGGTGTAAAGAAGGGAAAACCTTGCATGTGATCCCAGTGAGAGTGGGTAAAAAATATGTGAGCTTCCAAAGGCATTTGGCGCAACAGAGATTGCCCCAAAACATGTAGTCCCGTGCCAGCATCGAAAACTAAGCGTTTATCGCCCGTTTGCATTGATATGCAAGGGGTATTACCGCCGTAACGAACAGTGTGTGGCCCTGGGCTGGGGATGCTGCCACGAACGCCCCAAAATTGTACGGTAAATTGATTCTCTATCCTAGACATGGGTGTTGCTTGCTGGACTGAGCGGGCGATAAATGAAAGAATTGTTACTTCCTTTGTCGAAGTTTATGCTGTCTCACCGATTTTGCTAGAGGAAGGATTTCTTGGTAAAACAGCATATCCTGTTTCTGGCTGATTGTGTAAATGTGAATGAAAGATGTCAGTTAGAATTTTTGAGGTTTTGGGGTGAATGTGTATCACTTATTTCAAGAGTGCCCCTACGTTATAGCCTACATTTTTCGTGATGTATTTGAATAACCCCATTTTTGTCCTGATAAACTAAATGATTCCAGGAAAATTGAATTCCCACTCCGATAATTTATCTAATCCAGTTGCGTAAGTAAGATTGTATTGTAACGGAGTAATACTGATGTAGTTTTTACGTACAACTTCCACATCTGTAGGTACATTTTGAGGCAGATTTAATCCGCTTGGGGGTTCCACATCCTCAATTACCTCTCCAGTTAACCAGTAGTACGTTTTTCCACGAGGATCGACTCGTTTGTTCAACACATCAATGTAATGCCGTAATCCTTGACGGGTGAGAGTAACTCCGGCAATTTCTTCCCATTTGACCGCAGGAATATTGACATTGAGTAACATTAAATCTGGCAGCGGTTTTTGGGCTAACTGGTCTACGAGAACTGTGGCAAACTTAGCAGCAACTTGAAAGTCTTTAGATGTGTGACTCATCAGACTCAGCGCTACGCTGGGAATGCCTTCAATTAGACCTTCCATTGCCGCAGAAACAGTGCCAGAATACAGAATTTCAGTTCCCAAATTCGCACCTTGATTAATACCAGAGAGAACCAAATCTGGGGGAGTTTTTAATAAAGCCCACAGCGCCAATTTGACACAATCTGAAGGCGTACCATCACAAGCCCAAGCTTTGACAGCAGGATGAAAAATCTCTTCGACAATTTCAGCGCGAATGGGTTGGTGTAAAGTTAACCCGTGTCCAGTTGCCGATCGCTCTCGATCTGGGCAAACTACACTCACATCATGACCAGCCTCTGCCAAATAGTTGGCTAGGGTACGAATCCCTAAGGCAGAAACGCCATCATCGTTGCTAATTAGTAATTTCATGGTCATTAGTTATTGGTCATTGGTCATTAGTTATTAGTTATTTGTTATTAGCCATTTGTCAATGTCTAAGGTCACAAGCAGTAAAAAAACATTTATACTCACTAGATACTGTGGCGGAACTTTACCTACCTTTAAGACAAGTTGCTCAATCCCCAAGTCTGGTTAAGTGAGATATTAGCTGGATTTACGAGCCAGCTGTACTAGCTCAATCGTCTATAACTGATAAACAGAGGTTTGGTTTTGACCTTTACCTTTAGCTGATGTTAATAGCATAGCTATAAGTTTATTTATCGAGCAGTTCACAGCTTTTGACTATAGACTAATGACTAATGACCAATGACTAATAACTAATGACTAGCAATTTAGAAGCTCAACTTTTAGCACTGCGACAGTCAGGAGAAAAAGCGATCGCAGCCGCCGACACCCTAGAACATCTGGAAGAACTCAGAGTTAACTATCTGGGTAAAAAAGGGGAACTGGGGGCGCTGTTGCGAAGTATGGGGCAGATGAGTGCAGAGGAACGTCCAAAAATTGGAGCGATCGCCAATACAGTCAAAGAATCCCTGCAAACTAGTCTAGACCAGCAACGCGCCGCCTTAGAAGCCGCGCAAATTCAAGCTTTGCTAGAGGCGGAAACTCTGGATGTAACTATGCCCGGAATTTACCGCCCCCAAGGTCGCATTCATCCCCTCAACGGTATTATCGACCGGGCGCTGGATATCTTTGTTGGTATGGGCTACACCGTGGCTCAAGGCCCAGAGATGGAAACAGATTACTATAATTTCGAGGCTCTCAACACCCCGCCTGACCACCCCGCCCGTGATATGCAGGATACCTTCTACCTGCCAGATGGGAATCTTTTACGGACTCATACTTCGTCAGTGCAAATTCGTTACATGGAAAGAGAAGAACCACCGATTCGGGTTGTGGCTCCTGGGCGAGTTTATCGGCGAGATAATGTAGACGCGACTCACTCGGCTGTTTTCCATCAAATAGAACTTTTAGCCATTGATGAGAGACTAACTTTTACAGACCTCAAGGGTACAATTAAAGTATTTTTACAAGCAATATTTGGCGATTTACCAATTCGTTTCCGCGCCAGTTATTTTCCGTTTACTGAACCTTCGGCTGAGGTAGATTTACAGTGGAATGGGCGCTGGTTAGAGGTGATGGGTTGCGGTATGGTCGATCCAAATGTGCTTAAGTCTGTGGGTTATGACCCAGAAGTTTATACAGGGTTTGCTGCTGGTTTTGGTGTAGAACGCTTTGCAATGGTATTACATCAAATCGATGATATTCGTCGCTTGTATGCTAGTGATTTGCGGTTTTTGCAACAATTTTAGGGAAGCGAACGCTGTAAACAATCAGGCGTTTACTATATCTTTTGCAAAAGTCAATTGGATGAAAATGGAACCACAGATAAATACCCATGAATTATCTGTGGTTTTAAATAATAAATTGGGATTGATGAATTTGATAAACTATCAGTACGTAACTTCTGTTGACGTAATATGACTGCGCTCGTTGTTAAATATCTAACGCTTGAGGAATATTTAAAGTATGACGATCGCACGGATAGCCAGTATGAACTGGTAGCAGGTGAGTTAGTTTCCATGCCACCTGAAAGCCCAAAAAATGTCCAGATATCTCTATTTTTGCTGATAAATTTCCTCAAGTTTGTTCCAGTTAATCGGTTAAGTAACAAAGTTGAAATTGTTGTTGCTGGTTCTCGTGCAACAACTCGCATTCCTGACTTAGTTGTACTGACGAATGAACTTGCAACAGCCTTAGAAGGTGCAACGCGATCTACAATTATCCTGGATATGCCACCTCCAGCATTAGTTGTCGAAGTTGTTTCTCCTGGAAAAGCTAACGAAGATCGGGATTATCGCTACAAACGTTCCGAGTATGCAGCCAGAGGAATTGCTGAATATTGGATTGTTGATCCACAAATGAACACAGTCACCGTACTGATATTAGTTGACGGGTTTTATGAAGAAACCAGATTTGCAGGAAATACTGCGATCGCATCTATTATTTTCCCAGAGTTACAGCTAACAACAGAGCAAGTACTCAACGCTGGAGAAAGCAATGCTAGTGATGCCATTTCATAGTTTGAATTGAAAATACAGATAGAAAAAAAGCCAACTTATGAAGGTACAACATCCCCTATTTTCACAAGTTGCCTTAGGGCAGGACTTACCAGAATACAACCTGAAACACGGCAGTGTTGCAACAATTGTGGAACATTATCCCATGCCTGAAGGGGAAGAGGACGGGTATAGTCTGGAAGGGTTTGATCTTCCCCATGTAACCATCGAAGTAGCAGCATCTCAAATTATCCCCATTGCCTTAGATAGTTACCAGGACTAGAGCGTATTTTCAAATTCCAAATTATATTAACTGTAGGTTGGGTTTTGTTCCTCAAATTAACCTAAATTTCTGGTTAAAGTCTTCATATTTTTATATATAGTAGGAGTAAATACTATGAGTCTTCAAGAAGAAATTGACAAAATGAGACAAGAGATCCGAGCCGATGACTATTCAATGTCTATTGGTGAATGGATAAGCTTGTATGAAAATAAAGAAATCGATATCCATCCTGAGTTTCAAAGATTTTTTCGCTGGTCAACTAGCCAAAAAACAAGCTTAATAGAATCTATTTTACTTGGTATACCTATTCCCCCAATTTTTGTTTCTCAACGTGAGGATGGAGTTTGGGATGTTGTAGATGGTCTTCAAAGACTGTCTACAATATATGAATTTGTTGGAAAACTAAACGATGAAAATCAAAAACCTCTTGAACCATTGGTTCTTGAAAAAACTAAATATTTGCCTAATCTAGAAGGTAAAAAATGGGAAGATCCCTATGATATAGAAAATTCTTTAACACAAGCTCAACGTTTATTAATCAAAAGAGCCAAAATTGATGCAACTATTCTTCTAAAAGAAAGTGACGAAATTGCAAAGTATGAGTTATTTCAACGATTAAATACTGGCGGTTCAATAGCTACTCCACAAGAAGTTAGAAACTGTATCTTAGTAATGTTTAATAGAGATATGTTTCATTGGATGAAAAGTTTGAGCCAAAATGAAATGTTTAGAGAGTGTATAGCTCTAAGTGAACGACCAATTGAAGAACAATATGATATGGAGTTACTACTGAGGTTTCTGGTATTTCGTACTATCGAAGAAAAAGATATGAGGAAAATAGGTAATGACTTGAGTGGTTTTTTGACTGATAAAATGGTAGAAATGGCTAAAAACGAAAATTATAATTATACTGAGGAAGAATCTGCATTCAACAAAACATTTGAAATATTGTATGAACAAATGGGAAGTGATAGTTTTCGGAGATACTCTCCTACTAAAGATAAGTTTTTAGGAGGGTTTTTAGTTTCTGCTTATGAAGTAATTGCTTTAGGAATTGGTTATAACTACGAAAATTTATCTCACCTATGTCTTGATGTAAAAGAAAGAGTAAAGAAAATCTGGGTAAGTCCTGAATATACAAATTGGTCAGGTTCAGGTACTACTGCACAGCGAAGAGTTCCAAAACTAGTTCCCTTTGGGCGTGAAATGTTCCGAGAATGAAAATACGTACTTTAGAGCAACTTAGTGATAAGTTAGCAGAAGAACTTGCATGGCGAAAAAAAGAACTCTCTGCATTGAAAGCCCTAATTGATGGAAAATCATTTTCGTCAGGAAAACAAAAGGCATTGCTTCGTAGTGGAATTACTATGCTGTATGCTCATTGGGAAGGATTTATTAAAGTAGCAGCAAATAGTTATTTAGAATTTGTTGCTATGCAGAGTTTACCTTACAACCAACTTTCTAATAATTTTATAGCTTTAGCATTGAAAGATAAATTAGATCGAGCAAGGGAAACAAATAAAGCAACTATATATAATGAGATAGCTGATTTTTTTGTGACAAAGCTTAACGAACGAAGCATAATTAAATATGAAAATAGAATTGCTACATCTAATTTATCATCATCAGTCTTTAAGGAAATAGTATGTCTACTTGGTCTAAATTACAGTTTTTATGAATCAAAAGAGGTTTTAATAGATAAAAAATTGCTGGAAAAAAGGAATATGATTGCTTATGGTAACTATCTAGACATAGATGAACAACAGTATGATGAATTACACAGCCAAGTAATACACATAATGGATCATTTCCGCAATCAAATAGATAACTGTGCAGCCACAAAACAATATTATTGCCAAAGTACATCTTGAAAGTAAAGTATAACATTGTGTTTACTATTTTTTCAAATATGAGCTAAGACGTAAGAAGATATATATTACAAGTTATACCAATTTGAAAAAAGAACAAATAGACCATCTGAAGAGATACGATTCATCACATATTTTGCCAAGAATGTGTTGCAATCCTTAATTGAGTTGGTATTAATTTATTGTCTATTTTTGAAATAAAATAAATTAAATTCTCTTATAATATCCTAAGCTTTATGAAGGTATAATTGTGTTTAAATTAAGGCTTTTAGGTGGTTAGAGAAACATACTAACCACCCTTTTGAAACTTTTTTATTTAACTATTCCTGAGTGACCAGGGATATCTGCCAAAGGTTCAAATCTACCACCTATGTATTTGGCGAGAAACTCTTCTGCAATCGCAAAAAAGTGCAAGCGATTTTCTGATCTGGCAAAACCATGTCCTTCATCACTGTAAAGTACATATTGCACTGGTAAACCAGCTTGTTGCATTGCGTTGACAATTTGATCGCTTTCTGATTGTTTCACCCGTGGATCGTTTGCACCTTGACCGATGAGTAAAGGTTTTTGAATTCGGTCAGCGAAAAATAAAGGCGATCGCGATTTGAGAAACTCCTCTTCTGTCTTCAAGTTGCCAATGCGATGATAAATCATTGCTTTGATCGGTTCCCAATAGGGCGGTATAGTTTCTATCAGGGTAATCAGGTTACTCGGCCCGACAATATCCACGCCAGCAGCAAAGATTTCGGGTGTAAAAGTCAACCCTGCTAGGGTGGCGTAACCTCCATAAGAACCGCCCATAATCGCAATATTTTGCGGATCAGAAATGCCTTTTTCTATCAGCCAATTCACGCTGTCAATCAAGTCATCATGCATTGTGCCACCCCATTCCCGATTTCCAGCATTCAAAAATGCTTTACCATAGCCTGTGGAACCGCGAAAGTTGACTTGCAACACGGTATAACCCCGGTTAGCTAGCCATTGCGTTGTGGGAGAAAAACCCCAAGTATCCCGCGCCCAAGGGCCGCCATGAACCAGCAGGACTGTTGGGAGATTCTGCGTCGGTATTCCTACAGGAGTTGTCAGGTAACTGTGGATAGTTAAACCATCCCGCGCTTCGTAGGAAATCGGTTGCATTGAAGCTAACTGCAACGCTTCCAGTTTGGGTTGGTTGCTAAAAAGGAAAGTGCTAGTTTTAGACTCTCGGTTGTAGGCATAGTAATAAACTGGGCCATTGTCAGTTCTATAAGCTATCAACCAAGTTTTATCTTCCAAGTCGCGGCTAATTATAGAGAATTCTCCAAGACGCACCTTGGCGATTTCCTCAAAATCTGCGGCGATACTGCGATCGATTACCTGCCATTCTTGTTTATCTTTGTAGAAAGAAACTGCTTGAATAACTCGCGTCAGTGGATGAATAATTATTCCCACGACATCATACTGCTCATCTTCAGCAATCACAGTTTCTTGACGGGTTTCTAAATCAATAGCTAGCAGACGTTTGGCGTTAGCATCATGATTCCCTTGAATATAAAGGGTTTTGCCATCATCTGAGAAACTTACAGAATTTCCTTCCTCCTCCGCCCCCCAATGGCGAATAATTTCCCACTGTTTATCGGGTTTGTGCAACAATAAATCGTAACCACCATCGGGTGTACTAGCTGTTGCTGCACGTATTTGTAACTGGGCGTTAGATGTCCAACTGATAATGTTACCTGGGTTATCAGTGTCGAACTCAACTGCACCATTTTTGAGGTTAATGCGGTAAACGTCAAATTTTTGAGGATTGTTCAAGTTCAACGCTACCAGCGCTTCATCTGGAAATTTTGGTTCTAGTTCTACAAGTTCGGCTTTTACACCCTGGAATGGCGTTAAGTCACGCACAATCTGGGAGTGAATATTAACTAAGTGGAGGTGAAAGTTCTCGTCGCCATCCGAGTCTTGCATATAAATCAACTGGTCGGCGTTATAAGTCCAGAAGAAAATGCGGATACCACGTTTTTTGTCAGCAGTTAGTATTTTGTCGTCTTCTTGTCCTATAGTTCGCAACCATACCTGTAAGACATTTTTCTGATCAGGGGCGATATATGCCAAGTACTTGCCATCAGGGGAGAGTTGTGGGCTAGTTTTTTCAGGATTCCCAAACAGGATTTCGCGCGGAATCAACGGTGGTAGGGAGGGTGCTTGAGCAGATGACATATTTTTATCCTCTACTTGACCTCTTTATTGTTACTTAGTGGTGAAAATGACAATTCATCCAATAGGATGAACCTAGCTGGAAATGAGTTAAGGAAATTTATCTGTTGAGGCAGGCTGTTTTTGATCTGCGGGAGTTGAAGAAGTAAAACACAAGAATTTATTGCTTTAATTTAGAGAATTGGTATTAAAATCAGCGATAAGCAAAACTTGTGAATGAGTCTTTTATAATCGCTGAAATGCTTGCTATATATTTTTTTAGGAGTTTAGCTCTCCCTTTTTTAGAGGTTGTGAGAGATCCAGGTTTGCTTGCTTTACGCTTTGGAGCCAGAAACAGTAATGTCTGCGATGGCGTAACCGCCCACCGTAGGTGAGCGCAGGTTTCTTGGTTTACAAACGTTATACCAATCTGTAATAGCCTTCAAGAAGAGGGACAACTCAGACATTAATAGTACACAAACAAAATATTTTTACGTAAATTTATTGGTAAATAATATGAAGAATATACAAAAATGTATCTTGAAGCAAAAATATCTAAGTAAATACGGTAGTATATGGTCAGTGTTGGGTTATTAAAATATTCTCTATTTAAAAGCTAGACATCTATGCAGAATTGCCCTCAAGAGAGTATAAAAATCTCTTTGCCGATCATCAGTTGATTATTTTCTCTTCTAGCAGTACTTAGACGCTGGCAATAAACTAAATATCAAGTGTAAGTTTTAGGCATTCAATTGTCAGATTTTTTGATGCTTGTTCACTGATTTATACTGAACAAAGATGATTAATTTAGTCTAAAATAACCGATTATCGTTAATTCATACCCTGATTAATTTGTACAGCGCTTAAGGCTTAGATAGTTTGAGATGATTAGAAAAGTGTTACGTCAAAGCTATTCAAAGGCTGAATCTTCGAGAAATATTCTCCTCCTCAAGAATGACGGATAAAGTATGCCGAAAACATCAAATTTCGGTGAGTTTTTGTGCCCGAAAACAGCACAAACAGCAGTTTGAGAACTGAAAGTTACTGAAAAAAATAATTTACGTAGGTAAAAATTATGGCAAATATCATTGGAACTAACGGTAATGATACCCTAATAGGCAGTGACTTTGACGATACGATTAACGGTAAAGCTGGTGACGATATCATCAGAGATTCCTATGGAAACGACACTTTGACTGGTGGAGGCGGCAAGGATGAATTTTTTTACAGCTTGTATGACGGCAATTGTATCATCACCGATTTTGGTGGTATAGGTAAAGGCATAAATCCCTCGACAGCAGTCATTGCGGAAGTGGATACCCTAAAATTCCAAGGTGCTGGCTTCACTGCTCAAAATTTGCTGCTGACCCAGAATGGCAACAATCTGGAAATCAACTTTGAAGGAGCGATCGATTATTCTTATGGAGTATTTGCTGGTCCCTTAGTCATCCTGCAAAACTTTGCGCTGGAAAATCTGGATAACCTCAGTAAATCTACAGGAGCCACTGTAAACTTGGGCAATTTCCTGTTTGATGGGCAGACTAGCATCACAGACAGCTTTGATGTTTTCAATGCCAACTCCACTCAAAGCACTATCTTCAATAAAAACACAGTCACCTTCCTTAACGACCTGAACAATAATGTTAACGGCTTTGACAACTCAAATGATGTTATCAATGCTCAGGGGGGCGATGACATCATTGACGGCTTGAGTGGCAACGACATTTTGAGAGGTGGTGCGGGGAATGATACTCTCCTTGGTGGTGCGGGGAATGACACCCTCAAGGGTGATATGGGCAATAACTCCCTGGTTGGTGGTATTGGTAACGATTACTTGAATATTGTTGAAAATTCTACGGGCAGTGTTGAATTTTCAACAGGCAATAACATCCTTAACGGTGGCACTGGTGACGATACCTTGAATGCTGGAGCTTCAAAAGGCAACAACTTACTTTTTGGGGGCGATGGGAATGATTCTCTTTACGCCTCTGATATTACTGATAACACCGGATACAGGTTTTTTAACTCTTCAGGCGATAACACCCTTAACGGTGGCACTGGTGAAGACACCTTGAATGCTCAGGGTTCAGAAGGCAATAACTTACTCTCTGGGGGCGATGGCGACGATTTTCTCACCACCTCTGGTTCTTATGTATATAGACTGTATAGTTTTATCTCCTCAGGCAATAACACTCTCAATGGTGGCACTGGTAACGATAAATTGTATGCTGACTTTTCATCAGGCAATAACCTACTCTCTGGTGGTGATGGCAATGATATTTTGTCCAGCACCGATAATGCTAACTACTATTATGATATGCTCTCCTCAGGCGATAATACGCTCAATGGGGGCGCTGGTGACGATAAATTGTATGCTGATAACATTTCAATAGGCAATGATTTCCTCTTTGGGGACGATGGCAATGATTCCTTCTATCTAAGTCTCATATCCCCAGATAATGCTCCCTCTAATTTAGTGACTCAAACCGTAGATGGGGATAAGGGTAACGATTTGTTGAGAGTCGATTACACATTCGCTACAGGGGGTATCACTTCGACATTCAATGCTACTAGTAACACTGGCTCAATTACCGCAGGCAGATATCGGGTTAATTACAAGAATATCGAAGGATTAGATATCTCAGGTACAGCCTACGATGACAAGATTGTGGGGAGCAATGACAATGATACCCTCACAGGTGGCAATGGCAATGATACCCTTTATGGAGGGGCTGGTACTGATACCTTTGCTTTCTATAGTTACAACCAAGGTGTTGATAGTCTTTATGACTTCAACGTTACTAATGAGTTGATTCAGGTATGGACTTATGGTTTTGGCGGCGGTGAGTTATCAATAGGTTCACTTAAGCCAAGTCAGTTTACAATCGGAACATCTGCAACCACTAGCAAAGAGCGATTTATCTACAACAGCGCTACAGGTGCATTGTTCTTTGACCAAGATGGTAGTGCATCTGGGTTTACTCAGGTAAAATTTGCACAACTATCAGCAGGGTTGTCATTAACTAACAACAATTTTGTGGTTTTTGAATAGATTTGATAGGTTCATAGTTGGCGCTTTAATGAAGACAGCGCCAACTACAAACAATTGTTAACCCAAGCGGATTGGGGACTAGTCCTTGGCGTGAACTATTGACGGCAATTGTCGCAATGTCCGCAACGCAAGTTAGCTGCTTCTTTATCAAAACCAAAGGCATTTAATAAAAACTGCCAACGACACTGCTTGGTAGTCAGATATTGCTGTATCTGTTTAGCAGCGTGTAATTGCGTTGATGGCTGGTTTCCGGCTTTTTGTCTAATGGTGTAATGAAAAGGATCGAGCCAGTTTAGCTGACCGTTGCTGTGGAGTAAAGCTAAAGCCATTGCACCTTCGGGAAATTGTCGGGTTACTGCATTTACTTCTCCCTGTTTTGGTAATTTTTTCACAAGTTGCTGCGCTATTTGTTGTTGCGATCGCATTTGCTCTTGAAAAAATTCCTGTCTTTGCTTATCCCCTGAATCTAACCATCCCGTAGGTTCACTCACTAATGTTAACGCCTCTGCCGATTTTCCATCTCTTCCAGCCCGGCCAATTTCTTGCACATATTCAGATAACAAATGTGGCGCGTGAAAATGGGCAACCCAGCGAACATCTGATTTATTAATCCCCATGCCAAACGCACAGGTACAAACCACAAATGGTATTTTACCACTTAACCAGCTTGCTTCTACTTCACGGCGTTCAGTTGCACCCAATCCCGCATGATAGCTAGCTGTAGCATAACCCATCTCTGCTAACCATTGGGCTAAATCTTCACTATCTTTCCGAGTACGAACGTAAACTAACCCCGATTGTTGCGGTCTATTTTGAATAAACTTTAATAATTGTTGTTTCCTACCTCGTGGTGTCCAAGCGATGCGAATGCTAGGATGCAAATTCGGACGGTAAGGATTCAAGCGGAAAATCTCTGGTTGCTGTAATTGTAAAACTGTTTGAATAATTTTTTGGGCTAAAGGGTCAGCAGTAGCGGTAAAAGCGGCGATACTGATTTTTGCTCCTGGTGGTTTTGATTTGAGCAATGCCGGACGCACCGCCCCTAATCTGCGATAAGCTGGGCGAAAAGTATCACCCCACTGCACTAAACAATGGGCTTCATCCAAAATTAAGCCATTAATTTGTAATTGCGGCTGACATAATTTTTCCCAAACTGGCGCACTGAGCAAAGTTTCGGGTGATAAATAAAGCAATCTTAGCTGTTGACCTTCTAAAGCTTGCAGAGTTGCACGGCGTTGAGATGAAGATAATTCACTATGCAAAAGTGCTGCTTTTTGGTGGCTTTCTCGTAGTTCCTGAACTTGATTTTCCATTAACGCCACCAAAGGCGAAACTACCAAAGTTAATCCTGTTTGTAGCAGTGCGGGAAGTTGAAAACAAATCGACTTCCCACCACCTGTGGGCATAATAATCAGCGCATCTTTTTGTGCCAATAAACTGCTAACAATTTCTCCTTGTGGTGGACGGAAATCTTCATAACCCCAGATTTGTTGAAAAGCAGCACGGACTTCTTGCCAAGATTTGGTTGTAGACTGATTCATAATTAATGATAGATGCACCCATATCCTTGAATGCTGAATATAGCCTTTGTTATCCAGCTAATGGTTCAGTAATTTCATCATTTGACACTACAAATCACTGACCCCAAGAATGAATTATAATTTTTTAACCTATTAAATAAAAGATGTAGAAAGATGAATGAAGAATTAAAACATCGATTTTATATCAACACCGATAAATCTAAATTAGATATTCAAATGCTTCATGAGTTTTTACAAAATTCTTATTGGGCTGAAAACATCTCATTAGCCACTGTAGAAAAGTCAATAAACAATGTTGCAGAAAGTCATCTCAGACTTTGAGCAGGTGTTGACAACTATACAAAAATACAAAGATAAATTCACAGAGACGGACATCAGGCTGATACGTCGCCCTCTCAATGCCCTGAAAGCAGAAAAAGAAACTCGCCTCTTTGATAGAGTTCTGGAATCGCTATTTAAGCATAAATTACTTTTGGGAATTGCCGCCTACGTTATTTTATTGCCTTCTATTTGGTTAATTCTCTTGCGGATAGCCCCTTTATGGTTGTTGAAAATTAACAACGCCCTCAAACCTTACACAGATTTTTCTCTCCCATTTATCAGCGTTAATGTACCTCTGCGATATGTGCTATTTGTTGGGTGGTTTCATTACCATCCCAGAGTATTAAATGCATGGGTAGCTAAATATATTAAAGCAGCCCGTGAACAATTTCCCAAAAAGGATACAGTTAACAGTCGCGTCTGTTACATTCCCATTCCCGTTGTTCTGGATGGTACAACAGTTCCGCAACTGATGAATGAGAATTTGCGCTCAACTTTCGAGAAACAGCGTAGCTGCCTAGTAATTGGTGGGGAAGGGGGTGTAGGTAAAACCAGTTTAGCGTGTCGAATAGCGGGGTGGGCAATGGCTGAAACTGAAGACCAACGACTCTGCAAACATTTGATGTTACCTGTGCTGTTAGAAGAAGAATTTCGGGTAACTGAAGGTAAGTCGACACTTTTAGAAGCCATCAGAGGACAGTTACAAGCTTTAATTGATGAGCCAGAGCCAATTTGTCAAGAATTACTATTACGTTTGTTAAGAAAGAAACGCATTTTAGTAATTGTAGACCGATTCTCAGAAATGAATGCGACTACACGAGAAGCAATTGAGCCGGAGTCGCCAGAGTTTCCGGTGAATGCATTGGTGATTACTTCCCGAATTGAGGAAAAGCTGGGGCGGGTTAATAAGACAATAATTAAACCTTTGCGGATTGAAGCTAATAAACTATCGTCCTTTATGGAAGCTTATCTCATGCAGCGAGGTAAACGCGATCGCTTTACTGACCAGGAATTTTTTGACGCTTGTAATCGTCTTTCTTTGATGGTCGGTCAAAATAATATCACTGTCTTGCTGGCTAAACTCTATGCTGAACAGTTAATCGCCAGTAAAGATGTTACATCTAATATTTCTGCGTTGCCAGAGAATATTCCGAATTTGATGCTGGGTTATATCAATGAACTCAATCGCGATGTTACAGACAATCAATTTGATGACCGCACTGTTCATCAAATTGCCAAAACCATCGCCTGGGAATGCTTGCAGCAAAGTTATCAACCAGGAACCGCCAAGCGTGTAAATGCAGTTGCGGCATTAGCAGCTTTGGGTATTGATGACCCCGAAGCACACCTCAATTATTTGGAAAAGCGCCTACACCTAATTCAAACTATCGGTTCTGCCAAAGATAGAATTCGTTTTTGTCTTGACCCTTTAGCTGAGTATCTGGCAGGTTGGTATTTAATCGAATTGTATGGCAATAACGATGGTAAATGGCGATCGCATTTTTTCAAAAGAGCAGATGATTTAGTCAAAACAGGCGCACCAGATGCCATCAAAGGCTTATTGTTGGCGGTGCGAGATTGCTATTTGTCTGAGGTTCAAGGTAGCAAAGAAACCGACTTCGTACCCCAGAAGTTGGGTAATCTGGCTGGGTTTACACTTCCAGTCACAGCAGTTAGTACTGTGCAAACAGTAATACCATGATTAATTGCCAGCTTGTGATTCTGCCTGTAATTGCTGCAACAGTGGTTTGATTTTCAGTTGGTGGTTGACCCCGACCCCTGGCGATCGCTCATCGACAGTCTAGACAATTTCTCTGATGATTTCATGACTAATTGCAATCGGCTACTCATCGACACCAGAAAGAGTTTGTAAATGCGATACCTGCCTGATACCAATATCTGCATTTACATTTAGGCGATATTTAACGAACTGATAACTGTTAAATCACCTCCACCATCGTGCCACATCTACAATAGCGCGGGCAATTTCTGCGGTTGCTGCTTTGCCACCTAATGCAAAGATATAGCAGTCGCCATCTTAGTTAGGACGTAGAATATATAGAGAAGTGATTGATTTCTGCATTCGTATGGCAAACCCTTACAGTTATGATC
>NZ_JBALDE010000152.1:0-74715 GCF_036917515.1 Nostoc sp. | reverse complement strand
ATGCTGAAGTATTCAATTCGATTATTACTTCATTACTTGAAGTACGGGAAAATACCCGTGTTAACCTGATTCATCCCGCACTTATGCAACGCCAAATATGTGATTAAATGTATCGCAGATTTAGTGTCAATTACTTTGTCATTTCCTATTTAGCCTTCACCCGCGCCTGCTTCACCATTGTAATCAAAGTTTGATGGGCATCTTCTGCATCTACTAAAACATGATCGAATTGAATGCGAACTGGTACAGCTTCCCCATTTACTTGCACTGTTAAATCCATACCCTGTGCATCAATTGACAGCATTTCGGCTGCTATGGCATCTGTTACACCACCAAAAGCTTTAGCATAAATAACTACAGCATCAGCATGATCGTCATTCATGTGCTTGCAGATGCGCGAACTAATTTCAGCAGAGAAAGCATTAGACATTGTGAACTTAAAAGTGATGAATATGGCAAGAGCCTAAATTATCGGCTAATTAGTTCAAATTAGCAGAAAAAGCAAGTCTTACGCCATCATTATTATAAGTTATATCTGAAAACCAATTGTCTTTGTATATATTTGATAAGTTAAGTTTATTACTTGTACAAAAATTAAATTAAAATAACCATTATCCAGTATTTTTACCTTTCATTGCGGAAAGCAGACAGCGTAAACTGTAGCAGAAGTATTAGCCAAAACTATTGCAGCTAAGAGACAATGAGCGAAACTAGCCCCAGACGAATTGTAATTGGGGATGTGCATGGACACTATGAAGGTTTAATGACATTGTTAGAGGTGATCGCCCCCACCTCAGAAGATCGAGTCTATTTTCTGGGAGACTTAATTGATCGTGGTCCTCATAGTGCACAAGTAGTTAATTTTGTCAAGCAAAATAACTACTCCTGTTTGTTGGGAAATCATGAGCAGATGTTACTAAGCATTCTGACCAATGAAAGGACTTCCTCCTCGACGATGCAAGCATGGCTGTTTGGTGGAGGGCAAGCTACCGTGGCCAGTTACCAAGAGGCTCCAATTCCTGATGACCATCTGGATTGGTTAAAAGCTTTGCCTACATACATTGACTTGGGGGATATTTGGTTAACTCATGCTGGTGTTGACCCTTGCAAGTCGGTGATAGAACAAACTGCCGATGAACTGTGCTGGATACGAGAGGAATTTCACAGCATTGAAAAACCTTACTTTCCAGATAAACAAATTATCATCGGTCACACCATTACCTTTACCCTGCCGGGTGTTTCTCCTGGGAAACTGGCACAAGGAAAGGGATGGCTAGACATAGATACTGGTGCTTATCATCCTCGGAGTGGCTGGTTGACTGGACTAGATGTCACAAATCAGTTGGTTTATCAAGTTAATATCTTTAAAAATTATATCCGTATGCTGCCTTTAGAAGAGGTTGTAAGTACGGTTGATCCAGCCAAAATTAAAGTCGCTCGCCGCAATAAGAATTGAGCAATATTTGAGATGAGTGGGAGTGGGGAGAAATTAATTCAAAATTCAAAATGACCTCTCTTTGAGACGCTAAAAGCGTAGCTTGCAACTCTTACAGAGTACGCAGACTCGCTCTAAGCGTTGGCGCAGCCTCTCCAAGAGTTAGCCATGCCTTGGCGTTGGCGCAGCGTGTCGCAGACAAGCCTCTCGTTCGCTGTCTTCGTCTCTGAAAGAGAAGAGAAGGCTTTACGCTGCTCTAACAAAATTCAAAATTAAAGAACCTCTCCCTCCTGCCTCCTATAAGCCAATTCCCAATGCCCAATTTCCTCAAGACCTTGTTAATGGTCGAATATTAGCTTTATAACTAGCATTATCCAAGCCATATTTTCCATTACTAGGTTGAGAGTTAATTGCACGTCTGAGGGCATCAATGCGATCGCTAGTTCCGGGGTGTGTACTCAAAAATGTTGGAGTAGAACCACCCTTTTTCAGCAGCTTTTGCATAAAAGAAACCATTGCTGACTGGGCATAACCAGTACGTGTCAAAGTTCGTAGTCCTCTTTGATCGGCTTCAAATTCGTTTTTACGACTGCGTGGTAAGTCTCGCGCTAACTGTACACCAATTTGCACTGCGGTACTTCGATCTAAGCCAGCCGCCGTTAATAGACCACTTTCGAGGGCTTTTTGCTGCATCTGCTTGACTACGTGTTTCCCGCCAATGTGACCAATTTCATGGGCAAGTACACTTGCTAGTTCCGCTTCATTGTCTGCGGTTTTCAGCAAACCTGTATGGACATATACATAGCCGCCCAAGGTCGCAAAAGCGTTAATAGAGTCATCCTGAACTATCTGGAAATTATAGGGGAGATCGGGGCGATCGCTATTCGTTGCTAAACGCCGACCAACTTTTTCTACATAACGATTCACTTCGGGATTGCGGTAAAGTCGGACTTGACTGCCGACCAATTCCTGATTAATCTGCTTACCAAGATCAACTTCTTGATTAGGGGATATATTAGAAAGCTGAAATGCCTGAACTCCTTGGAGTAGAAGAGGCAAGAAATCTAAAGTTCTTCCAGGCAAGGGTGTACTCAGGCACAGACTCAGGGCGACTACCACTGAAATTAGGGGATAAAACCAGCGACGCCACCACACACGGTAATTTGCAGTAAAACCTTTCCAATTGAACATAATACGCTTTGAAGATTATTTCGGGAGAACATAAAATGAGGAAACAAATTATGAGACGGATTTAGAGTATTCTAAGTTGCATTCTTAACTCAAGACTAAAGGAGTTGTCATACAGATAATCTTGACGCAAATCTACCGAATTGCGGGAGGCTAGAGATTCCCTCCAAAGATAGGCTTAAACACTAGATTTTACTTTCCAGGCGCGTCAGTATTAACAGGTAAAATTTTGAGGGTTAGCTGCCGTTCCTCGGAAATTACGAACTCGTGATAAACTGTCGCATAATCGCAACCCCGAAGACTTTGAGTTATTACCAAATAGGGAAAATTGTTGTTACCATCGAAAACTTTCTTGTTATAATCCATTACTTCGTTATTACATCGGAAAACTTTTTATGGCTATTTTAGATTCAAAAGGTCGCTTGTTTGGCAAAATCAATCTTCTAGATTTAGGTGCTGCGCTGGTAATTCTACTAGTTATCTTTGGCATCTTTGTTTTTCCTGGCACTTCTGGTTCTGTTGCCCAAGTCGGTGCGAAAACAGTACCTATAGAAGTAGACTTAGTAGTTCGTGGTTTGAATGTACGTGACCCAGAAAGATTAATCGATAATGGCTTCAAAAAAGGTGAAAAAACCAATGTAATTATCCGCAATCAACCATACGGACAGATTGAAATTAAATCTATTCAACAGCTACCTAGAACAATCAATGTTTTCCAACCGGATGGTACTGTTAAAGAACTGCCAGATCCCAAGAGCAACAATTATAGTACAGATTTTCTTTTGACTTTAGATGGTAAAGCCCAAGTTACTGAAAGCGGGCCAGTTTTGGGTAACAGTAAAGTGAAAATTGGGATGCCATTTGAGTTAGAAGGCTTTAACTACGACTTCAATGCAACTGTTATTGATATCAGATTGAAAGATAAATAGTATTGTCACTTTTGTTGATAATATTTTCTCTAGCAATCTTATTAAACATCTGGTGAAAAAGAATGTAGAGATGCGTTAGCGCAGCGGGGCGAACGCGTCTCTACGACTCATGTTAATTAAGCAAAGGCAAAAATTTGCGAATTAACCCGATTGTCACTGCTGGCAATTCTAACTGTGGTGTTAATCCGACATCTTCCAACTGTTGAAAAAATTGGATTGCTTGAGGATTGATTTCAGCAAGGCGGCGACCAATTGAGGGGCCTGTAAATTCTGACTTTTGTCCCCAAATAATGGCGCTGGGAGTGGTTAATTGTTGAATATAAAGGGATAAATCAAAGCACAAATCGCCACGAACAAAGGACAGTGCTGCATATTCAGCATTGGGCTGTTGGGCGGATTGTAGATAAGCATCTACAATTTCTTCGTAGACTCGATTGGATTGAGCAAATTGCCTTTGTTCTAAGAAGCCGCGAATGCCTCCACTAGTAGCAACTCCAGTGCTGTAAAGTAAACGATCAACAATGGGAACACTAACTAATTGGGCAAAAAAACTACGGGAGTAGTCTTCGCCAAAGTCGGAAAGTCCGGCGGGGGTGGTAAGAATTAAAGACTTGAATAAATCAGGACGATCTGCTGCTACCCGAATTGTAAATGCTGCGGTCAAAGAAGAAGCGATCACTGTTACTGGCCCAGTACAAGTCTGCTCGAAAAACTCCCGAATCGTGGTCAAATAATCCTCAATTTTATAACTCCGTGCTGGATGTTCAGACCTACCCCAACCGAGCAAATCTGGCGCAATGACTCGATATTCAGCCGCAAAAGCCGGATAAACTTTCGACCACTCATAAGCAGAAGACCCACCACCAAAGCCGTGCAGGAATACCAAAGTTTCCTGATCGTCTTTGGCTGTTCCATCATCCTGCCAAGGTGCTCCAGCAGCAGTGTAATATACCATTCTACCTAGTGAGGTATCTATAGAACGTTGTTCAAATCCTAATGGTTGAAACATAAGTATTTTTTTGTTGACTGTAGTGATTTGTTGGCACAAGTAAGACACGATATCTAGGATGCAAGCACAGGAAGAGAAGATTTGATAATTTATCCGCCTCCCCTTTAGTCACCCTAGATGTTTACCGCACTCAGTGCTGAGTAAATTAAAAAGCACTCAATATCTGTGTACTTAGTAAAAATAACGTCCTTTGTAGGCAGTTTTTTAACTCAGCACTCTTCATGTGTCTAGTTCAAACTCCCCATTCATTGTTATTATCAGCGAACCAATCATCCTAAGACTTCTCACTAGCGTCAGATTAAGTAGATATATAAATTACTGGATTACTTGTAAAGATTTGGTGCTTTTTTTCATACTCATCAAGTAAATTAACGTTGAAATTACTGTTTTATAAGGGTTTCTCATGATAGCGAGGATCGCTCCAGCGTCAATATGACATAAGTTTTTATGGTAGTCTATCAAAAAACCCATAAATAATTTTGAGCGTCAACACGTTAACAATAGTTAAAACGCTTATTTTAATAAGCTGTTAATTCTACTTAATATATGTAGAATTAATAATTTTTAATGTATAAATAATTTAATTATTATCTAAGTAATGGGAAGGCGGGATGTCATGGTAGAGCAAGCTACTCTTCAATCAAATAAACTACCAACGATTGAAGACGCTAAATTTGCGCTTGACAACTTTAATATAGAAAACGAAATAAAAGCTTCAGCTAGGCGGGGTCAGGTCGAGCCAGTTATTGATGCTACCAGACTTCCTGTACCTACTTGTATTTGTTTAGACTTAGAAGACTTAAAGTGTTTTGAAGCAGTAGAGCGCCAATATGAACGTTGGGGAGTCATTTTTCACAATTCTCTAGCAATACAGCCATCAAATCCAGCATTTCCAACCTATTCAGGGCTAATAGTCTTAATGGGAGCGCCCAAAAGCGGATTTTTAGAAGCTAGTTTCTTGCGTCCAGTTAACTCGGTTAGCGCCTTTGTCACTAGTTCGCAACGGCTAGTGTTTTCCGCCTATGATCGCGATCGGCAACTACTCGCTCAAACTGCACTACCAGGCTCTAATCTTGCCAATTCCGACTCGCCAATTTCCCCTAATACCTTATTATCTATCAATGTAAATAACATTTACAGCGTTACCTTTTGTACTTTTGATGGTCAATTCACCCTTGATAACTTTCGTTTTTGTCTTTAACTAAGACTTACGTACAAAATGCCCTTGCTCTGAGCGATTGAAAATGGTATCTTATTTGCGCTGTGCTGTATTAGTCTACTATCCGTCTATAAAACCGGGCATTTTGTGATTTGAGCCATCATCCTTTCTTCATCCATAGTAAAACTTATACAATAGGTAATTTTGTAATCAAGTAGGTAAACACTGTGGCACAGGCTTCGTCTTCTTGGCAGCAATTGATCAACCAAATCCCCAACTGGAACTGGTCGCTTCCAAAATTCAAGACAAAGGGAGCCATAAAGCAGCAAACATTTAAACGTTTCTCCGGCCCTGGAGGCTTTCTTGGGTTCCTGACAATTATCATCGCCATGTTGTTGTGGAACTGGAAACTGCTACTGGCTCTCTTAATCGGCATTGGAGTAATGGTATTGGTTTACTCAATGCAGGAGTGGGACTGGCAATTGCGCTGGTCAAAAATACGTAATTTCTTAAACATTTCAAATCGTCGGTTAGCTTTAGCAGTTATTAGTGGTGGTCTTGCTACTGTCAGCACTTACATGGCAGCGGCAATATGGATTGACTCTCACAGTCATTGGATTGCTGCTGGTGCGATTGTGCAAGGTGTGGCAACCTTGTTAACTTTAATTTTATTGGTATGGCAAATTGTCCACTTCTATGAAAATCGAGAAGAAGACCACCTTGATCGCTTGTTGGTGAACTTAACAGAAAAAGATCCATTGAAGCGGTTGATTGCTCTAGGTCAACTAACTAAATTGATCAGCCGTAAGCGAGTTGATTCTTCAGTGCAGCAAGATATTGTCCAATGCTTGCAACTCCTACTCAGTCGAGAGGAAGAAGTTGTAGTGCGAGAGGCAGCTTTTAAGAGTTTACAAGCTTGTGATCGCTTACAAGTGTTATCCCCGAAAACAGCAACAATTTTCACACCCGTATCAGCAAAAGTCAAGCACCACGTTTATTAGCTATTTGTCATTTGTCCTTGGTTAAATGATCAGTCCTAATTAATTTCCAATGCCCAATGCTCCATGCCCCATGCCCAACACTTGTTTTCGAGACAACCTTCCATTACAAACTTGTACTACCGGATGATTGCACCGCCGTACCAATTGTTCATCGTGGGTAGTAACAATTACCGTAGCCCCAAAGGAATTTAACTTTTGGAGAATCTGGATTACTTGCCAGGAATTATCTGCATCGAGATTTCCAGTAGGCTCATCGGCCAACAGTAGGGGTGGTGTACCAACGATCGCACGGGCAATACTCACCCGTTGCTGTTCTCCTCCAGACAGTTGATCTGGAAAACAGTCAGCTTTACTCAGTAAACCTACCAGCTTTAAAGTTGGTTCTAAACGTCGTTGAATTTCTTTACGGGTATACCCTTGAGCTTGCAGCACAAAAGTGACATTTTCTGCTACTGTTCGTTGGCTAATGAGTTTGTAGTCTTGAAACACAATACCAATCCGTCGCCGCAATAATGACAAGCGATCGCCCCGCAAATCCGCTATATTACATTTATCAACAACCACTTCTCCCTGTGTAGGCAACTCCTGGCCATACAGCAGTTTCAAGAGCGTTGATTTTCCAGAACCACTTGGCCCCGTGATAAACAGAAATTCTCCCTTTTTTACCTCAAGGTTTGCATTCAATAAGGCGTGAGTGCCATTAGCATAAGTTTTGGTTACAGATTGCAATTGTACGTTCGTAGTAGTATTACTACCGTGCTGTTGAGTTTCACTGTCCTCTTGATGAACGGATTTGTTTGTCTTAACTTGAGTTGTTAATACTGGCATTGTTAAATTTTCCTCATACCCACAACCAAACAGTTTGCCTGCTTAAATGTGACATTCTCCTCAAAATAAGGATTCCCAGGTTTCGCCTGGGAATTTAAAATTCAACAAAGAAAATTTAAAATTTTTTTAAGACTTTAATACTAACTAAGTAAGAACACTCAGAATTCAGAACTCAGCACGGGCTAAACGCCCCATTTCCGCTAACAGCACTCAGCACTCTTAACTAATTGCACCCCTTGCTGTCAAACGATAAACAAACGCTTTCACAGCAAACGCTGGCAAAGCCAGCATCCGCCGCCAGCGCCAAGGTTCTTGATAAAGGCGATACAACCATTCCAAATTATTATTTCCTAACCAGGTGGGAGCGCGAGTTTTAGTTCCTGACCAAATATCAAAACTACCACCAACACCAATCCAAATTGCTTGGGGACATAAATGGCGGTTTTCGGCAATCCATAATTCTTGACGTGGCACTCCCAAACCGACAAAAACCACTTGTGGCTGCAATTGAGCAAGAGTTTGTCGCAATTGTGCTTCTTCTTCTAGGGAATGGTAGCCTGAGTGAGTGCCGACTATACTCAATGGAATTTGCTGCTGCCAAAAATCTGCCGCATTTGCAGCTACCCCAGGCGCTCCTCCATAAAAAAATATCTTTGTCCCTGTCTTCTGTTGCCCAAGTGCTTGCAAAAGTTTTTCTGCTAATTCAATTCCTGGAAAACGCTGCACTTTTTGCCATAATAGCCATCGTAAATACAGAACAACCCCGGCTCCATCTGGAATCACGAGTTCAGCATTTTTAATCACCTGAGCTAATAATTGATTTCGCTCTGCCTGCATAGTCATTTCTGCATTGAGCGTTACGACATGAGTTCCTCTGCCTGTATGCAGGCATTCTAACAACCAGCCTGGATAGTCAGCCATCACATGAACTGGTATTCCCAACACTGAAAATGCTTGATTGCTGTTAGACATAGCCTATTCTTAAGTAATACTCACACCAGATTTTGCATGAATGTTAAGTTTATCAAATTTTTTTATATTAGAACTTAGGCAAAAGAGATTCCCCTTTGCCCTGGAACGAGAGAAAGCATAATTAAACTAAATAGACATAAGAGTGAACAAGAATGTGTATACGTAGCAGTGCTACGTATATATAAGGATTTTAAATAACACATAATTAATTTCACTCCTCTGTCTATTAATTTTAGGCGCTTATACTTGGGCTGAATCAGTCCAACTTTTATTGTTAAAGTGTGAAATTCACTCAGTATAAAACGCTCAACTTGCAACTCTGGTTACGGGAATAGAAGCCCCACTATACTGCTTGCAGTTAGTGTGGGAGTATATCACGAAACTCGACTTTATGGTTATAGTGTAACGGGCTGAAGTTGGCTATGAGTAAAATTCGTATCGCTCTGATTGAAGATCATGACCTAACTCGTGTGGGTATTCGTACAGCACTACAACAAAAAAATGAAATTGAAGTTGTAGGTGAAGCTGCTAATGCTGCTGAAGGTCTAAAAATGTTAAAAATGCTACAACCAGATATTGCCATTGTAGATATTGGTTTACCAGATAAGGATGGCATTGAGTTAACACGGGAGGTAAAATCTACTACTAATGGGCAGCAGTTACTTACCAAGGTGTTAATTTTGACGCTGCGGGATCACAAAGAAGCAGTGTTAGCAGCTTTTGCCGCTGGTGCAGACTCTTACTGTATGAAAGATATCAAATTTGATAATTTGCTGGAAGCAGTGCGAGTAACTTACAATGGCAACGCCTGGATCGATCCAGCGATCGCTCGGATTGTATTACAACAAGCGCAACAAAATCCTCAAAAGTTGGAATCGGCTTTGGTCGATTCTAAGACTATTGCTCCTGACCCAGATTCTTTTGAGAATTTGGAAGAAATTCAATCTTACACCCTGACAGAAAGGGAATTGGAAGTGTTACAGTTGATTGTCGAAGGTTGTAGTAATGCAGTAATTGCGGAAAGACTTTACATCACAGTTGGTACTGTTAAAACTCACGTTCGCAATATTTTGAATAAGCTATGTGCCGATGACCGTACCCAAGCAGCAGTCCGCGCCTTGCGTTCTGGGTTAGTTGGATAAATTTAATTTTGGTGTGGATCAATTGAGGATAATCAAGGGAAACTCACAACTTTGAAAAGTTATATTTTCAAAGTGAATGGCTTCTCTGATTTTCTCTTATTTCTTAAGTGGGATAAACATCATACTATCTCGCTATTCAAATATATGAAAACAAAAGTCAAATATGGCTGAGATTGGGACGAACAAACTAAAGCTCATGGTGGTAGATGATGAGCCAGATAACCTAGATTTACTCTACCGCACTTTTAGGCGAGATTTTCAAGTATATAAAGCCAATCATGCCTTTGGTGCTCTGGAAATCTTGGATCAATTTGGCGAAATGGCGGTAATTATTTCTGACCAAAGAATGCCAGAAATGAATGGCACGGAATTTTTTAGTCGCACTGTAGAGCGCTTTCCAGACACGATTCGGATTTTGTTAACTGGTTTTACTGATGTCGAAGATTTAGTAGATGCGATTAACTCTGGTCAGGTATTCAAGTATATTACCAAACCCTGGAATCCAGAACGGCTGAGAAGCTTAGTTGAGCAAGCTACTGATATATATCGCCTAGTTAAGAAGCGCACCCAAGAGTTACGTCGGGCCCTACGGCGAGAATCTTTGTTTAACGCGGTAACAACAGCAATTCGGGAATCTTTAGACTACGATAGTATGCTGCAAAAGATTGTCGCAACTATTGGAGAAACATTTGAAGCAACCAATTGCTTGCTCAAACCAGTAGAGAGCGATCGCCTCACACAAGACGAGTTTTTCTACCGCGATCCGAAATCTGATATATTAGATTGCTTCTTCGACTCCAGTGTTTTAATCGAAAAGGTGCTGGAAACCCGTCATTATCAACTTGCTCAAGATATATATAACGGTAATCTTAGTCACCACCTAGTTGTGCCACTGAGCTACCATCAGCATCTGTTGGCTGTGCTGACCCTCCACCAATGGGGACGCGATCGCCCTTGGGAAGACGAAGACATCCAACTAATTGCAGGTGTTGCTGAACAAGCAGCCTTAGCCCTCTCCCAAGCAAAACTCTACCAACGCCTCCAAGAAAAGCAACAGCAGATTCACACTGAGTTAGAGGTGGCTCGCCAAATTCAATACAACCTGCTACGCCAAAGTTTACCTGACATCAAAGGTGTAAAGGTACAAGCTTGCTGCTATCCCGCGCGAGAAGTCGGAGGCGATTTTTTTGAAGTTTTTGTCCATCCCAAAGGCGACTTGTGGTTAGCAGTGGGTGATGTTTCTGGCAAGGGCGTCCCAGCAGCTTTATTTATGGCTAGTATTATTTCAGTTTTGCGCCGAGAATTATCTCAAGAGACACCAGCAGAGCCGAATGTGGTCATGCAGAACCTCAACCACGCTCTCAGTGAAGATTTAATTAGCAACAATTATTTTGTCACTCTTGTGTTAGCTTGTTATACCCCTAGTACTAAGGAACTGGTCTACACTAATGCTGGTCATATTTATCCAATATTATGGTCGCGTTGCTCGACTTTAGGTGAAAATCCCAATTACCTGAAAGTTCGCAGCGTTCCTTTAGGGATTTTGCCCAAGTGGCAGGCACAGTCTGGTCGCTTGGTTCTAGCTGCTGGAGACACATTGTTACTAGCTAGCGATGGAATTACAGAAGCAATGGTATCAAATAATCATGATTCAACAGGAAAAATTGAGGCTGGGGTTGAAACGGTGAATCGTTCGATGCTGAATCAAGATGGTCTTTGGCAACTCTTACAACAAGAGCAACAACCACTTTCTCTTAACCATTTACTAGCTCGCATCCAGGCAGATAATCACGTTCAAGAAGACGATCAAACTATACTTTCACTGGAGATTTTGTAAGTCATGAAAAGTGAGCTTCATGTACCAAGCGACTTGAATTTTCTGAATATTGTTGAAAACTGGTTGTTGGGATGTTTGAAAATTCAGCTAGGGGAATCTGTGGATTGGTCACGGCAATCAAGTCGTTTGAGACTGGCTTTAGTGGAAGCCTACTCTAATGCAGTCCGTCATGCTCATAAGGAGCAACCAAATTTACCAATCTTACTGCGTTTAGAAGTGAAAGACCGGGATTTTGCCCTAGAAATTTGGGACTACGGCGAAGGCTTTGATATGTCTAACTACTACGCTCCAAACCCGATGGAAAAGCAAGAAGGTGGTTATGGTTGGCTGATTATGAATCGTCTTATGGATAAAGTAGATTACAAGTTGCAGGTTAATGGTGCCAACTGTCTGAAGTTAGAAGCTACTTTACCCGAATTAGCCCAATAGACAAAAGTTACTATTTTTTAAGTCATGCTATTTATGAGGAAGAATTCAGGAAGGGGCAGTGCGTTATTCTGACTTGTTGGCTTTTAGCGTTCCTGCTCTTTAGCAACTGCCGTTCAGAATAAAGCCATGAATTCTGTGTGACTGGGTGAGAAATATTGATTTAAAACTTTGCCCTTTTTAGTTATTGGCTATTTACTTTTCACGACGTAAAGAAAGTAACTCTTTAGGGGAAGCTAAAAGTTTGATTCTAGTATAATAAATTTGCCGTTGTTGGTTGAGGATAAATAGCCACAAGACATTAACACTACACCACGAAGTTTGTGCTTTGCCTGTTACCTGGACTTGGATATCTCCATTTTCTAAGGTCTCGGCTATTCCTGTGTTGGGGTAAGCTTTAATGTTTTGACCTTCTTGTTTTAAGTAGGCTGCGATCGCATCTGTCCCCACAATATCAGATTCAAATGGCGGACGCATTACACCATCTATCGCAAACAAGGCAGCAGTTGCCTCAAATTCTCCTGCATTTAAGGTTTCAAAATAACGCAGTACGCTTGGTTCTGTAATTCCCTCAATCTGGAATTCTTCTTTAAACTGCGCTGGCGATATAAATTCAGCAGAGGTCATAAAATTACCTGTATTATTCTATCTGAATATCAATTTCAATACAAAAATAAGTAAAAAAAAAGCTGCTGTTGAGATAGATTGCTACATATTAATAAATCTTCCTGACGATAGAAGTCTTAAGATACTACGCAACTTAAGACAGGCTATATACAAGGTAAGTAACAAATCTTAATTAAAGATATTAGCTAGATAATGTATAATCAAAAAGCCTTTATTTAGGCAAAATCTAGATAAAAAAATGAATCAGTATTCTGTAACGAGCAGCAGTCTGGTGAAAGAAAAAGCCAGCGAGTTGGGCTTTCACAAAGTTGGAATTACTGCTGTAGATCGGGTAAATCCCACAGAAGCGCAGAGGTTGCAAGCATGGATTGAACTAGGTTATCACGCTGATATGAAATGGATGGCTAATCCAAAGCGTCAGGATATCCGCTTAGTGATGCCAGAGGTGCGATCACTAGTGTGTGTAGCGCTGAATTACTACACATCACATCAACGTCCTGAAGGTGAGGAATACGCTAAAATTTCCCGTTATGGTTGGGGAAGAGATTATCACAAGGTGATGCATAGAAAACTTAAGCAGCTATCTATATGGCTAAAATCACTTGATGCAAGCGTATTAGCTCTTTATTATGCAGATACTGGCCCGGTGCAAGATAAAGTGCTAGCTCAACTTGCCGGAATTGGTTGGATTGCCAAGAATGGTAATCTGATTACACGGGAATATGGCTCTTGGGTATTTTTGGGAGAAGTGTTGACCAATTTAGAATTAGAGGGCGATCGCCCACACACAGAACACTGTGGTAACTGTACTCGTTGTCTTCAGGCTTGTCCCACAGGTGCAATTACTCAGCCTTTTGTTGTCGATGCTAATCGTTGCATTGCTTATCATACAATTGAAAATCGGGACAAGAAATTGCCAGAGGCGATCGCACCTCATTTGCAAGGCTGGGTTGCTGGTTGCGATATTTGCCAAGATGTTTGTCCTTGGAATCAACGTTTTGCCCAAACAACTGATATTGAAGAGTTTCAGCCTTATCCTGGGAATATTGCTCCCCACCTGCTAGAATTAGCCCAAATCTCAGAGCAGGAGTGGGATAAACGATTTCCAGCATCTGCCTTGCGGCGGATTAAGCCAGAAATGTTACGACGCAACGCCCTAGCTAATCTTGACGCATCCAGGCAGAAGAATGACCCAGAAAGTAATTATTTTTGATTTTGATGGCACAATTGCTGATACAGTAGATGCCCTTGTAAGTATTGCTAATCGTTTAGCTGGAGAATTTGGTTATAGACAAATAAGCCTAGAACAATTAGCCTTCCTCAAGAACTTAACATCTAGGGAAATCATTAAGTACTCAGGAGTTTCTTTATTTAAGATACCTTTTCTAGTTAAAAAAGTGAAAGGGGAATTAAAAAACAAAATCCCAGAATTAAAGCCAATTCCGGGAATTAAGGAAGCATTAACAGAACTCCAAAATCAAGGATATAAACTGGGTATTATCACTTCTAATTCTAAAGAAAACGTTACGCAATTCCTCACAATCAATGATTTAAATCACCTATTTGATTTTATCTACTCAGGAATTACAATTTTTGGCAAAACAACTATTATAAATAATGTCTTGAGGCAAAAGCAGCTAAAACCTCAAGAAGTTATTTATGTTGGAGATGAAACCAGAGATATAGAAGCATCAAAAAAAGCAAATATCCAAGTGATTGCAGTCACTTGGGGCTTTAACTCACCGGAAGTACTAGCCAAGCAAAATCCAGATTATTTAATTCAGCAGCCTAGCGAACTACTAGAAGTGATGAACAGCCGTTAATTAATAAATAGTCAAAAGTCGATTGCGATAATTTTAACAATTGACAATTGCTCAAAACAATATACTGGGCAATGTCTACACATGTCGAGAACTTCAATTTTCATATTTGTGACATTGCCCATCTGACAAAATAGCAAGAAATTAAAGGAAATTAATTTTGCCGTTCGCCCTTTTCCAAAGCTTCTTCTACTAAATCATCACTGACGTCGGTTACAACCTCAGTCTGAGAATTCCCAACTTCTTTTGCTGACTCTATAAAATCATTAGGATTGCCAGTTGACTGAGTTTGAGTTTTTGTCTGTTGTGGCTGAGAGGTTTTCTGATCAGGTGCAGTAGCTGCTTCGGCTGCTGCTGCACCTTTACTTGTGCGATCAACTTCACTAACGCTGAATTTTTGTGCAGCTACATAATCAGCATCAAAATTCACCGTTGGCGTTTCTTCTTCACCACTAGCTATGTTATCGGCAGCTAATTGTGCTTCCTGGGTGGAAGCTTCATTTAAATTGGGCTTCACTTCTTCATCAGGCATCATTAAAACCTTAGGTAAATTTTTTATTGCTAGGGCAATCATAGCGAAGTAATGTGCTGCTTTGTTGCTTCCTGGGGGAGACTTTTACCTCTATTAAAAGGTAGATTAAAGCTAGAATTTCCAATTATTTTAACTATTTCTATGGGTAGTAGAATCTGATTATCAAACTCTGGTACCTCTTAATTTGGCATATTAAATTATTTTGGAGACAAATTATAATGACTGCAAGTTACGATAAAAATATTTCTCAAGCTCAGAGCGATGAAACTCAAAAATTGGTGGATGCGTTTAACGCCTTAGATACCGATGCCAAATTAGCCTGGTTCTATTTTGCTTATAAAAAGATGGGTGATTCGATCACACCTGCTGCTCCCGCTGCGGCTGAACCAGAGTTAGCACCACTTCTGCTAGGAGATTATTTTAAATTATCTGATGAGCAGCAACTAGAAATTATGCGGGATATTGTTAACCGCAAAGACACAGAATATTCTCATGCTTATGGGGCGATAAAAGAAAATAATCAACTGTTAGTTTGGTATGCTTGGGCAGTAGCTATGGGAGATACAGTGGTTGGAATGCCAGCTAGCTACCAGCCAAGTAAGGCAATTAATGATCTGCTTTCCCAAATTGAAGGACTAGATTTTGAGGAGCAAATGTCAGTGTTTCGGACAATTGCTGGTGAAGTAGGTTACACCGATATTAAGCCAATTCCAACGCAAGCAGAAACTGGGAAAACCTCAAGTTTGTAATCAGCTTTGGCGACTAGAAGTCGCTCCTATACAACCTAAAGTCCGCATAGGCGGACTTTTATAACCTACGAGACAGCTAACTGACTCAAGTCGGCTGGAGTGAGATTGGAGTGTACTACTTGACCATCACGAAACCAAACGATGCGATGAGTTTGACGAGCGACTTCTGGTTCATGTGTCACCATCACAACTGTGATTCCACTGGCATTGAGTTCGCCAAAAATATCTAAGACTTCTTGGGTTGTACGTGAATCAAGTGCGCCTGTGGGTTCATCGGCGAGAAGTACTACAGGACGATTGACGATCGCACGCGCGATCGCTACTCTTTGCTGTTGTCCACCAGATAGTTGAGTTGGTTTGTTGTTGAGGCGATTTGCTAAACCTACTCGTGTCAGTGCAACAGTTGCGCGATCACTTCTTTCTTTCGTACTCACACTAGCATAAACCATTGGTAGCATCACATTTTCTAATGCTGTGAGTTGGGGTAATAAATGGAATTGTTGGAAGACAAAGCCCAGCTTTTTATTACGGATGTGTGCTAAGGATTTATCATCCATTTGCGCCACATCTATATTATCTAAGTAATAGTGTCCGCCTGTGGGTCGGTCTAGACAGCCGATAATATTCATAGCTGTGGATTTTCCGGAACCAGACGGCCCCATAATTGAACAATATTCGCCCTCGTGGATAGTCAAATTCACATCGTTAAGTGCTTTAACTTCAGTTTCGCCACTGCCATATACTTTAAAGATATTCTCTAAACGAATAATTGTTGATTTAGGGATGGGATTAGGAACTAGAGAATCGGTAATTGAAATAGTGTTTGCCATAAGGATTTAGTTATTGGTTGGTAGAGATGCAATTATAGCGATCGCTCAATTAAACTATAAGAAGCAGAAAAATTCTTCCTAGCTCTTGCGGTGATAACTCTGTAAAATGATGTATTAGAGCAAATAAAAGCTAACTATTATCTAGCATACTGAAAGGGGTGGTTGTAGTGTTGTCATGTTTTAACGTTGACATCCCATATCAGTTTTCTATCTCCTCAAATGAACATGGTAGGGTTCATGTGTTCTTTATTGACAAGATTTTCTACATTGTTTGGCTAGACCCAAATCATTTGCTGTACGCCGCAAAAAATTAAGGAATCATTGCCACCTTTATTACTTTACGCGCCTTCATATCAGAAAACACCTGTTCTAAATCTTTTAATGGTCGCTGTTCGCTAATAAGTAACTCAAAGGGAATTTTGCGACTAGCTATGAGTGCAAGCGCCAATCGCACATACTCTGGTGTATTATGAAACACGCCTTTGATGGTAAGTTCGCTATAGTGTAGCTGTTCTGTACTGACAGTAATGCTGCTATCCCGTGGACATCCACCGAATAAGTTGACTGTTGCACCAGGACGGGCACAGGCGATCGCAGTTTCCCAAACACTTGGTACACCAGTGGCTTCAATTACTACATCTGCACCCCATCCTTGGGTAAATTCTTTCACTACACTGGGAATCTCTAGAATTTGATGATAATTAAAGGTCTGGGTTGCACCCAATTTCTGACCAATTTCTAGCCTGTGGTTATTACCTCCCCATAGCAAAACCTCAGCTTTCTCACTCAAGGCTGCCACAAACATCAACCCGATCGCCCCATCTCCCAAAACGACTACTTTATCTTTGGGCTTAATATTAGAACGCGCTACGCCATGCAACACACAAGCTAAAGGTTCTGTCATCGCTGCCAATTCCCACGGCAACTCATCAGGAACCTGCAACAAATTATGCTCGACGATCGGTGCGGGAATTTTTAGGTATTGGGCAAAAGTCCCATTATTCCAGGTCAAATTTGGACATAAGGAATATTCTTGACGTTGACAAAAAAAACATTCCATGCATGGAGCAGAATTATTAGCGACGACGCGATCGCCAACTTGCCAATTTGTCACCCCTACACCCACAGCAACAATTCGCCCAGCCGCTTCGTGACCAAACAGCGTTGGTAATATCAGCATCCTGGCATGACCACCACGCCGCCAGACTTTCAAATCTGTACCACAAGTTGTTGCTGCCCCTACTTCGATCGCGACTTCCCCAGCCGCCGGAGTGGGGTCAGAAACTTGCTCTAGACGTAAATCTTCTTGACCGTAAAGTAAGGCTGCTAACAAAACTTTAAACCTATCAATTAGCTCCATTCGATTTTACCAGTTGAGGCTTATTGATAGGTTTAAACTAAATCAGTATTGATTTTTAGTAGGTTTTATATGTTGAAAAACTAGGTATTCACCGCTGGCTGGGGAACCACTCCGGTGTTCCGGGTTTCCACATTAGCCACATTAGGCAGGCGAGTAGCAGTTAATAGCGGTACTTCTTG
The DNA here is from genome assembly GCF_036917515.1 of Nostoc sp. Taxonomy (GTDB): domain Bacteria; phylum Cyanobacteriota; class Cyanobacteriia; order Cyanobacteriales; family Nostocaceae; genus Nostoc. The sequence continues at coordinate 56,692 of NZ_JBALDE010000152.1, read as the reverse complement.
TCGGCATGATAGGCAAAACCAATATAGTTCACCATGACGGGCATGACGCAGGAGGGAACCACCGCAGCATGGGCAGGTGTTGGCTCTCGTACTCATACCAATATCCTCCTTAAAAAAATTGTTGTTTTAAGCTGATTAAAAAAAGCAGTTAATTAAAACTGAATTTTAGCTGCATGAATGCGGCCATTCGATTCTATGCGGTCTTTAATAATTTGTCTGTAAACAGCTTCATATCCGTTAACCATTTGGCTAACACTAAAGTTGTTTTCTATGTGTTTTCGACAGGTTTGACGATTGAGTTCCAAAGCTAGTGGAATCGTTGTCGCCATTTCTGCATAGCTATTGCAGATAAAACCTGTCTTGCCGTGGGCAATAACTTCAGATACGGAACCGAAATTCATGGCAATCACTGGTGTACCAGTTGCCATTGATTCAATCATTACTAAGCCAAAAGGTTCTTGCCAGCTAATGGGGAAAAGAGTTATCGCAGCATTGCCCAGAAGTTGAGTTTTTTCGGTGTGGTTAATTTCACCGAGATACTCGATTTGCTGACCATCTATATGGGGGACAATCTCTTGTTCAAAAAACTCAGAGTATACTGCATCAACCTTTCCTGCCATCTTCAAGCGCCAACCACTTTGTTTAGCAATGGCAATCGCATGTTGCGGGCCTTTATCTGGCGAAAAACGACCTAAAAATGCTAAATATCCAGGTTCTAACGGTTGGGCTACGAATGGGTAATCTACTAACTCAATTCCGTTATAAACCGTACCAACATAATTAAGATCGATTTGACGCTGCGAGTTACTAATGCTGATGTATGGTTGCTTTTGGTAGTAGCTAAATGCGTGACGGTTATCAGTTGTAAAATTATTGTGCAGGGTGTGGACTGTAGAGGTTACTGTTATCAAACTCGCTAAAGGTAATGCCGAAATCCCTACATGAGAATGGATAATATCGAATTGGGCAGCATGTTGGTAAACTTGGCTTAATTCTAACATTTCATACACTGCATACTCTTTCACGTTTGGGTCTAAGCGCAATGCATGTGGATAAACTGCTTCTAAATGAGCCAAGGTTTGAGAATCACCAGAGGCAAATAAAGTTACCTCATGACCGCGACGAACAAGTTCATCAGTCAAGCGACTCACTACCAGTTCGATTCCTCCATAATTAGGAGGTGGAACCCTTTCCCATAAGGGGGCAACTTGAGCGATTTTCATAAATTTTTCTGGTTCAGTCTATGAAATTGTCCTCAATATTATGAGTGACATCATTATTTTATGAGTAAAGAGCATTTGTACTTACTCTTTTGACATTTAAATTAACCTAACAGACTAACAAAAGCGCAATAACGGTTAACCGTACCGCAAATTTTCTACCGACAAATCTAACGGACTATCGGCGAAAGTCAACTCTTATCTACACTTCTAACCTATAGCTAACCTATTACTTGTTGCATCTATCTTGGGAATCATAATAAGGTAGAATATTTTGTAGCACAACCTACAAAATGGAATGTTTTGTAGCTGCAAATACTAAATTCTGGAATGGGATCAAGTCATTAAAGCTTCATTTAAAGGTAATTAGCAAAGAGAACAGAAATTATAAATATTAAGTAATTGTACAATAATTACATAATTCGTAATTAGTAATTTAGAAAAAATCTGATAATTAACTAATGAAAATCGCTACTTGGAACGTCAACTCAATTCGCACTCGCCTTGAACAAGTTATCGATTGGTTAACCCTGAATCCCGTTGATGTTCTTTGCTTGCAAGAAACTAAAGTTGTGGATGCTGAATTTCCGCGATCGCCTTTTGAGCAGTTAGGCTATAACCTTTATATGTCAGGACAAAAATCTTATAACGGCGTAGCCCTGATTAGCCGCCAGCCACTCCTAAATGTCAGTAGCGGGTTTAGGGCAATTTTGTCAGATTTACATCACGAATGGGACGAGCAAAAGCGCGTGATTACAGGTGTAATTGATGGTGTTCGGATTGTGAACTTATATATTCCTAATGGCGCAGCGGTAGGAACTGAAAAATACGAATACAAACTACGCTGGTTGACAGCCCTACACGAGTATTTACGATTGCTGGTGTTATCAGAATCTGCAATTTGTGTGTGCGGCGATTTCAATATTGCCCCTGAAGATAAGGATATTCATGAACAAGTGAGTACAGAAAATCACATTATGGCAACAGAAACAGAGCGTCAAGCCTTACGGGATATTCTGAAACTGGGATTTGCCGATGCTTTTCGCAAATTCACCACAGAAGGCGGAAATTATAGCTGGTGGGATTATCGCGCCGCCGCCTTCCGTCGTAACTTAGGTTGGCGTATTGACCATCACTATCTCACACCAATCTTGTATGAGCGTGCTAAAAGTTGCATCATTGATATCGCACCCAGAAAATTAACCCAACCCAGCGACCATGTGCCGGTAATTTTGGAATTTTGAATTAGGCATTGGGCATTGGGGAAAAACTTGCTGCAACTTCTCTTATACTCCCTTATCCCTTATCTCCATGCCCCATGCCCAATTAATCTAATCAATTTAACGGCTTATAAATATCCTCAGAATAGGGATTGAGATAAGGACGCTGTAAATCTATTAGGTGTCGCGCAAAGTGTTGGTCAATAACCCTCATCCGTTCTTCCATCGCATTTTTACCTTTTTGCCAAGCTTCCAACAAAGCATTAGCAACGATTTGGCAACGGTTCATCCCAAAACTTTCTTGTGCCGCAAATTTTTGGGTTGGTTCCTCAGCTAAACCTAACCCTGGAGCTAAAAATTTGGTAAACAAAGGAATTTCGGGCTGGAAATGGGATTGATTTTCGATATAAACACTCTGAAGGATTGTGCGGATTGCTGGATAGTCAGGAAGTTCAAAGTAGAGTAGCCCCGAATCATAGCGTCCGTATGCAGAGGGGTTGTGGAGAACCTGAAAGCTAAAGGGAATCAAGGCTGCATTTAGTTGTAATGTCAAGTTTTCCATGAGAGCGATTGCACCAGATGCCGTAAAGTTAAAGTAGATTCGCCCTGCTCCTAAATCGGCGTCTGGGTTGCTTTGCCGTTCTTGTCCAATATTGCTAACTGCTAAGTAACAGCCATTTTGCAGTCGATTTTTGGGCATCCAGATTGCTACCATGTCACCCACTTTGGTAGATTTTTTACTGGATTCTAAATGGCAGTCTGGCTCAATATAAAGTGTTAAACCGCCTTTAGTCACAGCCATAGTCCCATCAGGTTCTTTGCGTAACACCTGCCATCGAGGGTCAAAGTAACCTATGCCGTGATTACTGGCGTGCAGTTGTTCATAAAAGTCCCAGTCAATCTCTAAAATAGAATTATCTGCTAAATTATGCTTTTGTGGGCGATTAGTATTATCATTATTGACTGCCAAAGTACTTTGCAGGGAGCCATTGTAATAGATTCCATAAAGAAAATTTCGTAGTAGGAGAGTAAGATACTTCTGTTGTAAATCTACGGAATTTTGCTGAAATCTCTCGGCTATTTTAGTCGGCAGAGCGAAGGGTTGATAATTGGGATGGTAAATACAAAAATTGGACTCAATCTGGATATTCTGAGTAATATCAAATAGAGAATTTAGTGATTGATTGATAGAGGAATTTAGCATTAATCCATTCAAAAATCAAACTTTAAAAAAATAGAATTCAGGAATCAGAATTCAGAATTTAAGTATGTATGACTGGTTTGGTAGCGCGGTCTTATCCTTTGGTATTAACAACCACGCAGCCGAGTTTTTTCGTAATAAATCCGAAGTAACTGCTGTTCCTTTACAGGCTGAGGAAATTTATGAATCTTTGCCATATAATTCAGCATTTCTGACTCTGATATCCCAAAGATAGTCAGCACAGCTTGTTCTGGCATTACAAGTAAACTTTTAGCTACTTGCAGCATACAGAGTTCAGCATTATTAAAGTATTTTTGGCACGTAATCATGTCTTGAATTTGATGAATTAGTGCCAGTCCCGCAAACTGGATAACCCGCGAAATAAAATTATTGCGGTATTCCAAAATCATCGGGAAAGCATTTATATAAGCCCTAATTAAGGCAATAATTGAAGGTTGTAAAATCTCTAACGGTGTTAACGCCAAATGTAGAGATTCTTCTAGCTCAATGGTGGGGTCTACAACCAGACTCTTAAGCCAAATTCCTAAATAGCTTGCCAGTAAAGTTCCTAAATCAAAGGCTGGGTCTCCCCAAGAACAAGCTTCCCAGTCAATTAGTCGTACAAGACAATTGTCTAGTTGTTCCCACCTGGAATGAACCAAAATGTTGTTCAATTTTAGGTCGTTGTGAGTTAAGCAGCAAGGATTCCAGCTATATGCCAAATCTGCGATCGCAGATGACAAACTCTCGTATTGTTGATAGATAACATAGAATTTCAGTGCATCCGTGGGAACAGTTCCAAAAATCTCCGGCCCAATTGACCCTACCCCTTGAGCTGGATTATAAAACCCATAGCGAAACTCTCCTTGGGGAGCAGTTGCCATAAAATCCCGATATTCTCGGCGGTTGTAGGTGGCGCGATGCAATCTTGCCAAAGTCGTGCCGATGGCAGAGGCAATTTCTTGGGGAAAAATCTCATTGTTGTGGTAGAATGTCGCAAGCTCTAGATATTCACTGAAGTAGCTACGGACGAGAATCGAATTTCCTTCGTCAAAATGCACTACCAATGGCGCGTAGTTTACTGCTGTAGGCATCGCTGAAGTATTACCTAGAACTGGAAACTGTTGGAGCAACTGGTGAAACAGCCACTCCTGAAACAATTCATGAGGCGCGCCGTCATTGTTGTTAACCTTACGTTCTTGTTTCAGGAGCAGTTGGCGATTATCTGCTAAAGTCACTAGTAAATTAAAATTGTTCTGACTACTTCCTGGCAACTCAGATTTATCTGATGAGCCATCTTCTGAGCTACACAGACCCGCGTCTTGCAGATACTGGATAACGTTATGAGAAGAAAGTGATAATACCATGTATTATTTCCTACTTCATTAAATTACTTAAACTTATCGTGTCAAATTTACTTGGTCTTAAGAGTTTTCAGTAGATAGGAACTAATGCAAGAAGAGAGATGTGAATAATAATAAAGATTTCTACAATCTACTAATATCCCATATTTGGGAGAAAAACCTGCCAAAATGGCACCAAGTACTTTGCAATTCCTTTAAAATTTGCTCCGATATACCTTGACATCTTTACACTTTATCAGCATAGTTACTTAGATACATCTACAGTAAGTTTTGTCGTAGAGCTTTTTGATGTGGCAAAGAAGCATCCCCAGCAAAAAACTGATTGGCAGCAGATGTTATTTGATGTTTAGTAGTCATCCTCAGAGCAGCGAAGAATTTCAGTAATCCTTCGCGGTACGAAGCACGCGATTCAACACTATTACTTTTATTTATCATCACAAAGCCAAAAAAACCGGAGTTTTTCGGCAATTAATAATTATTTTTTGATTTAATTTTCAGAATTGATGTCTGGAATGCTTATTATCAGGTTGTTTTTGTCACCTACAAATTGTAGATGACTATGGGCGATCGCAAATAAAGCCTACATGAGCGCATCTTATAGAACTGTTTAAGTAATATAAATGTACTAATATAATTCAAAGCAGGGAAAGTCATGCCATACCAAAAAAACAGGAGAATGGTTATTGCTTAGAGACTAGTGCTACCTTAAAGCCACAAATTGATTCACCATCACCGCCAATGCCAATATACCCAAAATCGTCATTAATCCCGCAGGCATAAACTTACGTGTTTTTACTAATCGAAATGCAAATAAAACTACTAAACCAGCAGTAACTAACAATGCTAAAATCGAACCCCAAGTTTGTCCTTGGAGTTGAAAGTAAGCGGCAAGTATTAGTAATAAACCGCTAATGCTACCGCTTAGGAGTGAAACTCTACTTGTAGCTTGAATGTAGCCAATAACGCCACCAGCAATCGCTAATATGCCGTAGGCAAAAGCAGCAACTATACCTAAATTCATTGTTAAAACCTATGTAGACTTTGACTTTACTGCCAGGGTCAGCAGACAATTTACCATAGCTATTTAGCTATACCACACAATTGATTAATGGATAATCAAGCGATACCAATGGCAAGTACTTCCTCATATACAAAGGTTCAATATCTCCAGCGCCAAGCAGCCTCACTTTTACTGTACCAATCTGTTCTGCAAGGTGAAGTGGGGATAGCATTTCTGGAACTTTTGCAAGCTATACGTTACGCTCAAGCCGATGCACGGAGTTGTCTTCAAGCCTACGGCAGTTACTTTTACGCTTTGGCTGCTAGAAATCAAAATTGGGAAGACTATTTAATTACTCAAATTCTCTTCTCTGAGAATCCTTTTACAAGGTTGGCGGGAGTGCAAGAATTTGAAGATTTGCCCCCAGCTTTAGTAACAGCAGTTCAGCATGATTTACAAGCATTACAAAGTCTCTATGAATGTAGTAGCGCTTCTTTGAGCGAGTGGGTACAAGGTGTAGCTCATATGCCGATTTCACCGGTAGTCTGGTATAAAGGGCAAGAATTAGTAGGAGTAGAGACAAAATTCACTACATATCTAGAAGAGTTAGATAATTGGGGTGATGCTGTAGAAGAGTTAGCAGCTTATTATCGGCAATGTGGCTCTGGTTTATTTGCAGAATATCGCGCTTTACGCTGGCAATCTGGGCAGTTTATCGGTATCCGCTATTCTGACCCGGTTAAACTGAGTGCGCTTGTCGGTTACGAATCTCAAAGAGATGCTTTGCTGAAAAATACAGAGTTTTTATTATCAGGAGAGATGGCACTGCATGTATTACTTTACGGTAGTCGCGGTTCTGGCAAATCTTCTTTAGTGAAATCTTTGTTGAATGAATATAGTAATCACAGCCTCCGCTTATTGGAAGTGGCAAAATCTGATTTAAAAGACTTACCAGAAATTGTGGAACATTTACGGGGTGTGTCACAAAAATTTATTATCTTTGTCGATGACCTTTCATTTGAAGATGATGATGATGCCTTTAAAGCCCTCAAGGTAGTTTTAGAAGGTAATTTAACGGCGCGCCCTCAAAATGTAGTGGTGTACGCTACCTCTAATCGCCGCCATCTGATTCGGGAGTTTTTTGTGGATAGACCAACTCCCAAGGATAACGAAGAAATCCATGCCTGGGATACGATGCAGGAGAAGCTTTCGTTTAGCGATCGCTTTGGTTTAACTTTGACCTTTGAACCAGCCAATCAGAAAACTTATTTAAAAATTGTACAACATCTAGTGACACAAGCTGAAATTAATATTACCCAAGAAGATTTGGAATTTCAGGCATTACAATGGGCAACTCGTCATAATGGTCGTTCTGGACGTACAGCACGGCAGTTTGTTGATTTTTTAAAAGCCGATTTAACACTTTTTAATACAGGTAATAATACATCCAATACGTAGTATGAAATTTTATTGATGATTGTACTTTTTTGTGATTTACACAACAATGTTATGCACTAGTAAGTAAAATTAGATACTTGAGAACGATTACGATCCTAAAGTTGATAAAAATGCTTTGTTTCACTAAACCAATTAATTAAGTATTTTATATGTAGATAATTTTGAATTAATAATTACTATGAGAGCTACTTATTCAGATAATTTAACTACGCTAAAAACCAGCAATATGCAATCAGTAACGATCAGCAATCGATTTATACTAGTGATAGTTGCCTTTAGTGTGAGTTTTGGTCTTAGCCTTGTTCCAAGTTGGGATTTTAATAAAGCCTTTCTCACAGGTGTAATTACTGCTGTTACTATCCATACAACAGCATTATTCATAGACAAGCGACGCAGAAATTATGAAATGTTTGTTTTAGGTTCTCTCCGCAAGCGAATTAAAGATATGGAGGGATTAAAAGCTCGTGTTGTCAGAGAAATAAATCAAATTGAAGAACATCATAATTTACTCTATGCTGAATCACAACAGTTGCAAAATCAAGTCATAGAAAGCCATAGCCAAAGAGATAGTTTACATCGAGAATTAAGAACATTTGCAGGACAAAAGAAGCAATTAGAAACAGAAGTTAGTAGCCTGCAAACTGAAATTAATAATTTGCAGAACAATCAAACTGAATTGAATAATGCTTTTTCTATCCTCACAGCAGAGAAGCGCCGTTTAAAGTCAAACTGTAATGTATCTCGTGCTGAAATCACCCAATTGCAAAGTCAAATTTCTGAGCTACAATACGAGAAACAAGAAGTTGAAAGTAATTTAACTCTTTTAGGCAGACTAAAACCTCAATTAGAAGAAAAATTATACGAACTGCGAATTGCAATTCAAGAGCTAGAAGTTGAGACAACCCAAAAGAATCAATTGCTTGTAGCAACAAAAACCGAAAGAGAAAATATCCAAGCTATTCTTAATTCTTCAAAAACCCAACTAGCAGAACACAAAGCCGAATTACAGCAATTACAGCAACAAGTTTCATTATTGCAAGAAGAACGAGACTCATTACAAAATCAAGTATGGGAATTACTACAACAAGTAGAAACATGCAATCCAGAGCTTTTGTCTGATAAGTCGCAAGAAGATAATAGTGAGTTGTTTCCATTTTCCGAAATAATTGAATCTTCAGATATCATTGATAATTCGGAAGTTGAGACATCGGAAAATGTCTCTGAAGAATGGACTAATTTTTTAGAAAATCTCCCAGCATACGAACTACAAGTATTAAAAGCTATAGTCGAACAAGATAATCCTAATGCTACTATTAAAAAAATTGCTGAAGCAAACATTACTATGCCAAATCTATTAATAGATTCTATAAATGAACGAGCCAATGATACTATTGGGGAATTAATCATTAATTCAAATTCGGAAATTCCAGAAGTTTATCAGGAATATATGACGCATGTCCAAAAAATAATTGCAATGTATGAAGGTTTCATGACTAGACATGCTTCGTCAAATTAAATTATTATTACCGTCGTAAGATTAGTAGTAAGGTGAATATCTTACCTACTTACTGCGTGCTTCTGCGTTGAGAATAAAATAAAGTGTAAGACATGGCAAAGCTCAAAATCTCGAAGAAAATCTCCACTGCTTTAATAAATTCCCTTGGTGCAGGGGTAGTACCAAGAGTAGGAATTGAATATATAGCAGTAGGTCGAGAAAAAGAACTAAAAAGCCTATTACAAAATCTCGATGATATAGCAGAAGGTGTAGCAGCATTTCGCTTCATAATTGGTAACTACGGTTCTGGTAAAAGTTTTTTATTGCAACTAATTCGCAACCGGGCTATGGAGCAAGGTTTTGTAGTAGCTGATGTTGATTTATCCCCAGAACGTCGATTAGCTGGAAGCAACAATGAAGGTGTAGCTACCTATCGAGAATTAATGAGCCACTTAGCTACAAAAACTCGTCCTGATGGTAGTGCTTTAGTTTCTATTTTAGAAGGATGGATTAATAAAATTCAACAACAAGTGGTTAAAGAAACTGAAATACGCCCGAATGACGATGGTTTTGATGACCAAGTTGAGTCGAAAATTAGGGAAGTAGTTCAGTATATTGAAGACTTAGTTCACGGTTTTGATTTTGGTAGTGTGATTATCGCTTATTGGCGTGGATACCGATTGGATGATGATAATTTAAAAAATGCGGCAATGCGCTGGTTACGTGGAGAATTTACTACTAAAGTTGAGGCGAAAGCAGCTTTAGGAGTGCGCGTCATTATTGATGATGATAGTTGGTATGACTATATAAAACTATTTGCTAAATTTGTCGCTGAAATTGGTTATAAAGGAATGTTAGTTTTAGTTGATGAAGCCGTACATTTATATCAAATATCTACTACGGTAACGCGAGAAAAGAATTATAATCGACTTCTAGCAATGTTTAACAATATTATGCAGTGCAAAGCAGAACATCTTGGTATTGTCATTGGTGGAACCACTAAATTTTTAGAAGACCCCAAACGGGGACTTTTTGCAGACCAAGCTTGGCAAAGACGCACAAAAGAAAGCCGTTTTGTTGTACAAGCTAATGTTCAGGAACATTTAGGGCCAGTAATTCGGCTAAATCCATTGAGTGAAGCAGAAATTTTGACGCTTCTGCAACGTTTAACTGAGATTCATGCACTCAATTTTGGGTATGAACAGACTTTGACAAATCGTGAGTTGAAGGAGTTTGTGCAAGAAATTATTAATCGCCTGGGTGCAGAAGCATTACTGACACCAGGGGAAATTGTGCGAGATTTTATGAGTGTGTTGAATATTCTTCACCAAAATCCAGGAATTACGTTTGCTGAATTAATTCATGGCTCTAAATTTAAACCGACTGCTGTGGGTAAAGATGCAGATGTGGATGAGGATGGTGCCGCCGAATTTAGTTTGTAATTAATAATCAAGATATTGAGCCTAGAACATTATTTAAATCTTCAGTTTTCTGTGACACTTTGCAAAGTTGGTAAACTCTTCCAGATTTAACTTGAGAGGGTTAACACGATTAAACTCTGGTAACTCATATCGTCATCTGTGTGATACCATTTCAAAGACTAATGAGTAAACCTCTGACACAAGTCAAAATCTCTCATCAAATTCATCTTTTTTCAGGATTGATTAAAATAGCTTTTGGTTGATTAGCATTAAATAGAGAAGCAGACAACAGAATAATCGGTTTGTTTGTTTGGTTTTCTCCATAATGAACTATTCCGACAGATTCAACTAAAGAATCTCCAACTGTAAGCTGCATAGTTTTTCCTTTTTGAAGAATCAATACTGTGCCGTTAGCTTTGGTTACTTTAGCTTCTCCTTCTACAACAGTAAAAGTTAAAGTTCCCGCTTCTACTCGTCCAATCTGCATTCCCGGATGAGTATGAGTAGGGAGTTTTGTTCCTGGTGCGATGGTATAGCGTACAAGTTCAAGAATCTGCTTTTGATCTTGAGTAGGATAACCACTCGCTAAAACTTCACGGGTAACAGATTGAGTGTAAGTATTGGGTGAGGAGATTTCTTGGCTCTTAACAACTACACTACCAAAAGCTAGGATAGCTAAAGGAAGAATCAGAGATAGTTTTCTCATATTAAAAGTTTTTTGTTTTGGCAATACCTTTAATTAAATCATTTTGCGTTTCGTTTGTCTAATTACTTAACTTGCCAGTGCTATTAAGATAATTTTCTGAGTACATTTTGAACCTCATCTGCCCTTTATGGATTAAGTTCAATGTACCTTTCATCTACTATTTTAAAATAGGTTTTGAAAATATATTCAAAAACTATTTCATCTTCATCAAGATTGCTAACAAGACATCGAATTAATTAAAGCAAGGCTTAATTGGGCAAAAGAGCATCATGCACAAAACTATAGCCTGAAAAAAAGGAAGAGAAAATGACTGAAGAAATCAGTGTAAAAGAAGTAGCAGTAATGTCTTTGCAGATTTAGGTCTAGCAAACCTGGATGAACTACTTGTGAAAGCAGAACTTGCACGTCAAATCAGTGAAATCATCGCTAAACAGGAGATGAATCAAGTTAAAGCCGCCGCACTATTGGGAGTTGATCAACCTAAGATTTCTGCTTTAATAAGGGGAAAACTATCAGGTTTTTCAACAGAGCGACTTTTCAGATTTTTAAATACTTTAGGTTGTGAAGCAGCCCTGAAGACGGGTTTCCCGTCGCAGGGGACTGCTGAACCCGAAGGGTGATGTGGAAATAGTGGTGAAGTTGAAACCCAAATCTCAAACATAGGCTCAAACAAAAGTTTGTAGTTATGTATTAGAAAACTGAAAAATGCTTACTTACAGCATAGACAGAAGAGATTTTATTTCACTTATCTGCCTGTCAATTACATTAAAATGATTATCAAGCATTTTTAGCATTCTCAATAGCTTGTCTGAACCCATGTAATTCGGAAACAAATCTAAAATTAATATAATTAGTTTGATGTGGTGCATACTAACAGCATACTTTTTGCGTATTTTAGTATAATATCAATTATTTAAAATATAAAGTATCAGTATTTAAACGTATTTCAGAGAATAAAACACTTTCTTACGCGATCATACCAACAAAATCATTCACTAGCACTCTCTGGAAACAAGCAATTTAAGTCTAATAAAGCATTTTCAAATCCAGGAATCGCTACTGACTGATTAGATAGAGAAATCTGCTTGCTGAGATAGCTAAACTTATTTTGAGCATTTTGATACGGTTGGTTATGACGCTCAAGTTGACGAGCCAGTAAATTCACAATCCAGTAATGAAAAATTCCAGCTTCTGCATACAATGAAAGCTTGGTTGTTTGATCGTAATCTAGAGTTTTATCTGAAATTTCAATCACTAACAAAATATCTTCAGGATAGGGATGATGAGCGAGATAATCTTCATCTCTTCCTCGTGCAATGCATCCGGCTCAGGCTCACTCTGATTAGGAAGGGTGATAGGATCTTGTCCACGGATGACTGCTTGATCACTTAAAAGCCGATCCAATTGACGGTACAGTATAGAACTACAAACTGTATGAGGTGTTCCCTTTGCTGTCATTTGAATTAGTTCTCCTCGAATTAATTCAATATGATTGGCCTCTGTGAGAAATCCGAGTTCAATCAATCGATGGTATTCAGCGATTGTAAATCGCTTAGGTGTCACAGTATTCATCAGACATCCTTACAATGGCAATGATTCCACTTTTACTTGTACACTAACAGAGATTAAACTGGCTGTGTTGTTTACTGCCGCAGGCTTTGCAATGCCTCAAATTGCTGCCAACAAAGGTACAATGCACGCGGTACATGAAAACATCCTTTCCATTTGCCGCCTTTGAGGTTTAACAATACTTCCCCACGCCGATTGAGATAGCCAAACCACTCACCGTATTCTGAATCAGCAAAATGTGACCAGGCGTAATCGTGCATCTTTTGATACCATTCCCAACACACCTCACGCCCAGTTAGGCGATAGCCCATCGCTAATGCAACCAAAGACTCTAAGTGAACCCACCACAGCTTTTGATCCCATTCCAATTGTTGTGGGGGATGACCATCTGCATCCATAAAGTAATACAATCCGCCGTATTCGCTATCCCAAGCAAAATTCAAGATGTTTAGCACCACATCAACGGCTTGGTTAATAGTTTTGGTATCGTTTTGGCGACGCGCGATGTCCATGATAAACCACATCGCTTCGATACCGTGGCCTGGATTAATCAGCCGTCCCTCAAAACAATCTATGTGGGAACCGTTAAGGGCAACGTTTTCGTACATTAGTCCCCGTTCTTGGTCGAGAAAATCGGTCATCACTTCGCGGACTGTCTCAGCTAGGACATTCTCTAGTGTTTCCTTTGGCAGCAACCATTCCATTTCTAGAGTCAGGTTGGCTAAAATCATCGGTACAGCTAATGATTTCATCGGGCGTGTGCCGGGATAGGTTTTATTATATTTGCCTTTGGGGTTGTCCTTGCGGCGTAATACATTATTGTAAGCCTGCATTGCCACATCCTTTGCCCATTCTTCGCCGCCAGCGAGTGCATATTGACTAAATGCCATTGCTGCAAAGCAATCAGAAAAGATATTGTAAGGGTGAACCAATGGTTTCCCTTCACGGGTGAGGGCAAAGTACCAGTTACCATCACTATCTCTGCCATGTTGAGCGAGAAAATTAGCGCCATTGCTAGCAATTTTTAACCAGTTTTCGCGTTTTTCTAGCTGGTTATAAAGCATAGAAAAAGTCCACACCTGGCGGTTTTGCAGCCAGATGAATTTGTCTGTATCATAAATTTTGCCTTCGCGATCAAGGCAGGTGAAATAGCCGCCTTGCTGCCAATCAAGAGAATATTTTTCCCAAAAGGGGAGTACGTCGTTGAGGAGGGCGTTTTTGTAAAGTTCAGCGTAGGCGTAGCCCGCCGGAGGCATCGCTTGAAAATTATACTCCATAAATTTCCTCCCCTTTTGTGCTAAAACCAACAGCTTAACAGTTATCATATTTTGGCTCGAACATGGAGCGTTCGCGTCAGTCTTTTACAAGATTTAGTCAGCAGCAGTTATACTTCTATCTTGTATCTTGCAGCATTCTCAATAACTGTAGGGTAGTTTTTTAGATATGAGGTTGTTATGAGTCAGATTGAACGAGTTGCGATCGTTGGAGGAAACCACGGTAATGAGTTAACAGGAGTACATTTAGTCAAAAAGTTTCAGCAATATCCTAATTTAATTAACAGGGCAAGTTTTGAAACTCTGGTATTACTTGGTAATCTCAAGGCTATTGAAGAAGGTAAACGATACATTGACAAGGATTTAAATCGTTGTTTTACTAATCAAGGCTTACAAAATCCCCAACTTTCAAGTTATGAAGATACGCGGGCAAAAGCAATTAAACAGATATTGCAACCACCAAATCAGCCTTTTGTAGATGTAATTATTGATTTGCACAGCACAACTGCCAACATGGGGTTAAGTCTGATTTTGTCTGATATGCATCCTTTCTTACTTCGGTTAGGCGCTTATCTAAGTTCAATAAATCCTTTAGTGAAAGTCTGTATTAATCAGCAATCAAAAGAAGATGGTTATCTCCGTTGTTTGTGTGAATTGGGTTTTGTTATAGAAGTTGGGGCTGTAGCTCAAAATGTTTTAAACGCCGAATTATTTCAGGAAACAGAACAGCTTATTTATACAGTTTTAGATTATTTTGAAGGGTGCAACCAGGGGAATGTTCCGCAGACAAGCAACCACCTTACACTTTATAAATACATTCAGACTATTGATTATCCGAGAAGCGATGCCTATGGCGGGCTGCGCCTACACGGAGAAATTCAAGCTATGATTCACCCCCAGCTTCAGTTTAGGGATTATGAACCTTTACATCCAGGCGATCCAATGTTTCTGACTTTTGCAGGAAAAGATATTTTCTATAAGGGCGAGTCTACTGTTTATCCTATTTTTATTAATGAAGCGGCTTATTACGAAAAAGGAATTGCGATGTATTTAAGTCAAAAGCAAGAAGAAATAGTTTAATTTGTTCGCCCTTTTAACCTTACTCCCTGGCATTTATGCCATTTCCTGCAACGCCGTCCCAAGCAGCAATTTCAGCTTGATACTCTGTATTTTCAACATCCTGCCTTAGCGCTATAATCATTTCTGCTGCTAAAATTCGGCGGCGGTGTTTTGCCAGTAGTGTATTTTAATAAGATATTTTGATTTTAGCAGAGTCCAATTAAATGAATGCATTATGATTGATTCATTTATTTATTGCTTTTTAAAGTAGTTATTTCTAATGATTTGAAATCGGATTAAGGCAAAATTATAACCATCGGTAACTCAAGTTTCTGCCAGAATTGAAATGGCTCTTTGCCATTAAAATTCGTAGTAAACAGTGTGATGATAATACCGTGCAACACAATCACTACATTACCATTTGAAGTTTGAGCGATGATATTTTCTAAAGCTTTTTGGAAGCGTTGGAGAGCTTGAGTTACTGTTTCTTGTCCAATCACTAATTTATTTGGACTAGCAAAAAAAGCAGCAATGGTTTCCAAAAATTTTTTTCTTCTAAATAACCAATATTGCTATGATCGCACTCCTCTAGTCCTTCAACAACTTCAACCGATTTCCCAAATTGTTCAGCAATGAACTGGGCAGTTTCTATTGCTTTTGGCTCTGTACTAGCAGCGATTATTGTCGGTTGATAATTTACTAAATTCTTAGCTAGTAACTAGGCGTTTTGTTGTCCTTCTGTCGATAAATGCCAATCTTTAGCAGGCATACCTATTATTTTTTCTGGAATTGAATGTCTAACTAAAATTAGTTTTCGTAAGCTATTCATGCTAATTCGTAAATTTAGTATGACTTTATCATCATACTAAAATTTGCTAAACTTATAACCTGGTCTATTATAGGCAAATTACAGTAAAGCGTAGACACATATTCCCTTGCAGTTAGACATCGCTTTAGTCGATTTCTTTAGCTATAAAAATTAAGCAGAAAAATATTTTTGGCAATTAATATCAATTTTCTGCCCGCAATAACCAAAAGCCGCTATAAGTCATACCAGAATCATCGGGTTGAACTAACAAAAAATGCAATCCTCGGCTTTGCTGCTTGCGTTGTTCAAATGCTTGGGCTGCTTTTGTAACTTCTGGATCTTCAAAAGTGGTAACAATCCACCTATCCACCAAGCCAGCTTCTAATATTAAGCCGTCTGGTGCGCCAGATATGTAATTCAAGCCTACGGGACGGGCTTGCTGCAACCACCGTGCTAGGCGCATTGATTGCCGTCCACCATAAATTACCACACCAGGGATGGGCACTGTTGAAGCTAAACCTAAATTGATTGGTTTGCGATGTTCTGGGATGTGCAAAATGGGAATGGGGCGATCGCTAAAACTCGTTTCTACATCACTAGCAGCTAGAGTCGCAAAACGCCATTGTTCTCCCCAGAGGTTTTCTGGTAATGGTGCTGGAGGTGGTTTATCCAGCGTTAACGGATATTGCTTTTCTTCTAACCACTGCTTTAACGCCAAGGTGTGGCGGGTAGGTTCGACATTAATACTTAAATTGCGTCCAGCCGCTTCAATTAAACTTAGAGACTGGGGACGAAACACCTGAATTACATCTGGCAATTTTTCACTAGCAGCTAGCTCAAGTTGAGCAGCTACCCAATTAGAATTTGCTGCTGACTGGAGACAGGTGGCTTCATACTTAAAGCTGCGAGTTGCGTCACAAATCAACAACTCCCATAAAATTTGTCCAGACGCATCTTGTGAGGGACGACGATAAAAATCAACCTGCCAAATTTTCATACGCTGGGGAGAGGTAGGGGGAGCAGAGGGAACACAAGAGTGGAGTTCAAAGACTCGTCAGCGAGTATTAAAGACTCGTCAGCGAGTATCAAAGACTCATTCACGAGTATCAAAGACTCGTCGGCGAGTATCAAAGACTCATTCACGAGTATAAAAGACTCGTCGGCGAGTATCAAAGACTCATTCACGAGTATCAAAGACTCATTCACGAGTATAAAAGACTCGTCGGCGAGTATCAAAGACTCATTCACGAGTATAAAAGACTCGTTCGCGAGTATTAAAGACTCATCCCCTATTCCCCATGCCCAATGCCCAATTTATAAAGCCTGAATCCATTCTTTGACAGCATATTCAGTCCAAATGCCATTTTTCCAGTAGGGGTCATTTTCAATCAACTGGCGCACAGTGGCTTCGTCTTCGGCTTCGTAAATGCCAAAAACTTTTGTAACATCCTTGGTGGGGCCAATGGTAATCAGCACACCGGATTCTTTCTGTTTTGCTAATCCGTCTAAATGAGCTTGACGATAGGGGGCGCGTTTTTCGATAACGTCTTCGCAGTAAGTTCCCCAGAGTACATATTTAGGCATAGCTAATTAATTCCAAATAAAAAAATGAACAAGGAGTGGGGAGATAAGGGAGATGGGGGAGCAGGGGAAGCAAGAGTGGAATAACTAATACCCAATGCCCCATGCCCCATGCCCCATGCCCCATGCCCCATGCCCCATGCCCAATAACTAACTTCTCAAGTTGACACCGAATTTTTCCACTAAGGCTTCGCGGACTTTATTGTGTACTGGTTCCACTTCTGCTTCAGTAAGGGTGCGATCGCTAGCCCGATAAATTAAGCGGAATGCTAAACTCCGCTGTCCTTCGGGGACATTTTCACCACGATATTCATCAAATAATTCCACCGATTCGAGCAAATTTTTGCCAGCTTTGGTAATTACTTTTTCAATTTCGACAACTGAAATTTTTACAGGTGCGAAAAAGGCAATGTCGCGATCGCTCGCTGGATATGTAGAATAAGGCTGGAATGTAGAGACGAGAATTTCATCTTCTCCCAAAGAATCTAAAAGCACATTTAGATCCAACTGAAAGACATAAACGGAATCTGGTAAACCTTTTTCTCGTCGCAGTTGGGGATGGAGTTGTCCAAAAATACCTAGGCTGTTACCCCGAATCCATAGGGAAGCGGTGCGTCCTGGATGTAAGCGATCGTCGCGGCGATCGGGTTGAAATTCGATTTGCAAGCTAAGTTGCCGAAATACACTTTCTAAAATGCCTTTGGCTTCAAACCAGCTGATCGGTTCTTCGCGTCCACTTTTTGACCATTTGCCAACGGAAATATCCCCTCCCATAATTCCTGCCAGGGCTTCTGTTTCTTGCAAACCGTCTTCTTCTTGCCAGAAAATTTGCCCGATTTCAAAACCGTTGAGGGCACCATTACCCTGCTCTAAATTGTATTGAAAGGCATCAATTAATCCAGAGATCAAATCGGTTCGCAGTGCTGAATATTCGACAAATAACGGGTTTGACAGTACTATATTTCTGTCTTCTCCTGGTTTGACTAAAGAATAGTGGATTAATTCTGTCAATCCTTCAGCCCGCAGGAAAGCTCGTAATTTGCGAATCACTTCCTCATCTAAAGGTAGATAGCCAGCTTCCGCTTTGTCTGGCAAAGTATCACAGAATTTGTTGTAACCATAGAGACGCGCGATTTCTTCAATTAAATCAATTTCGCGCTCTAAGTCGCGGTAACGATAGGGTGGTACGGAAACTGACCACGTAGGTTGATGGGTGCTATCTTCTCCTGAAAAAGTCAACTGACATCCCAATGCAGTTAGAATGCGCTCAACATCTTGTTTTTGCAGTTCGCCTGTATCTTCTCCTAAATCGATGGGCCCCAATATCTGATTAACTCGGTCTAAACGCAGGGCGATAGAACGACTCCAACTAGATGGATCGGGGCGGGTGTCGGCAATTTCTTGCTGGACTATAATTCCACTCGCTAATTCGCTAATTAAGGATAAGGCGCGGCGATTAGCTATTTCCAACTCAGCTCGGTTAACTCCCCGTTCGTATCTGCCAGAAGCCTCACTTCTTAACCCAACACTCCGGGAAGAACGGCGAATTGCCACGGAATCAAATAAAGCTGCTTCTAAAACTAGGCTTTGAGTACCTTGATGGACTTCTGTTTCTTCTCCACCCATGACTCCCGCCAGGGCAATAGGTTTATCGTTAGCGGTGATTAACAAATTTTGGGATGCTAGAGTGCGAGTTTGTCCATCCAGAGTTTTGAGGGATTCTCCATTATTGACGAAGCGAACGCCGATAGTTAAATTTTCGCTACCTGCAACAGATTTTAGGCGATCGCCATCAAAAGCGTGCAGTGGTTGTCCCCATTCCAACAAAACGTAGTTAGTAATGTCCACCACATTACTGATGGGACGTACCCCAGCTGCCCGCAAACGCTGTTGCAGCCATTCGGGAGATGGAGCAATTTTGATCTGTTCAATTACCGTACCAATGTATGCAGGACAAGCTTGGGTATCGGCAATTTTTAAAGCTAAATTTCCAGCTTTTTTGGAAATAGAGACTTCAGCAGGTTCAAGAATGCTCAACTTTCCACCAGTTAAAGCTGCTACTTCTCTGGCTACGCCTACCATACTCAAAGCATCAGCGCGATTGGCAGTTGCAGTCAGGTCTAAAATTACATCATCTAAACCTAGTAACGGACGGACATCACTACCCAATGGTAAATTTTCTTGGGTAAAAATATGAATTCCGTCTATATCGGTGGGCAAACCGAGTTCCTTTAAAGAACAAATCATGCCCTGAGATGGGACACCACGCAGTTTTGCAGGTTTAATTTTTAAATCAATTTTGGGTAAATAAGTACCCGTGGTTGCCACTGGGACATAGATATCTGCCTTGACATTGGCAGCGCCACAGACAATATTAAAAGTTTCACCTCTACCGACATCCACTTGGCAAACACTCAATTTATCGGCATTGGGATGGGGTTGACGCTCAAGCACTTTGCCGATAACCACGCCATTTGCCCAAGTGCGGCGGTCTTCAATCTCTTCAACTTCAAACCCTGCCATTGTCAGGGTTTCGGCTAATTCTTCTGGACTAAGTTTTATCTCTACTAGTTCGCGCAGCCAATTTAGAGAAATACGCATGGAGTGTGCTTGTTTTAGGAATCGTCTTTTGCTCTTATTTTAGGATGCAAGAAGCGCTGGATGGCTACTCGCCCAGCAAGGCTTACCCTTTCACTTGAACAATCCTACTACGTTAGACTGGCAATGTAAAAATAAGTAAATACTAAGAATGTATCTACGCAGGAAAGTAAAGCATTATTTTTATTTGGTTGATTTTGACGTTAAACTACATACGCCCGGATTTCTCCTTTGTGAAAAATCCGGGCGTTTTGTTTTTGAAAAAAAGCGTGTCAAAGGTTAGTTATGTACTTTCTACTTCTCTACTAACAACAATTTTAATAATGTAGTCTTGGGGCGCGATCGTCTTTCCGCTGATTGGGTACGGGGAAACCTGTATCAATTTCACCGAATATTTATCTAAAAATTGAACTGGTAAAGGATCGCGACCTGGAATCAGGGTTAGCGTTAATGTTGAAACTTGCTTCCCATTTTTTATGATGTCTAATCCAATAATAACTTGCCCTTGCCAAATACAAGTTACATTAGTTGGACACCGAGAATCCTGGATAACTTTTGAAAATTTGATTTCAATATTTTCAGTGGGGAGGTAAGCTGTCTTTCCATATTTAAGATAAAATGAAGTATCTAAAGTCGTTCCAACTCTAGCCATCAATTGCTGATGATTACCTTGAGCAATTGATTGGACTTCAATTTTTGAAGGCTTGAGATTTGATAAGATTCCATAGCTAGGAAGACAATTTACTCCATTAAGAAACGCTAAGATAACTGCTGTACTCACTAAACTTTTCATTTTTATACTCCATAGTCAAAAATTTTTATTATTAATTGAGCTAGAAAGCAGGCTGATAAATTGTTCTGTTTTCTGCTAGAGTGAAGCTTCAAAATACAAAACGCAATTAGCTAACGCGATGTGCGTAGGCGCAGCCCATCGTAGACATCGCTTCTTGCATAACCATTCCGATTGAGAGCCATTTGGTTTCTCACGCTTGAGGTAGAATCCCATAAAACCAGCAATCTAAATATACAAGCTTTTTTCTGATTTCAAGAACTTAAACACAATAGCGCTTTTCAAAGAATTTATTGCTTAATTTATCTTGAAAATTCACTCTAGTTTTACTTTCTAGCATTATTACTGCATAGTTGAGCAATTATTACATTATGTAAAAGGGACATTATTTTTTCTCTGTTCTCAACAAGCCCAGTTTTTTGCGATGAGCAATTACCACGATTTCACAAGGCGTAGCCCGTCGTAGACATAGCTTTGAGACTTAAAAAATAAATCAAATGAGAAATACTGATTTTTTCGTTGGTTCTTAACATTGGTTGTGATCAAGAGTAATTTAGATGCGTTTACTCTGGCGATCGCAGAATTTAAATCTTTAAAACTCGATAAAATCTCCAAGTAATATTTTCTCACTAAATAGACTACAAAAATTACACTTCACCCTTTTTTGTAGTGTAATTATATTACATTGTATTGTAGAACTCCAAAGAGGTAAATTTGCCCTGTTTATACTAAAAAATCATTATAAAAACTGCCTCTGAAGCATTCACCATAAGGATTGTCGGACATTTTTATTAAATCTACCTCAACAATATCGAAAGAATAGACAATCCAATCTAAAGAATCGGCAATCCAATCGAAATTTTGTTCATTTTAAATGTAAATCTGATTTTCTATACTTTTACTAAGTGTGGTGCTTGCTGTTTTTATTAGTATTTTTGATTGAAAATGAAAGTAAAAAAATGCTTTCATTCATATTGTTGATCTTCCTCTTAATAGAGGAATTTCAGTTTGAGTAATAGGAGTTTAATTCTAATGGCAACTTCTGATAATAGCAATCAAACTACTGGGTCACAAAGTACTAGCAACAATTCAATTGGTAATGGCAATTTTTCTTTCAGTGATGGCAAATGGCAGTCTACCGATGGCAGCAGTCTAGATAGTGGCAGTGGCTTTGGTGGCGCTGCTAGTGGTAGTAATCCTTTCGCTTCCTTCATCGGTGGTGGTAACTCATCCACAACCAGTGAAGATGGAAAGTACAAATATAATTATGAGCGACCACTTGACGAGCGGGCTTTAACTGATACTAATAATCCGTTCAATCAACTCATCGGAGTTCTTGGCGGTGATATTACTGCGTTAGGTGATGGTAGCAACCCCTTTGCTGGTGGTGACGCATCTGGTAGTAACGCATCTGGTAGCAGTAGCAACCCCTTGGCTGACGCATCTGGTGGTGGTGCATCTGGTGGCGCTAGCAACCCTTTTGCTGGTGGTGGCGCATCTGGTGGCGCTAGCAACCTCCCTGGTAACTTACCATTTGGCAGCACTCCGCCTTCCAAGGAAAGTGGTACCAACCTACCTGAAACTGGCAACGGTCAACCTGTACCTTATAAGAGCGACAACTGGATATCTGATATTCAAAAATTAGATGGTGCAGATGCTATCGGTAACAGTGGCCAAGGTAACGGTAACTGGCTATATGGTAGTAACAACACAACCGACGGTAATGGTAACTGGAATTTTGGTAGCGGTAACACAACCAACGGTAACGGTAACTGGAACTACGGTGATGGCAGCAAAACCGAAGGTAATGGCAATTGGGGCTTTGGTAACGAGAGCACAACCAACGGTAACGGTAACTGGAACTTAGGCAATAACAACGACATCCTTGGTAATGCCAATACACTACCTGGTAGTAAAAACGATATCCTTGGTAGTGGCAACACTGCCAATGTAACTAACAGCAATCTCCTGGGAAACCGGATTGAAGCCAGTGGTGATGACAAAACACTCGTTGGTAATGAAGGCTGGAATTTCCCTGTTAGTGGCGAACTGATATCACTAGGTAGTACTAAGCCTAGCCAAGATATAGGAACTGATGTCAGCAGTTTACTCAGCAGTTCTGACCTTGTAACATCCGCTATGTCAAATCCAGGCTATAACAACCCAAATTATGATTTCTCTACCATAGCCTAAAAGTTTGTAGCAGATAGGAGCCAGTTTTTGCATCGGTAAGCCTGTCTATTGTAGCAATGGCCTTTTTACCAACTTGAGTTAATTATATTTTGAATACAATACTTCTGGATTAAGCTTTGCAGTTGACATTGCTCTCATTGAGCGGCGCAAGAATCAACCTTCTAGCACTTCAAGAATTTCAATCTGTAATTAACCCAGAAGTATTACTCTTTGAAATGTAGTGGGTAAGGTATAGAAGAAATAATTAACCGCAACTCATTGGAATGATTAATTTAAGTCAAATGCATAAAGACTATTTTTAGTAATTCGGCACGGGTAAACGGTTTGGTTAAATAGCCAGATGCCCCGACTAATTTGGCTTTTACTTTGTCTACAATCCCTTTATTTCCAGTGACAAAGATAATAGGAGTGTTTTGAAACAAGGAATTATTTCGTATAATCCGGCACAACTCATAGCCATCGATTCCTAGCATGTTTAAATCCAACAAAATTAAATCAGGTTTGTGTCTTATAATTGACAAAACTGCTTTCATTGGCTCGTTAATAGTCACTACAGAAAAATTTTCATTTTCTAAGAAATAACTAATTTCTTTAAGAATTGTGGGGCTATCATCTACAGAAACAATTTTATGGGCTTTTTGTACCGTTACAGTAGCAGCCGTTACTCTTTGGGAAACAGAATTTATGTTATTTGATATTGTTGGTTTCTGAAAGTTTTCTTTTGAATGAGTAGAAAATTGTGGTAATCCCTGAGCAGGAACTATTTTCTCTTTAGGAATATTTGGATAAGAATTTACAGTGATACTTAGTTCTTTTTTGGTGTCAACGAACCCTGAAATCAATTTTGAGCAAAGCGTAGGCGTAGCCCGTCGTAGATATTGCTCCTCAAAAATCTTTGGTAATTTATCAAATGGTGGGTCGGGTTCATGGAGGATAATCGCACCCTTAAGGATATAAGGGTATAAATTTTGAGCTAGTTGAATTTCATCTTGATTCAAAATGGCAGCCAGATGACACAGACTAAAACCCTTCATCCAGTTAATTAAATCTGGCTGTAGATTTGGTAAATCTTGGTCATCAAACTTGCTACTAATCAATAGATATGGACGTTGATATGGAGAAGAAATTTTCGGTACAAAAGCCTGCCAATTCTGTAATCTTATTTGGCAATATTCTAAAATCTTTTCTACACCTAGTCTGCAAATTTTTGGCATTCTATTGAGTGGTTCTGTTAATTCATAAGTACCTTCTTTGATGAGCAAAAATGATTCAATTACCTCTTTAACTAATTCTTGAACCAGCACTGCTGCTTGTGTAGAATGTAGATATTGTTGACTAACAAGCCAGGATATAGCCTGATACTCAGGAGGGTAGCTTCTCGAATTACTGTCATTTTTGATTAACTGACTGTGTGAGTCAGGTTCAAACATTAGCCGTACTTGAACGCGAACCTCATTTGTAAGGAGTGGAATTTGCTGGCTGAGGCGTTGCAAATAGCGTTCTAGTCGATCAAAGGGTTCTACGGAATGGGTAGCGTAAGTTATTTTGCCCTGTTCTAAGTAAATCGACCAAGAAACTGAGTTACTTAATACTTGTAAACAAGTACTGTCGGAACAATTGGATAATTGTCTTAACAAACTTAGAGGACATAGTTTGGTAAATGTACCTGAGTTATTCATATTTTTCAAGTTTTTTGCGGAATTAACAACCGAACATTTGTAGATTGAAAATATGAGCTATAAAGTATTCTTTTCTTTCTAATATTTTTCTACTCACAAATTATTTGTTTGAAAATATGTACATATATTAAAAATTGTAAGTTTCATAAGCTATTTGTTACATTTTGCACATTTTACTTAATCTATCTCCAAAAACAAGTAGGTATCAATAAAGGTAAACATTTATCATAGCTAGATTATCAGTCGATGTTGTTTAATTCTGGATTTTGTTAACTACTGACAACTTTTGAGTGAAGACCTTAATAATGACGTTTATTTATACCCACTCACTTCAGAGGCAAATTTGATTCCAAGTTCGCGCAGTTACACTGGTATAATTCTAGAGTTAACGAGCTTAATTATGGTTAATTACTCTTCCTTAAAGAAACGATTCTTCTACATAAAATCTTTAAAAATTTATCTAGGAAAGTTTACATATTTATTGTACTGTAGGTTTAATGGATATAAATTTTTGGTAGATACATTACAACAGGTAATACTGGGTTTTGATAAACTCTTTTTTGCTAAACTAAGCTGTGCTCAAGTTCATCTTAAATATATAGAGTATATAGAGAACTTCATGAAAATAATTTGTTTAATAAAGATTAGAGCATCTACCACTAGATACTATATTCTGTAGTCGCCTCAGCGATTGTAATTATATACTTTGAGCAAAGGAAAATAAAGCTTTGGACTTTAACATAACACAAAAAGTTATGCATGATACATTAAGACTTGATGAAGTAGTAGAATTTGCTGAGAATCCAGAACCACGTTGTCCTTGTGTACTTTTATTAGACACATCTGGCTCGATGCAAGGAGAGCCGATTGAGGCTTTAAATCAAGGTTTACTAAGCTTAAAGGATGAATTGGTCAAAAATTCCTTAGCCGCCAGACGGGTGGAAGTGGCGATCGTCACTTTTGATAGTAATATCAATGTAGTACAAGACTTTGTAACTGCTGATCAATTCAATCCGCCTATTTTGACAGCGCAGGGCTTGACTACAATGGGTGCGGGAATTCATAAAGCTTTGGACATAATTCAAGAACGGAAATCTCAGTATCGTGCCAACGGGATTGCTTACTATCGTCCTTGGGTATTTATGATTACCGATGGAGAACCACAAGGTGAGTTAGAGCAAGTGGTAGAGCAAGCATCCCATCGCCTACAGGGAGACGAGGCAAACAAGCGGGTAGCATTCTTTACAGTTGGAGTAGAAAATGCGAATATGACGCGTTTAAATCAAATAACTGTACGTACTCCCTTAAAGCTTAAAGGATTAAACTTTATCGAAATGTTTGTCTGGCTGTCAACTAGTATGTCAGCCGTTTCTCATTCACAAATAGACGAACAGGTAGCACTACCGCCGATTGGTTGGGGGACTGTTTAATTAAAAATTGCAGCTTGATGTTTATACAGCTAGCTGCTAGAAAAAAAAATTTATGAATATATCAAAACAGATTGCTCAATGGCGGATCGTGGCTGCGTCTGTATGTGGTACAAGTCACTTAAAAAACAATCAATTATGTCAGGATGCTCATCACTGGCAGATATTGTCAGATAATGTTTTAGTGGCGGCCGCAGCAGATGGCGCAGGTTCTGCTAGCCTTGGGAAAGTAGGAGCGATGGTTGCTGTAGAGACAGCAATAGAAAACATTTCTACCAAAGGGCTGACCCGAAAAAGTTTGACTGATGATATTTTGGTGCGATCGCTCTTAAATGATGCCATATTCGCCGCCAAAAAAGCTGTGGAGGATGAAGCGGCTACTTGTGACAAACAGCTTCAAGATTTAGCAACTACCTTAATTATGCTGGTTGCCACACCAGAAGTTGTAGCTGTAGTTCAGATAGGTGATGGTTTGGCAGTGGCAAAAGATCGTATGGGCAACCTGTTGGCACTGACGATGCCTGACAGCGGTGAATACATCAACGAAACCACTTTTTTAACTTCGCCCAATGCCTTAGATACAGCACAAATGAGACTATGGCGCACAGACATAGTAAACGTTGGTATTATCACTGACGGATTACAAATGCTGGCTTTAAATATGGTTGTTGGCGAACCTCATAAACCATTCTTTTTTCCGCTATTTGAATTTGTCGCCAATACCGAGGATAAGACAGAAGCGAAGGAACAATTAGTAAAATTTTTACGCTCAGAGCGGATTACACAACGCACTGATGATGATTTAACACTCATTATAGCTGCATTTAACGACTCATGAGCAATCAATCTACAGGTTTCACATCTTAACAATAACTTCCGTTAACGGTAATTTCATTATGCAGGTACTACGTTGTTCCCCTAGAAAAGAAATCCTCAGTCTCAATGTCAGTTTGGGTCGTGGCGGTGAAGCTTGTGTTTATGCAGTGCCATCCGATAACGACTTGGTGGCGAAGATTTACCACAAGCCAACCACTGCCCATGCAGAGAAACTCCAAGCGATGCTTGCTAACCCACCAGAAAACCCGACGGCGAGTTTAGGGCATATCTCTATCGCTTGGCCAGAGGATTTATTGCGGGCGGCAGATGGCAAAAATATCATCTTGGGCTTTTTGATGCCACGTATTCAGGGGATGCGTCCAATCATCGACTTTTACAACCCCAGAACCCGTCGGCAACACTGCCCTTTATTCAACTATCAGTACCTGCTCCGCACAGCTCGTAACCTGGCGGCGGCTTTTGCCGCTTTGCACACTAGTGGATATTGCATTGGTGATGTGAACGAGTCTAATATCCTTGTCAGTGATACAGCACTGGTGACTTTGATAGACACAGACTCTTTCCAAGTAACCGACCCCAACAACAATGTTGTTTATCGCTGTCCAGTAGGTAAACCAGAGTTTACTCCACCAGAATTACAGAATAAAACTTTTGCCCAGCACGATCGCCAAATCTCTCACGATTTATTTGGGTTAGCGGTGCTAGTATTTCAACTTTTAATGGAAGGCACCCACCCATTTTCGGGAATTTTTCAAGGTGCGATTGAGCCACCACCTTACGAAGCACGCATTGCATCGGGTCATTTCACTTACAGCCAAAAGCGTTATGTACCCTACCTGCCGACACCCATTGCTCCCCCTTGGGAAATTCTTCATCCCAGCTTACAGGAACTATTTGTCCGTTGTTTTGAAGAGGGTCACAATAATCCCCAACTGCGCCCCAGTGCTCAAACTTGGCTCTCAGCACTGGCTGAAGCCGAAGATTCCCTGATTACCTGCACAACAAATCCCCAGCATCGCTACAACAACCACATGCGTAGCTGTCCGTGGTGCGAACGTACCGTGCGATTAGGCGGACGCGACCCCTTTCCATCACATCGGGCTATAGAAGCTAGAGAACATCTCCAACCACGAATCAAAGCGAAAAAGCGCTACACTCAGACACCGCATTTTCCCCAGCGAGCCATGTCACCGCAGCAGCTAGCTAATTACTGGCAGCCAATAATGACTCCCAGCGGTTCATATAAACCTTCCAAAAAGTCAAAGTTGTACCCGATTATTTGTTGTTTGCTGGGTTTTGGTTTATTGGGATATGCAGACGTAATGATTAAATTTACTCAGCCGTTGGTTTCCCAAAATGCTTATACCCAACAAACAATCAAGTCTTCCCAGCCAAATAATAAACTTAGCTTCGCTGATTTTTATCAGCAAGGTTATATTGCTTATAAAGAGCGAGACTACGAGAAAGCAATTGTCAACTTTAGCCAAGCAATTGAACAAGAACCGACACATGCTAGAGCAATTGTAAATCGTGGTAATGCCCGCTATAACCTCAAAGACTACGAAGGAGCAGTTACAGATTATAGCCAAGCTCTGAAAATTAATCCCAATCAAATCAAAGCTTTGGTAAATCGGGGCAATGCCCGCTATATGCTCGCCGAATATAGCAACGATCCTGATAAAGAATATAATCTAGCGATCGCTGATTATAATCGAGCCATTGGTCTGGATAATAATGAAATTGAAGCTTATGTCAGACGGGGGATTGTCCGCGCTCAAATGGCTAAATATAGCGGTGAATCTCAACAAACTTACAAAAAAGCGATCGCCGATTTTACTCAAGCAATAAAACGTAATGTCTTTAAAGCCGAAGCTTACTTCCAGCGGGGTGTTGTTTATTATCAAATTGCTCAATATAGCAGCAATTATCAGCAAGAATATAATCAAGCGATCGCTGACTTTAACCAAGCATTAACTATAAGTCCTAAACTAGCAAAAGCATATCTCAAACGAGGTATGGTTCGCTATGAACTGGCACAATATGGCGGTAGTGAAGCTAACAAAAACCAGGCAAAAGCTGTCGAAGATATACAGGCATCTGCTAAAATATTTCTTGAACAAGATGACATGGATAATTATCAGCAAGCACTTAGCAATATGTGCGTAGTTGTAGAAAACAAATGTGACCCTTTATTCCAAGGTTCGAGTAATCTGGAAAAAACTAACTAGAAATGAGTAAGCTTTGTTACTAGCAAATTATTGGTTTTGATTGAAAAAATCAAGCCTGACTAGGGTTAGCGCCAGCTAATCCTAGTTATTTTATAAGTGATATTTTTTTATTTTATTGAGTAATTTATTTATGTATTTATAAATATTCATAGAGCTTTTATATAGAAAAGATTTTAATTTATCTTACCTTTATAATTTCATCGTAAATTACAGTTAAATTATTGACGGAGAAACAAAAATCAGAAATACATTTTCTCCCTTTAAGTGCATCCTCTTCATCTCGAAAAAGTCAAGTAATCATATCCCTACAAATCTTCGAGGTAATTGCATGAAAGCGGTGATTTTGGCTGGAGGTCTTGGTACACGCCTCAGTGAAGAAACCAGTATTAGACCTAAGCCGATGGTTGAGATTGGTGGTAAGCCAATTCTCTGGCACATAATGAAAACATACTCTGCCCACGGCATTAATGACTTCATCATTTGTTGCGGTTACAAAGGTTACATCATTAAAGAGTATTTTGCTAACTACTTCTTACACATGTCAGATGTTACCTTTGACATGCGCTTTAACCAGATGAACGTGCATTCTGGTTATGCAGAACCCTGGCGTGTCACCTTAGTAAATACGGGTGATAATACAATGACAGGCGGACGCTTAAAGCGAATCAGTGAACATCTTGGTAACGAGACTTTTTGCTTTACTTATGGTGATGGTGTCAGTAATATTAATATCACCGAACTAATTAAGTTTCACAAAGAACAAAATAGCTTAGGAACACTTACCGCTGTTCAACCAGCCGGACGTTTTGGTGCTATTTCTTTAGGATATGAGCAAACAAAAATTACCAGCTTTCGGGAAAAACCGGAAGGTGATGGAGCTTGGATTAATGGTGGCTATTTTGTGTTAGAACCAGAAGTAATCAACTTAATTGCTGATGACTCTACGGTATGGGAGCAAGAGCCATTAGAAAAGCTAGCTGATATGGAACAGCTATCTGCTTTTAAACATCATGGATTTTGGCAACCGATGGATACTTTACGTGATAAAAACTATCTAGAAGGGCTGTGGAAAAACAATCAGGCTCCTTGGAAGGTATGGTAGCCGCTAGGCGGAAGTCAAAAGTCAAAAGTATAATATGGTATGTTGGCTTCTGTCTTAATGTACTAGATTGTAACTCCAAAAAACACTTATTTACTCTGGCTCTTAGCTACAATAATACTAATGTATGATTTTGCGATTATAGGTGGGGGAATAGTTGGACTCTCGACAGCATTGGCTTTAGGAAAACGCTATGCCAATGCCCGGATTTTAGTACTAGAAAAAGAGAGCCAATGGGCATTTCACCAAACTGGCAATAATAGCGGGGTAATTCATTCTGGTATTTACTACAAGCCAGGGAGTTTCAAAGCTAAATTTTGTCGTAATGGTTCTCGTTCGATGGTAGAATTTTGCCAAGAGCATGGAATTGACCATGAAGTTTGTGGTAAGGTAATTGTTGCAACTGAAAAACAAGAACTACCACGCTTAGAAAATCTCTACCAACGCGGCTTAGACAATGGCATAGAAGTCCAGAGAATTAGCCCCGAGGAAGTTAAGGAAATTGAACCTCACGTCAGATGTGTAGGTGGAATTCGGGTATCCTCAACTGGTATTGTTAATTACAAGCAAGTTTGTTTGAAATATGCCCAGCTTATTCAACAGCAGGGTGGAGATTTGCACCTCAATACAAAAGTCCTGAAAATATCTCCAAGTGGTAAAAATCAGGTACTGCAAACAAACAAAGGTAACTTTGAAACCCGCTTTGTAATTAATTGTACTGGATTGCATAGCGATCGCACCGCCAAACTAGGTCAAGTTGAACCCCAAACCAAAATTGTCCCATTCCGGGGAGAATACTACGAACTTACCCCAGAAAAACGCTATCTGGTCAAGACACTAATCTACCCAGTTCCCAATCCAGATTTCCCCTTTTTGGGTGTCCACTTTACCCGGATGATTGATGGTAGCGTCCATGCAGGGCCAAACGCGGTTCTATCCCTCAAACGCGAAGGTTATAAAAAAACCGACTTTGACTTACGAGATTTTCTGGAAGTCATCACCTATCCCGGTTTCTGGAAGTTAGCAGCTAAACACGCTGATGAAGGCATCCAAGAAATCATTCGTTCTTTTAGCAAAGCAGCCTTCACCAGAAGTTTACAAAAACTAATTCCGGAAGTGCAAGCAGAAGACTTAGTTCCCACCCATGCAGGAGTCCGTGCTCAAGCCTTGATGAACGATGGCAAGCTTGTAGACGACTTTTTGATTGTTTCCGGTCAAAACTCCATTCATGTTTGCAATGCTCCTTCTCCTGCTGCCACATCTTCTCTAGAAATCGGCAAAGCACTTGTGGCAGAAATTCCCCAACTTTCGCATCTAGAGAGTGTAGTAATTGCATAGATAGCATCGTTGTTATTTCCGGGACAGCTGAATTAAGGGATGAATCTTGTATAGTGGGCATCTTTGTCTGCCTGAAAATATAAGGGACAGGTAAGACACCCATCCCACCAGAAAAAAGCGCTATAGAGTGCTGCTACCCAATAAGTAAACCTACAAAGGTTTTAGTAACTACATAATGACTGTTAGCCAAGTCATATATAGCAAAGTGCTGTTAGCGTCAGCGGGGCGTGTAGCCCGTGCTGAGTAAAAACCCAGTTTTGTCAAGGTTTTGAGCGCTCAACACTGTCCTAACCTAACCTATGTGACTACAGCTATACAGCGCTTCCCTTCTAGATGCAACACATAGGGCGTACATCTATGCGTCCAGTTAAACGAAGAATTCAACTCATTAATACAATACAAAGGAATTAACCACAATGAAAATATTAGTAACTGGAACAGAAGGTTATCTAGGTTCATTATTACCGCCTCTGTTAATCGAACGAGGACATGAAGTTATTGGTCTAGATACTGGTTTCTATAAAGTTGGTTGGCTGTACAACTCTAGTGGAGTGACACCCAAAACCCTTAACAAAGATATCCGCAACATCACACCTGATGATTTAGAAGGTATTGAAGCCATAGTTCACATGGCAGAACTCTCCAACGATCCAGCCGGACAATTGGCACCCAATATTACCTATGAAATTAATCATGTAGGTTCAGTTCGTCTGGCTAGTCTGGCTAAGGCTATGAATGTGCGTCGCTTTGTATATATGTCTTCATGCAGTGTCTACGGTGTTGCTACCGCAGGTGATGTCACAGAAGAATCCCCAGTTAATCCTCAAACAGCTTACGCAGAATGTAAAACTCTCGTAGAAAGAGATATCGCACCACTTGCTGACGATGACTTCTCTCCCACCTTCATGCGGAATGCAACAGCCTTTGGTGCTTCTCCTAGAATGCGCTTTGATATTGTTTTAAACAACTTAGCAGGGTTAGCATGGACTAGCAAAGAAATCAAAATGATTAGTGATGGCACACCTTGGCGGCCATTAGTCCATGCATTGGATATTTGCAAAGCAATAATTTGCACCTTAGAAGCACCACGAGACATTGTACATAACCAAATCTTCAACGTGGGAGATACAGCAAATAACTATCGCGTTAAAGAAATCGCAGAAATTATTGCTGATGTTTTCCCAGATTGTAAATTATCCTTTGGTGACAACGGCGCAGATAACCGTAGCTATCGCGTATCTTTCGAGAAAATTAACACAATCCTACCCGGATTTAAATGTGATTGGAATGCCCGACTTGGTGCCCAGCAGCTATTTGATTTATTCAGTCAAATACACATGGCTGAAGATACTTTCTTGTTTAGAGGATTTACTCGCTTAAAACAGCTAGAGTATCTAATTCGGACAGAGCAAATTGACAAAGATTTCTTCTGGAATAAAAAGTAGCCAACTCCTTTAATAGTAACAGACAAATAATCTAAGCTTCCGAATCAGATACTGTTGATTCGGGCTTATTCCATCCATGAAATTATTTGCACACTATATGAATAAATTACTGACTATCGCAATTCCTACATTCAATCGTGCCCATATTTTAGATAAACAACTTACTTGGTTAGCAAAATCTATTAAAGGGTTTGAGTCTGAGTGTGAAATTTTTATTTCTGATAATTGTTCTACAGATAATACCCAAGAAGTTATTAAAAAATGGCAGCTAATTCTTAGTAATGTCATATTTATATCAAATAAAAATAGTGAAAATATCGGGGTTATGGCTAATATTGCTTGTTGTTTAAAAAACCCAACTAGTAAATATATTTGGACAATTGGTGATGACGATCCAATTCAAGAGCAAACCTTAGATTATGTATTAAAAACACTAAAACTATATTCAAATTCAGATTTATCACTAATGTTTTTAAACTTCTCTGGTCGTCAAAAACAAACAGGTCAACTTGTCATAGAACGCTGGTTGAATAGTGATAACGACGAACTAAAAGTTGATGGTAAAACTGTATTTAAAAGTTACCTGAATGAAAATTTTGGTGGTGTACTTTTTATATCAGCAGCAATTTATCGCACAGATTTAATACAACGCGCTTTACAAAAATGGCCGTCTGCTACTAATAATTGGGCGTCTCAAGCATATTGGACTGCATTTTGTGCTGCTCATGGAAGTGTCATCGTCACTAAAGACACTTATTTAGAATGTACTATGGGCGCTAGTCTTTTGGATCTTGACCCAACATGGAACTTTAGAATGCGATATGCATACATACCTGAAGTTTATATCAAACTACTACAAATAGGATATCCTCATAAATTTTGTCAGGAAATGATTTGGCAGAATTTCCATCAAAAAACTGGCTTGAAAATCTTATTAGGTGCTTTAAAACGTTGGCCTTTCTTAACAATCAAGATATTTATTCCTTACCTACGTTTGTTAAGTATATCAGCTTGGGCAATTCTTTTTCCACCCAAACAGCTAGAGACTAGCCTGTGACTATTTATATATCAATTTCTTAACTACTATTTATTACCATGCAGAAATTACTGACCATTGCTATACCAACTTATAATCGGGCTGAATTACTGGATAAACAGTTAGCATGGCTAGCTCAAGCTATCAAAGGTTTTGAAGATAATTGTGAAATTTTAGTTTCTGATAATTGTTCAACAGATAATACACAGGATGTAATCAAAAAATGGCAAATGATACTTAGCAATATACCATTTCAATCAAATAAAAATCTTCAAAATTTAGGCGTTGTCAAAAATATTATGTACTGCCTAAATTCGACAAAAACAAAATATGTTTGGACAATTGGTGACGATGATCCAATTCAAGATAGAGCCATTGCTTATGTAATTAGCAAACTTAAGCAATACGAAGATTTATCACTATTGTTTCTCAACTTTTCCGGTCGAAACCAAATTACTGGTGAACCAGTTCATCCACCAACAATTGTTGGTAATCGCTGGTTTGATATAGATAATGAAGATGGTGATGGTGATGGTAAAGCTATATTTGAGCATTGTTTCTCAAAAAGTGTCGGTGCAGTTATTTTTCTGACTGCTACAATCTACCGTACTGATTTAGTGAAATGCGCTCTCCAAAATTGGCAAGATGCTGAGAATAATTGGATATCTTTAGCATATTTAGCTGGGTATTGTGCTTCTAATGGTCGTGTAATTGTCACGAAAGAGACTTATTTAGAATGTGTTGTGGGTGTGAGTTATTGGCAAAAAGAACCAAAATCTGCACTGTTAATGCAATACAAACACATACCCGAAGTAATTTTGAAATTGGAGCAGAGCGGATATTCTAAGCAGTTTTGTCGGCGGATGCTTTTGCAAAACGGTAAAGAAGTCAACTTGAAAGTTTTCTTAGGTGCTTTAAGAAGATGGCCTATGTCTGCTATTAAGACAGTAGTCCCATTTTTAGCTTTAGTCAGTTTATGTGCTTTTGATGTGATGGTTTCTAAAGATTTTAGTTTAGCAGAATCAAGTGAAATATCTACTCCAGAAATGCAAAGCTATAAGCCATAAGCTACTAAATTACAGAACAATTGACATTAAAACTAGAAAGTATTTACTACATGTTTAGTGTAATTAAACGTAAAATATCTACGCTGTCTACTGAGTTTCAATATTATATAGCTCGCTGGAAGCATAGCAGAAATCTGCCAGTATTGGAAGGGTGCGATCGCCATATCCTAAAGGCTCTCAAAAAAGAGGGTGTTTGTGTCACAACACTAGCAGATTTAGGCTTCAACTCTAGTGCTGAACTGCTCAAAGCTGCTTACCAGCAATTATCTCAGATGGAAAATCCTAAAAACGACCATCTAGATGAAAAGTTACCACAAATTTACACAGTTACAGGTTTACCAGAATTTTATGCCTGGGCAATGGAGAAAAGACTTCTCAATCTGATCGAAAACTATATTGGTCTTCCGATTGCTTTTCATGGTGTACATTTACGTAAAGATTTTCCTAGCAAACATCAGTTTGGCACACTACTATGGCATAGCGATTCCGAAGACCGTCGCATTATCAAAATCTTTATTTACTTAAATGATGTAAAAGAAAAAAATGGGCCTTTTGAATATATTCCTCGCTCTTTAACTTCCTTATTAAGTTGGAATTATTTTTGGCTTTACTACAAACTTTGGAAGTCAGGTTATAGGGGCATTGATGATGAAGAAGTGAAAGCAGTCATCCCCAAATCAGCTTGGAAATCCTGTCTAGGCCCAGCAGGTACAGTCTTGATTGTAGATACGAAAAATACTTTGCATCACGGCATAGTCCGCACAGAAGAACGCTCAACACTATTCTTTTGTTACACCGCCAACCCTCCGGAAAGACCAGAACTTTGTACACAATACTGGGATGATACTTATCCCAGAGCAGAGTTAAGGCAACAAATAGAAAATAGCCGATAGTGTATTAAAGGTAGTCATGCCATGCTGCTCAAGATTAAACGCAAAATATCTTCGCTGGGATCTGAGTTAGTTTACAGATTAGCACTTTTGAAACACGCTGCTAATTTGCCTGCACTAGAAGAAAGCGATCGCCAAATTCTTGATAATCTTAAATGTGATGGTATTCATATCACTACACTTACTGAATTAGGATTCGATTCAACATCAGAATTGCTTAAGGCAGCTTATAGTTATTTGTCCCAAATGACATCTGTCAATAACGACTATTTCAATGAAAAATTTCCCCAAATTTATACAGTTACATATCTACCTGAATTTGCTACTTGGGGAAGCGAAAAAAGGCTTTTAAACATCATTGAAAACTACATTGGTCTGCCGATCATTTTTCATGGTGTACATCTCCGCAAAGATTTCCCTAATAAAAATCAGTTTGGTACACAACTATGGCACAAAGATGCAGAAGACCGCCGCATGATCAAAATCATTATTTACTTAAATGATGTGGAAGAAAAGCACGGCCCTTTTGAATATATTCCAGCTTCTTTAACCTCTTTGTTGAGATTAAACTATTACCGTACTTACTACAAGCTTTGGCAATCTGGTCATTTAGGTATCACAGATGAAGAACTAAATGAAATTATCCCGAAACAGGCTTGGAAAGCTTGTATGGGTTTGGCAGGAACAGTCATCATTGTAGATCCCAAAAAAGCCATACATCACGGTACATTTCGCACAGAAGATAGGTTAACACTATTCTCTTGCTACACTTCTACTTCTCCAGAACGTCCAGAAGTTTGTACTCAATATCGAGACAATACTTTTCCCCAACCAAAGTTAGCACCATACAGTTCAGTCGAAGCAAGCTAATTGTTAATCTAAAAACCTGCTCAAGACTTTTTTTGATGAGGTTTGTAACAAGTTTTTTTAAACTTGCCAAGTTTTGTTGTCCTTAATATTCCTCTCAAGGTTATTCATTCATGATCTTCACTCAAACTGCACTCAAAGACGCATTCATCATTGATTTAGAAGAAAAGCCAGATCGCCGTGGTTTTTTCGCTCGGTCTTTCTGCGCTCAAGAATTTGCAGCACACGGGTTAAAGCCAACAGTTGCCCAATGTAACCTATCTTTTAATTACAAAAAAGGCACTATCCGGGGAATGCACTATCAAATTCTGCCAGCAGCAGAAACAAAATTAATTCGCTGTACTAAAGGTGCAATCTACGACGTAATTATCGATATGCGTCCCGAATCTCCTAGCTTTTTATCACACATTGGTGTAGAGCTAACCCCAGAAAATCGCCGCGCTTTGTATGTTCCAGAAATGTTTGCTCATGGCTATCAAGCACTCACCGATGAGACTGAAGTTATATATCAAGTGGGTGAATTTTACACTCCAGGATATGAAAGAGGTTTACGCTATGATGACCCATTCTTTAACATTGATTGGCCTCTAGATGTAACTGAAATCTCCGAGAAAGATTTAAATTGGCCTTTGTTGAGAATGATGACTGTTGGCGGTACAGCTTCCAGATAACTATAGACTATTTCTTTGTGCCAGGTGTTTTATGTACAACACACTGGCTCCTCTGCATGAGCAAATCATACCAAAGAAAAGTTTTCCCAAGCTTACAGAAATGCTGTGGAGCAAATTATTAAAAATCACAGTCAAAAAAAAACAGACTACTATAACATCTAGCAAACAAGTAGTTAGTAGCTATCAGTAATGATAATTTCCATGAAAATGTACTTAAGATTTAGCTGTAACGAATTATTAAGTACAAAATTATCGAGAATTTGTAACACAACAAACAGTTCCAAAAAGGAGTTTAGTTCATGATTATTATCGATCGCGCCTTACAAGCCCGTGCAGCAGCAGGAAATCCTATCAAGGTGGGAATGATTGGTGCTGGTTTTATGGGTCGAGGAATTACCAACCAAATTGTCAATTCAGTGCCAGGAATGGAGTTAGTTGCTATCTCTAATCGTCAGATTGGTGCAGCTAAACAAGCTTATTCGGAAGCAGGAATTGAAGATATTCAAGTTGTTGCAACTGTCAGCAAATTAGAAGATGCGATCGCTAACGGTAAGTATGCAGTCACAGAAGACGCTAAGTTACTGTGTCGGGCTGAAGGCATCGATGCATTAATCGAAGTCACAGGTGCAGTGGAATTTGGCGCTGAGATCGTGATGGAAGCGATCGCCCACCGCAAACATGTGATTATGATGAATACCGAACTTGATGGCACCATTGGCCCCATCCTGAAAGTGTATGCCGACAAAGCAGGCGTGATTCTCAGCGCTTGTGATGGCGATCAGCCAGGGGTGCAAATGAACCTTTATCGCTTTGTAAAAAGCATTGGTTTAACTCCCTTATTGTGCGGTAACATTAAAGGACTCCAGGACCCCTATCGCAATCCCACCACCCAGGAAGGATTTGCTAAACGTTGGGGTCAAAAGCCCCACATGGTGACTAGCTTCGCCGACGGAAGCAAAATTTCCTTCGAGCAAGCGATCGTTGCCAATGCCACAGGCATGAAAGTCGCCAAACGGGGAATGTTGGGATATGACTTTAGCGGTCATGTCGATGAAATGACCCAGTTATATGATGTTGAACAACTTAAAGAACTGGGCGGTATTGTCGATTATGTAGTTGGAGCAAAACCAGGCCCAGGCGTATATGTATTTGCCACTCACGACGACCCCAAGCAACGCCACTATCTCAACTTATACAAATTAGGCGAAGGCCCACTTTACAGCTTCTATACTCCTTATCACCTCTGTCATTTTGAAGTTCCCTTGTCCGTAGCGCGTGCTGTTTTATTTGGTGATGCTGTGATGTCTCCACTAGCAGGCCCGCTAGTAGATGTTGTCACCACCGCCAAAATCGACCTGAAAGCAGGAGAAACCTTAGATGGCATCGGCTACTACATGACCTACGGACAATGTGAAAATTCCGATATCGTCCAACAGCAAAATCTTCTACCAATGGGTTTAGCTGAAGGGTGCCGCCTCAAACGAGATATTTCTAAAGATCGAGTCCTCACTTATGAGGATGTAGAATTACCTGAAGGCAGACTCTGCGATCAACTACGAACTGAGCAAAACACCTATTTCGCTCCAGAAAAAATCTTAGTAGCAGTTGGATAATATCGGTTCTAAAAATATTTGCCACAAATGAATTAGCTGTAGGGCGTACAGCTGTACGCTCCTATATATTTGTCGCCAGAATGTCATCAAGAGGATAAAAAGCTATACTGCGGGACACTAAAGTTGTTGATAGTAACTTGCTGGGAAGCGTTTCCACAAACTCGATCGAAACTTTAGGTCAAATTTCATGAAAATTGCTCTCGTCCATGATTATTTAACCCAGCGAGGTGGGGCAGAGCGTGTGTTTGAACTGCTTTGTAAGCGCTATCCTGAAGCAGACATTTTCACATCTTTGTACGATCCCCAAAAAACGATCGATTTAGGCGATCGCATAGTTAATACAACCTTCTTACAAAAGATTCCTGGTGGAGCAAAATATTTCAGGTCAATGGCTCCTTTATATTTCCCTGCCTTTCGTGCCTTGGATCTGCAAGACTATGATTTAATTATTAGTAGTAGCACCAGCTTTGCCAAAGCAGTGCGAAAAAATCCCAATGCCCACCATATTTGTTTTTGCCATAACGTCACCCGTTTCTTATGGGATACAGCAACTTATTTAAGAGAGTACGGAGACTATAGATATTTTGCTCCTTTAATCGAACAAG
The DNA here is from genome assembly GCF_036917515.1 of Nostoc sp. Classification (GTDB taxonomy): domain Bacteria; phylum Cyanobacteriota; class Cyanobacteriia; order Cyanobacteriales; family Nostocaceae; genus Nostoc. Next base: position 16,933 of record NZ_JBALDE010000152.1, on the reverse strand, counting down.
TATTTCAAGTAATGAGAAAGGTAGATTTGAAATATGCACAGGAGCCTGACCTTTACATAGCTAATTCCAGTGTTGTTGCCCGCCGGATTGAAAAGACTTATGGCAAAAAGGCAATGATGGTGAACTATCCAATTGATACTAGTAAATTTGTTTTTTCCGATATAAAAGATGAATATTATCTGGCCTCTGCCCGGATGATCAGTTATAAGCGACTTGATATAATAGTCGAAGCTTTTAATTGGTTAGGGTGGCGGCTATTAATATCTGGTGACGGGCCAGAACTAGCACGGTTAAAATCCAAAGCATTACAAAATATTGTGTTCTTGGGACACGTAAGTGATAGAACCCGCAAAGACTTGTTTTCCAAAGCCAAGTCTATTATTGTCGCAGCCCTAGAAGATTATGGATTAGTTCCAGTTGAGGCTAATGCTAGCGGTACACCAGTCATCGCTTATGGAGCAGGTGGAGTATTAGATACTCAAATTCCAGGTGAAACAGGAGTCTTTTTCAAAAGACAAACACCCGAATCTTTACAAGTTGCCTTACTAGAAGCCAATGGCATTTCTTGGAATTACGATCGCATCCGCAATCATGCTGTAGCAAACTTTTCAGAGAATGCATTCTTTAGCAAGGTTGAGCAAATTATCAATCAAGCTTGTGGCGTGCATCAATTATTCATTTGATTTCTGAATCTCTTTCCACTATCAGATTACCTATTTGGCAGTTCGTAAAACAAATAGGTATTCTTCGGAGAATCTCTTAGCGTAAATCTTGAAGACAAGGATATCAAAGTGGTTCAAACTAGTCTAAATCCTCATCTAGCTCCAGCTTCTGAAAGTGAACCAAGTTACGGGCAAATGTTTGCTGTATTTGTGCGGAGATTTCCTTGGTTCTTAGCAGTATTAATTAGTTCTCTTGTTATTTCCAGCATCGTAACTGTAAAAACAAAACCTACTTATAAAAGTTCTATGCAACTGCTAGTAGAACCTAACTATCAAGGTAAGACAGAAGGTGGTGCGGGGGTAGACAATCAGTTTACTGACTCTAATGTGGTCATAGATACTGCCACCCAGCTTAACTTGATGCAAAGTTCGGGACTAATTCAAAAAGCAGTTGATAAACTTCAGTCTAGTTATCCAGATATAACTTCAGCTGAAATTAAAGCTTCTTTGGTCTTAACTCAAATCAGGAGCAAAGAAGATAATGTCGCTACTAAAATCTTTCAAGTTGAATACACCGCTGGAGATCCTGAAAAGACCCAAAAAGTCCTGGATGCAATTCGACAAGTTTATCTAGAATATAACAAACAACAACAGAGTTCGCGTTTACAAAAAGGTCTGCAAATCATCAGAGAACAGTTAAGTAAAGCCAGTGAAGAAGTAAACGCGGCTGAGACAAATTTACAAAGATTTCGCAGAAATCAGAACTTAATCGATCCAGAATCACAAGCCAAAGCGATTGAAACAGCTTTGAACAATCTTTCCCAAGAAAGACAGACAACCCGTGCTCAGTATGGGGAAGCTTTAGCACGCCAAAAATCTTTAGAAGAACAACTTAACCGTTCTCCTCAAAATGCTCTAGTTGCTTCTCGTTTGAGTCAGTCTACTCGCTATCAAGGCTTACTAAACGAAATCCAAAAAAGCGAATTGGCACTAGCACAGGAACGCTTACGCTTTACAGATCAAACTCCGAGCGTGCAAAAGCTCAAAGAACAGCTTCAGGGGCAGAAGGAATTATTGCAACAAGAGGTAGGAAGAACTTTAGGCGGAAAGTCTGCTAGTGCATTCACTTCTGGAGACTCTCTTCTCGAAAAAGGACAGCTGGGCCAAATCGATCTCAACCTTGCTGGTCAGTTAGTAGAAACGCAGACAACTATAGTTGCTTTAACTGCTCGCGATCAAACTTTGGCTCAGAAAGAAAACGAGCTACGTTTTGAAATCAAACGCTTCCCGCCTCTGTTGGCTTATTACAATCGGATGCTACCGCAGTTGCAATTTAGTCGTGAAAGATTAGAGCAGCTTTTAAGAGCAGAACAGCAATTGCGGCAAGAACTTTCCAAGGGTGGATTTAATTGGGAAGTGGTAGAAGATCCTCAAAAAGGCGAAAAATTAGGCCCCAATCTCCAACAGAATTTGCTGTTAGGTGCTGTGGTTGGCTTAATGTTGGGAGGCATTGCTGCCTTTATTCGCGAATCGGCTGATGATGCAGTTCACACCACTGCTGAGTTAGAGAAGCAAATGGCCATGCCGTTGTTGGGAACAACTCCCAAGTTACCGCCAGCCAAACCCAGAGAATCAATGATCAAGTTGCCTTTTGGCAAGCCAGAAGTTCTCGCTCCTTGGACGATTCAGGTATTGCAATCTCCACCGCGTTGGGAATCGCTGGATCTGATTTACAAAAACATTGAACTTTTAAATACTGTTACTAATTTAAAATCTTTGATGATTACATCGGCTTTAGCCGATGAGGGTAAATCAGCTTTGGCGTTGGGTTTGGCAATGAGTGCTGCTCGTTTACACAAAAGGGTACTGCTGATTGATGCCAACTTACGCGATCCCAGTTTGCACCATCAACTGAATCTTCCTAATGAGCAGGGGCTTTCAACTTTATTGGCGAGTGATACAACTCTACCCAACCAAATTAGTCTTCAATACTCAGGCTCTGCCTACATCGATATTTTGACTGCTGGCCCCAAACCTGCCGACCCAGCTAATCTATTGAGTTCTCCTCGGATGATCCAATTAATGACAGCATTTGAGGAAAATTATGATTTGGTACTTATAGATGCTCCCCCAGTTCTCGGCTTAGTGGATGCCATGCTTACCGCATCATCTTGTCGTAGCGTGGTTATGGTGGCAAGCATTGGTATTGTGACGCGAAGTCAGCTTAATCAAGCGACAGCTATGTTGAGTAAGTTAAATCTAATTGGGGTTGTAGCTAATGGGGTATCAAATAGTAGTAATTACGTACCTAACATCAAACAACAGCAATTAGCTCTACGTCAAGCTGTAGAAAAATAGCTAGTACGGCTAGATGAAAAATCCCCGACTTCCTAGAGAAGTTGGGGATTTTGCGTTTTGCATTTTTTCTCGTTTATAGCCTCTGCTAGAAATGCTGTTAATTGGGCTGCTGCCGCGAGTAAAACAGGCAAAGCCTCAAGGATGGGCATTTCCAGTCTGAAACTGGAAAGGAAGACAATCTGCTAAAAGCTGCTTATAGACTGGCTTTTACCTGAGATTGACAGCAATGATTTGTAAATTGCCTCCACGTTTTGATCAACAAAATTGAATTTTGTTGCTATCGGGAAGAATTCAGTATATTTATGCTATCTTTATAAGTTTTCAGAGAAATCACTGACTCTTTAAAGAATAAATAAAGAAGTTATTTGAGCGATCGCTATTTCTACATAGTCTTATATTCTAGAGATTAAAGCACCTTCATAAAGGCTAGAAGACAAGAGCAGACTGGTTTTTTTAATCTATCAAGACAATGAACACCTCAGCGTAATTAAACGTAGATATAGATTCATGGGTAATTTCTCTCTACACTTCTCTACTGTCAGTAGTTTCCGGAAAATCATGATTTGCCCATGAATGTTAATAGTAGCGGTGATTGCTACCTATGTAATTAGTATCTGTCTAATTTGTAAATTTATACATCAGCAGAATTCTACGCAATACGTGCCTGGCTGAGTGACAAATACTATAGCATATTTTTGCCCTCAATTATCTCCAACTTTTTGGACTTACAACAAGATTCGGATTTGGGTCTTTGGCATTAATAGCCTTTGATAACGCCTCAGTAATTTATTCCTGTATAAACCCAAAGACATTATGACAACTTCAATAATTCCAACTTTAGAGAATTTATATGATGTAACCCAGTCACACCAAGATAATTGTGGGTACTGCACACTTCAGTGGCGACGGGGTAAGCTTTTGGTGAAAGTACCTGGACGAGTTAAACAACCATATTTGGCTTCATTAGATAATAAGCGATCGCTAGTAGAATGCTTACAACATTCTCCAGTAAGTTTGGTCAGCATAGATCCAAAATTGGGTGAGGCTTGGCTCAAATTTTGGGCAGATGCATGTCAAGCAGCTCAAAAACCAATATTCCTAAGCATACCTGCTAGCAATAAACTTCCTAACCAACCCTTGAGACAATTGCAGCGAGTAATTGATTGGATTGCTGCTTTCGTATTGCTGCTATTAATAAGTCCAGTCATGTTGGGATTGATTGGATTAATGCAGGTTTACTCGCCAGGGTCACTTTTTTGTCATGAATGGCGTGTTGGGGAACGGGGTAAACTCTTTGAAGCGATCGGTTTTTGTACCCACAATACCACACCGCTAGCGCGTTGGATGGTTAAATACAATCTCGACAATCTGCCACAGTTATTTAACGTGCTACGGGGTGACATGAGTTTAACCGGATCTCGTTGTTGGACTTTGGAAGATGCAGTACAGCTAAATAAATTACCAGAAATTACAGCTTCCTGGGAAGTAGAGGCACAGTCTCATCTATTACATCTGGATAGCCAAACCCTGTAATTTATCTGTGCGATAATTGATGATTTCATCTACCGCACTAAGGCTCAAACAAAAGTTGTTTACGTAGCATCTATAGAGTAATTCGGTTTTAGATAATTGGTTTTTCAAAACGCGATAAATCGCATCTCTACATCAAGATTTTATTGCTCATTCTGAACCGTATCAATCTATAGATATCTATCTACCTTGCCAAAATATTATGATAACATCCATGAATTTCCATCTGACTCAACCACTCAGTAATCTACTTAAGGCTAGCAGCTTTTGGCAGGACAACTATTTGATATTGCGAGAATTCAAACACTTTCGCAAAATTGCAATTTTAGCTCTGATTTTCTCAATTTTGGCAGCAACCTTTGAAGGTGTAAGTATTGGTTTTTTACTTTCATTTTTGCAAAGCTTAACTAGCCCCAATGCTCAACCTGTGCAAACAGGAATAGAATGGTTTGATCTTTGGATTTTAGGAGCCAAGACATCAGCAATTAATCGTTTATATCGCGTATCTTTGCTGATTCTATTGAGTACTTGGTTACGTGCCACCTTCAATTATTTTTCTCAAGTCTATACTGAATTATCTCAACTACATCTTGCCGATCGCTTACGCAAGCAAATTTTTGAACAGTTACAATCCTTATCGCTAAGTTACTTTAGTAAAACTCGTTCTGGTGAACTAATCAACACAATTACTACAGAGATTGAAAGAATCAGACAAGGTTTTAGTGGTGGAGCTTTTTTAGTAACTAGAGGACTAACAACCTTTGTCTACTTAATATCAATGTTTTTGATATCATGGCAATTGACGATAATATCAGCATTGCTATTTACACTTTTAGGTGTAGGGTTGTCAAATCTGAATGCTAAAGTCAGAGAATCAAGTTTTGGTATGACAACTGCTAATGCTAATTTTACATCAACAGCCGTAGAATTTATTAATGGTATTCGCACTGTTCATTCTTGTGGTACTCAAGATTTTGAGCGTCAACGTTATTATAAAGCTAGCGATAAGGTAATAAGTACTACAACAAAAGTTGTATTTACCTGGACACTAGTGAAGCCAATTGCCGAAGGGGTAGCGACTACGGTGTTGATTGGAATGATTATTTTGGCATTCACTAGTCTTGTCACCAATGGAACGCTACAAGTTGCTTCTTTACTAACCTTTTTCTTTGTACTATTTCGCTTTATTCCATTTGTTCAAGATATTAATGGTACGAGAGCATATCTTAGTACTTTACATGGTTCAGCAGACAATATTAAAAATCTGTTGACAAGTGATGAAAAATATTACTTTCAAAATGGCAGAGTCAAGTTTAAGGGATTAAATAGATCAATAGATTTAGTATCTGTGGATTTTGGCTATGATGATGAAAATTTAGTGCTGCATAATATTACCCTGACAATTGAAAAGGGAAAAATGACAGCATTAGTCGGAGCATCTGGCGCTGGTAAAACAACTCTAGCTGATTTGATTACCCGATTTTATAATGCTACAGATGGATATATTTACATTGATGAAATCGAGATCCGACAGTTTGAAATTAACTCTCTACGCCGCAAAATAGCTGTTGTCAGTCAGGATACTTTTATTTTCAATACTAATGTTTGGCAAAATATTTCTTACGGAACTCCAGAGGCAACAAGTGAGGAAATTCAAGAAGCCGCTAAACTAGCGAATGCACTAGAATTTATTTTGGAAATGCCCGAAGGTTTTGATACAAAATTAGGAGACCGGGGTATCAGATTATCTGGAGGACAAAGACAGCGAATTGCGATTGCACGAGCTTTACTGCGTAACCCAGAAATTTTAATTTTGGATGAAGCAACTAGCGCCTTAGATTCGCTATCTGAGCGCTTGATTCAAGATTCATTAGAAAAGCTATCTGTTGGTAAAACAGTAATTGCGATCGCTCACCGTCTTTCTACTATTTCTAAAGCAGATAAAGTTGTAGTTTTAGAAGAGGGACGGATAGTAGAACAAGGTAAGTATCAAGAACTATTGGAACTAAAAGGCAAGCTTTGGAAATATCATCAAATGCAGTATGAAGTAAGGCAGCAAGATTAGAAAAAACATCCAATTAACAAAGTACTTACAACATATTTATCGGCTGTAAATTTCTACAGCCGTAACCTAACAAATATGTAACAATAATTTTGCTAAAAAGTAAAACAATAATATTTTAAACACTTATTATTCCGATAAATAAGTTATTAAAATTAGTCCTATATACTTAAAATTCATAGAAAATATGTCCCAGGAAATCTTTGATAAAGACCTAATCTATCAATGCTCAAGTTTCGGTGTCGGTGGGAGCGGAGGTGTTGAAACTTATTTGGCTTCTCTTTTTGAACATCGACCACCTGATGTTAGCGATCGCGTGATAAAATCACTTAAAAACATTGATCAAAGTCAGTTCAAACTGCTGCATATCCACAGTCCAGATTTGCTATTGCAGCTTACAGGAGAATGTCCTGCTATCTTCAGCGTTCATAATCACTCATTTTACTGCCCTAGTGGCACAAAGTATTTAGCAGAGCAACGGACAATCTGCGATCGTAACTTCTCTTACTTAGGATGTACCTGGGGTAAATTAATAGATAAATGTGGTAGCCGTAGACCTTTAAGAACTTTTAAGGAACTTCTAACTACTCATCAGTTTTTAGATATCTTGAAAAGGCTAAAAATTACTTTCATTGCTAATAGCGAATATGTGCGGCAAGAGTTAATTCAAAACGGTGTACCCCCAGAACAAACTATAACGCTACACTGTGGAATCTCTATACCAGAAACAGCAACTTCCCCTCTAAGTTTGGAAGTACATCAAAATCAGAGAATTTTATTCGCTGGACGAATTGTTTCTGATAAAGGTCTGGAATGGCTACTCAAAACCTTAATACATACAGACCCAAAAATTCAACTTGATATTGCAGGTGAAGGTTGGGAACGACCACGGTTAGAAAAGTTAGCAAGCACACTCGGATTAAATAAGCGAATCACTTGGCATGGTTGGTGCGATGCGGATAAATTAGATAAACTTTATCAACAGTGTTTTGCAGTCATCTTTCCCAGTGTTTGGCCTGAACCTGCTGGTCTTGTAACTCTGGAAGCATACTCTCGTTGTCGGCCTGTAATTGGTAGTGCAGTCGGAGGGATTCCAGAACATTTACAAGACGGAGAAACGGGTATTCTTGTTCCCAGCAATAATATCCAAAAGCTGGCTGATGCTATTAATGAATTGTATAGAGATTATCAAAAAAGCCGATACATGGGTGAGCAAGGTCATACTTTATTGATGAAGGAATTTACAATGGCTGCTCATGTAAATAATCTCCAGACAATTTATGCAAAAACAATAGCTGAATTTCCTTCTCAAGCCAACAAACTATATAGTATCTCTCAAGCTAAATAAGCTGAATTTACTAAAAATATCAAATAGTACATCTTTTACTTAGAAAATATAAAGGAAGAAAAATATGTCATTACATCAGGAATGTCAACAACCTTTAGTCAGTGTTGTTATCCCCACCTATAATCGACCAGACTATCTCAAGCAAGCGATCACAAGTGCTATAAACCAAACTTATCAAAATATTGAAATTATTATTTCTGATAATTGTAGTTCCGAAAATCCCCAAGCACTTGTCGCCTCTTTTGGAGATTCACGCATCAAATTTTGGCAGCATCAGCAAAATGTAGGTATGTTAGCTAATCAGCAGTATGGCTTTAAAATGGCCCAAGGCAAGTATGTTGCTAGTTTACATGATGATGATATTTGGAATGAAGACTTTTTAGCAAAGCTTGTACCACCACTAGAAGCAAATTCTGATTTAATTCTCGCTTTTTGTGACCAATATATTATAGATGCTAATAGCAGAATTAATCATGCTGGCACCGAAGAAAATACCCGTGCTTACAAGCGAGACAAATTAGCAAAAGGAATTCATCAACCTTTTTATAAAATTGGATTGGTAGATAAAAGTATACCTACTGCTGCATCTTGCGTGATTCGGAATAATTTGGTGGATTGGTATAGTATTCCCTCAGAAGTTGGTGGAATGTGGGATTTATATTTAAGCTATTTATTTTGTATATCTGGCTATGGTGCTTATTATTGTCCAGAAAGATTGACACGATATCGCGCCCATGAGCAAACTGATACTATGCTCAGTGGGAGTCGAGATGTGCAAGCAAAAATTCGCAAAGCTAAAAGCGAAATGTTTTGTTATCAAGTATTTATGGAAGACCCTCGTTTACAGGAATTTAGAACTCATTTTCAACATAAATGGTTAGAAGCTAATACTACTTTAGGAATTGGTTTGCTACGAAGCGAACAGATAGCCGCCGCACGTCCTTATTTTTTGCAGGCGTTGAATCAACAAAAATTTAATGTGCGAACTATGGCAGCACTTAGTCTTAGTTTTACTCCGCGATTTTTAGCAAGTAAGTTAATCGGAGTATCAAAATAATATCTCAATATCTCTAAATTGGGAAATTTATTTATTAAACGTAGATGCACGCCTTGCCGCAGGCTAACGCAAAGGGTGTAAAGAGCGTAAAGGGAAGAAAAGAAGATTATTTTTAAATTCTTTCTCTGCGCCTCTACCTTTGCGTGAAGCTCTTTATTCTAAAGGAAGTGGTGTATGAAACTTTGTATTGTTACTCATAAAATCAAAAAAGGTGATGGTCAGGGGCGAGTAAACTATGAGGTTGCTAAAGAAGCAATTCGTCGCGGTCATCACTTGACATTATTAGCTAGTGAAGTCGCACCAGAACTAGAAGACAATAGCCAAGTTAATTGGATTAAAATTCCAGTCAAAGGCTATCCTACAGAATTTGTACGTAATTTCATATTTGCTCAAAAAAGTGCAGATTGGTTACGTAAATATCGCTTTAACATTGATTTAGTTAAAGTCAATGGAGCAATTAATCTGGCTGCGGCTGATGTGAATGCTGTACATTTTGTCCATAGTTCATGGTTGCGATCGCCTGTTCATATATCTCGTAACCACCGCGATTTATATGGTTTTTACCAGTGGCTATTTACGGCTTTTAATGCCCGTTGGGAAAAACAGGCTTTCCAAAAAGCCCAGGTTGTAGTGGCTGTATCTGAAAAAGTAGCTCAAGAATTAGTCAACATTGGTGTACCGCGTTCTCGAATTCGGGTAATTGTCAATGGCGTTGATTTAGAAGAGTTTACCCCTGGTCAAAGCCAGCGCCAAAAATTAGGTTTACCGCAGAATGTCACTTTAGCCTTGTTTGCTGGAGACATCCGCACACCCAGAAAAAATTTAGATACAGTACTACACGCTTTAGTGAAAGTACCCGATTTACATTTGGCGGTGGTAGGTCATATCGAAGGTAGTCCCTTCCCACAACTAGCAGTATCCTTGGGATTAAGCGAACGCGTGCATTTTGTCGGATTTCGCCGTGATATCCCCGAAATTATGCGGTCAGTAGATTTATTTATTTTTCCTTCCCGATATGAAGCTTGTAGCCTCGTATTGTTAGAAGCACTTTCTTCAGGACTACCAGTAATTACTGCCACAGCTACGGGGGGTGCAGAGTTAGTCACACCAGAATGTGGCATTGTCTTACCCGACTCAAATGATATCGATGCTTTAGCTGTGGCGATGATGTCTTTGGTAAGTGTAGATATGCAGCAAATGAGTCAAGCTGCTCGTTCTGTGGCAGAACAACACAGCTGGACTGCGATGGCACAAACTTATGTGGATCTATTCGAGGAGTTAAGCAATGCGGAACACCGTTCTGATACCGACTTATCGCCGTCCACAAGACCTTTCACGCTGCCTTTTGGCGCTACAGGAGCAAACTAAACCAGTCGATCAGGTGATAGTGGTTGTCCGCGATACGGATGCAGAAACTTGGCAATTTCTGGCGCAATATACAGCGCACAACTTGCCACTGCATACTGTGAAAGTGACACAACCAGGGGTAGTAGCAGCCCTCAACACCGGACTAGCAGCAGTGGAGGGCGATATTGTTTCCATTACTGATGATGATGCCGCACCCCACCCGGATTGGTTAGAGCGAATTGCGGCTTACTTTAGCTGCGATCGTCGCCTTGGCGGACTGGGAGGGCGTGATTGGATATACCACGGCAGCAAATTAGAAAACGAATCCCGTTCAGTAGTGGGACAGTTGCAGTGGTTTGGGCGAGTCATTGGCAACCATCACCTGGGAGTGGGAGAACCCCGTGAAGTCGATATTCTTAAGGGCGTGAACATGAGTTTTCGTACCCAAGCAATCGGACAACTGCGCTTTGACGAACGGATGCGCGGTACTGGAGCGCAAGTACACTTTGAAATGGCATTCACCCTGGCATTAAAGCGGGCTGGTTGGAAGATAATTTACGATCCTCGCGTTGCTGTAGATCATTATCCAGCACAACGTTTTGACGAAGATCAGCGAAATAACTTTAATGAAATTGCCTTTATTAATTTAGTCCATAATGAAACCTTAGTTCTACTAGAGCATTTACCATTTCTCCACCGGATTGCATTTTTGTTCTGGGCAGTATTCGTGGGTACATGCGATAGTTTGGGCTTAGTACAATGGCTGAGATTTTTACCTACCCAAGGGCAGTTAGCGGGGAAAAAGTTATTAGCATCTTGGCGTGGACGTTGGCAGGGATATAAACAATTTGTAATTCGTAATTGAAGAACTAAATTGTGAATTACTTTTAATTATGTACATCTAAAATTGAATGAATTCTAAGCAGATACTTTTCAATAGTTTTTTACAAGAAAACTATTCTCCTGAAGAGCGATCGCTACAGGGTTGGATGGCGATCGCAGGCTTTATATTACTAACTGTAGTTTGCTATTTTGCTGGTGCTACTGCCGCATTACGCCTAATTTTCCCGGTGACAGCTTTAGTAGTAGCTGTATTTTTATACTTGCGGCATCCCATTCTCTACATTGGCTTTACTTGGTGGATTTGGTTTCTCACACCCTTAGCAACTCGCTTAGTTGACTATCGGGTAGGCTGGGATGCTAGCCGCCAAATGCTCATAGCACCCTACTTAGTGGTGTTTATAACTATGGCAACATTCTTACGACACTTTCCCCGTGCCTTTCACCAAGGGGGTTTACCGTTTGTTTTGGCTTTTATTGGAGTGTTTTATGGCTTTCTTGTAGGTCTAATTTACAACCCACCTATCCCTGTAGCACGCGGATTGATGGATTGGCTCAGTCCTGTGATTTTCGCTTTTCACTTATTTATTAACTGGCGAGATTATCCCAGCTATCGCCAGAACATTCAACGAACATTTCTCTGGTCTGTATTGATTTTAGGAACTTATGGCGTATATCAATTTGTGGTAGCTCCGGAATGGGATAGGTACTGGCTCATACAATCAAAATTATTCATGAGTTCTGGAAACCCTGTACCTTTCGGGATGCGCGTCTGGAGTACATTACACTCAGTCGGCCCCTTTGGTTCTGTTATGCAGGCTGGGTTACTGTTGTTATTGACCAGTTCAGGAAACTTAATTTTTCCGGCTTCAGCTGTTGGTTACTTGTCTTTTTTATTAACACAAGCACGTACTAATTGGGGAGGCTGGTTATTTGGAATAATTATGATTATGGGTTCAGTCAGAGCCAAAATTCAAATGCGCTTAATTATAATAATTTTGGTCATGGCTATTTGTGTTGTGCCATTAACAACTATCGAACCAATTGCTGGGGTAGTAGCAGCGCGTTTTGAAACTTTTTCTAATATTCAAGAAGATGGTAGCTTTAAAGATAGATCGGGAACTTATGACAGAAATCTTGGTTTAGCCCTTTCTAATGGTCTAGGTAACGGCTTAGGAAATATTTGGAAGGTCAACGAAAAAACTGGTCAAATTGAAGTAGTAGTAATTGATAGTGGCATTTTAGATATGTTTTTCACCCTCGGTTGGTTTGGAGGCATATTTTATATGGGTGGATTAATTTTCTTAATTATTATTATTAGCAGTTATGGTGAAGGTCGTTTCGATAGTTTTGTCAGTGCTGCCCGCGCCATTGGGATCAGTTCTGCTTCACAGTTAGTTATCGGTAGTGGGATGTTGAGCGTGTCAGGGATGATTCTTTGGGGATTTTTAGCTATAGCTATGGCAGGACATAAATACTATAGCAATCCTCAGATGTTCTCCAACATTCCTAACTTCTCTAATAAATCGAGAATCTCATAAATCTTCCAACTTAAATAGGACTTTTATAGATTATGAAAGTAATTGTTGTTATGCCACTGGCCGAGCTACGAGGCGGTGGTGAAATGATGCTTTGGGATTTGGTGCAGCAGGGACGTAATGCTGGTGTTGAGTGGCTGGTGATATTTTTAGAATCCGGCCCGATGGTCGAACAAGTAAAGTCTCTGGGTATTGATGCGCGAGTTGTAGAAAGTGGGCGTTTACGCCAAATCCACCGTTTTATTGGCGCTGTTTTGCGGATAGCTGCGATCGCTCGCTGCGAACGTGCAGATATAATTGTCAATTGGATGTGGATTACACATATATCTGGAGGTTTGGCGGCGATGCTGGTGGGGTTGCCTGCTGTGTGGTATCAACTAGAAGTACCTAGTGATAAAACTTGGTTGGTACGAATTGCAACTTTCATCCCAGCGCGGGCAGTTATCACCCTCTCGCAAGATGGCAAGCAAGCACAAGCAGAAATTTGGCCCCACAGACCAACATCTTTAGTTTATCCTGGTGTCGCATTAGACCGATTTGAGCCTAATGCTTTACCTGCTCCTGAAGAAGCACGGCGAAAACTAGGCTTACCTTTACACGGGCCGTTGATTGGAATTGTGGGACGATTGCAACGATGGAAGGGAATGCACGTATTGGTGCAAGCGATGCCCAAAATTCTACAAAAGTATCCCGATGCTCATTGTGTAGTGGTTGGCGGGAAGCATGATTTAGAACCGGATTATGAAGACTTCTTAAAAACCGAAATCACCGCTTTGGGCTTGAAAGACCAAATAATTATGGCTGGATTACAGCGTAATATCCCGGAATGGGTGCAAGCGATGGATGTATTCGTTCATGCATCAGATAAAGAACCCTTTGGGATTGTGATTATTGAGGCGATGGCGCTGGGTAAACCTGTAATTGCTGGCAGTGCAGGTGGCCCGACAGAGATTATTACTGATGGCATGAATGGACTATTAACACCTTACGGGGATGCGGATAAATTAGCGATCGCAATTCTCCGCTATCTTGACGAGCAAGAATTTGCCCAGAGTGCTGGAGTAGCTGCCAGACAACGCGCCCTCGATTTTTCAACGCAGAATTATGCCCAAAATTTTATTAATGCAATTCGTTCTGCAATACCGAGTGTTTCATCAGCTGAATGAAGTACTAAACTTCTTACAAAAGCCAATTTTATAAAAACAAAACTACAGATTTACATAGATAATTAATTGATGTCAATCTGTGGTTAAAAATAATAAATTAGATTGAAAGGAACTAAATCAATGTTGATTGATAGCCGCAAATTGCCAAGAGATGAAATTATTAATACCGAAGTTTGTATAGTTGGTGCTGGGCCAGCAGGAATTACACTTGCACAGGAATTAATTAAGCAAGACTTTCGAGTGTGCTTACTAGAAAGTGGTGATTTAGAATTTAATCAAGAGACTGCATCTCTTGGTCAAGGCGAAACGGTTGGAGATCCTTTTCCACCACTGCAAGATATGCGTCATCGTCAATTTGGTGGATTGGCTAATGTCTGGAATATTGAAATTAATAAAAATCAACTTGGTCTAAGGCACATGCCCTTAGACGAAATAGATTTTGAAAAACGAGATTGGGTGCCATACAGTGGCTGGCCTTTTAGTAAATCTCACCTCAATCCATTTTATGAGCGCGCTCAAGCAGTCTGTAAACTCGGTTCTTTTGCTTATGAAGCTGAAGCTTGGGAAAATGCTCAATCTCCTCGGACACATTTCACAAGTGACCGAGTTACTACCAGTATGTTTCAGTTTGGCCCGCGCGATATTTTTACCAATGAATATCGACATCAAATTAATCAATCTCCTAATATAACTACATTCCTCAACGCCAATGTGGTAGAAATTGAAGCAGATGAAGCAGCCCAAACAGTGAAACGTGTGCAAGTTGCTTGTTTATCTGGTAATAAATTTTGGGTTGCGGCAAAAGTATTTATTTTAGCCGCAGGTGGTATTGAAAACGCCCGTTTATTGCTGCTATCAAACCGAATTCAAAAGAATGGATTAGGCAATCAACATGATTTAGTGGGTAGGTTCTTTATGGATCATCCTTTTATTCGTTGTGGTATGCTTATCCCACAAAATCGCAAAATATTTAATTCGATGGCTTTGTATGACTTACGCCGCGTGAATAATGTCACAGTCATGGGAAAATTTGCTTTAACAGAACAAGTTATGCGCCGCGATAAATTACTAAATATGACCGCCTTATTGTATCCCAGAGATGAAAGGTTTAGATCGGCAGCAAAGGCTTCTGCAAAAATTTTGTTCTCTTCAGTTCGACAAAAACAGTTACCGAAAAATGTTTTTCAGCATTTGCAAAATGTGATTACAAATATTGATGATTTAGTAATTGATTGGTATAAATATAATCTCAAAAAAGAATATTTATTCCCTGATTTGAGTCATGGAGGATGGTCCTACCATGAAAATAATGAACAGAAATATACAAAGTTTGAAGTTCTCAGCCAAACTGAACAAACCCCAAATCCAGATAATCGAGTGACACTCAGTAATCAATTAGATAAGCTTGGTTATTCGCAAGCAAAATTAACTAATCATTGGAGCGAAATAGATATTTGCAGTGTGAAGCGATCGCAGTTAGTATTTGCACAAGAGTTTGCTAGTGCCGGACTGGGTGAGTTGCAGATTGAATTGGATGGAGATCGTCCAGTTGCTTCTCTTAGCACCCATCATAATATGGGAACAACGCGTATGCATCATGACCCAAAACAAGGAGTAGTCGATGCAAATTGTCAAGTTCACGGCATCTCTAATTTATTTATGGCAGGTAGCTCTGTTTTCCCTACAGGAGGCTATGCTAATCCTACGCTCACTATTGTTGCCTTGGCAATTCGATTGGCTGACCATCTGAAATCACAATTTTGTCACTAAATATAGCAGCAAGTGTAGGGTCATGGTATACCCATTGGTGGCAACTTAAGGAACTAAAGCCCAAATTTGTTGGGTGTAAGCGTCAATCTGTCGATGGCGCGATCGCATCATCGAGTAACTCAAACAGGTTAGACTTTTCTTGAATGGGTGAGTCTTCCTTGCCTCCATCATCGCCCAAAGTGTAATCTGCCAAGACTTGCTTCATGTTGCGGAAGACGTTGTAATAATCAATAGACCTCTTGCAAAAGTCAGTTAAACAGATTCAATTTTGAGCAGACGAAGCTCATAGTTGTACAAACCATCTTTTATTTTTTTACACAAAATACCGAGCTATTAAGGCAGAAGCAAATTTCAGGTGTTGTTCAGCTAGATATTGAGGATAGATAAATTGAGCATTGTCCATAAAACGATAAACCCAGCGACAAAATTCTTCTAGCGATCGCTCAGGCAATTGAACAATATAATCTACGTAAGCAGGTTTGCTATCTTTTCCCGTTGGCCCTGGTTTGATTTCTTGCTTAGGATGTCGCTTTTCGCCTTCCTGGATAAATTCCATAACTTCAGGAAAAAATCGAACTTTTACTTTTATAAGCTCTAGTTCTCCATGAATCTCCCTTTGCTGATCTTTTCTTGAACCTAACTTCAAGCCCCAACCCGCCTTTAAGAGCCGATGAGCGATATGTAAGCTTTTCCATTGGGTAATTGAGCCGCGACCTTTGCTATCTAGAACCTTAAAGTAATCGGTAAAGCGATCGATACGTGACACTGCCAGATGACCGTCTTTATAGTCCTCGTGCAACAAATACCAGGCAATATCTGCATAAATCAGTTGTAAAGGATAAACTTGCTCATATCTGACTTTGTTAGGATTGTACGGATTACGACAGCGATAAAGCTCAACTGCTTGTCCTTTGATAATTGCTGCTTCAAGTGCATCTAGTTTTTCAAATAGCGTGCCTCGGCTTTGATATTTGCCCTTGGCCATCATTTCCACCGGATCGGTGTAGACAATAACTCGATCTAATTGGGTTCTCACCGGATAAAGCATCTCATCTTTCAGCTTTAATCCCCCTAATCGCCGTATTAGTCTTTGATAGATCAGGTTAATTTGAGGATCTTCCTGATACCTTGCCTGAGAGTGTAGGGCATTGAGCGCAACTTGTAATACCAATTCTCTAAAATTGGACTACAGATGAGAGAATAAGAATAAACCAGATGAAGGATGAACAATGTCAGGGATATATCAGCTAGAAAT
>NZ_JBALDE010000151.1:0-15196 GCF_036917515.1 Nostoc sp. | reverse complement strand
TCACAGGAGTAAGGTTTCATTCTACAGGCACTTAGACGTTGATATACTCCATCATCCCATACTGTATTGCACTCAAGCAGGAACTGCTATATTCTAAGACCAATTACTAAGTAGGAGATTATTTTATGAGAATCAGAAAGCTAGGCAAACAAGGGTTAGAAGTTTCAACTATCGGACTTGGTTGCATGGGAATGTCTGAGTTCTATAGCGGTCGGGATGAAATTGAGGCGATCGCTACTATTCATCGGGCATTAGAACTGGGAGTTAATTTTCTTGATACTGCTGACATGTATGGGCCGTTTACCAACGAGCAACTAGTAGGCAGAGCAATCAAAGATCGCCGAAATCGAGTAGTTTTAGCAACTAAATTTGGCAATGTCCGTACTGAAGATGGTGGCTTTAAAGGAGTTGATGGTAGACCAGAATATGTCCATCAAGCTTGCGATGCCTCGCTAAAACGTCTGGGAGTGGAAGTAATTGACCTCTATTATCAACATCGTGTAGATCCAACTGTCCCCATTGAAGATACTGTCGGGGCAATGGCAGAGTTAGTCAAGCTGGGAAAAGTGCGTTATTTGGGGCTTTCGGAAGCTGCCCCAGCGACGATTCGACGGGCTGTAGCAGTTCACCCGATTACTGCACTGCAAACAGAATACTCTCTTTGGAGTCGAGAGCCAGAGGATGAAATTTTACCTACCGTGCGGGAATTAGGAATTGGGTTTGTTCCCTATAGCCCATTAGGAAGAGGATTTTTATCAGGTGCGATCGCTAGCCCTGACGATCTTGCACCTGATGACTATCGAAGAAATTCTCCTCGCTTTCAAGGTGAGAATTTTTATAAAAACCTGCAATTAGTAGAGCAAGTCAAAGCGATCGCCAGCGAAAAAGGAGTAACTTCTAGTCAGCTTGCTTTAGCATGGTTATTCGCTCAAGGAGAAGATATTGTCCCAATACCTGGTACAAAACGCCGTACTTACTTGGAAGAAAATATTGCAGCTACCGAAATTGTCCTGACTGAACAAGATTTGAATCGACTTGAAACAGTTGCACCAAAAAATGTGGCAGCTGGCGAACGCTATCCTGACATGAGTACTGTTAACCGTTGATTCATCTGAGTACTAGAGTATTTTTGAAAGTTCCGCTTTCGATGTACAAGCAGACATTACCGCAGCTTAACAAAGTAATTCTGAGAGAAAATGTCAAAAGTAGCGATCGCTATATTAGCTACATATCTGGATACTCATTCAATCATCTGGAAACTGCCAGCACGAGATATGTTCAATATCTTTGCTGCCGCATTTACAACAGACTGCATCAATCACAGAGTCCACCCATTCATAGCTACAACTACGACAATGACAGAAAATGTTATTGCGGTTAGCCATTTCAATACCTTGATGCCACTGTTGTAATTGAGAAGAGTCTGGAAAAGCTTCTGACATTTCATTAAACCTCGTTCATGTCATAGTCTATATTATGAGCTTAACAATCGCTAAAGTGAATAACTCAGTATTAATCGCCCTAACTATCACTACGTCTATAGCCCTATTGCCCGTCAGCATTGCTACTGTCCAAGCTTCAACCCATACTGTCAAAATGTCTTCATTTAACCTCAGTTCCCAAAAATGGCAAAACCGGGTGCTGCTAATCTTTGCACCGTCTGTTGATAACCATAACTATCAGCAACAAATGCAAGTATTTAACCAGCACAAAAATGGTTTTAAAGACCGAGATTTAGTTCTAGTTCAAGTTTTGGCAACAGATAAAAGCTATGCCAACGGACAGCTAATAGATGAATCTTCTGTTGCCAATTTGCGAAATCGTTTTGGGGTTGAGCGAGAAAATTTTCGTGTCATTTTGATCGGCAAAGATGGTGGTATTAAACGCCAAGAAACTACACCAGTGCAAGCAACAGCAATTTTTAAGCAGATTGACGCCATGCCCATGCGTCAGCAAGAAATGCAAGAACGATAAATTGGTAAAGCAGTTGGTTTTATTGTTTAACATTAATGCAAGTACAGGTAATTGCCCTTTACTACAAATGCTACGCCAATCCTTAAGCGCAAACCTCTTACAGCATTAGAGTTCTACAAGTTGAGTAAACTTAAGTGCGAACCTACAAAACTATCTGCTTTCAAACTTGAGCTTAATTCTTCAAGTAGATGAGAACACTCATTAAAAACGCATATACTGCTATTATCAAGCAATGAATTTATTAGCTCTTAGTTTTAGACTTACTAGGAGCTTTTTTTATTATCCATCTCTAATTAAGGGAGTTCATCCTCAAGGCTATCGATCATTGCTTCTGTTGGTAGATTGAATGTCAATATTTGGATTGCTATTATGTATTTGTCACTAGAAAACGTTTATTAAATAAAAACAATGAATATTCTTGCTTGGATTGTTTTAGGTCTAATTGCTGGTGCGATCGCAAAGGCTATCTACCCTGGTCATCAAGGTGGCGGAATTTTAGCAACAATTTTATTAGGAATCGTTGGTGCTTTTATTGGTGGTAGTTTGGGTGTATTCTTCAGTACAGGAAGCTTTGCTCTAGCGGCTCCCTCTTTGAGTATTCCCGGTATTGCAGTAGCAGTTCTAGGTGCAATTGTTGCAGTCTTCTTGTGGAACGTGTTAACTAGCCGCAGTGCTTTGTAATAAATTAAATTGAATTAATTAATTTAGAACTTACGCAATTATTGTCTTAGCTGTCAATGTGTAAGTTCTGTTTATCAACAATTCTCGATAGAATTTGCTGCTTGTCATGCTGATAGCCTCAACATTATCAATCTGAATAATGTTGAGGCTATGATTTTATTTTGGATGCCTTATGTGTCGCAAATATTTTTTGAATTGGTATTAGAGAAGTCGTAAATCTCTGCCTTACAGGCTTATAAAGTTTGTGGCAACAACAGCAACAGCGTGATAAATCGCAAATTTTATACTTGTAATCTAACTTAATTTTGTTTGGTGCATAGTCGTAGCCCATCATAGACATCGCCTGGTAGGATCATTAAAAACTTGGGTTAGCGATCGCAATCTATTATTTATACGTATTTTGTTTTAATAAAGTTGTATTTAACACATGTTAATAGAAGTTGACATACTACTAGTATTTAAGAACTTAATACTAGGGGTGTATAAATAGATTAAGCTTGCCTCTGAACTATTTGCTATGAAATTTAATGAAGAGGTAGTTACGATTCCCAGTGTACAACTTTGATAACTGTCCACAATACTGTTGCGTGTCTCAAGCTCATGGTAATATTATTTTACTGTCAAGGAGATATTATTTTATACATCAAATTTCCATCATGCTGAAACAGCTAGTTAGGTATGCTACCTTCAAAAAACAAAAAATCATTCAACTTACCTAGGAAATCAACAAAAGCCCTAATATGCAAAGCACAGAGCTTTTGATAATCTGCTTATATAAGGTACTAAAGAGCTAACTAAGGCTCTTTTTTCGGAATCATCATAGCCAGCAAAAAAGGCATAAAACCCTCTTATAATGGCAAAAAATTAGACAAGAGTAAATAGAAAAGGTTTGACACAATGTCAATAGTTTTTTGTATATGTAAAAATATCAAAAAGCCCAATCTGTATTGTCAAGAATACATTAACATTGTGTGTTTTATTTAGATATTGGTTCTCTTTGTGCTTAGTTACCTATATAAAAGTCCTATTTGATTAGTGAAAACTTAAGCTACGCTCGTTCAAATTAGGCAAACACTTAAATTTAACAAATAATTTAGGACTGCTAGATCAATCTCGATCTAGTAAAAATTCGATTATTCACAAAGTCAGTAAGAGTAACAGGAAAAACATGAATATCATAGTTCGTTTGTTTGGAGCGATCGTTCTCCAGGTATCTGCGTTGGCTGCAATGTCTAGCATGGCAATGTCTGATGACAAGTCCTTTAGCATCAATACCCAACAGACTCCTGCTGTTTATCCACCGAAAACAACACAATTGTCTGATGACAAGCCCTTTGGCATCAATACCCAGCAGACTCCTGCTGTTTATCCACGGAAAACAACACAGAGGATTTGCTCTTTAGATCCTATTGAAGATTTATTACCTCCACCACAAACTAAAGCAAGTAATTCTTTGCTGTCTTACCTTGCTGAACAGGGTTTTACACAAAATAAAGAGGGTTCCTGGGTCTGTTATGCCAACGATCCCAAAAAAGAGGGACGTTATTTTACTTTATTTAAGGTCAAACAAGTTAATAGCAGGCTGATAGCAAGTTCTTTCCTAGATGAAGGCAGTCTGATTCAAGGGCAGGAAAATCATAGCTTGGACTTCTTTATGATGCTGATTGAGCGTCATACGAATACTACTAAAGAGAATCGTCAAGGTATACGTAGATATCTACAAGCCTTCGTTTCCTTAGTCAAGGAAGGGAAGATCAAACCTACACGTCGTGGGTATCTTTTTGACCAACCAAACCGAGCGATAGTCTTATATCACACACTCTCATCAGGAAATCTCAAAGGTACAGGAATCACGATCAACATTTATTTAGCTAAGAGTTGAACTGGGGAGCAGCGGAAGATGAGGGAAACAAGGGGACAAGCAGAATAACCATGCCCAATGCCCCATGTCTAATGACAAATGACAAATGACTAATGACCAATCCCCAATTAAATTGTTGTCCTTTAGTAGAGGTGCATCTTGCCTAAATCAATTGTTCAAAGAATTGCGATGCCGAAGTTAGTTCGCTTTGCAGCGATCGCATTTTCATCTGTTGCAGTAGTACTTACTACGTGTCAGTCTGCTTTTGCACAGCTAAATATTGGACGCTATGGTATCCAACAAGGACTGGAGTCTGAGTATCTCCAGTACCAAATCAATAACCAGAATTTGAGCCAGATGCGAGTCATTCCTGGATGTGATGTGGGATTTGGTCTGACCTGCAATAAGACTGGATTGGTAATCCAACGATTAGTGGAGTTAAACAGTGGAACTAATTATCAAAACCTTCTGATCCGAGCAGCCGGTGGAGAGAAAAACTTCCAGAATTTTGCTAACTTCTACGGCAATAATCCTAATCTCTCTGCGGTGCCTTACGCCTCATTTTGGAGAAACGCATCTCCCGCAATCATGGATGGATCTCAATATCTTCTTGGACAAAGTTTTGGTCGCAATCCAATAGAAGGACTCGGACTTGTAACCAAGCAGTTCTACTGGGCACCATACTCAGGAGTCAATGACTCTGTTAGCCTTCGTAATGGATTACTAGACCTGAAATTGTCATACGGACGACTGCTATTTGAAGAAGCCTCAAAAATTTCTAACATTCAAGAGCAAATTCAGTCTCTAGGTCTATCGCCAGAGATGACAAATTTTTATTTAGATAAAATCTCTACAGGCTTGGATGCATTGAGTTCTGGAGATCAGAACCAACTCCAACAGAAGATTTTTGAAGTACTATCCTTTCCATACTCCGAAGAAGGTGGGGAACTCGGACGCCCCAATAATGCGATTCCAGAGGAATTTAATCATCTCTTAGGAGAAGATATCGCAGGAGATACTTTGCTAAGTGACAATCCACTAGCCTTGGATGGAGAAACAATAGCTTTTGATGCTTTCCCTAGCTCTGCGGGAGATGTCTTGGTACCAGACAGTTCTAATTCCTTTCCACTTTGGCCAATAATCGGTGTTGGGGGTCTCGGTTTAATTCTGCTTCTATTACTAGGTGGTGATAGTTCTTCAGCTCAACCACCTGTTTCTCCAGGAAATGCACCTTTGTCTCTCAACAACAAAGGCGAATGCGATCTGACCCCTAGTGGTAATGGTTCCGATGACACACAGATCATTGAGATTCCGTGTAATGTTACTCCTCAAACCCCCACGGAAGTGAAGAAGGTAGTGGAGCCATCTACGATCAAAGCGCTTGTATTGCTAATTGTTCTACTATGGATAATCCGTAACAAACACCGAACTTTAAAAATCCGTCATTCGTAATTATGTTACATAAGGGGATTTAGCAAAAAGTTGGAGCGCTAGTTTCCAATACGTTTGGGTTAGCGCTAAAAACCTTAAATTGGTAGTTGAGGAACGAAACCCAACATTTCCAGCACCTACTGCGTTAAACTGTTTTTTAAAAGCATCAAAACTGCCAAAAGTTTGGTTAATTTCTTGAGCGATCGCTCCTGATGGTTGTCCTCCACCTTGGGGATCATCAGTTGCTAAAAAATTGTGTCGTTGAGATGACCACCAGCGTTATTACGTACCTTTGTCCGAATATCTTCAGGTACGCTGTTCAAATTCACTAGTAAACCTTCAACACTTCTTTTTTGCAAATCTGGATACTGCTTCAATGCATCATTTAAGTTCTTGACGTAGCTAGCATTATGTGCATCATGATGCAATTTCATCGTTTCAGCATCAACCGCTTTTCCTAGTGCCCTATAAGCATAAAGCAATGGTGGTAGTTGTGCGGGAAAAGCACTTAATGACCTATTAGGATAAGCTACAGTGGCAAACGGTCTAGCAGGTGGTGTTGATGTAGAAGTTTGTGCCTCAGAGGATGTCTGAGAAGTATCAAATATTGGTTGATCCCCCCTTACTACCTTAAAAAAGCAGGGTGGTTTCATACAAACAGAGAAAAAACTTTTTGGAGTTGGTTGGATAAGGGGCGTTGTGCTTGAGGGATAGTTCGGAAACCAAAAAATCTGGCGCTCGTAATCAAAAAGGTGTGCAAGATTGCCCAATTAACAGGAGCATTGCCACCACGACACAGTGGAAAATCTTCTCTGCGAAAGGCTATGCCAACGGAAAATGTCACATCTTTGACCCAGTGTAGTCGATTTTCAATTGCCCAGTGTCCTTGAGTATCAGTAAGCAATTGTTGAGCTTCGAGATGTTGACTACAAATGTAAAACTGACATTCCGGAAATGGTTGGCGATCGCGTTCACCCTGACGCTCAACAACAACAAATGTTTTGAGTCCAGCCCATTGATTTTGAAGTGATTCTGGAACTGGAAATACTTGGCTAGTGCGTTTGACGATTCTTGAATGCCGCGAATCAATAGCCGTGGCACAACTGAGTGGAGATGATTGTTGTAATTGAGTTTGAGCCATTTTGTAGAGCATAGGCTGGTTTTGCTTCAATCCAATCAAATAATCATTGTCAGCATTGATAATCAACGATAGTGTTTTTTTTGACAGTGCAAAGCATCAAGGGTAAACATTAGGTTTTGACCTGTAAATTCAGATATTAACTGTTGCACAACTGCGACTTCGCTGACTTGTTTATTCGCAAATTTGCATCTGGATAACAACACCGCGTTGGTAACTAAATACTGACACAACTGAAATAAAGTTCTAGATCTGACTGACTATAATCTGTCAGTGTGCAACGAATGCTCTTATCATCAACTGCCAATTGTTCTTCTGGTTTTGGTGAGGCGATCGCCGATGCCCAAGTATTAAATAAGTCTGCTAATCGCTGAAAATCGATGGTTTTTAGTACTCGTAGTTGTCAGTTAATTCGAGCAAAATATAGATATTGCTGAAGTTTTATTTTTTTTAATCTATAATTCAAACCTTGTAACTAAAAAATCTCTTGGACTAAGAATAATAATTAATACAACTCTTAATTTTATTGTGTTATAGGAGTCTCATTCGCCTATGTGAACATCTTGTTTACACTATAATAGCTAGATTTTGTCCACTATTTTAGCTGGGCTATGCTACTACAACTTTTCTATTATTCAGCTTAAAATATTTTAATTAAATCAACTAAATCAGCTTTTTTGAGCTAACTGCAAGTGAGTTTAAAAGTGAAAAAAATCAAACTACTGGCTTTGATACTAATTAGTTTGGCAATAATGTTGTGGTTTAATTTGTGTTTTTCAACACTGTCAATACCCACTATTACGGCTTCACCACCAAAAACTATCCGCTACTTTGATCGCACTTTGCCCCAAGGCATCGCTCACATCCTGTTGATTCCAGTTAATAACAAATTTTTGGTGACTCCTGCATTATCACAGAAGGTAGCCACTGTAGAAGAATTTGCCCAAAAGCATCAAGCCGTAGCTATTTTGAATGCAGGCTTTTTTGACCCAGCCAACCAAAAAACTACATCTTATGTTGTCCGACAAGGGAAGTTGGTAGCTGATCCCAAGGAAAACGAGCGGCTGGTGAACAATCCCAACTTAAAATCTTATTTGGGTCAAATATTCAATCGCACAGAATTCCGTCGCTACTTATGCGGGCAAACTATCCGCTATTCCATTACCCTACACAGTCAGTCACCACCAGCAGGTTGTCAGTTAGTTGATGCTATAGGTGCTGGCCCACGCCTATTACCAGAACTTACCTTAGAAAAAGAGGGCTTTGTAGACAATGCCAATAAACGAGATGCGCTTGGCAGCAACCAACCCAATGCCAGAACTGCCGTAGGTATCACCCGTGATGGCAGCGTTATTTTAGTTATGGTGGCTCAAAAACCCTTGGCTCCCGCGAACTCTGGAATATCTTTGCCAGCATTAGCTGATTTGATGAAAACTCTTGGTGCCGATCAAGCGATGAATCTGGATGGAGGAAGTTCGTCTTCGCTTTATTACAATGGGAAAACCTTTTACGGGAAGGTTGATTTGGAGGGAAATTCTATCAAGCGTCCTGTGAAATCGGTTTTACTGGTTCAGGAAAATTAGGGGCTATGGGAATTATACCTACCTACTGGTAGATTTTTGCCATAGCAGCAATCCCCGAATCTAAATTGAGTCACAATGGATAATAGGCAATCATTGAAGGTGCTGTTATGCTTCGTCTAACTCAATTTATTCGGAACTTGTTCCTTCGTTTTGAAGGCTTGTTTGGTGTTTTATTCCAAAGTATTTCTAATTTTTTCGGAAATTTATTTGGTTTTTTTGGCAAGCTTTTCGGATTCAGTGAGTCTGGTTATTTCTTGGAATCTGATCAGGTGCAAAACATAAAGCAAGCTTCAGCTAAACAACCAATTGAAACGAATCGGGATAACATTGCTAAAATTCCTGCCACTAACCGCCATCGTTCTAATGGCAAACTTGACGACTACTACCTCAACATGGCTCGTGATGTGAAAAAGAACTGAAAAAAGCCATAAACTGGAAGGTAAGTTTAGCAATAAGCTGTTCCACCTTTAACTTGCATAATTAGGGTGGGCAAGACTTTAACATCAGCACTACTTCAATAACGCTCAGTATAGGTCAGCTGAACGCTGTCCACCCCACAATATTTTAATTAAATTTAGATATGCAAATTATATCTGGAACAGTTTACCAATAACTAAATGGCGTTTTGCATTTTCAGAAAAATCATCTATAGAAATTGACTTAAACAAAATTGAAAACTGTTGGTCTTGGCTTAAGAGCAGTACCCGCAAACAACTTGACAAATTTGATTGTCTACGAGATGAATCGAGTTTGTCTTGAACCTAGTATCCTAATCACCTTGGCGATTGCTATAGCTACAATTAACGAATTTGTATGTGCGTAGGCGAGCATTTACCACAGGCATCGCACCTTTAACAAAAATTTTGTCCAGTTTGAGGCTGGACAATAGCTAGAAATATTTTTGAGCTTGAATATTTACTTGGTTTTTAACTTACCAAATCAACTAAGGCGTTGCTTTGGAAGCGGACTATAGATGAAACTGAACAACCGCGATAATTTTCAGAGGTGAATACTGATAGTGTGATATTAGCTTGACCTGGATCTAAAATGCGTTTTACCTTGCAGATTTGCATTTTATTGTTGCAGTAAGCAATAATCCGATCGCCAGCCTTGACTTCCAACGCTTGAATTTTCAATTAATACCAACCTTGCCAGGAATTTGCTTTGTTAAAGGAAAAATATATTAATATATCTCACTTGCTTAACAATAGCAATGTTATTTTAGTATAGCACAAAAATCAAGGATATTAATGCTATCAATTTAATCTTGGTAATGTCAAGTTTATTCATGCTGCAAATACTAGTGCACGAGGTAGAAGGCATAAATTTATCTGTTGCTCTCAACCCTATCTAATTCCAAGCCACCAAATCGTTCGCGCATACAGGTTGGAGTATTTATTGAAATCCAGATGAAGGGAAACCTTTGCTCCAAAGAAGTTGGAACTAAATTTTTTTGATAGAAGATTTTTCTCTCGATGTTTTTGTTACAATCATTGAAATTGTGCAATTAGTTGTGCGATTAGTTCTCGCAAAAATAGACGATAAATAGTCGTAAATGTAAGCGAGGTAAGGCTCTCAGCTTGTCGTAATAGTTGAAATAAACCTTAACAACTTAATTACCGTGATGATGAAATTCTATCCCCATAAATGCAAGTGGTGACAACATATCCCACTACGAAGAGAATGAGTATCAAATTGTAGAAGCTGGGAAAGTGAGGCGGTACATCAGAACCTGACTAATTAACTCTGTCACCTATAGCTGGTCAATGGTCAGCACACGAATTTCCTACAGAACCGTCGTAATGATTGATAAGCCTACGCAGGTTATTGGCTTGCCCAAAATGGGAAAGGTGAATGGACAAAGAATAATTTCTCTATTGTCAAAGCTCAAGAGATTTTATGTTTCCTTAAGATTGTATCTAAAAGTAACCCGGCGGACAGGAAGAACCTAAAATCAGCGTCAAACGGAAATCAGGAACGAAGTAACCCAATGCGTTCTCTTGGGATAGGTCGATATCACAAGCAGTCACTCAGGTGTACGACGTATTGGGTGGGATTGCCTAAGAAGCAAATGCTCTTGGTAACTCAAGGGACAAGCTGACGTAGGCACGTCGTCTCAGAAGGTAAAGCGGCAATTAGCAATAAATATTAACCTAGAACTAGAAGTTGACCACATTATTAGAACCTCTCAAGGAGGAACTAACTTGGTCAAGAATAAACAATTACTCCATCGACATTGCCACGATTATAAAACAGCTCGTGACCAATAGGCTGTTGGCAATCAAGAGCTAGAAAGATATCTAGAACAAAACCTTTTCTAGCCGCCTAAGCCCAAAAGTGGGCAACGCGGTGTGTGTGAAAAACACCGACTCAATAAGGAGCCGTATGCGGTGAAAGTCGCAAGTACGGTTCTGAATGGGAAGGTAGAATGGCGACATTCTACTCGACCTCTAACTTTACCTAAAAATACCACTATGGCTTTATACGCTGAATTACATAGACATCTAGGCGGCTCGGTCGTACCACGAGTTTTATGGCGATATTTCGAGCGACATTCTACAGAGTTAATTTCCCGCTTTGCTGACTATTCAGATTTTGAAGATTTTTATACCCGCCCACGTAACACCTTAGATGAGTATCTAGAATTACACACCCTGGTAGAAAGCGTGCAAACTGTGGAGACTTTGCCTTACTTTATCTATCGCTTGGTCCGGGGTGCTTACATATTTGAAAATTTGGCTTATCTGGAACTGCGCTACACTCCTTATTTGCGGACACCTGAGCATCTGAGTCAATCCGAAAGAATTGACAAGATGGCAGAAATTGTGCGAGTCGTAGGACTTGCCAGCCACCAGCCAGAATATCCGATTGTTACTAGCCAAATTCTCTGTATGCACACGCGCTTACCTTATGAGGTGAACAAGGCGATTGTTGATTTGGCGGCGCAAAATCAACAGTATGTCTGTGCAGTAGATGTAGCCGGAGGTGATAGTTATTACGCCGATCGCTTAGAAGAATGGATTAGCTTATATGATTATGCGCGATCGTTGGGCGTTAACACCACCGGACATCTATATGAAACCACTGCTGGTTGTTACTCAGAACTATTACCATATTTGATGCGGATTGGTCACGGCATTCAAATTCCCCTACTATATCCAGAGTTACTTAATGATGTGGCTAGACGCGGACAATGTTTGGAAGTTTGTCCGACAACTTATCTAAAAACTGGAACTTTACAGGATATACGTCAACTCAAATTAGTTTTTGATCGTTGTCTTGATGCTGGGGTTGATATCGCTATCT
Source organism: Nostoc sp. (assembly GCF_036917515.1). Taxonomy (GTDB): domain Bacteria; phylum Cyanobacteriota; class Cyanobacteriia; order Cyanobacteriales; family Nostocaceae; genus Nostoc. The sequence goes on along the minus strand of NZ_JBALDE010000151.1, from coordinate 3,222 downwards.
GTACTGATAATGCTGGATTGCACAATGTGCGTCTACCGTTTGAGTATGAGAATCTCTTGACTTACAATATTATTAGTTTTGAACAACTACAAGCTTGTCAAGATGCAGCTTTCCGTCATGCTTTTGCTTGGCCTTACAGTCAACCTCCTGCATCACTGTTGAACGGTTTACTCAAACCTGAACCAGCTAAAATTTTGTCCATGAGAGATACTAATTAACGATCGCCTAAAAATATTCATAAAGTCAGGTGATTTAATGTTAATTAATGTTGCAATTACTAATTTCTTCTGATGCCATAGAAAAAGTTGTAATACACAATAGATATCTTGCAAAAATTAATGTTTTAGAAATTAAACTACAGATGCACACAGATAATTTATCGGTGTTTATTTGTGGTTCATTTTTTGCTGAGAAAGGATTCTTGTTATGAGTCGTATATAGCGCAATACGCTTGGGTTAGCGCCAAAAACTAACCTTAAATTGCGTAGGTTGGGGAGCCACTGCGCCCTTGCGGTTTCCCGATTTAAAGCAAGTGGCGTTTGAGGTATAAACCTAATATTTTTGCGGCTTTGTTGGGTTGCGCTTTGCTTAACCCAACCGAGAATTTTTATTAAGTGAATCGTATTGGTATATAGCGTGCCCCCAGAAGCTATAAACTATAATTTATGGCATCTACTATTCAAGCTCTACCAACAGAAGTTGTATATCTCATTACAGCCGGAGAGGTAATCGACTCTTTAGCCTCTGTGGTGCGGGAATTGGTAGAAAATTCCCTAGACGCAGGTGCAACGCGAATTGTGGTTTCTCTATGGCCGCAGCAATGGCGAATTCGTGTGGCAGATAATGGTTGTGGAATGAACTTAGATGATTTGCAACAAGCAGCCACAGCTCACAGCACTAGTAAAATTCGCTCTAGTGCCGATTTGTGGAAAATTAACAGTTTGGGGTTTCGTGGTGAGGCGTTGCACAGTTTGACAACTCTGGCAGATTTGGAAATTTTGAGTCGTCCTCTGGGTGGAAAATTAGGATGGCGGATAATTTATGGCGATGGTGGGAAAGTTGTACAAGTTGAAGTAACTGCGATCGCACCTGGTACAGTAGTTACAGTTTCCCATCTTTTCGGTAATTGCTCATCTCGTCGTCAGGGATTACCCACAACAGCACAGCAAATGAAAGCTGTGCAAGCCACAATTTACCAAATCGCCCTCTGTCATCCCCACGTCACCTGGCAGATTTGGCAAAATGACCGTCAATGGTTTACCATCTGTCCGGCTGCCACAATTGGGCAGTTGCTACCGCAGATATTACCACAAGTGCGACAAGGTGACTTGCAAGAAATAAAACTCGAAATATCCAACCCATTAAACTCAGAAGACAGAACTCAGAATTCAGAATTCAGCACTCCTAACTCCCCATTCAGCACTCAGCACTGTGCACTAAATTTAGTGGTAGGATTACCTGATCGCTGTCATCGTCATCGTCCAGATTGGGTACGTGTAGCCATTAACGGCAGGATGGTGAAGACACCGGAACTAGAGCAAACGATATTATCAGCATTTCACAGAACATTACCACGCGATCGCTATCCAATTTGTTTCTTACATCTTGCCATTTCCCCCAATCAAATTAACTGGAATCGCAATCCAGCAAAAACAGAAATTTACCTCAACGAAATCATTTATTGGCAAGAGCAAATTACCCAAGCAATTAACCAAGCACTCAGCATCTCTTCTAACAATCTTAAAGAAGCTGTTCACATAACACGAGTTAGTAAATTACTCAAAGCTGCAGAAGCCAGAGGGGGTTACAATTTCAATCCTCAAAATTCCAACGAAAATCACAAAAATTCTAACCCCTCCCTTTCAACTCCTAACTCTTTAAAAGCTGTCGCTCAAGTTAGCAATACTTATATTGTGGCGGAACATTCAGGTGGTATGTGGTTAGTAGAACAGCACATTGCCCATGAGCGAGTTTTGTATGAGCAATTATGCGATGATTGGCAACTTTTACCCGTCGAACCGCCAATAATTCTTTATCAATTATCGCTAGCGCAAGTATCACAACTGCAACGCATCGGTTTAGAAATAGAACCCTTTGGCGAACAACTTTGGGCAGTCCGTAATATACCCGCACCTTTGCAGCAGCGAGACGACTGTGCAGAAGCAATTTTAGAACTTAGTTGGGGAGGCGATTTACAAACAGCTCAAGTAGCTGTCGCCTGTCGCAGTGCCATTCGTAACGGTACACCGATGAATCAACAAGAAATGCAGACACTTTTAGATAATTGGCAACGCACTCGCAACCCCCGCACCTGTCCCCACGGACGCCCAATTTATCTATCTTTAGAAGAATCAGCTTTAGCTCGGTTTTTCCGGCGTAATTGGGTAATTGGTAAAAGTCATGGAATTTGAAAAATGCATGAATCAACTCGACAATAAACATGACTGTACATTAACTAATTATTTATCTGCGTTGACAAATTATTGTCCAATTTGACAGATAAATGTCCGCCTTGACAAATAAGGGCGTTGCATATTTGCGGGATGAATTAGACTGGAAGGGGTACAGTACCGTCATGGAGGTAGTGCAGTAGTAATTTAATTGATAGTCTCAGCATTTGTTCTGACTTTGAATAACATAAAGTCTAATCCCTCTTTTGTTACTACGGGGAGAGTAGAATCAGGAAGAAAAACTGAAACAGTAAGTAACTCTGATGGTTACGCAGCGCTCTTAAGCAGTAAATACAGTCGGGTTCATAGATAACTACTGTCAACACTATTATTCAATATTTGAGGATGTGAGACATTTTGAGGCATTCAAGTATTTACACTTGGGAATGTGATCATCCATCCGAACCAAATCGCTACCAGAGATAGGGAAAATAGCAGGATTAAAAGATGGTCAATCACTAGATCATTTTTTGAGAGATGCACTGTGGAGTGTCAAAAAATTAAGAGAAATGAGGCTGTATTTGACAAAAAAGTTGATTGGAGAAAGAGAAATAATTTTATGTATTGACGAAACAGGAGACAAGAAAAAGGGAGGCCAACGCCGTCGCTTGAGATATTACCAAATTAGTAAAAGTAATGTTCCTGACCCAACAGGAGATGAAAGCTGGTATGTTATGACTAATTTATCTGTTGAGCTTCAACTCAACGTTGCTCAACTTTATAGTTTAAGAAACTGGATTGAATATGGCTTTAAACAAGTCAAGAATGAACT
>NZ_JBALDE010000150.1:0-941 GCF_036917515.1 Nostoc sp. | reverse complement strand
CTTTGAAGGTGCGGTGAACATGGCACGTGATATGTACAATGCCATTTACTCACCTTTGATGAAATTGGCTCAAATTGATATCCGTGATGAACAAATAAAAACTGTTATCCCTGAAGAAAACAGTAAACTTGGGGAGAGCAAAGTAGAACAACCAAAATCTTTTGATATTACATTAACCGAATCTATCGCAGGGCTTGAAAGCTCAAAAGTTGAAACTCAACCATTACCACTATCTGCTGATAAACTATTACATCAAGAGAGCGAAGTAGAACAATCGAAATCTTTTGATATTATATCAACTGAATCTATCGCCGGGCCTGAAAACTCAGAAGTTGAAACTCAACCATTACCAACACCTGTTAATCAACCATTACCTCAATGGCAGCAAAATAATAGTAAAATTTCTGAATATTTGGAGCAAGTACCTAAATATTTAAGTAGATTTTCCATAGAAATTCAAGTGCCATTCATTTGTTTTACTACAATTATTACAGCGACTATTGCAGTTAAGATAGTTTTAGCTGTACTAGATGTAATAAATGAAGTTCCGCAGTTAAATCTAGTTTTTGAGTTGACTGGAATTGGTTACTTAATTTGGTTTGTTTTCCGATATCTATTCAAAGCTTCTACTCGGCAAGAATTAGCTGCCCAAATTAGCTTGATCCAAAAAGAAATTGTCCAGGGGCAAGATTCATAAGCTGTTATATCTCTATATTTGCTTTCTTTCACTATGAAAGAAAGCACAAGGCAAACACATTCATGCTATAACAGTTCTAAATCATTTGTAAAATATTTTTGGAGTTGGCTGTCATTAGTTATTAGTCATTAGTTATCTGACTTTTCCCATTATCTCCTTGATTGAGCGATCGCTTACTATACCCCTAGCCCAAAGCCCTATTCTCTCGTGAATTATTGTCACTAATATTAAGTGATTGAGAATC
>NZ_JBALDE010000149.1:0-42215 GCF_036917515.1 Nostoc sp. | reverse complement strand
TTTAGGGGTTGCCCTACGCAAAAATAGCTCGATGCCAGGTTTTTAATACAAACAAAAAGCCCCAAGCTCACATCACAGTTTGGGGCTTTTTGTTTACCCTAAGAATTGTCAAGTTTGAACTGTACCAACATTAACCCTGTTTTGTCACTCTGGCAGTAGTATTAAGAATTTTAACTTCTAATACCAAATCCGGTTTCCATAAACCCCTAATAAATTAAATAACATTTAGCCAATGATAATTAGTTAGATTTCTAATTTCTTCTTTCATTTCACTGAGAAGATTACAACGCTTTACTAAGACTTGTTCCATTTCATCAATTGTTTCAAAATATTCATTCACTAAAGGTTCATCCACTAAAGTCCATAGTCTATTCGGCAGGCTGCAATTCTGGGGAGTAAGGTGATAAATAGTCTACTATTATTCCTTCATGAGTTTTTACTTTTTTACTTCGATGCCAGCCTGTATTGTCTTCTACTAAGAAGACCTTTTTTTTTCAGAAATTGCCGCATCAATTTCTATCCAACGAGCTACTTTTGGTCCAGTCCAGATACCTCCATCTGCCGGTCTCGATTCTAATTCTTTCGCTAATTTTTCTAGTTGTTCGTCACTTAAGAGGGATTTATTCCCTCTTTTTGACCCATGATGTTGATTTTTCAGATTTTTGACTCCTTCTGCTCCTAATTCGTTATACTTTTTGAGGATTTTTTTAGCATAATCATAATTTATGCCTACGGCAATCGCACTATTTTTGAGAGTCCAATTCAAAGAGACTTTCCAAAGTAAATGCCATCGTCTTGATTCCACACCATCTTGACTTTTGAGATACTTCTGCTTTCGTTCGTCTGAATTCAAGTGGTTGGCTAAGTACGCTTTTTTAGGCATCTCTTTTTTTGAGCTTATTTTTCCTTGATTATAAGTGGTTTCTAATAACCGGATTTGGTATAAAACTAAACTTAGATATAGCGCGAGCGCCTCACAATAAAGAAAGTGCCGAAATGGCTCTTGCTAACACCCAAACTTATTGCAGATTGCAACCGAATAGAATACAGTAAGCAGAGATGTTGTGTATAAAAATGAAAGCGTACTCTGTTGAGCTAACAGAAAAATAGTTCAAGCATATGAGAATAATGAAGGTTCTCAAGGTCAACTGGCTTCTCGGTTTAAAGTCAGCCTGAGTTTCATTGAAAGACTGCTTAAACGTTACCGGGAAAACGTTTCACTGTCTCCATCACCTCATGCAGGCGGGTTTACGGCAAAACTGGTTACTTATGAAAGTGCGTAGACGCGTTCGCGCAGCGTCTCGTAGAGAAGCGGCTTGTCGCTAGACATCGCAAAAATGCTAGAAGAGGATAATGATCCGACCCTAAAAGAATTATGTCAAAAACTCAACGAAAAATATAACGTACAAGCTAGTGCAAGTACGATGTGTCGTGGACTACAAAAGACTACAAAAGTTCAATCTAACCCGAAAAAAAAATCGCTTCATGCAACGCAAGCTGAAAGTTTGAGAGTTCAAACATTACGTGTTAAATATTGGGAACAAGTTCGAGATGTCGCACCGGAAAACTTAATTTTTATTGATGAAACGGGAGTAAATCTAACAATCGTGAGAACTCATAGGCGTGCGTTTGCAGGAAAACGCGCCTATGGTGAGTGAAAAAAAATTGCTAAACTTCATGATTATTAACTATACTCGCTTCCTTATGTAGCTGACAGAAGTCCTACAATCTAATAGGCAGAACTTTATAGTTATAATTTTTCACTAAACCACATCTGCAAAAAAAGTAGACTTTGTTGCTTAAGACTTTTATATGACCATGTGTAACATATTGCCTATCCTCTATCATTACTTAGTTGTTAATAACTAGTTAATACAGAAAATGTCACTTAAAATCGTTCATAGCTTTGATAGCAGTTTCACTCTTGAAGCACAAGCTCAAGAAACTCTATTCAATTTATTGACAAGCGTTGCTTTCTTAAACCAAATTTGTCAACAATTATCGGGGTGTGAGCAACTTAAATTTACAGAATTACTTTTCCAGCCAGTTCCTTACAGCTTAACTACCACTAAAGGAATGCCAGCTGAATTTGAAAAATATTATGAATCTGATGAGTATGTCATTGTCAATGTACCACCAAATTTTATGTTCAGTGCCAAAATTTTTAAACCCAGCCGCCTTTGTGCAATTTATCAAAAATTGGGTAATGAATAATTTTCAAGATAATTTTTCTCTAATTCGTAATTTTCAATTCTGAAGGCAAATAGTAAGTTTGTATATTTGATGTATGGTTTCTGAAACAAATCTTTCTTCTTTGGCAACTCTGGAATACATTCCTTACATTAACGATCGCGGTCAACTACCCGAACAATTTCAGGGTAAAATCGGTGTATATGCTATCTTTGATCAAGAAAAAGCACTTCAATTTGTAGGATACTCCCGTGATGTTTATCTTAGCCTCAAGCAGCATTTAGTCCGTCAGCCACAGCAATGCTATTGGGTAAAAGTTCAAACTATTGAACGTCCTAGTCGTATAATTTTAGAAAATACTGAAAACGCGTGGATTGCTGAAAATGGCAGTGTGCCTTGGGGTAATGGGGATCAAAAGGAAAAATGGACTCATCCTATTGATGTCAAAATTGTAATGACACCTGAAGAACAGGCAAATTACCAAAATCCAGCTAATGATGAATTAACACAAATAAAAATTCTTAAAAATGTGGCACGGAGAGTAGAAGCAGAAATTTCAACGCAATTATTAGAAGTGCGTGGTTTGCAAATGCAGATTCGCTTCAATCCTAAATTGAAAGAAGAAGGTTTACTAGATTTGAAATGAAGGTAGTTTTGGGGAAAACTATTTTATGAATATCGCTTGTAATCCCCCATGACAATACAACTGTTGAATGATCGCTATCAAGTTATCCGCACACTGGGCGCTGGTGGGTTTGGTGAAACCTATCTAGCTGAAGATACCTATATGCCTTCAAAGCGTTGTTGTGTGGTTAAACAGCTAAGACCGATTCACAACAATCCCCAAATTTACCAGTTAGTGCAAGAGAGGTTTCAACGCGAAGCAGTTATTTTAGAAGAACTTGGCGGGGCAAATGACCAAATTCCGGCATTATATGCCTACTTCTCTTCAGGTGGACAATTTTACTTAGTTCAAGAATGGGTTGAAGGCGATACCCTAAATGCAAAAGTCCAGAAGCAGGGGCTATTTAGTGAAGGCGCTGTCCAGGAATTATTCATGAATTTATTACCTGTTCTGGATTACGTTCACTCTAAGCATATCGTTCACCGCGATATTAAACCGGATAACATTATTGTGCGTCATCAGGATGGTAAGCCAGTACTAATTGATTTTGGTGCTGTGCGGGAGTCAATGGGAACAGTAGTAAATTCTCAAGGCAATCCTACTAGTTCAATTGTGATTGGTACACCTGGCTATATGCCAAGTGAACAAGCCGCAGGTAGACCAGTTTATTCTAGTGATTTATACAGTTTAGGAATGACGGTAATTTATTTGCTGACTGGTAAACAGGCGCAACAACTAGAAACTGATTCTCAAACGGGTGAAATTGTCTGGCGGCAATATACTACTCATGTTAGCCCAATTATGGCAAGAGTGATCGATAAAGCGATCGCTTATCATCCACGCGATCGCTACCCCACAGCCAGAGCAATGTTGGACACTTTGCAGAGTATAGCAAATCCACTTCCACCGACACAACCCCTGTTGACTCAACCGACTGTAGTCTCTGCACCACGACCTCAAACAGTGCCTGTCAAACCACAGCCTAGCCCTCAAAATAGTAATAGTCAGAATAATATCCTCATGGGTAGTTTGATTGCAAGTGGGTTAATTGGTGCATCTGTGATTATTAGTCAAGTGTTATCCAAATCTTCTCAACCGACAGCAGACAAAACAGTATTACCTTCAGAAACACCGTCAAATGTTCAAGCCCCGTGATAGAAACTCCCACATTTACCCCAACTACCCCATCTGTTCCAACTCAATCACCTTCCTCAACTACATCAATACCACCAGTTGATACCACGACTCTCAACAATTATTTGTGGCTTTCTCAAAGACTTGTAACTGATGCAGATTTGGATGATAAAAGCGGTTTTGAACTAGATATTATGCGAAATTCAATTTTTGCCATTCATGGTCGCCGTTTTGATAATACTGAATTGCAAAATTACTTTAATAACCAACCTTGGTATCGTCCTATATATTCACCAAAAATATTTCCACTTAAATTGCTGTCAAAATTAGAGCAACAGAATGTAGAATATATCAGCAAATATCAGGCAAATACAGGATTAAGATATTTTAAATAATTAAGTTTTTCATAATCAGGGAGTGAGGACTGAGAAGAATAACCAATACTTTTCTACAAGAGGCTGTGCTAACGGCAAAATCTCACAGTGAGTAGTTGGACAAAGCTGATTATAATAAACTGTAGAATTACTCAGTATAAGTGCCCCTTGCTCTTGTATAGGTCCTTATATGAGTTTTTACTTATCAATCGATTTATGATTACTTATTAGATAATATCTAGGTTAGCTTGTGTAGCATATTAGACAATTTTATGGATATTCAATACCCTAAAATTGAAAGATATTGGGGGCTAATCCTAGCGAAATGTATGTGGAGTCAGAACAAAACTGTGTTTTTGTGCCATAAACTACATCTCTAGATACTAGTCAGTTTCCGAACCAGGCATTTATATTTAATATATAAGATTGCTATTTTTAAGATTAGAAATCCATAAGTTAAAGAAATGCCATTTTTATATTTTCTTTGTTATTTTGTATTTAACGGGACAGTTCTTCATGATTTGGTGGGCTTAAATAACAATTAGTTAAACCATTTCTCTTCCCAAAGATGCATGTAAATTGTTTGCATTATGCTTACTTTGCTTCTTAGTCTACAAGCACAGTGCAAATTGACTAAACATATTACATGGTGATATTCTCAATCGGCAAATAGTTCATATTTACAAGGAAAACCTTGCCTAAAACTATGCTTAAAACACAGAATCAGCGTATTTTTCTGCCTGCTTTTATTAAACCTTTAGAAGAAAAGAATCAAGCAGGTAGTAGAAAGCAATTTGCTCAACCAAAATTAGATTTACTGCAACCATTACGTAAATGGCTCGACAAAATCGAGATTCAGAATCGGAAATTAGCTAGATTTATTGCTAAACTAATTCCCGCCCAGTGTCCATTTGAGCGTGATCTCATGCTTTTTGGTCGCAAAATAGGACATATTCCGCCAATGTGCAAGCTGAATCCGCTTTATAATGAACTTGTCTACTTGCGTTTTCGCGCTTTGTGTTATCTAGTAGATCAGTGTGGAGAGGATATTCAATCTTATTGCTGAATATAATTAGATAAAACATAATATGGAAATTCAAATTGAACATCAATCCAGACAAGAATATCTTAATGAATTAGGTGTATTTAAATGAGAAATTTGGAAAAAAGAAGTTTCAAAGTTCCCTTGGATTTATGATTCTCAAGAAACTTGCTATTTTTTGGAAGGTGACATACTTGTTACTCCTAATGGCGGAGAACCAGTGCAAATGGGTAAGGGCGATTTAGTGATTATTCCCGCTGGTATATCCTGTACATGGGAAATTACAAGGGACGTAAAGAAGCATTATTACTTTGAGTAGTCAAAAATCAAAATTGATCGACTTTTTTTCTTGATTATCCAGAAAAGCAACATTTCATAAATCAATTTTGATTTCTATCATCCGAAGGTTTGCAGCGAGTATCGTAGGTTAAAATGGCAGAATCGGTAAATTGCTTATATCCATCTTTGTCGAAACTTGTTGTAATTCCATCGCATAAACAATATTAGTAGAAAAAGATCGCTCATTCCCTCCAAATTTGGCAGTAAACAAAGATCCCCGACAACTTTTGGGAAGTCGGGGATCTTGTGCGATCGCCAGCAGAGAAAATCTAGAGAGTTCATAATCGTGTTAGTGGGAGTTTAGTTACAGAAGATGCTGTTTAGCAGCAAAAGGTTTGCTCCCACCGCAATTTTATTGAGGAAAATCATTAACAATGTTACTGCATTTAAGTACTTGGCAAGAAGTCGAAGTTTATTTACAGCAGTCAAAGGGGATTATTTTCCCTATTGGTTCCACAGAACAACACGGGCCAACGGGATTAATTGGTACTGATGCTATTTGTGCAGAAGCGATCGCAGTCGGTGTGGGTGATGCAACCCAAGCGATCGTTGGCCCTACAATCAATGTGGGGATGGCACTGCACCATACTGCTTTTCCTGGGTCAATCAGTCTGCGTCCCAGCACTTTAATTCAAGTAGTGCGAGATTATGTAACTTGTTTAGCCAAAGCTGGTTTTAGCAAATTCTACTTTATTAACGGACACGGCGGTAATATTGCTACCCTGAAAGCTGCTTTCTCAGAAACTTATGCTCATTTAGAAGATTTGCAGATTGCCAATGCTCAACAGGTGCAATGTCAAGTAGCAAACTGGTTTATGTACGGTTCTGTATATAAGCTAGCTAAAGAATTATATGGGGTTCAAGAAGGTTCTCATGCAACGCCAAGCGAAGTAGCCCTCACCCAGTACGTTTATCCAGAGGCGATTAAGCAAGCACCCCTTTCACCAGAAGTTGCAAGCGGACATAGGATTTATAGCGCTGCTGACTTTCGAGTACGTTATCCAGATGGACGCATGGGATCAAATCCAGCTTTAGCAACGCCAGAACATGGTAAGCAATTTTATGATTTGGCAGTTAAAGAACTTAGCAATGGATATTTGGAATTTGTGAACGCAGAATAAAACTTATGAAAAGACATTGTAGAGATGCGGGTAAAATCGTGTCTCTGCATCAAATATCTTGCGAAAAGATAATGCTGTACCACCTATTCTTTGGTAAAGCGATCGCACTTCATCTTCTAGATATCTAGAAAGCAACTATAACTCTTCAATCGTTACTAAACCTTCCTGAGTAAACTGTATGACAATTTCATGCTCATCAAGTAAAGCTGTACCTAATAGAGGTAGCCGTCCTGTAGCAAGTACATTTACTTCTCGTTCTTCTCCATTCCAAATAATGGTAGCTTGATGTACTGGCAAGATTACATTACTATTGTCAGCTAAATTTGCATACATATCATAAATAAAAGGAAAACCCAACAGAGTAACTGCTGTTGGGGGTAAGGAAAGAAACTCTGTAAAACCTGTATCGATAACAAATTCAATAGTAAAATCTGGTTGATTGGACAGTCAAAATATTATATTAACGGTTGCGCGTCTGTTTTTGACAATACCAGAAATCACCGATAATCACGCTCCATCTCACCACTGAAGGAAGCAGCAACTTTGTAACCAATGCGAATACCAAAAAGTTGAGCAAATGGGTTTTTATTACGTAAATATTGCGCTGATTCTATACCTATTTTATCAACTGCGTATTCACCTGTTTCTATATCAATAATCACCATTTTACCGATGTTTTCTTCTCGTTCTAGTTGTTGACGAATACTGTTTTCGTATAGTTCTTTCGCACGTCGTGCAACTTCTTCGCGGCTTAAAAGTATGCTTTGCACGTTTTTGTTCCTTTGTTACTACTATGTACTATTCTACTATCAAGCTATATATTTAATGGGTTTTAGTTAATTAATATCTTAGAAGTTTGACAGGTATTAAACTAGAAGCTAGAGTAGCACAACTTACCCTTTCGACAATTTTTCCTTTGAGTAGTTCAACTTTGCGATCGCTTAAAATGCCAGCGTCAATCATGCGGTGATATTCGTTAATCGTCCACTTAGCAACAATCACAGTCATGACGATTGAGTCCTCCCAATGATTTTTTATATTCTCCTATTTTAAAGGCACTTCAGGTCTGATTCAGAATCAGTCGATTGATTGAGGAGAAAGATATGCATAGGATCATGTAATAAAACTGATATAAATATTGATTGTGGCATTAGGCTGACGCGACAGCTGAGTAACTACACTCATAGTCGAGTACTATAATTCTTACTTAATACTAAAGTCGTAATCGAAAAATTCTTATGTCAATTAAAGTTGAAAAGATTAATTATGAGCAAGTTAGTCAAATTCTTTCATCTGAGGAAAGCCACTTTTTAGACTTGAAATCAATAGACATAAAGCCAGCGAAACTAACTCGCTCTCTATCTGCATTTGCAAATGCTAGTGGTGGTGAAGTTTATATTGGAATTGATGAAACTGAAATTGATAGGAAAAATCAACGTACTTGGCGTGGCTTTGCTGATCAAGAAGATGCAAATGCTCATTTGCAGGTTTTTCAGGAACTATTCCCACTAGGTCAGTACTATAGCTATACCTTCTTGTCCTGTGATAGTTGTTTTGGGCTAGTTCTTCAAGTAGACATTAACAAAACCCGAGAAATCATTAAAGCTTTGGACAAGCCTATTCCATATTTGCGACTTGGAGCACAAAATCTCCCACAGGATACAGAAGAAAAACTTGCACGCCTCAAGCTTGACAAGGGTATAGATTCTTTCGAGACATCTACAGTCAAGGCTGATATAGAAGTTATTACAAACTCTCTTCCTATTCTTAATTTTATGCTTCGCGTGATACCGTCAGCAGAGCCAGAACAGTGGTTAAAAAAACAACAGTTGATTATTAATGGAAAGCCAACTGTTGCTGGTGTTCTTCTTTTCTCTGAGGAACCACAAGCTTTACTACCGAAAAGATGCGGAGTTAAAGTCTATAGATACAAGACTGCTGATGAAGAAGGTCGGAGGGAGAATTTGGCTTTTGATCCGATAACCATTGAAGGCTGCTTGTATGATCAAATTATTGAGGCAGTAAAGAAGACAAAGAATATAGTTGAAGAAATTCCAAAATTGGAAGCAGGAAGGTTACAACATATCGAATATCCTGATGAGGTTTTACATGAAATTATTACTAATGCAGTGCTTCATAGGGACTATAGCATTTTAAAAGACGTGCAAATTCGCATCTTTGATAATCGTGTAGAAGTTGAAAGTCCCGGTAGATTACCCGGACATATCACAATAGATAACATTTTGAAAGAACAGTTTGCAAGGAATGGTGTAATAGTACGCCTTATTAACAGATTTCCTGAAGCACCCAATAAAGATGTGGGTGAGGGTTTAAACACAGCTTTTGATGCGATGACTCGTTTAAGACTTAAGGTTCCTGTTATTCTTGAACAAGAAAACTCAGTAATTGTCTATATTCGACATGAACCCCTTGCTTCCATTGAATCAACAATTATGGAATATCTAAATGATCATGAAAATGTAACTAACAAAATTGCACGACAAATCGCTAGTGTAGATTCTGAAAGTACTATCAAAGCGGCTTTTAATAGACTTAGAGAGCAGGGTCTGATTGAACTAGTACCAGGAACTAAAACTGTTACTTCGGCTTGGCGTAAAGTTCGATAAGCAAATTATCAAATAATCAAATAACACAAAAAACGGTAGAGCAATAAATACTCTACCGTTTTCTAATTTTTTATTTGAGACTTAAATCCCAAACCCTAAATCTTACTCAACACCTTGAGGTAACAATTCCCGACGCTGTTGAGAACTAACTTGCACAACGCCATTTTCATCTACATCAACAAGGGCTGTATCGCCATCCTTAATGCGACCAGACAGAATTTCTTCTGCTAGGCTATCTTCTAACAGGCGCATAATTGCCCGACGTAATGGCCTTGCGCCGTAGCTGGGACTGTAACCTTCTTGGATCAAACGATCCTTGAAGCGATCGCTAACTTCTAAGGTGATACCCTTTTCAGTCAGACGACCAAATACTTCCTTGAGCATAATTTCGGCAATTTGAGTGACTTCAGGCTTGCTCAACTGACGGAAGACGATAATTTCATCGAGTCGGTTGAGGAACTCTGGACGGAAGTACTGTTTCAATTCTTCGTTCACCAAGGAGCGAATCCGGTTGTAAGTTGACTCGCTAGCATCTTCGGAGAATTCAAAGCCGATACCGCTACCGCCTTTTTCAATTACCTTAGAACCAATATTGGAAGTTAAAATCAGCAAGGTGTTCTTGAAGTCCACCGTGCGACCTTTGGCATCAGTTAACCGACCGTCTTCCAAAATTTGCAGCAGCATATTAAAGACATCGGGGTGTGCTTTTTCGATTTCGTCGAACAACACCACGGTGTAAGGACGCCGCCGCACGGCTTCGGTCAGCTGACCACCTTCGTTATAACCAACATAACCTGGAGGTGAACCAATCAGCTTGCTGACGGTATGACGCTCCATGTATTCCGACATATCTAAGCGGATCATCGCTTCTTCAGAACCGAAGAAGTAAGCAGCCAAGGACTTGGCCAACTCGGTTTTACCTACACCAGTGGGCCCAGAGAAGACAAAGCTAGCTATGGGTCGGTTGGGATTTTTCAAACCAACACGAGCGCGACGAATTGCCCGTGAAACTGCTTTGACAGCTTCATCCTGACCAATTAAACGCTGATGCAAGGTATCTTCCATGTGCAGCAGCTTTTCAGATTCAGATTCGGTGAGTTTGTTCACCGGTACCCCAGTCCAAGAAGCGACAATGTGGGCAATGTCTTCTTCTGTAACTACAGGTTCTTCATGTTCTGTGCCAGTTGCATTAGTCTTGCTTTGAGCGATCGCCCGGATTTCGGCTTTGATTTCCATTTCGCGATCACGCAATTCTCCAGCTTTATCAAAGTCTTGAGAGCGCACCGCGTCATCTTTTTCTTTTAATATCTGACGCAGTTCTTTGTCTAACTCTTTGGCTGCGGGTGGCAACTGAGAGTTAATCAAGCGCACCCTAGAACCAGCTTCATCAACTAAGTCGATGGCTTTATCTGGAAGGTAGCGATCGCTAATGTAACGATCTGACAATTTCGCCGCCGCCACCAATGCTTCGTCGGAGATTTTCAGTTTATGATGTTGCTCGTAGCGTTCGCGCAGACCATATAAAATTTCAATTGTTTCATCAACTGTAGGTTCGCCAACCATCACTGGTTGGAAACGTCGCTCTAGCGCTGCATCTCGCTCGATGTGCTTCCGGTATTCATCTAGGGTTGTAGCGCCGATGCACTGCAACTCACCCCTAGCCAAAGCTGGCTTGAGGATATTAGCTGCATCAATAGCACCTTCTGCTGCACCCGCACCAATTAAGGTGTGTACCTCATCAATCACGAGAATGACATTACCCGCAGAGCGGATTTCATCCATGATTTTTTTCAAGCGTTCTTCAAATTCACCCCGATACTTGGTTCCTGCTACGAGTAAACCAATATCCAGCGTGACAACGCGTTTATCTTCCAGGATGTCAGGGACATCTTTAGTAGCAATGCGTGAAGCTAAACCTTCAGCGATCGCTGTTTTACCAACCCCTGGTTCCCCAATCAGCACTGGGTTATTTTTGGTTCGGCGACCCAATATCTGAATCACGCGCTCAATTTCCTTGGCGCGTCCTACCACTGGATCGAGCTTATTGTCAATCGCCATCTGGGTCAGGTTTGAACCAAATTCATCCAGAGTTGGGGTTTTTGTACGCCCAGATGAACCGCCTGGTGAAACTTCGGCAGTTTCTCCCAACATACGGATGACTTGGGTTCTTACCTTGGATAGATCCACACCGAGGTTTTCTAGCACTCTGGCTGCGACGCCTTCCCCTTCGCGGATTAGGCCCAACAGCAGATGCTCGGTGCCAATGTAGTTATGCCCCAGTTGGCGTGCTTCTTCCAAGGAGAGTTCTAAAACTCGCTTTGCCCGTGGCGTAAACGGAATTTCCACGGCAACAAAGCCCGATCCCCGTCCTATAATTTTTTCAACTTCAATTCGGGCATCTTTGAGATTGACGCCCATTGATTTCAGCACCTTGGCAGCCACTCCAGTGCCTTCGCCAATCAGACCCAGGAGGATCTGCTCGGTTCCGACAAAGTTGTGACCTAAACGGCGGGCCTCTTCTTGGGCCAGCATGATTACCTTAATGGCTTTTTCTGTGAAGCGCTCAAACATGGCTTTATCCCATCATCTGCGGTCGTGCCGGTATGCTGATTTTAGCACAGGCAAAGATTTTGGATGCCTGTATAACAGATTATAGACATCCTGAACCTATGACTTGGGTTAATGGGCTAATTGTTAACTATTGACTACTCTTATCTGCCTAGTGTACTGAGGAGCTTTAGTTCACCAGCGTTTTTGGGATTTATTATAAATAGCTGACTGTTTAGATTAAGGATTTCTTGACTCAATCCCAAACATTTATAATTAACATATATATTTATTAATATCAAACAAAAATCATTAATATATATTTTATTTATGTAATAAGGTTTTCAGATAGAATATTTAAATAAAAACTGGCGTAGCAAAGTTGCATTTTTTTGCTGAGGCCGATCGCCAGTCTCAAGAAGGGAGTGACAAATAAAAAAATATCCCTACAAGATTGGATAATTTATTTGTTGGAAGTTTCTAATTCAAAATTAGTAATGCCCAACTACTTAAAAAGCAAGTGCCAAGAGGATTTGTCTAAGCGAGCGCTGATAATAGAATACCACTGGTCTAAAGTTGCTTGAAATTTGGGGTGTTGTAAATCTGGTAGCCAAAGGATTAAAGCATCTTCATCATTATCTTGGTAGTAACGCCGCCGCCGCCCCGCTGTTTTGAAGCCAAATTTTTGATATAAAGATATAGCCCCCAAGTTGGAAGCTCGCACTTCGAGGGTAGCTCGCTCCATTTTGCGATCGCAAGCTGTCTTAATGAGTGAATATAATAAAGCCGCACCCATTCCTTGACGCTGATATTCGGGATGAACCGCCAAAATTGTAATATGGGCTTCCTCTAAAATTGACCAAAAGCAACCCATTCCTAGTAGTCTCGAATTAGAGGCAGGGGAAAATAAACCCAGTAAATCGCTGTTGGGACTGTCCAACTCTCGTTGGTAGCCCTCCATTGTCCATAGACCACCAAAACAGGCTCGATCTAGTTCCAACAATGCACTTAAATGTTCTGGGGTGAGTAATTTAATTTCTAAATCTAATGAAACCACATTTATTGAATAACGTTACAAACCCTTTGTAAACTGGGAATCGGCAGACGAACTCAAAGCCCGTAATTTGAACAAGGAAAACTTTTATAGTTATGGTATCGACTCACCCCACTGGGGTTCAACATTCTGGAAGTCAATATTTACCTCAAAGGCACGACACCAGGGCAAATCCATCGCCTAATCAAGAACTTTTACCCTTGACTGCCAGAGTTCATGATCATGACCTCTTGGAAATTGGTGGGTGTGATGTTACGACCCTAGTTGAGCAGTTTGGTTCACCTTTATATATTTTAGATGAAGAAACCCTACGTTCGGCTTGCCAGCAATATCGAGATGCTTTCAAGCAATACTACAAGGGTGAATCTCAAGTATTGTACGCCTCAAAAGCTTGGAATTGTTTAGCAGTTTGTGCGATCGCCGCTTCTGAGGGTCTGGGAATCGATGTAGTTTCTGGGGGCGAACTTTACACTGCCTTGCAAGCGGGTGTTAGTCCCGAGAAAATCTACCTCCACGGAAATAATAAATCTCGTGAAGAATTAATTTTAGCGATCAAGTCTGGTGTCACCATTGTGGCGGATAACTGGTATGAATTGCATACCCTTGTCGAAATCGCCCAACCCTCTCTTCCAATTCGCATCATGCTACGGCTAACTCCCGGTATCGAGTGTCATACCCACGAATATATTCGCACGGGACACTTAGATAGTAAATTTGGCTTTGATCCCAACAATTTAGATGAAGTTTTTACCTTTGTCAGTCAACAACCTACCCTAAATTGCGTAGGTGTACACGCTCATATTGGTTCCCAAATTTTTGAGCGCCAACCGCATCAAGATTTGGCTGCCGTCATGGTGCAGTGGCTACGGGATGCCGCAAAGTATGATTTAAAGATTACAGAGTTAAATGTTGGTGGCGGTTTAGGGATTAAATATATAGAATCAGACGACCCCCCTAGCATTGAAGAGTGGGTGAAGGCGATTTGTGAAGTAATTCAAGCAGCTTGTGCAGCCGAAAATCTGCCTTTGCCGAAATTACTTAGCGAACCAGGGCGATCGCTAATTGCCACGGCTTGCGTTACTGCTTATACTATTGGTTCATCCAAAGTCATCCCAAAAATTCGTACCTACGTGGCAATTGATGGCGGAATGTCTGACAATCCCCGCCCGATTACTTACCAATCAGTTTATCGGGCAGTCATTGCCAATAAAATGTCTTCTCTTTTAAGCCAAACAGTCACAATTGCTGGTAAACATTGTGAATCAGGAGATATTCTGATTAAAAATGCTTTACTTCCAAAGACTGAACCAGGGGATATTCTCGTAGTTATGGGAACTGGTGCGTACAATTACAGTATGGCATCTAACTACAACCGCTTGCCTCGACCGGCAGCAGTCGTAGTGGCGAATGGCGAAGCAAATTTAATTTTGCAACGTGAAACTTATGAAGATTTAATTCGACAAGATCTCCTACCAGAAAGACTAAAGAAATAGTCATTTGTCTCCGAAGTTCTGTTCGCCCTTGGCGTTGGCGAAGCCATCGCCAAAAACTGACGCTCAAACTTCTCTGTTGGTCATTGGTTATTAGCTAGAAACTAATAACTAATGACCAATGACTAATGACCAACTGTAAATTAGAGGCAAAAGTTTAATCCAGATGTCATGAGAGATTGGTGGAAGCAATGGCTGACAAACCTGGGGTGGTCACAGTCCTTGCTACTTGGGACTCTGGATATTGTCTTAGTGCTAGCGCTGACGTACATGATACTAGTTATTATTAGTGAGCGCCGGACACTATGGATGGTGCGGGGATTCATTATCTTAATGCTAGCCTCAGCACTAAGTGGCAGATTCGGACTACCTCTGCTAAGTTTTGTACTAGAAAAGTTGGTGATTGGTTGTGCTGTGGCAATGGCAGTTGCTTTACAGTCTGAGTTTCGGCGGTTTCTGGAGCAATTGGGGCGTGGCGAATTTCGCCAGCTTTTTCAACCCGACCGTCTGGCAATCCCCAAATCTGATAGTGTAATTGATGAAATTGTTGAGGCTGTTAAAGAATTGTCAAAAAACCGCATTGGAGCTTTACTAATTGTGGAAACCACAGGGCCAATTGATGAGCGAGATTTTTCTGTGCCAGGGGTAAAGCTAAATGCGGAAGTTTCTAAAGAACTAATCCAGACAATTTTTCAGCCGAAAACTTTGTTACACGATGGAGCGACATTGATTCGTGGCTCACGGATCGTGTCATCAGGTATAATTTTACCACTTTCGGGACGCACAGCCTCGCGCCAGTTGGGAACACGCCACCGGGCAGCAATGGGAATTACTGAGCGGGTCGAAAATTGCATTTGTGTCGTTGTCTCAGAAGAAACGGGTTCTATTTCCTTAGCGGAACGGGGAACCCTAAATAGACCGCTGACGATTAGGACGCTGAAAGAGTCATTAGAGGCTGTTTTGTCTCCAACCGTAGATAGGGAAGCAGTTGCTCCTGGTCTGTTGAGTTTTGTTCGTCGGATAGGTGGGAAGACACTAGCACTAGTTTCACGTTTACTCAGATTACCATCGACTGCTTCTCGAGATAAAAAATGACAGCACAACAAACTAAACTGCAAGATTTACCTACTGATTTAAAACGAGAACTATTGCCGCAGCACGTTGCAGTGATCATGGATGGTAATGGTCGATGGGCTAAACGTCAGGGTCTACCCCGAATTATGGGTCATAAACGAGGAGTAGATGCTCTTAAAGATTTACTTCGCTGTTGTCAGGATTGGGGAATTCAGGCACTGACAGCTTATGCTTTTTCAACGGAGAACTGGAAAAGACCGCAGGAAGAAGTAGATTTTTTGATGACTTTGTTTCAAAGAGTTTTGCGTCAAGAACTGCGGGAAATGGTAGAAGAGAATGTTCAAATTAAGTTTGTAGGGAATTTGCAAGACCTACCGCGATCGCTCCAACAAGAAATTTCCCGTTCAATGGAAGAAACTAAAAATAATCGCGGTATTCGGTTTTCGGTAGCAACTAATTATGGCGGACGGCAGGAAATTTTACAAGCTTGTCAAGGGATCGCAAAACTTGTCCAGCAAGGTATGCTACAACCCGATGAAATTAATGAACACGTCTTTGAAAGCCACTTATACACAGCCGGAATTACTGACCCAGATTTGTTAATTCGCACAAGCGGAGAAATGCGTCTTTCTAATTTCCTGCTCTGGCAAATGGCTTATGGAGAAATTTACATCACCGATGCTCTTTGGCCCGATTTTGATCGGGCTGAATTTCACCGCGCCTTGTGTGCTTACCAGCAACGGGAACGGCGGTTTGGGAAAGTCTAAAATTTTGCATCAAGCTTACTCAAAAAATCTCAGACTGAGCCAAGCCAGATTGTCTAGCAATATAATCCGCAATTTGCTTGATATCTTGAATCGCGGGTTCCGTGAGGCGAAATTGTCGGGTCATGCTTCGTCTGAAGTACTGTAGCGCGATGCCTGAAGACGAGTTGGATCACCTTGTAAAGCTCGTCCATATTCTATTCCAAGCTGCTCGTCTGATGCTCCTGGCAAATCTTCAATTGGCAATAAAGCTACCCACTGAGGATCAAGGAATTTTGTAATCTCTGTCCTTTGGTCAGAAGGAAGGGTGGACAGCAAATTTTCCTGCTCGGCTGCAAAACTTTCTACTGTGACAGCCCTCTTAGACTGAACAGCCTTAAATGCCACCTGAAGTCGAGGTAAATTAACACCAACTGCTCGATTGAGATTAGCGTTCAAGTTGTCAAAGTGCCCTGAAACTTTTAGCCAGGCTAGCGTATTCAAAATACCAAACATCGCAAGACCATTCAGAATTCTGAATGCTTCTGTGTAATCGCCAACTCCGGCAACTGGATCTGGTTTATTGAGTGCTTCAATAATTTGCTGTTTTGGAGATTGACCTGCTGGTTTTGGTGTCCCCGTAGGCTCCCGTTGAACAGTTAAAGAGCTTTAAAGAGTCTTGTACAGGCTCTACACTAGGAGCGTTAAGTTTATCTGGCACAACCATCCGCATTACCTGATTTGCCATCCAATCCGCTTCCTGCTCATACTTGTCCCCTGGTTCTCCCACCGTCAGTTTTGCCTGGGGACGACGCAATGGTATGCGACTAATATCGTGACCAAAAGACCGTTGCCCAATGGCTTCTAATAACAAGGATTCCTCGTTAGCAGACTGCGCTTGTTGAAGGTTGGTTGATTCTTTTGTTGCTGTTTGGATGAGATTATTCGTTGGTAAACCAAAGCTTCGCACTGGGTTTGCTAGCGTCGGAGTAGTCGGTGAGACAAGCGACGGGTTTGAAAAAGTTGATGTACCTACTTTCTTGCGCCCAAACGTGCGATCACTCATCTCACCCTTCCTTCATTGATGGGTAAAGCCCTGATTTCTACTTACTTCCAGGCATTTTTTATTAGCAAATTTTACAATTTTTGAAAAGGTGATCGCCATCGACTTTCGTCTAAATTTACAATCAAATCTAGCCACCAATTTCTGCTTCAGTGAGTTATCTGGGCATTACCACAAGACTTGTTAACTAAGGGGGAGAATTAGTTTTAACACCACGATGCCTGCAGCGGTAAACTACGCACGTTGGCGCGAATTTGAGCGATTGCAGTCGAGCCATCAACGACTTTGCCTCGCTCGGAGGCTTCCCACCCAACACATGCTTCTTGTTGAAGGTCTTGCAGTCGTCCTTGATAAATGTCTTCTTGTTGTTCTAGGAGTTTTATACCTGTAAGAATAACTTTGATCGCGTTCTGATACTTACCGCTAGTCAGTTGACGTTGAACTAGGGCTTCTACTTTCAGGTAGCAGAAAGAAAGATTTGCATAGATTTTTGGGCGAGTTAGGAGTGACCTTAATTGTAAGCGATGTCTATCGACAAGCCGCTGCACGTCTACGCTTTTGGTGGGGGCTTTTGTCAGAGGCGATCCCTAAAGTAAGTTTTATTGCATGATATTATACTATTTATTTATACAATTACACTATAATTTATTGGTATAAAAAAGTAATAAGAAAAAATAAAATCAGTTATTTTTCGGTTGTCGCAGTTTCTTGGAATTCATTGGACCAAGAATTTGATTCAGGCTACGCAACTGCTCTGCTGTACCCATACCAATTAGCCGATCTCCCGGCATTAAAATCGTATCGCCAGTAGGGCCACCGATTAAAGTCCCATCATTGCGGCGAATTGCCAGAACTAATGCCCCAGATTGCGATCGCAATCTCGCTTTTTGTAAAGTTTGACCGACAAAAGGACAGAAAGACGGTTCGAGTAAAAATTCTTCCATATACAACTGGCGGTCTGCACCTGTCAAAATCCCGTCTACAAAATCCAACACTTGGGGTCTGAGTGCCGCAGCAGCCATCCGCTTTCCACCAGTAATATAGGGGGATATGACTTCATCTGCACCACCGCGTCGTAACTTCTGCAAAGCTTCTTCTGTACTTGCCCGTGCGATCACTCGAATTTCTGTATTCAGTGTTTTTGCTGATAAAACAATATATAAATTTTCGGCATCTGAAGGAAGTGCTGCAACGATACAAGTCGCTCTTTCAATACCAACTTTCAGGAGCGTATCATCTAATGTAGCGTCACCTTGGTATGCTGTATAACCTTCAGCCTGCGCTCTTTGTATTGATTCCGTCTCCGAATCAATTACTACAAAAGCTACATCTTCTGTCCGAAATTCCTTGGCAATTTGCCGACCAGTCCGACTAAATCCACAGATGATGTAATGTTCTGATAGGGATTCCATTAACCGCCTCTGTTGTTGTAGCCGAATTCCTTCTTGAAAATAGCCTTGAATGATTGCTTCTGTAAATCTATTGACAATGTAACCGATATTGACTACACCCAACAAAATCAGAGCAATTGTAAATAATCGTCCTCGGCTACCCAGTGGATGCGTCTCTCCATACCCCACAGTTGCTAAAGTGATCACTGTCATGTAAGCTGCATCTTCCCATGACCAGCCCTCCACTAGCCAAAACCACAAAGTGCCAATCAAGAAAACACCGCCAAGAGCGATCGCCCCAGCCATTAATTCCTTTTGGATACGTTGATATTTTTGCTCAAGTGTTGAGAATGAGGTAAAAATAGTACTTTTAACCTACTTTTTCTAGTTTGTTGCTAACTTTTTAATATTCGTCCTTTTTAGTATATTTAAACTAAGTAAGTGGGCAACAATAAATCAAACTAAGTTACGCCATGTAAAATTACAGCAGTTTTCTTTTACATGAAGTACAACGCTATGGGTTTGGAGGCAGAAGGCAGAAACTCTTTGCGTCTGATGCGTGAGTCCTGAATTTGTTGACATTATCATGTGACAAATCTTCCATAATATCTGCTAGACGTGTGCAGCCTAGATACTTTGATTTTGCCAATAAAAACAGATTGTAAGTGTTGAGGTCACACAATGCCTGGGATGGCTTGGTAGTCACTCTGATTGTCCATGCCCTCAATAGAGACAGTGTAAATTATCTATCTTTCCAGTCTCCTACTGCTAGCGATCGCTTATTCTTTTCTAGTTATCACTACTGCATTTATTGTCTTATTTGTCAATGCTTAAGTTCTGTCAATAAAGTAATCAATAGTTTTGAAAATAAATATAAATAATAGTTTAAAAACTAATACCTTTTGAGAGCTTTCCTAAAGGGTATTAACTATAATAAAGTGATTTCAGTTGAACAATGTTACAGTTTTCCCAGACACAGCAAAGGTAATTTCGTCATTTGTCTTAGCACCGTCAAAATCGTAGGCTACTATTTGACGAGTTAGGCTTGGACATCAGTGAGAAAATCCCTAAAGCTACCTAAGACTTGCAATACCAACGACGGGCTACGCCTATCCAAATTGCCTGTCGCTCATCCTCTTGCTCAAACGTTGAATACAAAATTTTTTCACCACCGCCATACCTTTAAGGTTATATAAACGTTAGCCTAAGAAGAAGTACGAGTTGTGCTAAATAAAAAGTATTTTTTAGGGATTTCTAGGAAACTAGTAAATAACTATATAATGAAAAACTTTCAGGAGGAGCGGTAGTGAGCCTACAAACTCTCGTTGACCAAGCCACCATCCCCCCAGATTCAGGGTCTGTAGCATCTAGTCCCTTTGATACAGATAGCTTTAATGAAGCTGTTATGTCTACCTACGCCCGGTTTCCCTTAGCCCTAGAACGGGGTGCTGGATGCTGGGTTTGGGATACACAAGGACGAGAATATCTGGACTTTGTGGCTGGAATTGCCACTTGTACTTTGGGACACGCCCACCCAGTTATGGTAGAAGCGGTGACACGCCAAATCCAAAAGCTGCACCATGTCTCTAATTTGTACTACATTCCTGAGCAAGGTGAATTGGCAAAATGGCTTGTCGATCATTCCTGTGCCGATCGCGTATTTTTCTGCAACTCTGGAGCTGAAGCTAACGAAGCTGCAATTAAACTGGCGCGGAAATACGCCCACACAGTATTAGACATTGAAAAACCGATTATTTTAACCGCCAATGCCAGTTTTCACGGGCGGACTTTGGCAACGATTACCGCCACTGCACAACCGAAGTATCAAAAGTACTTCGATCCTTTGGTTCCTGGTTTCCACTACGTAAATTACAACGATATTAACGCTGTGGAAGTGGCGATTAGCGAGTTGGATGAAGGCGATTATCGGGTAGCGGCGATTCTGATCGAGCCATTGCAGGGAGAAGGCGGTGTACGTCCAGGAGATGTTGCCTATTTCAAAAAACTCCGACAGATTTGTGATGAAACTGGCATTTTGTTGATTTTCGACGAAGTGCAAGTTGGTATGGGGCGTAGTGGCAAATTATGGGCTTACGAACATCTCGGCGTTGAACCGGATATTTTCACTAGTGCTAAAGGTTTAGGAGGCGGTATCCCCATCGGTGCAATGATCAGCAAGAAATTCTGCGACGTTTTTCAACCAGGAGAACACGCCAGCACCTTTGGCGGAAATCCTTTCGTGTGTAGTGTAGCACTCAGTGTTTGCCAGACATTGGAACGGGAAAATATTTTGCAGAATGTGGAAGAACGGGGTGAACAGTTGCGATCTGGATTAAAAGCGATCGCAGCAAAATATCCTCAGCACGTTGGCGAAGTTCGGGGTTGGGGTTTAATCAACGGTTTGGAATTGCGAGCCGATATTCAAATAACCGCAGCAGATATCGTCAATGCTGCCATCAAAGAGGGCGTATTGCTAGTACCAGCTGGACCAAAAGTAGTCCGATTTGTGCCACCACTTATTGTCACAGAGGCGGAAGTCAATACTGCTTTGGAAGCTGTGAATCGAGCAATTATAACTCTCACAGCTTAGATAATCAAAAAGCGAGGATAAGTCTTTATGCCTATTTCTCGCTTTTTCTTACTTTTAGATTAATTGTTACTAAAATTATTAAACCTCTTGCAAAAGTCCTAAATGCGTAGAACAAGTAAGTGAGAGTTAATAGACTTGTTTTGAACCGTTTAGCGAATAGTCAATTTAAACGTATATTCCTCTTCTGTCACTCTCGGAAAACATTTGCCATTTCTAAATTCTAGAGCTGTTGTATAGCAAGCAATCGCGCGATTCTTTTCTAAGAACAAATACAAGACCCATTTTTTTCTAATAATATAGCTTGTATTGATTGTCTCATGAGGCTTAAGCGCGATCACCCTCCCGGAAAGTGACAAAAGAGGGATATCTAAGACTAGTTGAACTTTTGGGTAATCTACTTGTCGATTTGGAGGTTTGTTAGAAACTCGATGAGCAATTTATTAACTTCAACTGGGCGTTCTTGCTGAATCCAATGACCAGCCTTTGGTAGCAATACCTTCTGCTTCAGGTTGGGTACGTTTTCCTCTAGGGTGTCGAATGCTTCACGGTACATTGTGATCACTGCATCTGCTTCTCCCGCCACAAACAATGTTGGCTGGCGCAGCTTTGCACCACTAAGAAACGGTGTTAGTTCCCAGATTCTATCGATATTTCGATACCAGT
The DNA here is from genome assembly GCF_036917515.1 of Nostoc sp. Taxonomy (GTDB): domain Bacteria; phylum Cyanobacteriota; class Cyanobacteriia; order Cyanobacteriales; family Nostocaceae; genus Nostoc. The sequence goes on along the minus strand of NZ_JBALDE010000149.1, from coordinate 20,148 downwards.
TCAACCCGCCCCGGAAACCAGTCCGCTCAAACTCAGAGGTGAAAAAGTCGATATCCTGGTCTGTTAACCAAGCCGGAAGTTGCTCCCGTGCGTAACTTGTGTCTATTGGCTTCTCCGACTTGTTAAATAGAAAGCGCCAGCGTTTTTCTGGTGGTGGATCTCCTGAGGCGGAGTAGAGAATTGCACGTATGTTAGCGCGAACATCAGACTCTAGTTCTGCCTCAGCTTTACCTGGTTCTTGAAAGTACAACTGATAGAACTCCTGCTCACCTGCCATCAGCCTCATTGCTTCTGTCGGTCGAATGTCTGACCAACTGCGGAGTTGATAGGGCACACTCAGCAGAGAGATAGCTTGGAAAATGTCTGGACGGAGTAGGGCACAATACCAGGCAACAGGCGCACCCCAATCGTGTCCAACAATGATTGCTTGCTCCTCACCCAGCGCACGAACCAGACCAACAATATCACCAACCAACTGGAAAATATGGTATGCCTCAATTGGTTCCGGTCTTGAGGTCTGTCCATAGCCGCGCTGGTCTGGTGCTACCGCGTGGAACCCAGCTTCAGCTAATGCCGGTAACTGATGCCGCCAGGAGTACCAACATTCTGGGAAGCCGTGACACAAGATCACCAATGGACCTTGCCCCTGTTCGGCAATATGCATCTTGATACCGTTGGTTTCGATGAAACGGTGAGTTACTAAGGTCATATTTCCTCAATTTCTTTTTTAGGGTTGAAGCAGCTCTTTTCATGTTGGCAAATGAACTACAAAAGTTAAAAAGCCTGATGCTGCCCTCACTGAAAACTAATTAATGAGGCTTATCATTAAAAGAGTAAAAAATTATTGCCAACGTATTGCCAACGGTATCTTCTCTACTTCTTTCCAACACAGTCACCATTATCTAGCACAAGGGGATCAGGGTGGAAAACTTTTCGGTCTACTGGATGTCATTAATAATTGGTCTTCCAAGTTGAGTTTTGCAGGTCGCCCAGTATAAGTCGTTTGTGGCGAACGCCTGAGCGCACAACCTCAAGCATCTGATTGAAAGTCTCGCTTTGGCACTCTACACAGCCGTTTGAAGTCTTCTTGTCTCAAGCTTTTTACCTGTTCGTGGGTCATATAATGCACCACGCTTTTACCTACTTTTCCCATGTCACTGGGACTTTTGCAAAAGGTGTATTGATTTTTTTAGCTCTGTATTTAGTATCCCTATCCCTGCGTTCTCTTCATTCTTGAGAAATTTCTCGATAAGCTTGCCGACACTGCTCATAATTGTCTGGCAAAATCTCGGCATTCCCAAAACATAATCGCTCGTGTGTGGTAATTAAAGTTTCATAAGGCTGTATGGGAGTCACAGACGATCGCAGTAATTGCAGATATTCTCCATCTGTACGGCTGAGTTTGTGGGGTGCGATCGCATTTTTATCCAACTGCTGCAACATTGCTAAATAAACACAACGGCAAGCCTCACGGTAATTACCTTGACGATAAAATTCTTGCGAGCGCTCCAACAAAAGAGCTATTGATGACTCTTTGGAGCGAGTTTTTACGCGAAAATCAGTGAGATTGCCACTTCTATTTAGCCAAGAATAAACATAAGGGCTGAATTCTCGCCATAATCGCCAACCCACCCACGCGATAAATAATCCTAGTACCAGCCAAAACAGGAATTTCAGCAATTCACCTAGCCAGGGGCTAATTGACCATCCAGTAGGCAATTCGGGCAAAGCGTGTTCAAAGCGGTAAAACTGGTATTCCCACCATTCACCCACTTGTTGTTGGAATTGAGAAAGCTGCCAACTCCAGCTAGTTTTTTCAAAAGTATCTGTAGGCATAAGGGGGGAGTAGGGAGTGGGGAGGTAGGGGGAGCAGGGGGAGAAGAACGATTATTGACCCATGCCCCATGCCCCATGCCCAATGCCCCGTGACTATTGACTATTGACTACTGACTCTTTTTTTATCACTATCAAGCCGATAACAATAAGTAGCGCACCGAATGCAAGAAATCCTAGATCCCAAACTAACTGATTTGGGCCTGGTTTCACATGATGGATACCGAGAATTTGGTGGTCAATTAAACCTTCAACAAAGTCAAACAACCCATTCCCAATCATTAGTGACCCAATAAAGGTCTGTGATGACCAAGGAACATCATCACGCCCTCCGGCACGCCATAGCAACACAAGTCCTACCACGGTGAATACCCAATCCAAGGCATGAAATAACCCATCCCATACCATGTTCAAATCTATATTCGCTGTGTTTGTCAGAGGTCGAATGCTACTGAGCATATGATGCCACTGGAGGAGCTGATGCAGTAAAATTCCATCAAGAAATCCTCCAAGACCCACACCAAGAAAAATTCCAGCAGTAATTAGTGGTGCGCGTTGGTTGGGGGTTTCACTTTTTGCCTCCATTGTCAACCTTATAGATAGGCTTTCTTACCAAAATACAACATCTTTTGGGAAAAAAATCTTCTATTTTGAGGCAAGTACGATCATTCAATTTAAATTAATCAATCTTCAAATTTAATCTGCATCCCGCTTTCACTGGGTCGAAATCTTGGGGAAAATGGGTGCTGCGATCGTAGTCTGCTTTTTCTAGGTTCGCTCCTTTGAGAGCGGCTTGGCGGAGATTTGCTGACATCAATAATGCTCCTCTAAGATCGGCATCTTTCAGATTAGCTTGACCCAGATCGGCAAAGCTCAAATCAGTCCCTCTCAAATTAGCGCTACTTAGGTTAGCTTCACTCAGGTCAGCATAACTCAGGTCAGATCCTTTCAAGTTAATGCCTTGCAAATTAGCATTACTCAGTTCTGCTTTACTAAAGTCCCGTTTTCCTGCTCCATAACTCTCCACAAGAGTAGCGGCACTATTTATAGGCTGTTGAGAATTGGCTTCAGGCATATAACAGCCTCACAGGTTATTACTTTTATACTATGGATGAAAATTTTCTTACTTCATCCTTTCTAAATGTAATACATGAGTTCCTTCTGCTTTCGCATTGATCTTCGGTCACAAAGGTCTTGGAGTGTATATTTTTCCAAAACGGAGTTAGCAGCCTGACGTGCTTCTTGCCAAACTTCCTGAATTAGCTCACCTTCTACCGTGTTGGGAGTCGGTTCACAAGGAGAGACAACAATATCTGACCCTTCCATGCAGCTAAAAGCATCCAACACTGTAATCTTTCCGGGTTCTCGTGCCAGAACATAGCCACCTTTGGCTCCGCGTATACTCTTAATTAAACCTCCACGTCTTAATGTTGCCAGGAGCTGTTCCAAATAGCGGTTCGGGATATCTTGCAATGCCGCTATTTCTCTAATTTGTAAGGCTTCACCGTTAGGGTAGCAGGTTGCTAACTCTAACAGCGCTAGAAGTGCGTATTCTGATTTGTTAGAGATTACCACAGGCGTAATATTTTAAGCTCATATTTAAACATACAAAGTCTTTGAGTTTGTTTCCCTAAGCTACTGCCAAGAAAAACTTTAAAATCAACCTATTGTTGACCGGCTAACTCCACTTTAAAGACCTTCTAGCATACAAGCAATTACTTTTGTTTTTAAATTCAATAAAAAAAAGTGATTGATTAGTATATTTAGGCGTTATGTATGCAAATTTCTCGAAAATGGCAGAATGACTGTAAAGGTAGTTCCCACACCGATCGCACTTTTGACAGTAATCTCGCCGCCGTGTAAATCTACAGCCTGCTTGACGATGGACATCCCTAATCCCATTCCTGGGATATTGGCTGTATTACTGGCGCGATGGAAGGGTTCAAAGATGTGTTCAATGTCAGAAGCAGGAATGCCAATACCACAGTCTTGAGTCTGGAATATAGCTTGCTCGTTGGCAGTGGTGACAGAAAACTTAACCGTACTACCAATGGGAGAGTATTTTAGACAATTCGAGAATAAATTACTCAAGATTTGGCGCAGTAGTTTCGCGTCTAAGTTAGCTTTTATGCTTTGACACTCACTGCTAAAAGCGATCGCATGTTGTGAGCGATCGCTCTGTTGTAATTCTTCTAATAAATCGCGGCAAAATTCCACTAAATTTATCGGTGTTGGATTAAACTCTAACTTGGCTGTTTCATCCTGACTCACCATCAATACATCATCCAACAACTGGGTTATATGCATAACTGATGTTTGAATGCGATGCAGGTGGGTTTGTTGTCGCTCTTGGCTCCAGAGGTGGCGATAATGTTCTAGTAGTTCCGCAGAAGAGTGGATAGTAGCCAAAGGGGTGCGAAACTCATGGGAGGTGATGGTGAGCAAGCGGGATGTAAGTTCGCTAAACTGCCTTTCTTTAGCAAGTGCTTGTCGCATCGCCTCTTCTGCCCATTGCAGCTTGGCTTGGGTTCGCTTGCTTTCGTTAATATCCCGCAATAGCCAGCGCAGACCAACTAACTCATTGTATTGATTACGGATAGCAACCACCTTAACCGCAGCCATAATAGGTGTTTTGTCACGCGGTCGTAGGTTTACTTCCCACTCTTGCATTTTCCAGTCTGGGAATTGAGCGCGATCGCGCAGATGAGTTAGTTTCAAATGAAAAGCAATTATTTCTTTCTCAATTACAAAAATCCCGATGAATTTGCCCAATAACGAACTTTTAGAAATGTTAAGTAGAGTGGTGGCGGCTGAGTTAGCTTCCTGAATTATTCCTTTTGTATCAGTTACAAAATAAGCGTCTGGTACTTCCTCAAATAGTTCTTGGTAGCGTTGACTTTGTGCTACCAAGGCTTGTTGAGTATTGGATAATTCTTCATTCTGTTGCTTTAAATCTTGATTCACTAGTTGCAGTTCTTCCAAAGCTAGGTAAACTTCTTTGAATACTGCGGTAGCAAGCTCAATATCTGCTTGTGCTTTTTGCTGTTCACTCTGACGTTGCAAGAGGGCGACGCGCTTACGCATATTCTCTATCTGCAAAGCCAAATCGTCCAAACTCACGCTCTTGCTCCTAATTGCTAAAGTTGGATTTTATTTTAGATTCTCCATTTAGACAATCTTAGCTTTTAGAGGTTTAGTAGTTATCAGTAATCTCAGCGTAGTATTAATTCTTTGGGATGATTAGGACTTAGCGACTTCCAAATAAAAAAATATCCCATCGCTTTAAGGGCAGGGGGCAGGGAGCAGGGGGAGAGAAAGTCGTAGTGAAGTTCAGAAATTGAATAATTTATTTTTTGGAGTTACCTTAATACAGCAGAATTCAGAAGTAAAACACGCTTTCACCTAACTTTAAAATTTAGCTTGTGTACTTCACCTGACTTAAAATCTGCTGTAAGTAATCAAGCGGTTCTCATTTGTTCACTGTTTTTATCTGGAAATGTTACTCAATTGCTCTTGAAGGTCTGCCCATTTAGCACCTGCTAGGCTGGACAAGACAATATGAGCGGCTCCAACTCGTTCAACGGGGCCGAGTCCTATTGCCCACATACCAGCAGCTAGAGCGGCTTCAACACCTGCTGCGGCATCTTCTACAACTACAGATTGCGCTGGTTCGATTCCTAGCTGCTTGGCTGCGTACAGAAATAGGTCGGGTGCTGGCTTGGGTTCTTGTACGCTGTAACCATCTGCGATCGCATCTACTTTGTCCATAATGCCCAATCGCTCTAGCACTGGGCGGGCATTTTTACTCCCTGAGCCAATACCGATTTTAATACCAGCTTGCCGCAGTTCATCCAACAAAGCGATCGCACCTGGTAACAAATCCTGGGGTGTCATGTTTTGGATCAATTCTATATAGTAGCGATTTTTACGCTCCATCATCTCCTCAATTTGTGCTTCCGAATACGGTCTATTCCCAAGAATCAGCATCAGAGAAGCACGACGGGATACACCCCGCAGGGCTTCGTTAGCTTCTCGATTAAACGGTATACCCTCTTCATCTGCTAGCTTCTGCCAAGCTAGATAGTGAAGTTCTGCTGTATCTGTTAGTACACCATCTAGGTCGAAGATGAATCCTTGGATATTGGGCATGGGGGATGGGGCATGGGGCATTGGGGATTGGGCATTGGGGATTGGGAATTGGGCATTGGTTATTCCCCTTGTCCCCTCGTCCCCTTGTCCCCTTGTCCCTTTGTCCCCTTGTCCCCTTGTCCCCAGTCCTCCATGCAAATCGAAGTCGTGCCATTTCCCGCGCCAGTGCAGTTTAAACTTTAAGCGCGTCCAGCCAGGGGGGAGGTGAGGGTTGGCTACAGGGCCATTTTCAGTTAATTGGATGCCGCCGAATCCAAAAATTACAGCTTGCCAAATGCCACCAGCACTAGCGCCGTGAATTCCATCGTTGGTGTTACCTCGGTTATCTTCAAGATCCACCATTAACGCCTGTATAAACTGTTTGTAAGCTTCAATTGATTTGCCCAAATCGGAAGCTAAAATCGCTTGAACTGCTGGCCCAAGAGACGAACCATAAGTAATATCAGTGCGGGGTGCGTAGTAGTCCCAGTTTGTCTGCAATGCTTTTTCGTTGTAGGGAAAATCTGCTGATTCGCGCATTAAATATAGGAGCATTAATACGTCTGGTTGTTTGAGTACTTGAGATTTGTTGGTTTTCTCCATACCCAAGATCGGTTGCATGGAGCGATCGCGTGGTTCATAATCTGCTAAGTTGATATCTTCCAATTGGAAAAATCCCTCGAATTGCTCGATTAGTTCTGTTGATGGGTCATGGAAAAACAATATTTTGGCGATGATATCTTGCCAGTGCGATCGCTCCTCTGGGGTCAGCTTTAGTTTCTCTTCTAGTTCGGTGGCTCGTTCGGGGAATTTGTGAACCAACCAATCATAAACTGCGATCGCTTTCTCTAGATGCCATTGCGCCATCCGGTTTGTAAAGGCGTTGTTGTGGACGAATTCATGGTATTCATCGGCTCCGATTACTCCCTGAATTTCATACCGTTCGCGCTCAGAATTAAATTCCACCCGGCTACCCCAAAAAATCGCGGCATCCAAGATCGTCTCTGCGCCGTAGCTTTGCATCCAGTCATCATCACCAGTCGCTTGCCAGTAGTTCCAGACTGCGTAGGGGATATCTGCATTGATATGAATTTCGCGATCGCGACACCAAATCCGCACGTCTTCACCATAAAAATCACTACCGATAGCCCAACGTGGTGTCACTTCATCTCCAGAATCAGCACTTTCCCAAGCAAACATTGCCCCTTTATAACCGTAATGGGCTGCCTTGCGTCTAGCTCCTGGTAAGGTGTGCCAACGGTAACTGAGTAAATTACGGGCGATCGCTGGTTGGGTAAACAAAAATAGGGGCTGTATAAAAATTTCTGTATCCCAAAAGATATGACCGCGATAGCCAAACCCCGAAAGGGTTTTAGCAGGAATACTCACCTTGTCATCATGGCGTGGGGCAGCAATCAGCAGCTGAAACAGATTGTAGCGAACAGCAAAAGTAGCTGTGCTATCCCCCTCAATCAGGATATCACTTTGCTGCCAAACCTCATCCCATGCCTGTTTATGAGCTTTTAGTAATGTTGCGTAGTCTGGCAGGTGTGTGAGTTTTTCTTGAGCTGCTGAAACTGGTGTTTCAATCTCCCGCGAAGTAAAAACTGTCACAAGTTTTTCCACCGTTACGGTCTGCTGCCTTTTAGCCATAAAGGTCGTACTCAAGGTAGGATAACCAGGTGGGGTATTGACTTGCAAAGGTGCTTCAGTGCCTAGTATTGTCATTTTAGCTGCCATACCGAGTTCAATTCGGGAACTGCGGGTGCGGCGTTGCAACCAGATTCCTTGGTTAATCTTACCCTGGTCTAATTCTTCCCAGTGATTTAAACCCTGATTTTCGGGATAGCCGTTGATACTAGCTTGAATTTCGATTAACCCCTCAAAATCTACTGGCGTTACATCGCAGCGTAACGCCAACACGTGCGGATCTGCAAGACTAGCAAAGCGTTGAAAGCTGATATCTACGGTATTCCCACTAGGAGAACGCCAACGCACAGCACGAATCAGTAATCCTTGGCGTAAATCAAGCTGGCGATCGTAGCTCAATATCTCACCTTGATCGAGACGGAAGCGATCGCCATTCACAATCACTACCAAGGGTAGCCAGTCAGGGCAATTTACCAGTTCAGTGTACACCACAGGCACATCATCGTAGACACCGTGAATAAAAGTAGCTGGCAATGCATGAGGATAACCTTCCTCAAAACAGCCTCTTGTTCCCAGGTATCCATTACCGATTGTAAAGACGGTTTCTTTGGAGTGCAATTGCTCAGGGTCAAACTGGGTTTCGATTAATATCCAGTCTGTGTAGATAAAATGGCGAGAACGAGCTTTTGTTTGCATAAATTGGGGACTGGTAATTTTGAGTTTTTGAGCTAGATGAATCTAGTTCCGAAGTGGATGAATCCAGTTTAAAGGTGGATGAATCCAGTTCCAAGGTGGATGAACGGAGTTCCGAGGTGGATGAATCCAGTTCCAAGGTAGATGAACGGAGTTCCGAGGTGGATGAACGGAGTTCAAAGGTGGATGAACGGAGTTCCGAGGTGGATGAATCCAGTTCCAAGGTGGATGAACGGAGTTCCGAGGTGGATGAATCCAGTTCCAAGGTGGATGAACGGAGTTCCGAGGTAGATGAATCCAGTTCCAAGGTGGATGAACGGAGTTCCGAGGTGGATGAATCCAGTTCCAAGGTAGATAAACGGAGTTCCGAGGTGGATGAATCCAGTTCCAAGGTGGATAAACGGAGTTCCGAGGTGGATGAATCCAGTTCCAAGGTGGATAAACGGAGTTCAAAGGTGGATGAATCCAGTTCTAACTCTCCCCTGCTCCCCTGCTCCCCACTCCCTCATCCCCCCTTATCCTTTTCCAAAATCTTTTCGGCTCTGGGTTTATAAATGAGATGAAATAAGGTTTCCATGTAGCGATCTCTAGCTTCGTTATTTTCAGGAGCAACAAAGTTCCAAAAACTAAACATTTTAGCAAGCAGTAGTAATTGATTGCTATGTAAATGCCAATTATATTTGTGATGAATTCGCTGACTCATCCATTCTGAAACTTCTTGCCAGTATTCAGCATGAGTACCGCATTGTTCAAGGAAGTCTAAAATTTTCGTTGCTGTTCCTTCTAAATCTGTAGGATTAACATTAAATTGGTTTTCTTTGTTCTCGATAATTTCTAAAGAACCGCCAAATTGAGTGGCGAAAGTTGGCAAGCCGGAAATCATCGCTTCCAAAATGCTCCGCCCGAAGGATTCAAAGAGGGCAAAATGGACATAAATTCCCTGAGAGTCGGCAACTACCCGGTAAGCTTCGCCAAGGTCGCAAGTCGGTATACGCATCCCTATCCAGCGAATATTACCATAGAGATGATATTGATCAATGATGTAGTGAAGTTTTTGGATTTCTTCTGCTTCTTCTGGGTTTGTAGCTTCATGTGGATGCAGTTTCCCACTTAAGAGGATCAGGTTACAATGCTCTTGCAACGGCTGACTTTGACCAAAGCATTCAGCTAACCCAGTGAGATTTTTGATTGAAGTGACGGAAGCAGCAGCAAAGATTGGTCGCTTATTAAAGTTCTCTAAGTGACCTAATATTTGGGGATCTTCGCGGATAAAGAGTAAGTCGTGAATTTTGGTGCCAAGGTTAATATCTCGGTCTTCTTTGTGGCTATAGGGAAAGAAAATATTTTCATTTACTCCCGGTGGCACTAAGTTGAATTTAGGACTAAACAAATCAATGCCATCAACCACATGATACAACTGCGGCATTGTAAACCACTTGTACGACTCGTATTGACCTATGGTGTCGGGTGTGCCAACAATTTCTTGATAGGACGATGTGATGATAAAGTCGGCTGCATTCATGCTAATCAAATCGGCAGTGAATTGTGCTGAGAAGTGATATTGGTCTTCTAAATCTTGCCAATATAAATTACTGAATAGATGTTTAGGTTTCTCCAAAGAATGGGCAATGTTGCACTGGGTAACTTTCATTCTACGAGATAGGAGAAAGGCTACTAAGTTACCGTCACTGTAATTGCCAACAATCAGATTAGGTTTACTTTGGAATTGAGCTAGTAATTCTTTTTCTGCATCAAGCGCAAATTGTTCTAAATAAGGCCAAATTTCAAATTTAGAAATCCAATTATTGGTGATTTCTGGATTGAATTCACCAAAAGGAACACGCAATATCCAAGCATTCTCAGTATCTTGAACTTTTTCTAAGCGGAGGTTACAAAATGTGCCTTCACAGTTAGGAATTAGTCGAGTGAGAATAATTACATGAGGTTTAATGCCTAGCTGGTCGAGTCCAGCGAGTTTGATTTGTTCGCGCAACTCGTTTTCTAAGCTGCGAGCTTGTTCGAGGACGTAAATAACTTGACCGAGTGTTTCATCTCTTCCCAAAACATCTTCCTGTCCCACCCAGCCGTGGATGGAGATGAGGACGACGCGAAAGACGGCGGGGACGCGAGCTACAAATGTTTCTAAGATGCCGGGTTCCGGGGAGTAAATGAGTCGGTCGAGGAGTTGTAAAGTTTCAGAGACTCGCGCCGCAGTGTTACCCCAGCCTGGCTCAAAGCCGAGTTCTTGGAGGTCAAAGCGGAATTTTTCATAAGGTTCATCAGGCGATCGCTCGCTCAGAAATTTCAGCGCTTGCTTAACTTGTTTGGCTAACTGAATACCGGTGGGAATGCGATCGCTTAACAATAGGCGAATACCATTGTATTGCAGCCTATGTAATGCTTGAAATAACATTTCTACCCAATATTGAGGGTCAGTCAACAATTGATTGCATAGGTAACGGTTGAGAAAGGCTAAACCTTGACCAATATTTCTAGCGTCGTCAATTCTTGGAGAACTCTCATAGAAGGGGTGGAGGTCGATTTCCAGGATATGGGGTTGGTAGCGATTGACTAGACGGTCTCTCACATCTAACAGCGCTTGAGACGTCATCTGCTCAAACCTGCTATCAGCTGTCAGTTGCCAAACTTCTTGATTCGCAATCTTCGGTCGAATCACCAACCAAGTACTTTCCTCTTCAAGAATTATTTCGTGGGTATATTGTATTAGTTTACCAAGAGAAGAAGAGTAGTAAAAATAGGCTGGTTTTTGAGATTGATGACAGTAGTCGCCAAAGAAAAGTAAAATCTCATTTCTTAGGAAATAATGCTTACCTGAAGCACTCAAGGTATAAATCAACTGATGTAGAGCAGTTTTTTCATCACCGTGGGAGACAGCTTGAATTAGTTCATACATGATGACGAATTCCAGAAATTTAGTTAGGTAACGACCTCATTTTTCTTTTTAGTCTCGGTTTTGTGAGGTCTATTACCTCCGCGATGATAGATTACAATAAAAATCTTTGCTTCTAGCCCTGGGATGAAAGGCTGTGATAACTTTAAGTCTAGGGGATGATGGAAAAGTGAGAATTATTAAATAAGTTTTCTTCTCAATCAGATATAAAATACTATTCTCGATGTAAGTATTAAAGCAAAATTGGAGCGATCGCTAGTACAACATTACCCCATAAATAAATTAAATCCAGCAAGTTTTAGCAGAATAAAATCAAATGCAATACCAATTTTCTGTGAGGCTGCACATTCTTTTGACCCCTCCCAACCTCTCCGATGCATTGAGGAGGTGCCGCAGGCGGTGGGATTCTTTCTATGCGTCTTCATTTGGAAATGGTCTTACTTTAATAATCTCTTGCTTATAACCCCCGATTAATTCGAGGGTTTTTAATGTTGAAAAATTAATTTGTAATTTTGATTTTATTAGGATGCAGCTAATGGTGGTTTAGCTTTATGCAGCCTTAATCGTCTTCCCACGTTTCCTGATTCAGTAGATCAATAATTCTATCTCTGAGTAGAAATTCGTTTTTTTCTAACTCAAGTTCAAAATTAATCCAGTCACGATGAGGAATATATTTACAAAGGGTATAAATTGGCTGCTGACGGTTAACAAGTCTCTTTTTAACAAGTTGAAGTGCTTCTTTCTTGATAACCTTGATGTCATATTTAATTATAGTGTTCATAGGTCGTTCCTTTGTTTTTAGTCAAGGAATTAAGACTCAAAACAATAGTTGCTTTGACTCTCCCTTAAACTTATCAAATAAAACTGGCGGAAATTGTGAAGAATCAAGACATTAAAGTTGCTGGAAGTTAGAATCCACCATATTTCAACTTCTCTATTAAGAGACTATACCAACATGATATACAGAAAGACCCCACTACCTTCTCCTTAGTAAAGGTCGCTATTATATTGAGCGGACTGACATTACTTGTTCACTCTTAGCGTTGCTGCGATAAAAGCAAGTGGGGTGAAGATTAGGGAGGAGTATAACTTGGATAGTTACAAATAGTAAGATACTCTTTGTCAGTCTAAGTATACTCTCTCTAGATAGGTTCTTGCAGAAGACATCACCAGAAATTAAATAATATGCATTATATATAGAACCCTTGTAAAGACATAGCATTGCTACATCTCTTAATATTCTTTTTCACCAGATGTCTAGGGCAAGAAGGCTGGCACAACAAGCTGCAAACATCAAAAGAGAATGTAGATGTTCTCCAGGCAACTTGTCAGAAGGTAGGATAGGGTAAAGAAGATTCTCTAGAGAACTTATACTATGCTCTTGAATCTTGATAAAGTTCGTCAATATTTTCCCACTCTAGCTGGTGAATGGACTTTTTTTGATAATGCTGGTGGGTCACAAACCCTGAAAAAAGTAGTAGATAGAATTAGCGAATTTCTTCTAAGTTCTGATGTCCAACCAGGAGCTTCTTATGCGATTTCTCAACTTGCAGGAGAACGATTAGCTTTAGCAACTAGGGGAATAGCTACTTTGATTAATGCCAATTCTTCTAAAGAAGTGGTCATGGGCCCATCTACTACAATGATGTTAAAAGTTCTTTCAATTTGCCTGGGTCAAACCTTCACACCTGGTGATGAGGTTATTGTTACTAATTGTGACCATGAGGCTAATATTGGTGCTTGGGTCGCTCTTGAAAAACAAGGAATGAAGGTTAAAGTATGGAAAGTTCGCCCAGATACTTTGGAACTTCATTTAGCAGATTTAGAACCATTGATGAGTCAGCGCACAAAACTGGTAGCCTTGACTCATGCTTCTAATGTTCTGGGAACGATCAACCCAATCAAAGAAATTGCTGCATTTGTACACGATCGCAACGCCATGATTTGTGTAGATGGTGTAGCTTATGCACCTCACAGATTAGTTGATGTCCAGGATTTAGATGTTGATTTCTATACTTTGAGTTTTTATAAAGTCTATGGGCCTCACCATGCCTTACTTTATAGTAAAGAAGAACATTTATTAAGATTGCCTGGTCTTAACCATTATTTTATTGACCAGACAGACATACCTTATAAATTTCAGTTAGGGAATGTGAATTTTGAATTAAGCTATGGAATGTTAGGTTTATGTGATTATTTAAGTGAATTAGCACAACTGCACTATGGGAATGAAACGGCTCCTGATTTGAGAAATAAAATGGTGCAAGCGTTTGATTTAATTAGCATACATGAAGAAAAAATTAGCGATCGCCTCCTAAATTACCTCAACAGTAAGCCTAATGTGCGAGTGATTGGTCAATCAAAGGCTGATCGTCAAACCCGTGTACCAACTATATCTTTTGTCGTCGATGGAATAAATAGCTCGACTATTCCGGCAAAAATTGACCAACATTATATTGGGATTCGCTACGGGGACTTTTATGCTAAACGGCTGATTGAATATCTGGGGTTAGCCTCGCAAGGTGGAATAGTCCGGGTGAGTATGGTGCATTACAACACAATTGAGGAGGTTAACAGTTTAATTGAGGCTTTTGAGCAAGTATTTTAAGATTGGGCATTGGGCATTGAAAAGATACAGGGTAGACAAGGAAGAGGAAGAAGAACAGGAAAAGATTTATTCAATAATTCCTCCTTGTCCCCTTGTCCCCTTGTCCCCTTGTCCCCTTGTCCCCTTGTCCCCTTGTCCCCATTATTCATTACTAAGCTGCAAAACTTGCACCTCTTCTTGTGGATAAATTAATGTTTTACCCACAGGGAGAACAGCTAAGGCATTGGTTTGAGCTAAATTAATTAAATTGCCGGAACTATGACTACCACCAGCTTTGTGAAATTCGTAAACTCCATCAACTAAATGCAATTTACCCCAAAGGTAAGTTTCCCGCTTGCCATTTGATCGCAACTCATCGTGCGATCGCACTTTCAAAAATACTGGTTCCCAACCTTCAGTAATTCCCGAAAGTTTTTTGATTGCTGGTAGTACAAACCGCCAATATGTCACCAATACAGCAGCAGGATTTCCTGGTAAGCCAAAATAGAGTGGGAATACGCGATTAATCGCATTTGTACTGGGGAAAGTGGCGACAGTCAGAGGTTTTCCTGGACTAATTTCCACAGTCCGAATGTGGATTTTTGCTTTTAGTGACTCTAAAATTTTGTCAACATAGTCATAATCTCCCACTGAGACACCACCAGAAGAGATAACTATATCAGCGATCGCAATAGCGTGGGCAATAACTTTCTCCAAAGCAACTGGATCGTCTTTCACAATTCCGAAAATTAACGGTTCTGCGCCACTTTCCTTTACCAAAGCTGCCAGCGCATACTGATTAGAATCTACAATTTGCCCTGGTTGCAACGGTTGATCGACTGTCATCAACTCATCACCAGTGGAAAAAATTGCCACACGCGGGCGGCGATAAACACTTAATTGCGGACACTGTGCTGCTGCCAATACGCCAATTTCTGAGGCATTTAATTTAATTCCTGCTGGTAGTAGTTGTGTTCCAGCTTGATAAAAAGATGCTTGGTGTCTGACAAATTCTTGCGGTTTTGGTGCAGCTAGAATAAATACGCGATTTTCCTCGCGGCGTGTCTTCTCTTGCATGACTACAGTATCCGCACCTGCTGGGATTGCTGCACCCGTGAAAATTCGTGCGGCTTGCCCTGGTTGAATTGTAGACTTGGGCTGATACCCAGCTGGAATCTCTTCAACAATTTCTAAAATAGCTGGTTGTTCAGCGCTAGAGTGCTGTACATCTTCGTAGCGAACTGCGTAACCATCCATTGCTGAATTATCCCAATGAGGAAAATCTAGCTGACTGGTGACAGGTGTTGCCAAAATGCGACTATTTGCTGTCAATAAATCTACAACTTCTGTATCCCGTTGACGATCCAACGGCTGCACCAAATTTAAAATAATTGCTTGTGCATCGCTGACTGATAACATAGCGATCGCCTCCAACTTTTCTTTTATTCTTGGATAGCTTTGTCTAGATTTCTACGAGCGGTAAATCCCAAGCTACACACTACTAGTAAACCAATAATTATGCTTCCTTCGGGGACTTTGGATACCTGAACCGAATTGTTGCTTAAATCTAGTATTTGCTTTGTGCCTGCTGCATCTCTATTGTTAAAACCAAAGTCTTTAGCTAGAACCTCATTACTAAAACCTTCATCTATGAGTGCGAGATTATTATTGAGCCATGAGTCACCAGGAGACTCATCATCCTTGCCAACATCAAATGGGCCAAAGATTTTCTGGGTAGTGCTATCAAAGTTGAATCTCAAATAGCCGTAGCTAGATATCCCACTAACCACTGGGGTGAAACTATTGATGAGATTACTCAAGGGATCAAAAAAGGAAATTGAGAGAGATTGCAAGTTCTTCGTAGCTCCCAAGCCTGTTTCAGAAATGAAGCTGGGAGCAGTTGTTGTATCGTAGTTAAATGAACCTTTAGCTGAATAACCAGTGTCTCCTTTCCAGTTAAAGTTAAACTCAGCAGCATGAGCTAGGTCGTTAATGGTTATGGCGATCGCTAACGCTAAAGCAGTAGTCGTCACCATACTAATAGCTGTTCTAGTAAATAGATGTGTCATCAATGCAACCCCGAAATTAATTAAAATTAAGTTTCTACAACAATATAATACAGATGTACAACCCTACTGTGTGTTGCATCCATTAGTGTAACGGTTAAGTAAGTCGGGGAGAATAAACCCAACTATATTAAGAAACGTAAAGATACCTGAAACCCTTACAAATGAACTATGACAAATGACAAATGACAATTCTTGCTAGTTAGCTTTATTTGCATCGCTCAACTTATGTAAGATGTTTACTAAGTATCAGCAGAGTATCAAAACTGCCATAGGAGCTTAATCCTATTTTTGAGTTATGCAGTTGTTAGTTGCACAAATTTTTGTTGACTGGTTTTTGTTCTTTTATAGCGCAGCAACTAGCCGAGTCATCATCTTAATATTAAAAACAGGAGCGATCGCTATTTCCCAACCCCTAAATAAAAATACTTGTTTTGTATGACAATCGAACGAGTTCCTCAAAAACACTATCCCAAGGCTGAGATTGGGCGACGAGGTATGGCATTGGGACTTGATTTCCTTGGTGTCTGGTTAATCAGTTCTCTACTGGGAGGCAGCGATATCGGGATTCAATTTGTTGAAATTTTAGTTTTTGTAATACTTTGGCTGGTTTTGCGGGTGCTGGTGGTATACAACAACCAAGGGCAAAGTTTAGGGCGTTGGGCGTTCGATTTAAAAGTGTTGGAAGTTGAAGATGGGGAAGTAGTGGGTAGAATTCCAGATTTGCCCTCACTGCTGAAGCGAGAAGCGATTATCGGCTTGGGTGCTTTATTAGTGTCAATTGCCCTAAGTAATATTAGAGCTAATCCCACTGCTATACTGCTAGTAATTCCCCTGGCAATTGATTGCGGCACTGCCTTCTCTGATACCCAGATGCGGCAGGCTTTACATGATCGCTATTGTGGAACTTTCATCGTTTCGTCGCGTCGTGGCTACTCGCTCGATATCAAAATAAAAAGATTAGTTGAAAATATGCGGCGAAATGTGAGAAGATAGTCATTTGTGTTAATTCTCTTCAGGCTTCACTGTTTGTAAGATTATGGCTAAGAGTAAAGGTGTCCGCATTATTATCACACTAGAGTGTACTGAGTGCCGGACAAATGTAGATAAGCGTTCTGCTGGTGTTTCACGTTATACCAGTACAAAGAATCGCCGCAACACCACTAACAGGCTAGAACTGAAAAAGTTCTGTACTCACTGCAACAAACATACCGTTCACAAGGAAATTAAGTAAAAAAGATGAGTTATTTCCGTCGTCGCCTTTCTCCGATCAAGCCAGGAGAACCAATCGATTATAAAGATGTTGATTTATTGCGTAAGTTTGTCACCGAGCGGGGAAAGATACTGCCACGTCGGATTACTGGACTTACATCTCAGCAACAGCGAGAGTTGACATTAGCAATTAAACGTTCGCGGATTGTAGCATTGTTGCCATTTATCAATGCGGAAGGCTAAAAAGAGTGATGAGTTATAAGTGATGAGTTAAAAAATCAAAACTTCTAACTCCTAACTCCTAACTTAAAACTATTTAAACTGTTCACCAAATTAGAGTGCGAGAGTTGTGGAGAAGGGGACGCTAGTTGAATTTAGGGTTCAAGGCGATCGCCGTCTGGGCATCGTAGAACGTCCAGACGGTAAAACTCGCTGGTTTGTGGTAGACGACCGTGGTCAATCCCACAGCCTCGCGCCTAGACAAATAACCTATACAGTTACCGGACAGACTTACAAACCCTCTGAGATTGCCAGCTTTTTGGAGCAGATTAAGCCTTATTTAGACCCATCTAGCTTAGAAGTGGCTTGGGAATTACTGGTTGAAGATGGGGAAACAGTCACGCCAGACCAAATGGCGAATCTGCTATTTTCGGAATCAGCCCCACCTCCTTGTTATGCCGCCTATTGCTTGTTATCAGACGATAAGCTTTATTTCAAGCAAAAAGGAGACGCTTACGAGCCAAGAACTGCTGCTCAAGTGGCAGAACGCCAGCACCAACTGGAAGTAGAGGCACTAAAAGCTAAAGGACAGCAGGAATTTTTAGCTCGTGTAGAGCAGGCACTTAAAGGTGAAGCAGTAGAGTGGCAGCGCCACGATCGCCAACGCCTAGAAGGACTAGAAAAATACGCAGCGCTGATAGCTGACACTGTGCGGACGGGGGTTAATTATGACTCCTTAGCTCGCGCTTATCCGCCCAGCGCTCCAGTATTAGAAACTATGACCATGCTGGGACGACCCACAACACCCCAAGGAGCCTTTCAACTATTGGTGGATTTGGGTTATTGGAGTCCTTATGAAAACTTGTTCCTGCGTCGTTCTTCAATTCCGATTCAATTTCCTCATAAGGTATTAGAAGTGGCGCAACAACGTTTGGATTTCCCGCCAATTGACTCAGATACAAACCGCCTTGATCTGACTCACCTGAAGGTTTACACCATTGATGATGAAACTACCACAGAGATCGACGATGGTCTAAGTTGGGAAGTACTACCCGATGGACGGGAACGCTTGTGGGTGCATATCGCTGATCCTACTAGATGGTTAGTACCGGAAGATGAATTAGATTTGGAAGCCAGAAAGCGCGGTAGTACAGTCTATTTACCTACGGGAATGATTCCCATGTTTCCAGAGGTATTGGCAACTGGACCAATGAGTCTGATCCAGGGAAGAGTTTGTTGCGCTCTCAGCTTCGGGATTATTTTAGGTATAACTGGGGCAGTAGAAGATTACAGCATTCATACGAGCTTGATTAAGCCGACTTATCGCCTCACCTACGAAGATGTAGATGAAATGCTGCAATTACGGGTACAAGCAGAACCGGAAATTGCTGCGATCGCCACTTGGGCACAGCGGCGCAAAGCTTGGCGTTACGCTCAAGGGGCAATTAGCATTACTATGCCCGAAGCAACGATCAAAGTCAAAGGTGACGAGATCGATATTGACATTTTAGATGATTCTCCATCGCGGCAATTGGTAGCAGAAATGATGATAGTTGCCGGTGAAGTTGCAGCTCGTTATGGTAAAACTCATAACATACCTTTGCCCTTTCGCGGTCAACCGCAACCAGAATTACCTCCAGATGAGGAATTGCTTTTACTTCCAGCCGGATTCGTTCGTGCTTGCGCCATGCGTCGTTGTATGCCCAAGAGTGAAATGAGCATTACGCCTTTGCGTCATGCTGGTTTGGGCTTGGATACCTACACTCAAGCAACCTCTCCCATCCGCCGCTACAGTGACTTACTCACCCACTTCCAACTTAAAGCCCATTTGCGGGGTGAAGTTCTGCCATTTACCGCAGATCAACTTAAAGAAGTGATGATGACTGTCACTAGCATCACCCAAGAGGTGACGATGGTGGAACGACAAACTAATAGATATTATGCACTAGAGTATTTACGCCGTCATCCAGAGGAAACTTGGGATGTGACAGTGTTGATGTGGCTGCGAGAAGACAGCAACTTAGCCCTAATTTTGTTAGAAGATTTGGGCTTGCAGTTGCCAATGGCCTTCAAACGTTCTGTGAACTTAGGCGAACAGATAGTGGTGAAAGTTAGCCACGCCGATCCACAAAAAGATATGATCCAGTTCCAAGAAATAATCTATCAAGAAGCCCAAACAGCGGCAAATTAACTAATATTGTCATTTGTCATTCGTAATACTCGCTACAGGCTAGTATTATCAATTACGAATTATTTTAACTTTGCTCCAACTCGTTTCGGTTAGTATATAGAGTAAATGGAATGAGGTAATAATTGTAAATGTATCTTTGACCCCAGAACTAGAGCAGTTGGTTAAGGATAAAGTTAATAATGGTTGATATCACTTAGTGAGTGAGGTGATGGGTGAAGCATTAGATTATATTTGATGTAGAGCGATCGCTATCTCTAGCCAGTATGTTAGGAAATAATCACAAAGTAATTATTTTTGATACCACCATGCGTGATGGAGAATTGACGCCTGGTGTAAAGATGAATTTACAACAAAAAATTATCATCTCCCAATTGCTTGAAGAAATAGGAGTAGATATTATTGAAGTTGGTTATCCAGGAAGTTATCAAAAAGATTTTAATGAAGTTTTTAATATTTCTAAAATAATTAAAAATTCTACTGTTTGTGGGCTAGCTAGTTCTAATTTAGATGAAATAATCACTCTTGCTGAAGCAATTAAACCAGCGATCAGAGGTAGAATTCACACTTAGAGGATGTTTTAAAAGTCCAAGAAAGTAAAAACTCATGCGAGTCGTCGAAGCATAATACGTATCATCGCAATATAAATAAAAGTCTCGGA
>NZ_JBALDE010000148.1:0-41853 GCF_036917515.1 Nostoc sp. | reverse complement strand
TCCGAGACTTTTATTTATATTGCGATGATACGTATTATGCTTCGACGACTCGCATGAGTTTTTACTTTCTTGGACTTTTAAAACATCCTCTAAGGAAGTCAGATAAAACTGAACTTCACGAGTTATTTTGTAACCAAGAAAGTGTAAATATAAACGAGGTTTAGTTAACCTTACAGGAATTACGAACAAAAAGATCCCCGACTTCTTCAAGAAGTCGGGGATTTTAAGCTGTCGAAATGAGAATGAATATGTGTTGAAGAATTAATTGAATTGCTGGTTTTCGGAAGTACTGAGGAATTTTTCCTAGCGAATAGTCCATCAATTTGGAGAACACCTAGCACAAAAATCAGGACTGAATTTGCAGTATTGGCTACCTGTCAATTGGTAAGCTGTACAATAAGGAAAACTTGTAAGTTCAATTTTGGCTGCTTGTAATTTGGAACTATTCGCCAACGCTTCAGTAAGTTTGGTTTTATCATCCAAAAGGATAGCTAAAAGCTTAGGTAACACCATGCAAGCAGCAATATTGAGCAACGTTAGCATTATGGCATCGATAAAATTCATAGGTAATCATCTCCTGTGAAACATAGGCGATCACTGTTCTTTGATGCAAACACAATCATTGCTTGCACTCTATGTAAATTAACTTTAACATAAATTTTTGTAAATATAAACGTGGAATTCCTGGAATTATCATACACAGAAGGGAATGTGGATAATAAGGACGGTTATTGTAGCCTAATAACAAAATAAGCTGGAAAACGATCAGTTAAAAATATTTAGGTAAGGTTTATGTCAAAAACCCAAACCGCGTCTTCTTTTTTATCTAACATCAGTGAGCAAGAACGGCAGGCATTAAAGCGATTGGTAGATTACACAAATGTGGAATCGCTACCAGAAATTTGGCCTTTGGCAGCTCAACGATTTGGTGATATTGTCGCTCTCCGCAATCCTCACGCTAAACCAGAATTAGTGATTACTTATACCCAGATGGCAGAGCAAATGCAACTATTTGCTGCTGGCTTACAGGCGTTAGGAGTAAAGGTAGGCGATCGCATTTCCCTAATTGCTGACAATAGTCCTCGGTGGTTTATTGCTGATCAGGGCATAATGACTGCTGGAGGCGTTGATGCAGTGCGTAGTTCTCAAGCCGAAAAAGAAGAATTGCTGTTTATTATCACTAATAGCGGCAGTACAGCGATCGTCGTTGAGGATTTAAAAACATTTAAAAAACTACAAGACCGCCTCAAAGATTTACCAATTCAGGTGGTAATTTTACTTTCCGATGAAACACCACCAACAGACGAAACCCTAAAGGTACTCAACTTTTTGCAGTTGCTCGAAATTGGGAAAAGTTATAATGTTGTGCCAGTCAACCAAAATCGTGACGCTCTGGCAACCTTAATTTATACTTCTGGTACTACAGGTAAACCCAAGGGTGTAATGCTGTCTTATAGTAACTTGATGCACCAAGTAACAACATTTGGGACAGTATTGCAACCAAACGCTGGCGATATTGTTCTCAGTATCCTACCTTCGTGGCACAGCTACGAACGAACCGTTGAATATTACCTACTATCTCAAGGTTGCACCCAAGTTTATACTAATTTGCGCTCTGTAAAAGGGGATTTGAGACAATTTAAACCCAATTACATGGTGGGTGTACCCCGCCTGTGGGAATCAATTTATGAAGGAGTGCAAAAGCAGTTCCGCGAACAACCAGCGAATAAGCAACGCCTAGTTAACTTTTTATTGGGCATTAGCGACAAATATATCAAAGCGCAGCGAACTGCTCAGGGATTGGATATAAATAATCTTCATGCTTCAGCCGTCGAACGATTAGCAGCTAAGATTCAAGCATCAGCTTTATTACCCTTCCATGCATTGGGAGAACGACTGGTTTACGCCAAAGTTCGAGAAGCCACAGGAGGACAAGTTAAGCAGATGATTAGCGGTGGTGGTGCGCTTCCCAGACATATAGATAATTTCTTTGAAATTATTGGTGTGCAGATTTTGCAAGGCTATGGCTTGACAGAAACTTCTCCTGTTACCCATGTACGGCGTCCTTGGCGAAATTTGATTGGTGCAGCAGGGCTACCACTCCCTGCAACCGAGGCTAAAATTGTAGATCCTGAGACAAAAGCGCCTCTACCAATAGAGAAGCGAGGCTTGCTATTGTTGAGGGGCCCGCAGATTATGCAAGGCTATTACCAAAATCCCGAAGCGACAGCGAAAGCAATTGACGCTGAAGGTTGGTTTGATAGCGGCGATTTGGGTTGGCTGACACCACAAGACGACTTAGTGCTAACTGGCAGGTCTAAGGATACGATTGTATTGACGAACGGGGAAAACATCGAGCCACAGCCGATCGAAGATGCGTGTTTGCGATCGCCATACATCGATCAAATTATGCTCATCGGCCAAGATCGGCGTAGCCTGGGAGCCTTAATTATCCCCAATGTCGAAGCCTTAGAAAAATGGGCAGCAAGTCAGAATCTGACGCTGGATGCGCCCAACGATCAAGAAATTTCCTCAGATAGTCAAAAAATTGACTTCGAGAGTAGAATGATCCAGGATTTATTTCGCCAAGAATTAAATCGGGAAGTCCAAAATCGTCCAGGCTATCGACCGGATGACCGCATCGGAACGTTTAAACTCATCCTGGAACCGTTTTCCATTGAAAATGGCTTGATGACACAAACACTAAAAGTTCGCCGACACATCGTCACGGAACGCTATCGCGATATTATTGACGGCATGTTTGCCTGATCATTCCACCTGCTAACTGTAAAGAGTGAACGTGAAATATTTATGGATGTCTCCAAATCTAATTTGCTTCTCAAACGCGTCGTCAACGTCAAAGTTATTGTGACTCCCCTCTGGAAAGAGGAAGTACAACAGCAGCTGCAAACCCAAATCAATCAACTTGACCAGCAACTGCAACAGCTAGACGTTGAAGGACAAAGAGCGATCGCGGCAATTCAAAAGCAGAGTCTGCAACCACCTGGCCCGCAGACCCTCCAACAAATTGACAATATCCAACTCCAAGTCAATCAAAAGAAAAGTGAATTTTTGGAGCAAAAAAACCAGTTGCTGCAAAACCTCCAGCAAGTACAGTTTCTCCAGCAAGATCAGGAAGTTAACCAATTTCAAATGGAAGGCTTTTTCCGGGTAGAAACTGGTGATAACCTGATTAGCAAAATGCAAGTCGAAATCGTTCTACGCGATGGCGTTGTCGAAGAAATTCGCGGCGACATTTAAATTTTTCACTTGTCCGTTGTCATTAGTCATTAGTCATTTGTTTTGTTACCAATGACCAATGACTAATGACAGATGTGATTTAACTTAGTGTAACGGCTCCCAGCCCAACATTCTGCCTGGGAGCCAGCCCAAACAATTTGCCACACTGGAGGTGAGCTAATAAAAAGCGATCGCCCAAAGGTTGTCATCTCAGCTCGATATTTAACTGTCCCAACTGAATTATTACCCCGCTTGATTTGCGTAATTGTCACTAACGCCTGATTTGGTTGCGGATAAACTACATCTATTTTTCGCGTTCCTCCCGCTGCTATATCCTCAAAGGCATTCAGGGCAAGGGTAGTAGGATTACTGCCTTGGAGAGATGAGTTAAGTTTTTCTAAAGGTATAGTTTGATAATCAGAACGCTCTGAGAATACTGCAACTTCCTGAGACTGATGTATTGCTCCCATCTGCTGAGTTCGCTCATCACTAGTCTCGACAATCGGTGCAGATTGCTGGTGCTGAATAATATAAACTCCAGCACCAGCCGTGGCAGAGATACTTGATATCACAATCAAAAAGAATTTCAGCTTTGCCGACATAAAAATAAACAGGAATTTCAAATAGGTTTATTACCAGTTTTGAATTCTAGATTGAACTACATCCTATATCCTCTATCCGTGAGAAGCTCTTGTATCTTAAATAGTGGTTATGAGGAATATTAAATAGCAATCCTATTTAATCTGTGAGAAATTCGTGGTGGTTTTTGCAAGTCAATGACTAAAACGAGATCGAGATATTGGCTAACCATAGAGGATAGCTCTGTATTATAGACCTTTAAGCTATATTTAGGTTCCTAGAGTCATCAGCGAATAACCAATGCCCCATGCCCAATGCCCAATCCCCAACCTAAAATATAAACAGTCTAAAACTCTCCCATCAAGATACAATTCGATCTGACAAAAGCTGTTAAAGTCCATAAACCATTGATTTCCAAACCACCCTATGAGCATTCACGAAGTATTTATGCCGGCGCTGAGTTCCACCATGACGGAAGGCAAAATCGTCTCTTGGGTGAAATCACCAGGGGACAAAGTGGAAAAAGGCGAAACAGTGGTGGTTGTAGAGTCAGATAAGGCAGATATGGATGTAGAAACCTTCTATGAGGGATTTCTTGCCCATATCATAGTTGAAGCTGGTGAAACTGCCCCAGTAGGATCTGCGATCGCATTCATTGCCGAAACGGAAGCTGAAATTGAAACTGCCAAATCTCAGGCTAATTCCAGCGGCGCAGCTACTACTACCTCTTCCCCTGAACCAGTTACTGCCACTGCCTCAGTCGCCACACCTGCCTTAGCGTCTCAAAACGGTTCTAACCACAAAGAAGGAAGGCTTGTAGTTTCACCCCGTGCGCGCAAGTTAGCCAAAGAACTCAAAGTTGATTTAACTACACTCCAAGGCAGTGGCCCCCACGGGCGCATTGTCGCTGAAGATGTAGAAGCATTGTCTAATAAAGGCAAACAACCCACCCCTGCCCCAGTTGCCCCACCAGCACCCGTACCAACCAGCGCCCCAGTTGCACCCCCAGCACCTCGGACACCAACACCTACACCAGTGGTAGCGGCTGTTCCTGGTCAAACCGTGCCTCTAACTACCTTCCAAAATGCTGTCGTGCGGAACATGGTAGCCACTATATCCGTGCCCGTCTTCCGTGTCGGTTATACAATTACCACCGATGGATTAGACAAACTTTATAAACAAATTAAATCTAAAGGCGTGACAATGACAGCGCTACTGGTGAAAGCTGTAGCGGTGACATTGCAAAAACATCCATTGTTAAATGCTAGCTACTCAGACCAGGGTATTGTTTATCATTCTGATATCAACATTTCTGTAGCAGTAGCGATGGATGATGGCGGATTGATTACACCTGTCCTGCAAAATGCAGACACAGTGGATATATATTCTCTATCACGTACTTGGAAGTCTTTGGTAGAACGTGCGAGGGCAAAACAACTACAACCCCAAGAATACAACAGCGGTACATTTACCTTGTCAAATTTGGGGATGTTTGGCGTAGATAAATTTGATGCAATTTTGCCGCCTGGACAAGGTTCAATTTTAGCGATCGGGGCATCCCGTCCGCAAGTGGTAGCAACACCCGATGGTTTATTTGGCGTGCGCCAACAAATGCAAGTAAATATTACTTCAGATCACCGAATTATTTATGGTGCACATGCTGCGGCGTTCTTGCAAGATTTGGCAAAATTGATTGAGACAAATCCTCAATCTTTGACACTGTAGTTTTGAAAAGACACAAAATTTAAACGTTAGCGCTATCAGCGAGCAGCAGTTTATCGTAGAGTAGCGCTAACAATAAACAATACGTAGACTTAAATTTTTGATGGACAAACTATGTAGCGATATCACATCTTTACATAAGTTTATGTCCAAACTAATATCAAAGTGACATACGACAACACTCTTAAATATCTGGTTGAGCAGTATCCAAAAAATTTTATCCACTATTTACTTGCATCTGAGGTAACGGATATCCAGATTCTCAAAACAGAATTAAATCAAGAACCAATTCGTGCCGACTCAGTAACCTTTTTGCAAACTGCCAATCAAATACTGCATTTGGAGTTTCAAACCTTACTAGCATCGACTCCACCCTTGCCACTACGGATGCTGGACTTTGCTTTGAGCAAATACCGAGTCAAAGAACTTTCTAGGCGCAATTTATCTTGCTATTGTTATCTGGCTTAATTGATGACACGCCCTAACTGACGACTACGCCCGTATGCTAATGCTACAACTAAACCAATCACAGCCAGTAAAGTCAAAACGGTGTGCAAATGACCTTGTTGCAAGCTAAATCCTAACCATCCCCAAGAAAGCAAGGAAATAATTTCGAGTAAACTTAACCATACATCGAGTTTACTATTTTTCCGTCGTCGAAACAATTCTGTAAACTTTACAGGGCGAGAATTCCATAGACTGAGAGTTGCTGCACAAGTAGTACCAGCGAAAAAAACCACCATCGGTATAAACCACGGTTTACCGTTGACTATCAAAACAATAAACAGTGGTGATATGAATAACCAGATAGGAATTAATGCCGCTAACAACTTCAATTGATGCAGCTTTGAACTATTTACTGGTGAAGATTTGAGCAAATCTGGTGCTTCTTCCCCAGAAACGCAAATTTGCACTAAATTTGATGTCAAAGCTTCTGCCAACACTAAACTCATCCCTAAAATACCACCATTATTATGTTGTCGGAATATACTCCAAAATGCGAATGTGAGGAGAAATATTTGCAGAAATAGGCGTGAAATTAAATAAGGATTGCGCCGCATAATCCGCCATTCTTTTAGTAAAGCAACACGATTAAAACCACCAACAAGGCGAGTTGCTTGGGTTGGACGCAGTTGACGGTGTTCACTTGTAATTTGCTGCTGTATACCTGCAATAAAATAACGATGTAAAACTTCCACCGTTAACCACGTCAAACTGATACTAATTAACAACACTAACACTACTGACACCGGATCAAAGAAAATAGCCCTTGCAGGAAACCAGACCCAACTATCTGCACTCAAAAAGTTTCCTTTCGCTAACCAATGTTCTAACTGAAACCAAATTGATGCCGTGTTTCCATCCGTTTTTTTCAGGAGATTAGGTAACTGAGAACTCAAATATATAGTGATGATAAATAAAACTGTAAGAACTTGAGCAAAAGTCCGCGTCCGTTTTGCACCTATAACACGAACTAGCGCTAAAACAAATAACATTGCTAAACTTGTAGCGCTTAAGCTAAGACCAATCAAAGCCGGGTAAAGCCCTAAAAGTTGAGGAATACCAAGTAATAAAGCGATTAAACTTATAGGAATTACAAATAAACAACCACTGAAAAAAGTTTTCAAGGCAATTCTTAACACTTGACTCGCAAAAATCACTTGACTCGAAATTGGTGATGACACGAGTAAATCTAAATCCCCGCGTTCAAATAACGCCATCAAGCTACTTCTCATCGCTTGGATAAAGCTATAATAAAATCCGAACAACCAGACTACTACCGCTATCCAAATAGCAGAATCTGGTATGGTATGAAATGATATCGCACCTCGAATATTACCAGACGTAACCCATAACAAAGTTAAATAAAGAATACTAGCCAAAAGTGTAAAAATACTGAAAACAAATATTGCTACATATCTAACAGTATTTTCACGCCACCACAGACTTAATTCGTAGCCTAAAAGCCAAGGTAATGTCCCTACTTTCATTTTGCACCTTCAACATTATTATCTTGAGTTAATTCTAAAAAGACCCTCTCCAAACTACCGCCTGCTTCACCACTTTGAGTTCTAAGTTCATCTAAAGTACCTTCGGCAACTAAATACCCATGATTAATAATCCCAATTCGCTGCGCCATACGCTCGGCAATTTCCATAATATGAGTAGTTAAAATTACCACACCACCTTGGTTTACAAACTCGGTGAGCATATTTTTGACTAAGCGGGCTGCGGCTGCATCTAATCCTGTTAGCGGTTCATCTAAGATAATAATTCTCGGCTGATGAATTAATGCCCCTGCTAAAGCAAGTTTTTGCCTCATCCCTCGCGAAAAAGTTTCACTAAAATCTCCTCTGTTATCCCACAAGTTTAATTGTTTAAGGAGTTCTTCGGCAGAAGATTGAGCTTTAGAAGGAGGAATTCCCCAAAGTCCGGCGATAAACTCTAAATACTCTATCGGACGTAACTTGTTGTAGAGTAGAGGTTCTTCAGGTAGGTATGCTAAAAGTTGCTTTGCTTTTTGAGGCGATCGCCGGATACTATGTCCTAAGATCATAATATCCCCGTTATCTGGTCGTAGTAACCCTGCAATCATTCGTAGAGTAGTAGTTTTTCCTGCACCGTTGGGACCTAAAAGAGCATAAAATGAACCTTCTGCAATCTGCAAGCTGAGATTGTTTACAGCTTGGTGAGAACCATAATACTTGCTAAGTTGGGAAAGTTGAAGTGCGATTTTCATATGTTGTGATTATGCTTAATTCAAATGAAGCAGAACGTTTTATTGAGGATATTATGCTAGCGATTGCCTAAGAATATCAATGCCCAGAAGTATTTCCAGAAGATAAAGGTATTATAGAGTTGGTGGATGTTACCGCCTATACAGGAATGTATACAATTGGCATATTTCTGGCGTGATTTCATGACGAAGAATTTCTTCAACAACACGCTCAATTTATACTGATGGCGTCCCTAATCTCATGAAGATAATCATTGCTTTGAATCTTCTAAAAATATTGCAATCATTTGTTTAGTTAGAGTTTTTAAGTTTGAGAATGTTGTTTATCGAACCCTCAAATATCAATCAGTCTAGTTTTTTAGTTTTATGCAAGATACTATAAACAAACTTTATATACCACATTCTGCACTTCAAAACCTCATACTTAATGCTTCAATAAATTTTATAAAGAAAACTTATTTTGTTAAGTATTAAAATTAAAACTTATATTTGCTAGGCTTTTAGCGTTTAAAAAATAAAAAAGTGGGCGTTGCCCACTCTACATAAATTTAGCCCTTAACACAAAGAACTTGCTTAAGTGTTGCTACAACCTCAACCAAATCTGCCTGATTTTCCATCACTTGTTCTATCGGTTTATAAGCACCAGGAATCTCATCTAACACACCCTCATCTTTGCGGCATTCTACACCATTTGTTTGCTCTATCAAATCATCAAGTGTGTAAACATTTTTGGCCTTATTTCTAGACAACAAACGCCCTGCACCATGAGAACAAGAACAAAAGCTATGGGCATTACCTTTACCCTTAATGATGAAAGACTTTGCCCCCATCGAACCAGGAATAATCCCATAATCTTCAGTTTGGGCACGGACTGCACCTTTACGAGTAACGTATACATCCTCGTCAAAATGCACTTCTTTTTCGGCGTAATTGTGATGACAATTAACCTGCAATAAAGGTTTAGTTGCTTTTCCACCGGCTAAATGCTTCTCAACTATATGTTTAAAACGCGCCATCATCACATCGCGGTTGACACGCGCATAGTTTTGTGACCATTGCAAATCGTGCCAGTATGCTTGGAATTCTGGTGTATCAGCGACAAAATGAGCTAAATCAGGGTCAGGCAATTTATTACCTGCCATCTTTGCTAATTCTCTGGCTGTGTGAATATGACACTGGGCAAGTTTATTACCGATGTTACGCGAACCAGAATGCAGCATTAGCCAAACTTGATTCTCTGTATCGAGGCACACCTCAATAAAGTGGTTTCCTCCACCGAGAGAACCCATCTGTTTCATTGCTTTAGTTTGTAGGTCTTGCACACCACGATGCAAGTCTTTAAAATCATCCCAGTGTTGCCAGTTACTGACAGATTTTTCAATGTCTTTATTTTCGTTGAATCCAGTCGGAATTGCTGCTTCAATATCAAGGCGGATTTTCTTAAGTTTACCTTCTAGTTGTTCGGCAGTAAATGCTGTTTTAATAGCGCTCATCCCACAACCAATATCCACGCCGACAGCAGCAGGGATAATTGCCTCTTTGGTCGCAATTACAGAACCCACTAAAGCACCTTTTCCTAAATGAACATCTGGCATCAAAGCTACGTGCTTAAATACAAATGGTAATGATGCTACATTCTTGGCCATCTTGGTTTCTTCTGGCCCCAAAGAGTGATTTGCCCAAGATAAGACGGGTGCTGGTGTGGTAATTTCTAACTTTTCGTAGGGCATAATCGTTTCTATTTTAGATTTTAAATTTTAGATTTTGGTGAGGCAGTGCGGTCTTCTCCCTTGGCTATAGGGCAGCGTAAAGCCTTCTCTTCTCCTTCTTTTGTCAAAGACTCTAACGCGAACACGAGGCTTGTCTGCGACACACTGCGTGTAGCTTGCTTCTTTGTAGAAGGCATAGCGTCTCGTAGAGAACGTCTGGGGTTTCCCTGATGAGCAACTGCCGTTAGCGCAGCGCTAGCGACAAAGGAACGTCACTTGCAAGGATTAAATATAGGGCACTAATAATTATCGCTATAGTTTATAACCCACTACTTAGTTAGTTGTAGCAATTTAAATGTTGTATTGTCTTTCATTTGGCTCTCTCAATTTTCGTGAAGCTGAAGAACTCCTTATAGGAGTAATTTGTATATTACAATTGTAATACACAAATTACAAAAATCAAGCCTACACCATACAGAGAAAGCAGATAATTGCCAGATGTATTAAAATTTGTAAAGAAAATCAGTTTGTTTAAATAGCTTCTTAAAGTTCTGACACAATATGGCAGTGCGTCAAGATACAATCTGGGAACGTTTTTTATCACCCGTAGTGCGTCTTTTGATTGATGAAGATGGATTACGGCGTTACGCTGATAGTATTAATTGGGAGAAAGAGTGCGATCGCTATCGACGAGATGATGTCATAATTCCGTGGTACTACAGTAATCAAAACTTTCACGGTATTACTGGCGGATATCTGACTTACAATGCAGCAGTTACTTACGATCCGATTACTCAATACGTTATACCGCCTAATGAAAGTATTGTTCGTCAAGCTTTAGTTGATGCCATCAAGGTAAAACCACGACGCATACTCGATTTAGGCTGTGGCACAGGTTCCACTACTTTAATGTTAAAACAGGCTTTCCCGGAAGCGGAAGTTATAGGTTTGGACTTATCACCATATATGTTGGTAAGGGCAGAAGATAAAGCTAGAAATGCTGATTTAGATATAGTATGGCGACATGGAAATGCTGAAAAAACGGGTTTGAAAGATGCAACATTTGACTTAGTAACAGCTTCCTTGTTATTCCACGAAACACCAGATGCGGCGTCTTTAGCAATTCTAAAAGAAAGCTTCCGGTTGCTGGTAACTGGAGGTCAAGTGTTAATTTTAGATGGGAATCAGAAGACTCTGCGTCAGTTAGAATGGCTTAATGATGTTTTTGAGGAGCCATATATTCGTGAGTATGCTGCTGGTAGCGTAGAGGCGAATATGGGTGCAGCCGGATTTGAAGCGGTACGATCGCAGGATGTATGGTGGATAAATCAGGTAACTAGCGGCATTAAACCAATAGTAACCAAAAATGTCCGTCAGTATACTGCCACATCAGTAGATAATAATGATTTGGAGGGACTTGGTTCTCCAGCGTTTGGCATAATGGCATGAGTTTAAAGGCAGTTCTCTTTGATTTTAATGGCGTGATCATTAACGATGAGCCAATCCACCTGCAACTGATCGATGAGATTCTCATGGAAGAAAATCTCCAACCCCAAAGGGTGAGTGAGCGTCAAGCTTCTCTAGGACGCAGCGATCGCGCTTGTTTTGGGCAACTACTCGCTAATCGTGGTAGAGTAGGCAATGAAAAATATTTAACTCAGTTGCTGTACCGGAAAGCCCAAGCGTATGTGGTCGAACTAGAGAAAATAGAGAGACTGCCTTTATATCCAGGTGTGGAAGACTTAATATTTCAGGTGCGATCGCGGAATCTAAAATTAGGATTAGTCAGTGGCGCTTTTCGCAAAGAAATAGAATTAGTGCTCCAGCGAGCTAAACTAGCCGAACATTTTAAAATTATCGTCGCGGGTGATGACATTACCACCAGTAAACCAGAACCCGACGGTTATCTACTGGCAGTAAAACGTCTGAATCAAGAATATCCCGAATTGAATCTTCAACCACAAGAGTGTCTGGCAATAGAAGATACTCCAGCAGGTATCGAAGCAGCAAAGCGATCGCAGATGCAAGTAGTTGGCGTCGCAAATACTTACCCATTCCACATGCTCCAGCGCTGCTGTAACTGGACTGTTGATTATCTGAGTGATTTGGAACTCGAACGGGTGCAAAAAGTTTATTCCCAAAAACAGCCTCAACCATCGGTAACTGAATGTTAGAATAATCTATGGTGATAATGTCTGAAATTAATGAGTCATAGTACTCTTGACTTAGCACCGATTAAGGGGAATTAGCTCAGTTGGTAGAGTGCTGCGATCGCACCGCAGAGGTCATCGGTTCGAATCCGTTATTCTCCATATTTATAAACTGAAAGTTGCGCCGTTTTTTGCCAACCACTCTTTTCTATCCACGCAGTCAGGTAAAATTCGCTCTACCCTGTCCCAAAAGTCTCTATTGTGGTTGGGTTGAACTAAGTGAACCATTTCATGCACTACCAGATATTCAATCATGGAACTAGGAAGCAAAGCAACCCGCCAGTGGAAATAAATATCACCTTTTGGATTACATGAACCCCAACGATTACCGAGTTCACGGACTTGCATCGAAGTCGGTGCTTTGCCGATTCTGTTAGTAAAAGATGTAATAATTGATTCTAAATGCTGTTGAATATGACCGCGATACCATTGAATAAATAAATCTCGACCTTGGTCTTGATGCGATCGCAAAAGTTCAAAGCGTCCTTGGTAAAGTCTCAGGGGGTTGTCTGCGCTGTTTACTAATTTGAGGCGATAGCTGCGTCCTAAATAGTGGAAGCCTTCGCCTGGTAAATAAGTTTTTTGTGCAGATGGCGGTTTGATAGCTGCTTTTTTGAGGAGTTTGCTGTAAATCCAGAAGCGGCGTTGTTCGATAATTTGTCCTAGTTTTTCTACTGGGACTTGAGGTGGTGTTGTGATGATTAGTTGACCGTCGCGTTCTATGGTAATTTCAACTGTGCGACGACGGGGAC
This sequence comes from Nostoc sp., assembly GCF_036917515.1. Taxonomy (GTDB): domain Bacteria; phylum Cyanobacteriota; class Cyanobacteriia; order Cyanobacteriales; family Nostocaceae; genus Nostoc. Next base: position 28,904 of record NZ_JBALDE010000148.1, on the reverse strand, counting down.
TTTCGCGCAGTTCAAAAGAAAGTTCTCCAACATTAATGGTTTTCATCTGCTTCGATTTGCATCGTGTCGTTCGGCTAATTGGGTGATTTGGTCTGCTAAACCATCCAGTTTACTATCTGGGAAGACATTTAAATCTTCTAATTTCAGCCAGATATTTTTGCAGAGGTTTTCTCTGGCTACCAAATCGTTCCAGAAGCCGATTACATAACTTTGGTTGTAGATAAAGTCTACCAGTTCGGTGGTAAAGATTTGTAGTTGGGTGGCAATTTCGGGTGTTGATGACTCCAGCGTATCGATGAGAGCATTGAAGAATGGGCGAATTTGGGCTGATGGTTGATTTTCGCTGACTTCGGTTTGTTCGGCTCGAACTTTTTGCGCTAGGTTTAAAAATTCTGTAGCGATCGCATTCCAATCTGCACCCAAACGTTGTAAAATTTCTTCTAGTTTGTCGCTGAGATTGCGATAATAAACTGGGTCATCGTCTAGGTGGGTGCGGATGTGGTAACGGATAGCGTGTTCCATTTCGGCCGCACGAGTTTGGACAGAATGTCTTTGTTGTACCCGTTGTTCAAAGTCTAGGTCAAGGATATTTACTAGTGAGACTTTCAGGTTAATCCCCTGAGATTGAATGTGTTGGTCTATCAGCGCTTGAACTTTTTCTTTAGCATCTTCTGGGTGTTCATCTCGGAAAATATCATCGACTAATTTCTTTAATTCTCCCAATTTTTTCGCGTCCTTCAGGTAGCGCAAAGCTTGGGGACGAGGTAAAAAGGCATCCATTGCTTGCAGAAACTCCCGCAGAAGTTGATAAAATTCTGCACGCGATTGCTCATCATGATTTAGGATATTTACACAAGCTTCTTGGTCATCGTAAATATTTAAGTTGCGTTCTTGCCAAAAGTTGATTACCCGTTGATAAGCTCGGTCTAGTTTGGGTAGTTCTTCTTGGATATCAAACCAAGCACCAGCGACATCTTCTTGGTCGTAGACACTCATCGCGGCGGCGATGTCGATACCGTAATAGTCTACAATTAAACCGTAGTCTTTACCTTCGGCGGTGCGGTTGGTACGAGCGATCGCTTGTAATAAATCATGTTCTACTAAGCTGCGGTCTACATATAGGACTTGTTCTAAAGGTGCGTCGAAGCCCACTAAGAGTTTATTATTCACAATTAAAAAAGCTAAACCATCTTCATCTAAGTTTTTCCAGAAACGGTTTTTGTAGGTGGTATGGTTATTTTCATCCGTCCATTGTTTCCAGGCTTGGGGGTCTTTTTTGCTGTCGGCGGAGATAATCGCCGCAAATTCTAAACGTTTGATGGTATCGAGGTAAGGATAAGCTTGTACGAGGGTGCGGTATTCGGGAGGTGCTGATTCTAATTTCAGACTTTGCAGAATAATGGCTTTTGATTCTAATTCTTGAATCAGTTCCTCTTTGGCTGCGGTAAGATATTGCTGGTACAAAACGCAAGCATCGCGATCGCTTGCTGCTACCTGAGCTTTAAATTTACCCTGCATGATCCGGGTGACATAGTGCCGTAAGATATGTCTAGCCTTGTCCTTCATCAGTTCTTTGGAGTTGAGGACGTTTTTCTTACCAACGTATTTGGATTTAATTGCTGCCCGTTCTTCTGCGGTATAGTCTTGAAATAGCACCTCAAAAAGTTGGTCTAGGGTGTTGGCTCCTTTGACTGCTCCCATTGTTTCTAGCCCTTCGTAGAAAATGGGAACGGTGACATTATCTTTTTGGGAATCGCGGATACTGTAGATATCAATATAAGAATTTTCGTCATGAGCAAAGATTTCTTTTGTTTTCTTTTTCTTTGCGGAGATGATGGGAGTTCCTGTAAAACCAATTTTGGCGCAATTAGGTAGAGCTGCTGATAAATACCCGTGGAGAGTTTTATTATGAGAGCGGTGTGCTTCGTCGATTAACAGTAAAATATCCTTGGAGGAATTAAGAGCATACTTGAGTTGATCGATATCAGCGTATTCTTCCGCCCCATTAATTTTGTTAAATTTCTGAACCATTCCAAAAACAATACCCGGCCCTGTTTGTCGCAGTTTCTTCGCTAAATCTTTGATACTTGTTGCTACTTGCAGAGTTTGACCGGAAAGGGTTGCTGTTTGTTGAAGTTGGTCTTCTAAATCTGTGCGATCGGTAACGATGACAGCTTTAAACTGTTGAAGTTGGGGAATTGTCCGCAGTTTGCGGAGGATAAACACCATATCCAAGCTTTTACCAGAGCCTTGGTAGTGCCAGATAATACCGCCGCGCTGGTCTTGGCTACCGTGTTGTGTTTTGGTTTTACCGTGTAGCAAGCGGTCAACGGCTTTGAATACGCCACGAAATTGTTGATAGCGCGGGACTATTTTGATGCGACGGTTGTGTTTGGTTGTGAACAGAGTGTAGTGGCGCAGGATATCCAGCAAGTTGGCGGGGTGAAGCATTCCGGCGATGAGTTGCTGGCGGCGGTTAAGTTTGGATGGGTCAATTAAATCTTCTAACTTTTCGCCGCTTTTGACTGCTGTTATCTCACCTTCGTTAGTAGGGGAAGATTCAGGTAATAAGTAATTGGATGCACTTGAGATTAATTCTTCTTCGGGAAGGGTAGGGTTTGTGATGTCTAAAACCTGGGTGATTAAGTTGGAATCAAAAGGGCTGGTGTCTTTCCATTCGAGATAATGCTTGGGTTGACTTCCCACCGTACCCACAACAGCCCGCCCGGAGGTGCAGGAAATCATCAGTTGGTTGTAGTGAAAAAGGCGCTCAATTCCTTCTGGTTGCAGGCTGTGGCGTTGGTTGGAGTATTTTAGCAAGTCTTGAATCCCAGATTTGAGCATATCTGCACCTGGGGCTTTGCATTCGATGACGACGAGGGGGATACCGTTGACAAACAAAATGATATCGGGGCGGTAGTGACCTTTGGGGCCTTTTACTCCCGGTGGGTCGATGCGGAATTGGCTGATGGCGAGGAAGTCGTTACGTTCGGGGTGGTCGAAGTCTATCAGGTTGATGGTAATTTGTTTTCCTGTGAGTCCTTCAACTTTCACGCCTGTGAGGAGGAGTTTTGTCAGGGTTTCGTTTTTCTCCATCAGTTTACCGGGGCTGAGGTTTTGCAGTTGGCTGATGGCTTGGTTGATGCGGCGTTGGTCTAGCCAGGGTTGTCTGTTGTCGTCGAGGTTGATTTCTCTGAGTTGGCGCTGGAGTCGGGGAATTAGGAGAACTTCGTGGTAATCGTCCCGTTGTTCGGGGGTTGTAGCGAAGGGGTTTGCTTCGATGTGTTCCCAGCCTAAACCGCCGGGAAGTTGTCGCATTTTTTGGAGTTGTTCTATTGTGGGTAGTTCTGTATATGTATATTCAAGTCCCGTCATTTTGCGCCCCCTGTGGCGGAAATTCTACATCTTCGTACAGCAGTGCGATAGGAAATTTAAACTCTATGCTAATTAACTCGATTTCGTCATCGGTGGTATAAGAAGTTAGTTCCCATTTGCTGCGTTCGTTGAGGCGGAATATTTCTACGCCAATGCTTTCGGAATTAATTAGTACGTATTCCTGCAAACTTTCTAGCCGGCGATATTGGGCAAATTTAGCACCTCGGTCGTAGGCTTCAGTTCCGGGAGAAAGAACTTCAACAATCAGTTTAGGGAATCGAATGACTTGAATCGCTTGTCTATCTTGGGCGTTGCAGGTTACAAGTACATCAGGATAGAAAAAGGAACCTTTTTCTGTAATTCCCACTTTGGCTTCAGTTCCTAAAACCCTGCAAGCACTTCCTCTAACATGGGATCTAAGTGCGGCGATGAGGTTAACAGCTATGGCGTTATGGGGAATTGTCCCGCCTGTCATGGCGTAAACTTCGCCATTTATATACTCGTGTTTAATCTCCTATCTCGCTTCCCATTGGAGATATTCGTCAGGGGTTAAGTGGTATTTATTAGGTGTTGCAATCATTGCCTTTTCTCCCGGCTTTTCTTGTATTTTATATTCTCCTTTTTTGGTTAAATTTTGACGCGCACTCGTCCGGTTAATAGGTCTGACATTAAACCTTTTTTTAATAATTTGAGTTTTTCTAATCGTGTTTCTTTGTTAGCAATTTCTTTTTCATAAATATCAAAATATTCCAGTATGTATTTTTGTTCTTCTAAAGTTTCAGAAAGTGCAATAGGAAAAGCATTAAGCGCACCAAGCGTTACTGTCTTTTGAGCATTCCCAAGAGCTACTTTATCTGCATAAATTTTGCAATTTGGGCTATTTAGCCATAAACAAAGATATCCAGGAATAATTTTTTCTTGATTTGGAAGAATATATGCAATATGGCGCTGAAAACTAAATTGTCTGTTGTCTTGAATGAGGGCTGCGTGACCGTATGAGCCAACGACAGTATATAAAATCAAGCCGTGTTTTGGCTCTTTACCTCTAGATATTTCTTTATAAATAGTTTCAGCAATTCTTGCAGCTTGTTCCCATAGAATTCGACCGTCTCTTATACAAGACACATATAAAAATGGTATGCCAGTATCAGAGGTAGTTACCGACTGATGCGAACCATCTGTAACACGTTCACATATAGATTCAAGCCTTACAACATCCCAATCTTTGGGAATTATCCCCAAGAGCGATCGCATTTGTTGCTTTGGCGAACTCATTTGTTACTTCGGCGAACGCATTTGTTACTTTTGCGAACGCATTTGTTACTTTTGCGATCGCATTTGTTGCTTTTGCGAACTCATTTGTTGCTTTTGCGATCGCATTTGTTGCTTTTGCGAACGCATTTGTTGCTTTTGCGAACTCATTTGTTACTTTTGCGAACGCATTTGTTGCTTTGGCGATCGCATTTGTTATTTCGGCATACGCACGAGTTACAGAATAACGGTTTACCCTACCCTTCGTTGCAACAAAGTCATCGGGTCAAAACCGTGACTAGTAAACAATTCTTGCTTTGCATCCACCTCAGACTTGGGTACACCACCCAAAAGATGCGATCGCACATCTTGAGGTTCTGGCGGTGGGGTATTATCAGCATAGCGGCGAATATTGCAGTTGTATTCGTAGTCAGCTAATTGTTGTTGAGTCACCACCGCCGCATAACCAGGAATCCCAGGATAATCGGCATTGGTTGTAAAATCTTCATAAGCTGAGACAATTTTTTCTATATGTTCAGGACGCAAAGAATTTTGAGCGCGTCCAGCCTGAAATTAAATTCGGCATCAGCATTGATAAATAACACCTTACCTTGTGTCGCCTTTGGTTTAGCACCTTTGGGACGCATCACCAAAATACACGCCGGAATCCCCGTCCCATAAAATAATTGTGGTGGTAAGCCAATCACTGCCTCTAAATTATCTTCTTCAATAAATAACTGGCGAATTTTCTTTTCTTCACCACCGCGAAACAGTACCCCGTGAGGCATTACTGTCGCCATAATTCCATCTTGCTTTAACACCGCTAGCATGTGCTGGGCGAACATCAAATCAGCTTTTCCACTCGTAGGGCAAAAAACACGGAATCGGTCTTTAAACTCCATATCATTATCTTTATTACCCCGGCTGTAGTTTTGCGAAAACGGTGGATTACTCAATATTCGGTCATAATGCTTTAAGTTACCCCCCTCTTTAATCGGCACCATCAAAGTATCGTCATTCTGAAGCACAGCATTGGGGATACCATGCAGCAATAAATTCATCTTGCAGATAGCCCAAACTCCCCCGTTATTGTCTTGTCCGTAAAGTCTCAAATTGCGAGAATTTCCACCGTGTTCTTCTATGTGCTGCTTAGATAAAATTAACATTCCCCCCGAACCCACACAGGGGTCATAAACCTCCATCCTTTCTTGGGGGTTGACAATTCGCACCATTAACTTCACCACTCCACGGGGAGTATAAAATTCACCGCCCTTTTTACCAGCAGAGTCAGCAAAGAAATAAATTAAATACTCATAGGCTGCACCCAATAAATCGGGAAATTCTAAATCTTCATTCCGTAGCGATCGCTTGTCAAAATGTTCTATCATTTGACGTAATTGCAAATCGCTTAAGGTACTTTTGCCACCTACCTGCCGATTAAAATCAATATGCTCAAAAACATCCCGCAGCACCGCTGGATTAGCATCAGCAAGACTATGTAAGGCAGTATTAAGTTTATTACCTATCTGTTGATGAAAGGTGTTAACTATAGTACTCCAACGAGATTGTGGTGGTACAAATAACGTATAAGCTTCTCTATCAGTTGGAACATAGCGTTTAGGATTGTCAGCCCTTTCCTTAGCGGCTTCTTCACTCTCCCCTTTATCCATAAATTCCTTAACAATTTGCTGATAACGCACCTCAAACACATCAGCAGCCCGCTTTAAGAACAACATCCCAAAGATAAATTCCTTATATTCAGAAGCGTCCATTTTGCCGCGTAAAATATCAGCCGCTGCAAATAAGTGACGTTCCAGCTTTGGAAGTGTAAGTTTTGCCATAACAGTAGAATCCCCGGCTTTTGACGCTCAGAAACTTGCCTTTACTTCGTGGGTGTCACCACTTATGGATAATATAGGACTCATATTTGATTTTTGTTCAAAAATCAGTACACCTTTATTCCTTATTCCCAGTCCCCTACCTCTACGAGTGATTTAGGAATCAAATCGGATTCCTATATAGGCGGACAGTATCACTTAATGTTTTGTCGTCAAGCTAGTAGTTACAACTGATATCATTTCTTTGTGATGCTGCGCTAAACCTTTGAAAATAATTGCTTACTCTTACACCGATCCGCTATTAGAATCTTCTCCCGATCAAGCCGATTGGGGATGGGAGGTGGATCGGGTTTATGAAGATTTGGGCAAGCCAGACTCTTCTGAACGATCGCAATTACAACAATTATTTAGCGATTGCCAAACTGAACCAGCAGATTATCTCCTGATTCGTCGATTGGAAGAATTGGGAGATACTGTAGAGGAAATTAGCGATCGCCTCAATCAACTCGAAGTTATGGGAATCGCAGTAATCGCTACTGAACAACCTTACACTTCCGAAAATTACCCTCTAGGCGCTGACTTGCTGAATTTGCTACACGCAATCCAACGTCAGCAACGTAGTCGCCGCATCCGCCAAGGACACGCCCGTAATCGTCTTGAGGTTGCACCACCACCGGGCAAAGTTCCCTACGGCTATCGCAGAGGTCAGGGAAAATATACCATTGATCGCAGTACTTCACCAGTAGTCAAAGATTTTTTTGAACACTTTTTACTCTATGGTTCCCTGCGGGGTTCAGTGCGTTACTTGGCGAAAAAATACGGCAAGAAAATCTCTGTCACCACCGGAAGACGCTGGCTGATTAATCCAGTCTATCGCGGCAATACAGCTTACCAAAATGGTGAAATTATCTCCAATACCCATATTCCGATAATTTCTAAGGAAGAAGCAGCCCAAGTTGACCGACTTTTACGCCGTAACAGCCGTTTACCATCTCGAACTGCTAGCGCACCGCGTTCTCTGGCTGGGTTGGTTGTCTGTACTGAATGTCAGTTGCATCTAACAGTTACCCGTGTTACTCAACGCAACCAAGATAAAGAGTATCTTTATTTACGTTCTACTAGCTGTCCCCAACGCCCCAAGTGTAAAGCTATTCCCTACCAAGAGGTGTTGGAACGTACCATTGAAACCGTTTGCCGTGATTTACCTCTGGCGGTAGCAGGAATGAATTTTCCTCAGTTGGATGCAGTCAAGAATAGTTTAGGACAAGCGATCGCTCGTCAGCAAGAAATACTTGCTCAGTTACCCGCTTTAATTGAAACTGGAATTTTAGATGCCGAAACAGCAAAGTTAAGGGCTTACAAACTCCGCACAGAAATTTCTGCACTCGAAGCAAAGTTGGCAATTCTCCCTCCAGTTAACTTGCGTTCTGTTGCTCAAGCTGTTTCTATACCACAATTTTGGTTAGATTTGTCAGAAACAGAACGAAGATTTTACTTTCGAGAATTTATCAAACAAATTGAGATTGTTTGTCAGAATCAAGAATTAAAACTCCAAGTTATTTTTATTTTTTGATTTAATTTAAATGCTATTTTTCAAATGGTTGATCCTTAGTATACGCAACAGGTTTTGGCCCTGCATTCCGTACATTGATAAATTTATTGAGGATCTCAAACCAAAAAGGCGCACCCATAGCAATCGCAAAACCACTGACTATCCAACCACAAATTAATTTAACAACTTGTGAAATTCTGATGTAAACTCTATTCGATTTTGTCGTATCTAATAATTCAAACTGTTGATTAATATTTTGCCATCCAATTGGTATAGAAGAATTTCCTAATAGTTTTTCAATATCTCTTCGGGCTGCTTCATCATTGATATAATCGATTCGTTGACTTGCACTTTGAGTAATAGTAGAGCGGATAACCGAATCCTCCGATAGTCTTTTAACCAAGTGAAATGTATCAGTATTGGTTAAAAAGGCAACTGATATTCCAATTAAAATAGCAACTCCTTTGGCATTGCGCTTATAAACACCGCTTGCTCGATCCATCGAACGATCAAACCATGTTTCTACTTCATTTTTAAATTGATTCGCTTCTTCTGTAAGGTCGCCAACTTTTATTCTGCTACGTTGAGCAATTACACAAAGGCTCTTAATTAAATTATTAGGTACTTCATCAGGTAACTCATTATTAACAAAATCTATAAATTTCTGGTCAATTTCTCCATAAACTTCTTGAATTTTCATATAACTTGCACTCGTTGGATCGTTTATACCTTTTTTAAGTTCTTTATAAGAGGCTAATATCATGTACAAGTTGGTTTTTACTTCTTCACTAGGATGCTTAACATGATTAATTAACTGAGAAATTTTTAAAGTATCTAATAAAGTAGTTGCAAATGTTTCAGAAGGAAGATAGGAAGGGCCGCTTTGTTTTTCTAATATTCGTTTATCAGGGTTTTTATTAATTTCCTGGAAATGCTTTTCTATTTTACCCTTGGCTTGGTGATTCAATGTATTAATCAATGGATCATTATAAAGTTTCTGTACCAACTGGATTGCATTAATAATATCTGATTTTTCACTTTCACTACCACCTGATAAAAGTAATTCAATTGAAGTTCTTAAATGTTTAGCTCTCCATTGTAATAATGTGGCAATTAGTTCTTGGATTTCCGAAGCTAGTAAGCTCAAAATCAAGTAAATAAAAACTAAGCCAAGAGTAATATCTACGACTACAGGTAAATTCATTGACAGTCTCCAATATTTTTTTAGTTGTTTATTGTTCTAAAAAGTACTTAAAAATTGTACAATATAGATGTTTTAATTAAATAACTACTTAATTAAAGTTAAAAAAGTCTAATTTATTTAGAGATATTTTTAATGATCAAATTAAACTTTCATGTAACAAATAATTGTGTTTTATCTCAAAGCTACTGTTAAAAAATATAAATAATTCATTTGAATATTCAGTATACGGTTTTAGCGTAGCAATCACTTACTAGTTTTATGAAATTAACTAAATAAAAAGATAAAAAGTAAGTCCTGAAGATTTAAAATAGTACAGCACGGCGGAAATAAACATACTATTTCAAATGGCGTAAGAGCTTGAAATACAATTATGCGTGACTTTCGCCTTGCGGTACTAACCGTCACCTTCAAAATAAAATACAAGTTTATTTACGGATTATTTAAAAAGTAGTAAATAATTGATTACTTGTATTATTTTTATCATTTATTGGCTTAAATGTTATTTAAATAACCAATATAAGTTTTTCAGAAAATAGCGCTAATTATAAAAATTTGAGTTAACCTTGGAAACTAGCAAATGTTAAGAACATAGGTTGTTACTGGGTGGCAACATTGGAGATTCGCTAGATGTCTCTATGTAATCAAACCAGCAAGTAAAATGATTACCAGAGAATATGCAAGAAGGAAGCTTTATTTGGAGTCATTTGGAAAAACAGCATCGCACGGTTGGCAAATGGATTGATTGGGTATGGCTGATAGTATTGCTGTTGGCAGCAGTATTACTGTTTAGCATCAATCTGGGAGGATTGCCGCTGCGAGATTGGGATGAAGGTACAGTGGCACAGGTTGCTCGTGAAATTTGGCACGCTCCAGCAGGTTCAATGCCTTGGCTTTACCCAACGTTAGGAGGCGAACCATATCATGACAAGCCGCCTTTGATGCATTTGCTGATTGCTTGGGCGTATTCTTTGGGAGGCGAAAATGAGTTGACAACGCGCCTACCTGGAGCAATTTTAACAGCAACATCTGTACCTTTACTGTATTGCATTGCTCGAGAAATATTTCGCCAACGTTGGGCTGCTATTTATGGCGCCTTGATTTATCTAACAATGCTACCTGTGGTGCGTCATGGGCGGCTGGCAATGTTGGATGGGGCGATGGTAAGCTTTTTGATGGTGATGATGTTGTGCGTGCTGCGATCGCGCCGAGATTTACGTTATTGTCTTGGTGTTGGCATCAGCTTTGGGTTTATTTGTTTAACTCAAGGACTGCTAGGTATATTACTCGGTGCGATCGCATTTGTATTTCTGTTTTGGGATACACCACGACTGCTCACTTGTTACTATTTCTGGATAGCAATCTTAATTGGCATTCTACCTGTGGTTGCTTGGTATAGTGCCCAACTGATTCACTATGGTTATACTTTCGCCCAAATTGGCCTTGCAAACCCATCACCAGTCCGAATTGGCTCAGTTGTAGAAGGAAATTCTGAACCACCTTGGTACTATGTGATTGAACTTCTCAAATACACATGGCCGTGGTTATTATTCTTACCACAAACTATCCGCTTAACCTGGGAAAATCGTAATCTTAGTTGGGCGAAACTAGTAATGGCGTGGAGTGGGGTTTATCTGCTGGTAATTTCTTTCATGATTACCAAAGTTTCCTGGTATCTATTCCCGATTTACCCTAGTTTAGCCTTAGCTTTTGGTATCCAGTTATCAGAAACGGAAAATTCGCCTTTACTCTCATCTTATCCCCGTACTTGGGTTGCCGGTTTGGCAATACTTGCTGTGGCTGCTTCTGCTGGTAGTATTTATTTTAGTTCGGGTACAACACCAAAAACAGACTTACAACTGATTTTTGCCGCAGTAGCTTTAACTATGACCTTAGCAGCTATTTTGGCAGAACGAGGTGATGGACAATTTCTAAAAATTCTGTTTTGGGGAAGTTATATTTCGCTGCTGCTGTTAATGAAATCTAATTACTGGGTTTGGGAATTATCACAAGCCTATCCAGTTAAACCAGTCGCCGCCATGATTGTACGAGCAAATCCAGCGACGAGGAAGATTTACACATCTTTTCCCTACCATCGTCCCTCGTTGGATTACTATAGCGATCGCACCATTATTCCTGCTTCTGTTGGTGAACTAGAATATTATTGGCACTACAACGGTCAACCCTACTTCCTGCTTCATGCATCTGCTTTCAACAATCTTGAATTAGAGTCGATGAAGCTAATTGACCAAGCTGAAGGTTGGAAATTAGTCACAAAAGATACTAATCGGCTCTAAATATGGGGCATTAGGCATTGCTTTCTCCCACTCCCTTATCTTCCCTTACTTCTCCTGCCCCTCTACCCTCCTGCGTTTTCTACTACCTACCTAAGGCCAAGGATTCGCAGGTTGGTCACTAATCTTAACCCAATAGCGGGTATATTGTGCCAAACCGTTTTTATAGCCATAGGCTTCTGCCCAGAAACTCCATCCAGCGGAATACCCAGTACCATCATGGAATTCTGCCATCCGATATCCAGAGATACCACGAATAATTTGTCCTACCTGGTTGCATATATTGTCTGCAACTGCTTCAGACGTTAATTGCTTTCCTTGGATATTGGGAATCACCAACACTGTACCGCCAGACCAAGAGGCTAAAGTCGCACCGCCAGGAGATATGCTAGACAGAGGTAGACCCACTGGTACTGGAGCATTTGTCTTTTTAATGCAGAGCAGTGAGCGATATTTGTTGATACTAGTGTCGCCTTCATAAGGATTAGTACCACCAGGTTGATCATTATCTGAACCGAACAAAACATAGGTTTTGGAGTTAAGTACTAAAGGTTTTCCGAACACTTTCCAGGTCATTGCCTTAGGATTCGCTTGAGCGGCAGAAATTGAAACAGTCATCATCAATCCAACTGTTGCGACACTGGTTGCTAAAATTTTGTTGAACATGGTTTTTTTACCTGAAACAAAACCACTTTTAAAATTACAACAAATTAAGTAATTTATCTGAAATAATATTTTTGGTTTATAAAAGTTAACAATTGATATATTTTGAATTCTTTAACATTTTTATAAGAATTTTCACTACTACAAAATAAACCTTCAGGAAAAAATCAGATTGTTGCCGAAAAGGTAATTAGAATCGTGTGGCGATCACCTTCTTCTAAAAAGTGTAAAAAGTCCAAGATTTAGTTTGAATAAATGATCAACTCCCTAATCTCGCGGGTAAAACCGCAAGATTAATTAAAAAATATTTATGCAAGATATCTAGATATTTTTGCCAATTGTAACTTCAGCGATCGCTAAGTGAAGATTTATATCGTGAGCCATTAGGCATAATCGCACCTTCCAGGAAGGCATTACGCAGTTCATCGTCACTCACTTTAGCATTCTTGAGATTAGCACCAGTTAGATAAGCTCCCTCCAAATTAGCACCACTCAAACTAGCATCTCTCAAATTTGCACCACTCAGATTGGTATGACTCAAATCTGCACAAATCAAATTAGCGCTACTCAAATTTGCACTACTAAGATTAGCCTGATTTAATTGAGAAAAACCCAATTTTGCATAACTTAAGTTTGCACCACTAAGTTTAACCTGACTGAGATTAGCATTATCTAAATTGGCATAGCTGAGATTGGCATTAGTAAAATCACTTTCCATTAAATTAGCTTTACTCAGATTGGCATAGGAGAGATCAATATCTACTAACTCCGCACCAGGAGCATCCAAACCTCTTAAAGAAACACCATCCTTATTCAAATCTTGCAGTGCCAAAATTCTGGCATAACTAACTTTCACACCGTGTGCTGCATCAATCGTACTCCAGGCTTGATAATGAAATTGTTTTCTACGATCTGGAGCTTCCTTAATGAATAGAACTACCGCCACCACCAAACTGATAGTGTCAGCAGCACCCAAAATCTTTGCCAGCACTGAATTCTCATCAACAATTACAACAATTACAGTAAAAATAACTACTGAAACTATACAGACTAACCATGTTGGTGCTATCCAGAAAGTATCAATAAGTTTCTTGGGAATTTGTTTGAAGACTTCACTTAATGGCTGTTCTGATATTTTGGTCTGAAATTGCTGAGAATTAACGACAAAATCATTGATAATTTCTTTTAGAACTTTACCATTTAACTGAATTGATATCAAAGATTTATTCTCTACTTCTGCTGTAGATTTAAATAGCTGATATTCTTTTTTGCTTTCTGTTTTTAATGTTGCAGGTTTTGCTAAAACTTCAGTTTTTTTTTCAGCTTGGACAGGTTTTGGTGAAGATTCTTCTCCCGCGCCTTTTAACATCAATGCAGTAATAGCTCTAAAAGCATCTAGCCAAGCTTTTTTGACTTCAAGAGTCCAATCTTGCTGGAGATATTGCTCAAACGTTACCAGTAGTGCTTCCCCAACTGGTCCATAATATTTGGGAATAGCTCCATAGCCGACGTGTCTAGCTCCTAGAGCCTTAAGAACTGGTTCTAAAGCTTCTGGGTTGCGGAGATTTTCTACTACTAAAACTAGAGAGCTTAATAGTTTTTTCTCTTGGTTTTTCATATCTGTTTTAGTAAACAGTGGTTTCACTTCTGGGTGAGCTTGAAAAAGATTATCGTAGAAACTAGCTGCAAATTCATCGGCGCGTGGTTTAACTTTTTCAAAGCTTTGCTCTAAAAGTTCAACATTTAAAGACATACTTTTTTCCTTTAAAAACTCAAATTTTCTAATTCCTGCCATAAAGTAACTATAAAATCATTAGTATCCTTAATACCTATATTTGCCAGTGCTTTCCACTCTTCAGTAGTGTAATCTAAATCCTGTCCCATAATGTCTTGAGTCCAATAAGGCAACTTAGATGGATTTTCTATTAGGTCATAAGTCATTTCCAATATTTTTGTTCCCGGAGTATTTTTACCAGCCTTTGTAGTCAGGCAAAAAGCCAGTAATTTAGCTAGATTGCTTTCTGGAGGAATAGATATTAGGAAAGCCATATTTTGTGCTAAGACAAACTTATCTAATTTCATATTTATTTTTTCCTAATTTAAAAATACTTTAACCAAGGGTTTTTATTCTCGATTTAGTAAGTAAAAATGTATTTTATTCAAATTTATGTTAAAAGACTGATGTCGATTGCGCTATAAAATACTTTTTATGATAAGGCAAAGACTTTTTTAAATCTCATTTACGATGGGATTTAAAAAGTCTTTGTCAGCTAAATCAGTAGATTTAGCAATAATTAATTATCTTGTTACCGGGGATGCAGCAGCAGAGACAACGTTAAGGTTAGCAACCAACCCATAGGTTGATACATACTCTTCTAACTCTGCTAACTCAACCGTGCCATTTTTATCGGCATCAAGAATATTGAAAAGAAAATCAGTTACGTACCTCCTGACATCTTCAGAACTACGTTCGCCTGTTGTCATATCTTCTATTCGACCTAAAAGCTCCATAATCTCGTCTTTATCGAGTGCATTGCTGCCATCTGTATCCAATTGCTGGAAAAGTTTTCTCATATCTTCTGTTGCCATTCTCGAAGAACGCAGTGTTTCTCGCAGTAATTCATTACCAAATGAATTCATAAACAATATCTGCTCGATGAGTGGTATGCAGAAGAACCCCAGTGCTGCCCAAAAAATTGCATATCTTACAGCTTCAGGATTTGCAGTTGCACTAACTCCGAGAAAAAGAGCTGCCCAAAGGAAAAAGTTGGGATTAACAAGCAGGATATAAGCATCCTGAGCTTCTGCCTTGATCAGCTTGTCTTTTGTAAACACTGAAGTTAATACGGCAAAGACGCGCATTAAGATAAAGACTAATGTTGCTACTGCCAGTTGTTGCAGACAAGCTAAGGAGCGGTTCGCATCCGTTGATGAAAATAAATCACCCAAGAATGTTGATGGAGTAAACTGAAACCCAGTTACCAAAGCCATTAATGCGACAGCAAGCACTCCAATAAATTTCCAGTTCTTACTGTGGTGATTTGATTCAACAGGAGATTTGTCACGCCAAAATTGAGCGATCGCTCCCGGTATTGCCAAACCAACAATTAGAATCACACCGAAAAATATCAAGCTTGAACTGTTAATTGGTAATTGTTTTGCCAAGCCAAATGTCACAATCAGTGCCACTGGAGCGATGATTGATAATGTCCTTGATAAGATAGCCGAGGGATAAAGATTACCGCCCCAGAGTACCGATAAAACTGGGGAAGTAAGGGCGGGTGGAACCATCCAAAAAAGCACCCACATAACTTTGTACAAATCTCCCGGATTTTGATATAAGATTCCAGAAAATATTAAAAGTAGCCCAACTACCCATCTCACCAACATCCAAGCGTAGACTATATACTTCACTGTTGAAGTTACTTTGCGTTTACTCGCTGCAAAGTCAATGTCCAGGTAAGTATAAAACGTTGAAGCCGCTAGACAGGCAACGATTATTGCTCGAAATAGTTCTGAGGGAATTCCGACTGAGGAGGTGCTGATTGCCCTTACCAAGCATCCCAGTAAGAACGTAGCAGCATAGAGCAAAATTGCCCACATAATTGACAGATCGTTGATCTGTTTACGCACCGAAGCTGCACCGCCAGATTCCTTGTCGCGAAACTTGATTAACTCCTCACCACTGAGAGCTTTACCGTTAGGGAGTTTCAGGTGTTCATAAGCAGTCGGTGGTAAATCACTTAAATAAAGTGCTAGAGGCTCTAATACATATTGGTGGCACACTACTAAAACAGTTTCGCCCCGTTGCAAGTGCGGTACAACTTTGTCCTCGTAAAAATGTGCAGCGCGATAGTAAACTTGGGCAATCTTCTCGCCAGCCGGAGGTGCTTCGTTATGGGAATGCAACATTTCCTCAAAGCCTTCGTAGCCAAGGGCAAGACGAAGTAGATTTAGATTACGACCCGCAAAAATACCAAAGGATTTCTCGCTAATCCGATGGTCAATCTCAACAGGAATATCAGGTGACTTCAACGCCTGACTTTCAGCAAGAGCAATTTCACAAGTTTGCCGCGCCCGTCTCATGTGAGATACGTATACTGCATCAAACTTGATATTTTTTTTCTTAATGTCAGCGCCTGCACGGCGTGCCTGCAACCTACCAAATGCGGTGAGATCAACATCTAGTACTCCTGCAAAAATGTTGCGTTCGTTGCTAGTGCTTTCACCATGCCGAATAAAGTATGCACGTCCTGGATAATCATCTTTTTGTGCAACAGACGCGCTGCTAGAGTTATTAGTTTTTACCACGATTGTTAATAAGTAGTTTGAAGTTCGATATGTTAACCCTCTTCCATCACTCTCACCAACTAAAAATCGAAGCTAACTTTTCAATCTCATATAGCAATAGGTTTGAAATCTTTATTTTTTAACACAATCCTATTAATCATGATTTTTGAGCAAAAATTTTGTAAATTAAGAAACTTAGCTTTATTCTCTGATGATAGTAATTAAAGATCATTAGAGAAGAATAAGGCGAAGTCACAAATTTATCAATGGTTTTTTCAGTTAACTTTTTACAAATTTAGTAAAGAATTAATGATTTTTCTACAATAAAGAAATATTTACTTGCACAGTTTGGCAAAAATAAAGAGATCGTACTTGGTGGAACAAGAAGTCATCAGGTTAATAACTGTTGTTTGGGTGCATTATATACTTGCACTTTTGAGAATGGTTTCCCTGACAGCACCTAAATTAAAATTATCGGGAGGACTGCACTTAAAACTTTTGTTCAACTAATAATATATATAGATACGACTAAAAATAAATGTAAAGATGTAGTACTACTACGTCTTTACAAGAGTTATAGATAACCTATATTTAATTTCATTAGATGTCTAAAAGGCGATCGGTTTTTGAACGGACATAATATAAAACCGCGTCCTATTTGGGGCAATAAGACACGGTATTATCAGAGTATTTAGTTATAATATTACAAGAATCAAAGTAGAATTTGATTTATACAAAAGTAATCCATTTACTGAGATTTGCTTCCTGGGTCATTAATTTTCTCTGTTGTGGGAAGAATTTGGTTATCATAGCTTGTCTTTTCTTGGGTCAAAGCAATCGCACTAAAGAAAATGGCACTTCCTACAGCCAAGGCTACCATAGGACGCTTGAGTAAAACAAAATCTCTGATAATCCTCGCTAAAGGTCGGCTTTGACGACGTAGCGATGAAGACATCATCAATTGTCTCCAAGTAAACGGATCGCGGACATAATGACCACTTTGGCAAACTACTAGCCTTTCCTGGCAATAAGGACAGCAAAACAAGCCCATACGCGTTTTAACTGGTTTGGGTGTAGCATTTCTTTGGCAAATTGGGCAAGTAACATAATGATTATCAAAAGTGTGTATATTCATTTACCTCGTCCGCCTAGTCCATTTCTCGCTCTATAACCATAGCTATATTGAATTGAGATCAATGTACGATCTAACATCAGGCATCAATCATACATACATTCTATTACTACCAAGGTTGGCTTAATGGTGGCAACACGAGTATAGCTAGATTTAAGCAAGGATGACTCATAGTTAATGTTTACGGGTGCATCCACCCAGCCGAAAAAACTTTGTTGTCTGTAGAAAAAATAGCGTTGGCGATCGCTCGCACTTCACTAGTCGCAGCTACGCCTAACTTAGGTATCGCTGACCCTTAAATAATTCTCTCTCATTTAACCATTCTCTCCACAAAAATTTTGCACAATGACGTTTTTAGCTAAAGCTTTGGAAGTTAAGCAAATAAAGTCTACTTGTCCGGTTGCTAAATAATGGCTCACAATGATAAATAACAGATAAAAATTTAAATTTTTTCTTACATTTACCCCGCCTCTCAATGACTCTCTTGCCTCCCACTCAACTAAGGAAGGTAACGGAACAACCTGCCTTTCCTACACCTTCCGCTCGTTTAGCTTACCTAATTAATCGTTTTCAACCATCCCCAGAAACAGTTGTGCTGTTTTTAGCCATGCTCATTGGCGGTGGTACTGGTATGGGTATAGTCACCTTTCACTATTTAATCCAGCTGATTCACCAGTTGATGCTGGAAAATTTAATGGGTCAAATTGGCATTTGGGGTGCTTGGACTTTGGCCTGCGTTCCTACCCTTGGCGGATTAATTGTTGGTTTGATGCGCTGGCGCACTCAAGACTTTGGCCCTGGACTTTCATCTTTGATCGCCGCTTCTCAGGAAACAGAGATTAAGCGACCACTACGACCAGTGACAAAAATGCTGGCTGCATCTGTTTCTTTGGGGAGTGGTGCTTCTTTGGGGCCAGAGGGGCCGAGTGTGGAAATTGGTGCAAATTTTGGAATGTTGTTGTCTGTGATCCTCAATGTATCTCAAGAACGACGACGTTTGCTGTTAGGTGCTGGCGCGGCGGCTGGACTGGCTGCGGGATTTAATGCTCCCATCGCTGGAGTCTTTTTTGCCCTAGAGGTGGTGATGGGAGCTACATCTTTTGCTACTTCTGCTGTCAGTGTGGTGCTGCTAGCGGCGGTCGTAGCAGCATTAATTGCTCAAATTGGTTTGGGGGCACAACCTGCTTTTGATTTACCTGTTTACCAAGTTCGCAGTCCTTTGGAATTACCTCTTTATCTTGGTTTGGGTTTAGGGGCCAGCCTAGTTTCTCTGGCTTATACTCAATCAATTCGTTTAGCAAAAGCTTGCTTTGCTGGGAAGGTTCCAGGTTTTGATTTTTTGGGACGAATTCCTCAGCCAATTCATCCAATTATTGGCGGTGCAATCATTGGCGCTGTTGCTTTGCACTTTCCGCAAATTCTGGGTGTCGGTTATGAAACAGTAGAAGCAATGCTTCAAGATGTGGAATTTCCACTCTACTTATTAGTGGTGTTGTTGGTGGTGAAGTTATTGATGACTGCAATTAGTGCGGGTAGCGGTTTCATCGGTGGTTTGTTCGCACCAGCAATGTTTTTAGGTGCTTCTTTTGGATCGGCTTACGCCAAAATCTTAGCTGTAGCATTCCCGACAATTTGCGATCAAATGGCGGCTCCCCCAGCTTACGCAATGGTGGGAATGGCAGCAGTGCTGGCTGCTAGTGTGAGAGCGCCGTTAACGTCTATTTTGATGCTGTTTGAATTAACCCGCGATTATCGAATTGTTTTACCGTTGATGGCAGCTGTAGGTTTGAGTGTTTGGCTAGTAGAAAGGATTAAACCAACTTTTAATTCTAACTCTAATCTACAACAGATTGGGCTTTCAGAATTGAAAGATGAACAAGCAGAAATTGTGCAGCAAATTTTGGTCGAAGATGCTATGTACCCCTGTCCCAAAAAGTTACCTGCAACCCTGGGAGTATTAGATGCAGCTGTGGAAATGATCCGCGATCGCGTTCGTAGTGCTTTAGTATTTGATCAAGCAGAGCAATTAGTTGGTATACTTTCTTTGGAAGATATTAACCGTGCCCTTGCTATTTGGCAAACATACCCAAATTCCCTAACTGAAATTCCAGATAATTTATCCAGTCAAACCCTCATAGACATTTGTACTACTGAAATTCTCTATGCATGGCAAGATGAACTTTTATCTGAGGCTTTAGACCGGATGAGTCTTCGAGGTTTACATCAATTACCAGTGGTAGCACGAGACAAACCCGATCGCATTTTGGGTTTATTAGAAAAAGAGCAAATTGCATTAACCTGTAATTTAGCAGTAACGCGCAAAGCACTTCGCCACTATTACCAGTCTTACCCACTACAGATATAGTCATTAGTCATTAGTCATTGGTTTTCACAAAAGACAAATGACAATTGACTATTTATAGTCATTGGTTTTCACAAAGGACAAATGACAATTGACTAATGACAAATTATTAAGCTGTAGCTTCTATGGCTTCATCATCTTCGCGATCTTCTGGATCTACCTGTCTCAGACGAATGTGCTTTTTGCCTAAAGTGATCACAAACTCATCTCCTGGTTTCAGATTCATCTGTTTTGTATAAGCTGAACCTATAAGTAAGTTACCATTCGATTGCACGCTAATTCTATAGCTAGCACTGCGTCCACCACGCCCATTAGCACTGGGTGTACTGTCTAACTGAATGCCTTCAGCATCAATTAGGGCATTTAAGAACTTCATCATATTGACACGCTCTATACCATTTTTGGTAACGGTATAGTAGCCGCACTTCTTGGCTTTGTCTTCTTTGCTCTCGTTCTCTAGCTCTTTGACTTTTTTGAGCAGTTCTTCACCGATTAGGGGTTCAATTTTTTTCTGTTTAGGCATCAACTTAGGTCGAAAATGAATGTTTGAAGTGTTTGAATCGATTTTATTTTAGCTGAGGTTGAGCTAATAGGAATATAATCCTTTAGTTTTTATCTCAACCTAGCCAAGTATATTACACTCAGATGCACAATTGTTATGCCATTACCAATATTGCCAAGACAATCTATTTGAAAGAATACTGGCAATGCTGATAACTATATATATAGTTTGTGAATTACTGCTAGACTATATAAGTTTTAAGTTTTCTAAACTAACGCTCAAGAGGTTGTCTATTTCTTAAGGATGAGAACTCAGTCACAGAATGATAAGCAAAACTGATCCTTAGTTATTGGTCATTGGTAATTAGTCATTGGTTATTTACAAATCACAAACTAAAGAAGTCTAAGAGTCAGAAGCCGACATCAGAATTTCTTTTAAGGGAGATGCAGTGCCAACGAAGACAAAGGACAAACAAAACTTGCCAAAATGAAATTAACTACCAGAGGACACTATAGTGTGAAGGCGTTGCTAGATTTAAGTTTACAGCCAAGATATGGGCCTGTATCTGTGAGAGCGATCGCTAAACGCCAAGATATTCCAGCTCCTTACCTCGAAAAACTACTAATAGAAATGCGTCGTGCGTCTTTAGTGAAATCAATTCGTGGTAGCATCGGCGGATATCAATTGGCCAGAGAGCCTGCACAAATATCTATAGGACAAATTTTAGAAGCTGTTGGCGAGATTAGCTATTTACCTCATCACACCCCAGCACCCACACAAGCTGAAGATTGGGTAACGTTTAGCCTCTGGCAGAGACTCAACCAAAAGATCAAGGAAGCTTTATACAGTATTACTCTGGCAGACCTTTATTACGATGCTCGAAGTCGGCAAGCTTCCCTTGGAGAAGAAGCTAGTTTTGTGGTTTAGTCAAGAGCAAAGCCAAAGACGCTCCACCAAGGCGTCAATAGTCCAAATATTGAGCCTTGACTTTTAACTCTTGACTGGTGACTTATGACTAATAATATCTATATCTTAATAATTGCAGCATTTTTAGATTACTTAATTGGTGATCCTTGGGATTGGCCTCATCCAGTGCAAGTTATGGGGTGGGTAATTTCTCGCTTAACCAAATTTTTTCTCCAGTTGTGTCAAAATTCTCTAACACAACGCCTAGCTGGAATTGTACTAAGCATTATCTTAATAATTGGTAGCGGTCTTGTTGGCTTTTTGATTATTCAAGTTGCCAAATGGGTTCATCCACTCTTAGGAATTGCAATAGATAGCATTCTTTTGGCTAGTTGTTTTGCTGGCAGAAGTCTGCGAGCAGCAGCAGAGGCTGTTTTACAACCTTTAACAGTCGGAGATTTGGAGAAGGCTCGGAAGATTTTAAGTAATTACGTTGGTCGAGATACCCAAAACCTCTCACAAGCAGAAATTTCCCGAGCGGTTTTAGAAACGGTTGCAGAAAATGCCACCGATGGAGTAATGGCTCCGCTTTTTTATGCAATTGTTGGTGTCTTTATCCCAGCTGTGGGGCCAACTCCCTTGGCTTTAGCATATAAAGCTAGCAGTACCCTCGATTCAATGGTGGGCTATCGGGAAGCACCCTATACTTACTTAGGATGGTTCTCTGCGCGGTTAGAAGATTATTTGACTTGGCTACCTTGTCGGTTAACAGTCGTGACTCTGGCGCTGTTATCGGGTAAACCGATGCATATTTGGCAAATTTGTTGTCGGGATGCAATTAACGATCCTAGTCCCAATTCTGGTTGGAGTGAGTGCGCCTATGCTGCTTTTTTGGGTGTGCAGATGGGAGGTACAAATTGGTATCGGGGGGTAGCTAAATACAAACCACTACTAGGAGATGCTATTTATGCCATTACTACAACTTCTATTGAGAATGCTTTGCAGCTGACTCGATATTGTTTTTTGCTATGGTTAGGGATAGCGATCGCTATATTCTTAATGCTCCCAAATAGGTAATGATAAATATAAAGTTAGGGGTTAGGAGTTAGGAGTTAAGAATAAAAACTCCTAACTCTTAACTTATCACTCCTAACTTATGACTCGCTATGTCTGCTAAAGTAATTGAAATTCTCTCATCCGAAGAAATCCGTCGTACCTTGACTCGTCTTGCCTCTCAAATTGTTGAAAGGACGCGTGATTTGTCTCAACTGGTGCTTCTTGGTATTTATACTAGGGGTGCATTATTAGCCGAATTATTGGCGCGTCAGATTGAGACGCTCGAAGGTGTAGCAATCTCAGTTGGTGCTTTGGACATTACATTTTATCGAGATGACCTTGACAAAATTGGATTGCGGACTCCAACGAAAAGCGAAATTCCTTTTGACCTTACTGGGAAAACGGTTGTACTCGTGGATGATGTGATTTTCAAAGGACGGACGATTCGCGCTGCTTTGAATGCAGTCAACGATTACGGTAGACCAGAGGTGATTCGTTTAGCTGTGTTAGTAGACAGAGGCCATCGAGAATTACCAATTCACCCAGATTTTATTGGCAAGAAGTTGCCTACAGCTAAAGAAGAAATTGTCAAAGTTTATTTACAAAATTCTGATGGACGAGATGCAGTAGAGTTGATTGCAGATTAGGCTATAGAGGCAGAAGGCAGGGGGCAGAAGAAACTCTTTGTGTTTGATTTTAAATCCTGGATTTTTTACCCTACTTAGTGCTGAGTAGTGAGTACCTCAGCAAGCGAGTGAATTTAGAATTACTTAGTAGTTATGTACTTGGGTTTGAGTAAGGTGGCTTGTGGGTGGTCTTGTAACTCAGCACGGCTGTAAAAAATGCCCTGTTACCACTAACAGCACTCTTCATCTCATCTACTTGAAAAATGCTGTCAGTAATAAAGCATACATGAGATTACGAAGGGTAACTGCGAAAAGAAGTTTGTACAAGCTCATTAAAAAATAAAGATTGTTTACGCTGTCTTGCCAGAAAACCACAATTCCTAATGAGAAAATAAGACATCCAAGCAAGCGAGCGCCATTTGATTTTTAACAAACCTGTTAATCAGATCCAATTTTTTCGAGTTGAAAGCAAATAAAAACATACATTATGGGAGATGACTTAAAGATTAGTGCTCAAAATACTCCTGAAAGCTAGTCCTTATTTAATAAGGTTTGTGTAGAATTTGGTAGTAAGGTTATTTACTTGATTCTCAATTGCAACAATCCAGGTTTCATTTATGAGTCAGTCTTTTTCTCAAAACCAAGCAAGACAAAATCGTCAACAGAGATACTGGCAACAAAAATGGAGTTTAAAGACTAAAGCAATAGTTTGGGCACTAAGTATCAGTGTACTTCCTATAGTTGCAATTGGAACAGCTACTTACAACTATGGCACTAATTTAATTAATACAGAAATTCCGCAATTTAGACAAGAAGGTGCAAAAAATTTAACAGAAAGTGAACTTGATCTACAAACACAATTGTCACTCTTGTTAACTGGTATGGGAGTGACAGCAATTTTAGCAGGTGCGATCGCTGTTTTTGTAACAAATCGAGTGATGAGTCGAGTCAGCAAGGCTGCTGCAACTTCTAATAATATTAAAAATAAGCTACGTCCAAACAGTGAGTTTACTCAATTCATCGCTAGCCAAGATGAATTAGTGATGTTAGAGAGCAACATAAACTTATTCACAGATATGCTTTCGGGTTTGCTACAACAAAAAGAAACCGAAGCTGATTACTCCCAGCTATCGATAAAAATTACCCAGTGGGTTCGAGAATCATTCAATGAAGAGGATGTTCTCAAAACTACCTCAGAAGAAATTCGTAAAGCTTTAAGTATTGATCGCGTAACCATCTTTTGTTTCAACTCCAACTGTAATGGAACCTTTATCGCCGAATCAGTAGCACCTGGCTTACCGAAAATGTTAGGGGTTACAATCTCTAATACTGGGTTTGAAACAGGATATATAGAAAAATATCAGAATGGTTGCATCCGGGCTATTGATGATATCTATCAAGCCAATCTCAGCGATGGTGATATTGAGATGCTAGAGCAATTTGCTGTCAAATCTAATTTGGTAGCACCGATTATCAAAGGCAAGCAGCTATTCGGTTTATTGATTGCACATCAGTGTTCTAGACTTCGCTTTTGGCAACAGTCTGAGATTGATTTGTTTGCTCAGATAGCCATGCAAGTAGGATTTGCTCTTGACTACGCCAAGCTTCTACAACAAGTAGATACCAAGGCAGATCGAGCTCAAGTATGTATCGAAACTACCCGCAGCATTCGCCAATCACTCAACGAAGAGGATGTCTTGAAAACGACTGTAGAAAAGGTTCGCAAAGTACTGAGTACTGACCGAGTGCTGGTTTATAGCTTTAACGCTAATTGGGTTGGAACTGTGATTGCCGAATCAGTGGTTCCAGGTTATCCAAAAGTTTTGCGAGCCGAAATCCAAGACCCATGTTTCACTCAGGGTTATATAGAACAGTATCAGTCTGGTCGCGTTCAAGCCACAAACAACGTTTATGAAGCAAGTTTGACTGATTGTCACATTAACCTGCTCGAATCCTTTGCTGTGAAAGCAAATTTGGTTGCCCCCATTCTCAAAGATGAACATCTATTTGGCTTATTAATTGCACATCAATGCTCCAGGCCCCGTGATTGGCAAAAGCCTGAGATTGATTTATTTGCCCAGATAGCGATGCAAGTGGGATTTGCTCTAGACCATGCCAGACTCCTGCAACGAATCGATGCTGAAGGTGTTCAAAGTCGGTTGCTGGCGGATACGATTGGCAGCATTCGCCAATCGCTCAACGAAGAGGATGTCCTGAAAACCACCGTAGAAGAGGTTCGTAAAGTACTGAGTACTGACCGAGTATTGGTTTATAGTTTTAACCCTGATTGGTCTGGAATTGTAATTGCTGAATCAGTTGTTCTCACTTACCCAAAAGTTTTGCAAGCTGAAATCCGAGACCCATGTTTTGGTCAAGGCTATGTAGAACAGTATCAGTCTGGTCGCGTTCTAGCCATAAACAACATTTATGAAGTCGGTTTAGTTGATTGTCACATTAAACTGCTCGAATCCTTTGCTGTGAAAGCAAATTTAGTAGCCCCCATTATTAAAGATAAGCAGCTATTTGGCTTGTTAGTTGCACATCAGTGCTCCAAGCCCCGTGATTGGCAACAATCTGAGATTGATTTATTTGCCCAGATAGCGATACAAGTAGGATTTGCTCTCGACCATGCAAGACTCTTGCAACGAATCGAAGCTGAAAGTATGCGAAGTCAATTATTGGTGGATATTATCCGCAAAATTCGCCAATCACTTAAGGAAGAGGATATTATCAAAACTACTGTGGAAGAGGTTCGCAAAGCACTAAACACTGACCGAGTGTTGGTTTATAGCTTTTACGCTAATTGGTTCGGAATTATTATTGCTGAATCAGTGGTTCCAGGTTATCCCAAAGTTTTGCGGTCTAAAATCCATGACCCCTGTTTCACTCAAGGCTATGTAGAAAAGTACCAGTCTGGTCGCGTTGTCGCAATCAACAACATTTATGAGTCTAGTTTGGCTGATTGTCACATTAAACTGCTCGAATCTTTTGGTGTGAAAGCAAATTTAGTAGCACCAATTATTAAAGATGAGCAGCTATTTGGCTTGTTAATTGCACATCAGTGTTCTGAACCCCGTGATTGGCAACAATCTGAGATTGATTTATTTGCCCAGATAGCGATGCAAGTAGGATTTACTCTCGATCATGCTAGGCTCCTACAAGCGTATCAAGCTACTGAAGCTAACTTTGATGAATAGTTTTGTGGGAGATTAGTAAAATTTGTTAGCAGCTATGCTTAACGAACACCTCGTCGTTAAGCATAGCGGTTCTTGTACCCTACAGGAAGCCGCTATATGTCTATGTATGCAATAAAATTTGACCTCACTCCAAACCTCTTTTTTTAGGAGAGAGGCTTTGAATTCTTTATTGGGAATGGGTTGGGGTTAAGTCTGTATTAGTATTTTTACGTTAGGCTTAGTGTAACTTTTGACGAAGAAGCTGCCAGAGCGATCGCTAATGGTAAAATTTGATGTTCTTGAATTTGAATCCTGGCGTGGAGTGTTTCTGCTGTATCATCTGGCAATACTGGTACTGCGGCTTGCATTAATATTGGGCCGCTATCCATTTCTAAGCAAGCTATATGCACTGTACAACCAGTGATTTTTACCCCAGATGCCAAGGCTTGTTCTACAGCATGGATTCCCTTGAAACTAGGTAACAAACTAGGATGGATATTAATAATTCTCTCAGGAAAGGCATTAATGAAAACTGACGTTAATAATCGCATCCAACCTGCCAAAATCACCCATTCCACATTATAGTACTGCAATGTCTGCACAATTTTCTCATCAAACTCTTCTCTACTTTGATAGTTGCGGTGATTTAATAAGACAGTTTCTACACCTCTATTGGCTGCTCTTACGGCTGCCTTAGCCGAGGGGTTATTGTAAATTAAAACTTGAATTTGGGCATTTAGCCGCCCATCTTGGATAGCTTGAGCAACTACATCAAAATTGCTGCCATTCCCAGATGCCATAATTCCCAGTTTTAAAGGGGCGAATTGTTGACAAATATCGCTAATACTAGGAGAAACCAAGCCAAGGGTAGAATCAGAACGGAGGGTCATAACAGCTAAGAGGGTTAATTATAGATGCCAAAAATATATACTAAGTCGTGGTTGGATAATGATACAGTAGCCGCGTGGATTTTTCTCACACCAGCACTAATTTTGCTCGGTGTTTTTATCATTTGGCCGATCGCCTATTTGTTTTACCTCAGCTTCACTGCTGGTAGTTTTACCTTAAAAGGTACTTATTGGATAGGCTTAAAAAACTATTGGCGCTTGCTACTCAACCCCGACTTTTGGCAAGTTCTGGGTAACACCTTTTATTTTACGGTTGCCACCATCATTCCCAGTTTAGTTATCTCTTTGGGATTGGCAATACTATTAAACCGCTCCATTCCCTTGCGGGGCATCCTGCGAAGTGCTTATTTTTTACCCTCAATTATTTCAATTGTGGCAGCAGGTTTAGGATTTCGCTGGCTGTTTCAAACATCAGGGCCAGTTAACGGACTTTTAGTTTTTTTTGGCATTTCAGACATACCTTGGTTAGGAGACACATTTTGGGCAATGCCAGTAATTATTTTAATGAGTATTTGGAAACAACTGGGTTTCAATATGGTGGTTTTTTTAGCAGGGTTGCAAGCAATTCCTCCCAGTCGTTATGAAGCAGCAGATTTGGATGGAGCAAATGCTTGGCAACAATTTTGGTATATTACTTTGCCCGGATTGCGTCCGACTGTCATATTTGCAATCATTACTACCGCAATTTTTACATTGCGGAGTTTTGAGCAAATTTTTGTGATGACTGGCGGCGGGCCACTGAATTCGACTAATTTGCTGGTTTACTACATTTACCAAGAAGCTTTTGGTCAATTTGATTTTGGTTATGCAGCAGCAGGAGCAACTGTGTTATTAGCAGCAACGTTGGTACTAATTTATTTGCAACTGCAAACTTGGGGAGAGGAATAAGGGAGGCAGGGAGAATTTTGGAAGTTGCTAAATCATACTGCAAATATGCAATGCTAAAAAATGTTGTGCATTCAATTAGAAACAGCTAGAGTTTTTACTTTTTATATAGGCTGCGATATTCCCAAGGATTTACAAATTTAGTATCGCTCCAAACGCCGAGCCGTCGTGCCTTCGCCTCAGTTTCGGCTTGTTGAACTAAGTCTTTACTAGGACACTTATTTAAATAGGGACGATATACTTTTGCTAAACCTTCTTGCAACAATACTTGTTGCACAAAAGTGCCATTTTTTAAACGGACTTCGGCAATTTTACGCCCGTAGCGATCGCTATCAGTGATATTCAAGGTTACGCGATCGCCTCCTTGTTGCACCAGTTGTTGTACCCGTTCTTGGGCTTTCACACCCCAAGTAAATTGATTGCGATCACTAGTGCGTCTACTCTGTTTTTCTTTGTTTGTATGGGCTATTTCTGGTGCATCTAGACAAGCAAAGCGCACAGTAAAGTTTTTACCATTAGTATCTTTTACTACTAAAGTATCACCATCACTGACTCGCTCAACTGGTTCTCCAGAATTACCGATAAAGCGATCGCAGCCGATCAAACCCCAAATTATGATAGTTGCACAAAGCCAAAATCGCACTGGTTTTGTTAATTTATCCATCTAAACTTCCCAAATTACCTCTGTGGGATGATACTAGCAGAATACAAAGATATATTTATTTACTTGTCACTGGAAGCATAACTTTTCCGTCAGGGAAAGCTTATGCTTCTAATGCATCTTGGAAATATTATGGGTTCTTGGCAACTTTTGGTGATCTAGGTTAGGGGAAGGCAGAGGGCAGAAGGCAGAAGGCAGAAGAAAGAAAGGAATAAGTAGTAAATTC
>NZ_JBALDE010000147.1:0-28180 GCF_036917515.1 Nostoc sp. | reverse complement strand
ATGCTGAAGTATTCAATTCGATTATTACTTCATTACTTGAAGTACGGGAAAATACCCGTGTTAACCTGATTCATCCCGCACTTATGCAACGCCGAGGAAGAGACTGAACATTTCCGTCGCTGGTTTGCAACACCTGTAGAACAGAGGTGGACAGATCCTAGCCTCGAAACTCCTTGGGACTTATATTCTATGTTTGATGCTTTTCAAAATGGTGAATATCAATTAATTGCTTGTAGCATGGTTTCTGCCGACAGAGCTAAACTGGAGTTTGAACCCTTTAGTTATCCCTACGGTGGAACTGGTGCAATACAGGCGTTAGTTGCATCCTTCGATTTTGTAATTCTTGCAGAAGATGACGGTACAGGATACACAAAATTTAACCTGTAGTTTCAGAAACAGTGGGCAATTTAAACCTTTCGCCGTCCCTATTGGATGAGATAGCTACGCCAAATTGATTGTGTGTTTTTACTACCTTTTTCTGGAAGCAGCAATCGCCAGGTTTTACCTTCTTGCTGAATTTGTAGGTAAACTTGAAAAGGTTTTTGTGGTTGTGTCAAGCGGCGTTTTGGTAACTTGATAATCAAATCGTAGGTTCCCTGAACGCGAAAAGCTGGTAAATTTTCAATCGTCAGGGGTTGTTCTTGGGTAATTGATAGCCGCTTGATTTCAAATCCTTGAAAATCTAAATCCAACTGTTGACTAAGTTTTTGTTGAGTTTGTTCTATCCCAAGTGCGATCGCTTTTTGCACTAAATCGCTAGTCGGTAGTAGTCCAATACTGCCACAAGCTGTCATTAGTACCAGCAATATTACTGTTAAAACTAACCGCACCATGTTATTCCTGAGATTCCACTTATCAGCGATAGTATAACTGTAGTTTCTCTCAATTCTCTCATCTACCATGTCAAAACAGTCTATAGGTCTTGATAACCAACTCTACAATTATCTTTTATCCGTTTCGCTACGGGAACCAGAGATTCTTGGGAGGTTGCGCCAAGAAACTGCAAATCATCCCCGGGGTGGAATGCAGATTTCACCAGAACAAGGGCAATTTATGAGGCTTCTAGTGCAGTTGATTGCAGCGAAGAAAACCCTAGAAGTTGGAGTGTTTACGGGTTATAGCTCACTTTCTGTAGCTTTGGCACTACCAGCTGATGGCAAGATTATCGCTTGTGATGTAAGTGAAGAATTTACTGCGATCGCTCGGCGGTATTGGCAAGAAGCTGGAGTTGCTGATAAAATCGCTCTCCAATTGGCACCAGCTTTAGAAACTTTAGATCGGCTATTGGCAACTGGGCAAGCTGAAACTTTCGATTTTGCCTTTATTGATGCTGATAAAGAAAATTATGATGCATATTATGAGCGATCGCTGCAATTAGTGCGTCCAGGTGGATTGATTGCGATTGATAATGTTTTATGGTCTGGACAAGTCGCCCAGGAGCAAAATCAAGATGAAAGCACCCAAGCAATCCGGGCGCTCAACCATAAGTTACATCATGACGAACGCATTACCCTCTCTGTTCTCCCCATCGGCGATGGACTTACTTTAGCAATCAAGCGACCTTAATACAGTAAGAGCGCACAACTAACTGTGCGCCCTTATATATGTTCTACTTCTATTTACTTAGAAGTTATAGCCAATTCCTAACTGTAATCCGACATCAGTATCATCCACAAAAGCAGCATTTACACCACCTGTTAGCGTCAGTTTAGAACCGATAGGAAGGTCTACACCACCTGTTAACAGTAATCCAATATCAGTATCGGCATTAGCTTCAATTGCTATACCAGCACCAATGTAAGGAGATATAGCAAAGCTTCTTTCACCCACTGAACCTGCTCTGCGGGGAGAAAAATCTAAAGTCACAGGAACTAGAAATACTGTATCGTCCCCGAAGATCACCGATGGTCGCACCGATATAAAGTTTGTCAGACCAAGTTTGCTGATCACTGTAAAGTTAGTGTCGCTCAGAGCTGTATCATCGCCGCTCAAACCAATGTTACCACCAACTCCGATATAGCTTCTGCCACCACGAGTACTTCTACCTACGTTAACATCAGATGTCCCATTTCCTGTTGGTGGCTGATTTAACTTACTGATGTTAACATCAGGCGGAATCAGGACTTGGTTAATTGCATGGATAATACCATTGCTAGCTTTTACGTCCGCCTGGAGAACTCTGGCATTATTCACCGAGACTTGACTGTTTGCGGAATCGATTTTAACATTTACAGGTCTTCCTTCATCGGTTGTCAATTCCCCTGCCGAGAGTTGACTAGCAGTTACCGCACCCGGAACCACATGATATCTCAAAATCTTAACTAATGCTTCTCTGTTCTCTGGTTGTTGTAACTGTTGTAAGGTAGCAGCAGGCAAAGCCGCAAATGCGTCATTGGTGGGAGCGAAGACTGTATAAGGGCCTGGCTGTTGAAGAGTATCTGCTAGACCAGCTGTCTTTAATAAAGAAGTTAAAGTTGTAAAAGAACTACTGGATGCAGTCAGAGAAACAATATCAGTACTGACAGGAGTTCCAGCTACAACGTACTGACTAGCTGGAAGATTGCTAGCAATGGGTTGTGCCCGTCCCTGTTTAACTAAAGCTTGATATAAAAGTGCTGCTGCTTCAGCACGAGTCAAAGACTGTTGGGGATTGAGTTGTTTTACATCCGGGTAGTTGACAACAAGATTACCTACTGTTGCTGCTGCCACACTGCCAACAGCATATTCCGGGATGGCTGAAGCATCGTTATAAAAATTAGTAAGAGTACTTGTATCGCCACCAGTTAAACCTAAGCCATTACTTAAAGCAACGATCCCCTGTACTCTGGGAATTTCTTGATTTGGTCTAAACACATTCCCTGGATAGCCTGCCAAAAATCCAGTTTCGTAGGCGTTTTGAATTGCAGCAGCTGCCCAGTAGTTAGCAGGAACATCACTAAATCCACCTGCACTTAATTGCCGAACTCGGTTTTGATTACCGAAAGCTTTTTGAATCAAGGCAGCAAATTCAGCACGAGTTACAGGCTGATTTGGTCTATAAGTGCCATCAGGAAAGCCACTAATCACATTATTCTCAGCTAGGGCTTGAATGAAGGGACGCGCCCAATAATCTGAGGAAACATCAGACAGGTTAACTGTTGAAGTAGGCGATGGTGTTGCAGGTGATGGTGTTGCAGGTGATGGTGTGTCAGGTGATGGTGTTGCAGGTGATGATGTGTCAGGTGATGGTGTTGTAGATGGAACAGGAGTTTGAGATGAAGCTGGGGCAGAAATTACGATGGGAGTTATTGTAGCAGCTGTCATTCCCAGAACTAGCAAAGTAACCTTTGCTGATGACCAACGAAACAAACTAGACATGGAAATATCCTCTTTTCAATTTCTTGGGTTGACGATTGGAAAATACTGGATGCAAGGCTAAGTGAATACAAATATCTAGATGATTATTTGGTTCGCCTCGACATGAAAACCAGAAATGAAACCTGTTAGCTCTGGAAAATTAAAACGCTGAACATTATGAGTAGCTGCTCTGATATCTCATAACGTTTATCCTCATGTGCACCACACATAGTATCGAATTCCTATTTTTTTTAAGAACCGCAGAGCACACTAAAAATAAGCATGGTCCCTGTGGTAATATAATATGTTGCAACAATAAAGAGAATTAATGCAAGTAGGCGATTTTATTCAGTTCTAAAATTGCAGTCAAGCAGTAAAATAATTGGCTTTGATAGCCGTCTCTTTATAATTGCCGACGAAGGTTGATGCCGTCAAACTCAATGTATCATAATCTTTAGCAATATTTAAGAAATAAAATTAATCTTGGCGATATGGCGTATTATTAATCTTTTATTGAGATTGTACAACTAACTCAGGGCTGGATTTTGAAGAAAAAGTTTCACTCTTTAGATAGTTGTCATTGATGGGAAATTTTCAAATACTAAGCTGGAAATTAGCGATCGCAATCAAAAATTTTGAGCCTGATTGTACCAAGATTTTCGGCTAAGAATTATTTTTTTACAAAAGACAATTTTATGAAAATGACCCTAAAGATAAACTAGGGTTTTTAAAAGATGTCTAATCTGTATCAATATTGCTCACAACTCCTCTGGAGGTAAGGCAACAAATCCAGTTTTTAGTCCACGTTTGAACCCTGCATTTTCATAGAAGTTCAACGTCTCTTCACGTTTTGAACCACTCAGAAGCATCACTTTATAGCACTGTTGCTCCCATGCTAAAGCTAACGCATAATGTAACACCTGTGTACCAAATCCCTGTTGTCGATAATCGAGATGGGTGACAACATTTTCAATAATGCCGTATGGACGTGCGCCACGCGTCAAGTTGGGAACAATAGTTAAATTACATGTTGCTACTAACTGGTTATCAACATCAGCCACAATGTAATACAAACGGGGATCGCATAAAATCCCATCCCAGATAGATTGTAAAACATCGTCAGTCGGTAAAGGCGCATCAACTGGATTTAGATGGTTATATAAAGCCAAAAGTTGGGGAAGTTCGTCGCGTGTAATCAGGCGAACAGTAATTATCGGTTTCGACAAAGCTGTATTAGAGTAATTTTTGACAATTTTAAATGTCAAAATTATGGGAATGTCAATTCAGTGCGAGCGATTCCAGCGCGTTCATGACGGGCTAACAGTTTAACTGTACTACCTTGAGGCACACGTACCACCCATTCCACTTTTGCCCGATCCTTGGTAGGATCGCTGTGCCGTCTAATGGGAGTTGAGGGCTTATAGGCTCGTCCTTCTAATTGACCTAACTCTTCACGGGGCTTACCCGTTACTAAACTTCCCCCAGAAGATAGTTCAATTTCACAGATACAACCCCGCACCAGCTTTTTTTCTAAGGCTTTTTGGGTGATGTTGGTGGGCAACCAGCCTGTGTTTTGTACAACCAATCGTACTCGATAAGTATCGTTACCCAAGTTGTGAACACTGGCTTCGTAAATCTCTAAACGAGGAGATATTAATAGATGCCAAACCAGCCATTCTGGGAAGAGGGCAATTTCTTTCTCCAGAAACTCAGGAGGTGGATTTGTCCAAGCGTACATAGTATCCCAGCCGCCTAGTTCAATCTGGCCGAGTTGAGGATGCTCGAAGGGATACCAATCTACGTAGCCCTTACCTACAAGTTTTTCATCGTTCCAACGCAGCAACTTCAGGTCATCTTCTACAGGGTGTTCTCGCTGCCAATCGATGTATTTATAATCATTAATTCCAGCTTGGCGCTGCGGACTCCAGACTTCCACTGTCCAAGCAAATAGACCTTGGTATTCATAAGCCCAGTCGTCGAATGTACCTGTAATTACGTCTTTGGGGTCATAGCGGAAATCATGAAAGGCAGAGATGGCTGGGTATTGGGTGAGTTCAGTACCTTTTGCGCCAATGCGTTGATAGGTGCGGAGGTCATTGACAGGGAATTCGTCATCACTGAGGTGGGTGTAGGGACGGATGAGAACACTGCTAAAGGTATGAAAGGTGATCGCTCCTGTAATATTAGGATGTGTAGTGATAAACTCAACAAGCGATCGCACTTCTGTTTCAGATGTAGGATAAGGGCCAGACCCCGATTGCTCAGATTCTTGCCGCCATAAAAATGGAAAATTCCGGTTTAAATCTAGCCCTTCTTTAGAACGCTGAATTTTAATCTCAACTCCGTCGTAATTTTCTATCTTTCCTTCCGGTAGTACGCGATAATACTGACCACCTGTTTCTGTTGGTTCGCGCCGCACCAGCAGGCGGGGTTCAGTAGGACAGACTTTCCAAGCCCCATTAGCATCGGGGATTCGCATCAGTAAAATCCGACCATCGCCATCGATATCTTCCATCACTAACCCATCGTTGCCTTCGTCATCATAGGGATAAGGACGAGTACCGGAGCGAATAAATTTTGGTTTGTCAGCCAATGCCAATTCAGCACCATCAGGATTGACACGGGGACAAATGTAGAAGGTGCGGGTATCTAAACAACGGGTAATTTCTGGGTGAGTACCGTAAGCTGTAACTAATGTTTGCAATAGGTATAAACAAACACTTGATGGTGCTAATTCAGTGGCGTGAATGTTGCCATCAACCCAAAGGGCAGGCTTTTCTTGATGTGCGCCAGTGGCAAAGTTGGTTACTGTTAATAGCCAGATGTCACGTTCTTCGTAACTCTTGCCAATGCTTTCTATGCGTACTAGTTGGGGAAATTCCTTTGCATAACTGTGTAGAATGCGTGTTAAGTCTTCATAACGATAGTATTTATCAAACCG
The DNA here is from genome assembly GCF_036917515.1 of Nostoc sp. Classification (GTDB taxonomy): domain Bacteria; phylum Cyanobacteriota; class Cyanobacteriia; order Cyanobacteriales; family Nostocaceae; genus Nostoc. The sequence goes on along the minus strand of NZ_JBALDE010000147.1, from coordinate 21,903 downwards.
AACATCTGGCATAATAAACCCCTCAGTACGAATTATTTTAAACCTATTGCCGTTTCAATTCTTGTATCAATAGCTGACAAGGCTTACTAGCTTCCCTAGCTTGTTGTCTAAACTGTTTAGCTTGTTCGCGATCAGTCAAACACACTTCAGTTGCTTTTTTACTAAATTTTGTAGCTTGACTACTGAGTTATTTGATTCGAGTCTTTAATTCTTCAATTGTTTTCATTTCTACTCCAATTCTGAGATAATAATTTCTAAATTTTCAACTTTTTCATAAAGTCTATCTGCTCGACTAGCCAACAAACTAGCATCGTCAAAATCATTGTCCTCTATTGCTCTATCATCAGCTTCATATAATTCTTCAATGAGCTTATGTAGTTCTGCATCAACTTTAAATAATACATTTCTGGTTTCTGATTTCATATTTATTCTTAATCTTCACTCTCACCATAAACTTTCAGACCACAGTGAATTCATACAATTTTTGTATATAATTAAACTATTTTACTGAGGTTATTGAACTTTTAGAGAGTCAAGCTAAAAACAAGTATCTGGCTAATTTTATGGCTGGAATAAAATGTCCAAAATCACAAATTGCTTGTGACTAAGTTTCAAAGTATTAACTAGGCTTACCCATAATCGTGAATGCTGCCCAGTAATAAGGATGATTATAAAGATTTTTATCTGATGCCATTTTACTATTTCTATATAGTTGTGTTGCTAAATAAGTTTGAATTCGTACTTCTTGAGGATGCAGATTATTCAAGATATCTTCATACCATTTTGTTATTTCTCCAGCAGTTAGTTCTTTCAGCCATCGTGTTGCTTCAGCTAAAGCAGTAGTTGCTGATTTATTTGGCTGTAATCGTCGATAAAACTCGATCATCACTAAGGCACTAGCTGAAGATTCTACACTCCAAAGAGTACTCACTACATGAGGAACGCCCTGACTCACAAAACCAGTAACTAAACTCACATATTCACTGCTGATAGTGTAGTTACTAGCACTAAAATTTTCACAAGCAGAGAGGGTAATAAGGTTGTAACTATCTAGATTTTGTTGGCAGATTTCATCTAGAGTAAGTCTGTCTTCACCTGCCAATGCTAATTCTGATTTTTTAGGTTCAGCTAGATTATTAGTGGCATGACCCGTAAAATGCAAGATATTATAATTATCAGATAAGACATTTTCAACAATAGTTTTTGTAGCTTCTACTCCCTGAATTCGTTGGATATTATTGAACATCTGACTAACAATTTCAGATTCTATTTTGGCAAATTTAAGTGGGGGATAACCTGTACTTTCAGGATGTTCTACACTGAGCAATAATTTATTTTGCCACTGCCAAGTATCCTCAGTTCTGATTGATAAACCTATTTGGGCACTAGGTAGATAGGTGACACTGAAATTTGATTCCACATTCGGTAACTCTTCTGGTGATGGCGAAGAAAGATGGAAAAGAGTATGAATGGGCAATCTGTACAAGTCACGGTGAGGAATTAAGACTAGTTGGGTGATGCCTTCGAGTTCCTGGGCAATTGTGGAAATATTCAGAATTTTATACAGTTGCAACAGTTTCTCTTCCATATCAACTCGCCAAGAATGTTGACTTTTACTTTCTTTGTCTTGGGCTGTGCTGCGATATTCTTGATATTGTTGATGCCAATCTTCTAGCCAAATTTCAAATTCAATTAAGCGTTGCACTGCTTCGGGTAGAGGCAATTCATTTAAACGGATAACGTCTTCTCCTAAAGGTATTGCTCCAGCATCTTGCATGGGTGTAAACAGGAGAATTGGTGATGGTGCTTGGTCTTTGAGAATAAAAGTATGTAGGGCAACAGGACTAATATGCCAGTAAATAATTGCTGTTGTGGGATTGAATAGTTGTTGAATTGCGCCATAATAAGGCGAGTATATATGATCATTCCAGCCAGAAAGTAGCCAGTTTAAACAAGCATTTTTACCTTGTTCGGCAATTTCCCAAGCTTCTACTAAATCACCGGACTCTACAGCTAAATCAACTGCTAATTGATTGAAGCCGGCAAATTTTAGAGCTAGCTGTTTTTTATTTTCGTCTGAGCGAGTTTCTTCACTCAGTAATTGTCGCAATAAATCTGTCCCACGTTGCAGCAATTCTTGAACTTGTGTGGTTTGTCCCAAACCCATCAACACTTTGCTTAGAGATTGCAAAACCTCTAAATGCAATTGGGGAAAATATTCTAGTGTCAAGGTTAACAGCGCTTGATGGTACTCAGATGCAGCTTTGCGCCAATAATCGCGGGGATTGGTATGTTTTTTGCCTTGATCGTAGTAAGTATTAGCGATCGCAAAATGCAATCTACCCCAACCTTCTGGATGGGTATCTGTCCGCAGATGCTTTAACCCTTCTTCGTAGCTGGCTAATTTTCCTTCGTAGCCGCCCTGTTGTAAGGTGGGATTTGTCGCTATCAGACTACTTGACAAATTCCGCAATACCTCAGAATCTACTAAATTACCGATCGCAGTTCCCCGACCAATCCAAGCTTCCCAATAATCTTGTTTAATTTGCAAAGCGTTGTCATAACAGGCGATCGCTTCGGCAAATTGTTCTAAATAAAACAGTGCTACTGCCTGATTATACCAAGCTAAGTGGAAGTCGGGTTTAATGGCGATCGCTTGCTGATAAGAGGCGATCGCTTCTTGTCTACGTCCTAAGTTGTCTAACGCTATACCCCGGTTGTACCAAGCTAAGTAGAAGTCGGCTTGAACTGACAGGGCTTTGTCCCAAGAGGCGATCGCTTCTGACCACCTGCCTAAATTAAACAGCACTACACCCCGATCTATCCAAACTTCGTGGTACTCTGGGTCAATTTCTATAGCTTTGTCATAAGATATAATCGCCTCGGCAAATTGTTCGCTGACAGCTAGGGCTATGCCTCGGTGATACCAGTTTTCCTGGTCTTCTGGTTCGAGTTGCAGTGCTTGGTCATAACTCGCAATAGCTTCTGGTAGCCAACCTAATTTCAGCAGTGCCAAACCCTTGCTAGACCATGCTTCTTTATAGTTTGGCTTGATTTCAATCGCTTTGTCAAAAGAAGCGATCGCTTCTTCAAAGTATCCTAATTCTCCGAGAGTTCCACCCCGGTTGTACCAAGCTTTGTAGTAGTCGGGTTTCAGTTCTGTGGCGGTTTGGTAAGAGGCGATCGCTTCTTCAAAACGTTCTAAATGGAACAGCGTTAAGCCTCGATTAAACCAATATTCTGAGAATCCGGGTTGCAGTTCAATAGCTTGGTCATAAGAGGCAATCGCGCCTAACAAATCACCTGTTTTCGCTTGGCTTAGACCTTGGTAAAACCAGCCTTGAGCGTGGATAATCGGATTATCGTTATTTCGCTCAATAATATCAGGGGAATTACTGCTTTGAACTGCCAAATCCGAAGCAAGTTGCTGGACTAAATTGGTACTTTGATCCAATTTTACCCACAACTCATCTAAGGTATTAGCCACATTCGGCTCTAAATTCGTCAAAGTGTTATCCCAGGTTTCCACCGAAGAAGACGTTGCTAATTCAGTCCTTTGTCTAGTGGAAAGGAGATTTGCTGGTGTTGTAATTTGAACAACTTCATCGTCAAACCTCAGTTGGGCTAACGAGGTAATTGAATCTTCCGGTGCGGGCAGAGGAATATTTTCTGGTATTGTAGTTTGGGCGTCTTCACTTTCATATTCCCATACCAGTTCCTCGAAGTTTTCGGGCAATCTTTCCTCAAAAGTGGCATTTTGGGGTGCTGATGTGATTGGTTCAACATCTGGCTCATCGTACTCCCATAATTGCTCGCCAAAGCTACGGGTTAGCTCTTGTCCGGGGGAAGTTGGGAAAATTTCTTCATTGGTTGTAGTTTCTTCCACATCTGGCTCGTCATACTCCCATAACTGCTCGCCTAAATTGCGGATCAGTTCTTGCCCTGGAGTACTTTCTATTACATCTGGCTCATCATACTCCCATAACTGCTCGCCTAAATTGCGGATCAGTTCTTGCCCTGGAGTACTTTCTACTTCATTTTGTGCCTGATTATCCTGATATTCTATCTCTGTAGGTAAGTTTTGCATTAGCCGAATGCCAATGTCATGAGCAACTTCTCCAATTCTGCCAACACCAAGTTCCCCCAATTGCACCATCTGTGTTGCCAAAAGAGGATTTGGTGTCGATGAAGCTAGCAAGCTTTCACCAAACATCACCAACCAGTCTATCCAACGTTCAGCCGGAATGCGATTTTCGATCCGTTGCAGATACCTCAATGCCCACTGTCGTCCTCGTGCTTGATGCACGCCTTCTAACAATTGGATAAACAATTGTTCCAGATCCGCATTGGTTAGTTCTGATGGCACCCCCACCAGATTACGTCCTCTCGAACCTTTGAGAGAACTATTGTGTTTACTTGCAATGAGGCGCTTTAAAAACCTTTTAAGCGACTGCGATATCCGCCTGAGCATCTGCCACACTCTTGGATTTTGTTTTTCTAGATTGTAGCCATCGTTGTGTTAAAAAAATCATCAATTACGTCGTAAAAATCCATTAGATTCGGACAGCGCTTCCGTAGCAGGTTAGCAAAAAATATACAAATCTTCAAGACCATAGCATTACAACGTAACAATTCCCATTAACTCTTGAATTTAACTCTCTCCAGCAGTTAATTTTCAGTTTGCTCTGTAGTCGGTTGACCACCAGGATATAACTGACTAATTAATGCCTGGACAAGCACTTGTGGATCGTCTGTTTCAACGGCAAGCTGTTGAGCAATCTGCTGACGTAAATTTTCATCCTCCTGCAACATTACAAACAACTCTTCTAGGGTGACAGTTTGGTATTCTCCCTCTGGAGGGTTCTCAGGTGCATCTGCTAACTCTGATACTGGGGTAGCTACTTCAGAAGTCAAAGAAGTGCTAAAAGCATCTGGTCCTTCATATTCCCAAATTGGTTCGCCTTCATTGCGTGTCAACAACTGCATCCCGATATTATAGGCAACATCTCCTATTTCTCCGACGCCCAATTCACCCAATTGCACTAACCGCGCTGCCATTTCATTATTTGGTGTCGGAGATGCGAGCAATCTGTCGCCAAAGCGCCCTAACCACTCAACCCAGTCTTGAGTTGTGATGCGATGTTCGATATTATGCAGCCACTTCTGTGCCCATGCTTCCCCTCGTGCTTGATGTACTCCCTGCAACAGTTCGTTGAAGAGAAATTCCAGATCCGTATCGCTTAAGGGTGGTGCTGGTTCTTTTTCCACATTCCCCCGAGATTTTGAGGTAGTCTGTTTTCCACCAAACAAGCTCTGAAAAAGCTTTTTGAGCCATTGAAATAGCCGCTTGAGCATCTGCTGCACCATCGAGTATTGCTTATCCTAAGATTGTAGCGATCGCACTGGACTATAGCGTTAGTTCAGTCAATAAAACGTATAGCAGGAAATCTCTTTTTTCCTCTAGTGGATTATTGGGGAGCCAGCACGGTCTTCTCCCAAAGGGAGAGGCTAGAGCCAAGCGAGTTTCCCCCATGAGCGACTGGCGTTATTAAACAGAGGGGAAAAATTCACAGCAACTTTCCCCTCTGCTTTTCTGCTCATCTGCTTTGTTCTATTCTGTGAGGTTTAATAGTTAATCGTCGAAGTGTTGAGATTTATTAAGAAGACATTACAAAATATTGGCGACTGTTAGCTAGCGGCGATGTTTAATAATTTAGACTAGGCGATAGTCATATTGACTCGCACGATCATATCGTTGAAATCTTTGTCACCACCACTTGGTAAATCTTCAAAGCCAAAAACGTTATTCCCTAACAAGCGAATGTGATCTACTTTATCAGCGTTAGCTCCTAAAAATGGGAAGTAAACTGCTGGATCGTTATTTGGATTGCTATCAAGTAAAGCATCAGGTGTACCATTAGTAATAATAAATGGTACAAAGATAGAACCTGGCTGGAAAGTTCCTGTGTAAGTTGCAGTACCTTGATTATTAACTGTCAAGTCAATGCCTGCAACTCTCCCCCGAACTGCGGCTTCAGTATAACCAGCCTGGCCGATGAGAATATCTGCTTTGCCATCTGAGTTAGTATCAATAACACTCCTAGTTCATTTACAATATTAGAGCTTTGTCCGGTGAGAGTAACTTGAAGTTTTGATTTGCTACTGCTATTAAAGATTTTAAAGATATCATCTGCAATTTTTGAAAGCTTGAAAGTGGGTGTGCCGTTATTGGGTTCGACAGCTAATGCAAAGGTGTCAGTGGCACTTACACCATCATTATCTTTAGATTGTACCTCAATTGTTAGATTGACAACATCGGCGTTAGTTGGTGTACCGCTAAATGTGCGCGTAGCTGCATTGAATTTCAGCCAGTTAGGTAGATTACTGCCATCTTGTAGAGTTGCTGAGTAAGTAAGATTGTCTCCGGCATCAACATCATTGAAGGTATTAGCATCAAAAGTAAAGCTGAAAGCTGTATCTTGTTGAGCTATTTGATCGGCGATCGCATTTTGTAAAATAGGTGCATCATTTACACCAGTCAGGTTAATATCTAAAGTTTTGCTATCAGTACGCTCGGTGCCATCATTAACTGTAAAGGTAAAGCTGTCTGTAGCGTTGCTTGTCAGTGCTTCAATTCCACCATCATCAGGTGTAAAGGTATATGCTCCCGTGCTGCTGTCGAGGCTGAGAGTACCGTAGGTATCGGTTTTGGTTACAGTTGTGCCATTGACTGTACCACCATCAATAGTGTAAGTAAGGGTTTGTCCACTGTCTGGCCCACTAGCTACTAATGTATCACTTTGAGCGGTGAAAATATCATCATTGGCTGTATCAGTGTAACTAATAGCAGTGGGAGTATTGAGAGTCAACAAAGCATTTTTATACAGTTCACTGGTATAACCAATGATGCTACCAGTGAGGATGAAGTCGAGTTTGCCATCGCCGCTGTAATCTCCCCACGCTACGGAGCTATAAGATACGCCGGGCAGCTTCTGGCTGGTGTCTTCGGTTAAGACACCACTACCATTGTTTTTGTACAGTTTACTGATTGAGGCATCGTTGCTGTCGATACCAGTGAGGATAAGGTCGAGTTTGCCATCGCCAGTATAATCTCCCCACGCTACGGAGCCTGTGAATACGCCGGGCAGCGCCTGGCTGGTGTCTTCGGTTAAGATACCACTACCATTGTTTTTGTACAGTTTACTGATGCGACTGTCGTTGTTGCTGCCAGTGAGGATGAGGTCGAGTTTGCCATCGCCAGTGTAATCTCCCCACGCTACGGAGCTAAACAATACGCCGGGCAGCGCCTGGCTGGTGTCTTCGGTTAAGACACCACTACCATTGTTTTTGTACAATTTAGTGATTGGGACATCGTTGCTGTTGCCAGTGAGGATGAGGTCGAGTTTGCCATCGCCGGTATAATCTCCCCACGCTACGGAGCTTGCGAGTACGCCGGGCAGCGCCAAGCTGGTGTCTTCGGTTAAGACACCACTGCCATTGTTTTTGTACAGTTTACTGATGTTGCTGCCAGTGAGGATGAGGTCGAGTTTGCCATCGCCGCTGTAATCTCCCCACGCTACGGACTTAGCTTCTACACCGAGCAGCGCCTGGCTGGTGTCTTCGGTTAAGACACCACTGCCATTGTTTTTGTACAGTTTAATGATGGGAATAGGACCCTTGTCGTCGTTGCCAGCGACGATGAGGTCGAGTTTGCCATCGCCAGTGTAATCTCCCCACGCTACGGAGCTATTGTATAAGCGGGGCAGCACCAGACTGGTGTCTTCGGTTAAGACACCACTGCCATTGTTTTTGTACAGTTTACTGATGCCGAGGCCGCCAGTGAGGATGAGGTCGAGTTTGCCATCGCCGCTATAATCTCCCCACGCTACGGAGCCTCCGGGTACGCCGGGTATATATACAGAATCATCAAGGATGAAAGGGGGACTGATTTTTGGGATTTCAGTAGTTCTCATTTATATGAAGTACAAAGTTAGGGGTTTTGAGGCGCGGCGCAGTTATTGCTGGAGGCAGGAGGTAGAAACTCTTTATCTTTGATGAATCAGTCCTGGATTTTGTACCTCACTTACCTGCTTACAATCTGCTGTATCTATTTATGTAAATATAACGATGCATTTTATTTTAATTAGATTATAATGTAAAACTTAAAAAACTGCGTTTCGTATATATAGGACTTATGTACTGAAGCCTGAAACGTAGATCCCCCCTAGCCCCTTAAGGAGATTGGAGGATCTGAGTGCGTAAGTCCTGATTGGGCAATAGTTATTCTTCCCCACTCCTAATTTTATTTAATAGAACAGATGTACTAAATCATATGCTATAATTTCCATACATTGATGTTGAAATCATAGTAGAGGATAAGCTCTGGTTGCTTGCTTTGCTGAGTGCCAAAATATACGGCATTAGTTGAGTCTGGCTCTATGGCAATATCGACAAACAAAGCAGGTACGAGAGTTTAAAATAGTTGAATCATAAACTCGACTCGGTGCTAGTAATTAACTTTGAAAGGCATTGAAGTCTATATTTCCATGTCTTACGAACCCCTGCACCACAAATATCGTCCCAAAAGTTTTGCTGAACTGGTGGGTCAAGAGGCGATCGCCACCACCCTCACGAACGCGATCGGCACATCCAAAATTGCCCCCGCCTACTTATTCACTGGGCCTAGAGGTACGGGGAAAACTTCTAGTGCCCGGATTCTGGCTAAATCCCTCAATTGTCTCAAAAGTGACAAGCCTACTGCTGAACCTTGTGGTGTATGTGAGGTTTGTCAGGGTATCGCTAAGGGCTACACCTTAGATGTAATTGAAATCGACGCAGCCAGTAACACTGGAGTCGATAATATCCGCGAGTTGATTGAAAAAGCCCAGTTTGCTCCTGTGCAGTGTCGCTACAAGGTTTATGTAATCGATGAATGCCACATGCTCAGTACTCAGGCATTCAATGCGCTACTTAAGACACTAGAAGAACCACCGAAACACGTGGTTTTTGTCTTGGCGACAACAGACCCGCAACGGGTGTTACCAACGATTATTTCGCGCTGTCAAAGGTTTGATTTTAGACGCATTCAGTTAGAGGCAATGGTGAAGCATTTAAGTGCGATCGCATCTTATGAAAACATTCATATTTCACTTGATGCTGTCACCCTGGTAGCCCAACTTTCTCAGGGAGGGTTGCGAGATGCCGAAAGTCTACTTGACCAATTAGGCTTGTTAGCGGGTGAAGTGACACCAGAGCGAGTTTGGGATTTGGTGGGGACGGTAAGCGAACAGGACTTGCTAGCGCTTTTAAATGCGATCGCTCAAGATAAACCCGAAGCCGTTTTAGACTGTACTCACCACATTTTAGATCGTGGTCGAGAACCCCTAACTATTCTGCAAAATCTCGCCGCTTTTTACCGCGATTTACTCATAGCTAAAACAGCACCCAATCGTCATGATTTGGTTGCTTGTACTCAGCAAACCTGGACAGCGCTGGTTGAGTTTGCTCAATACTTCGATATGAGCGTGATTTTGGCAGGACAAAAACACTTGCGAGAAGCTGAAGTACAAATTAAAAATACCACCCAGCCGCATTTGTGGTTGGAGGTAATATTACTAGGATTGTTACCGAGTGCGACAAATATTCAGCCACAAGCCCCAAGTGTCGCGCCGCAAGTCAATACACCTGTTGTATCTCTAAGCTATCCTCCAGTAGTTGCCCAAAATCACCCAGTCTCTTGTGTACCTTTAGCTGAACCGAAAACAAATCATAATTCTGAATTTGCCAATAATCATCAAGCGGCTGCCCAAAATCAGCCCGTCACTTCATCTCCCCCAGTTGAACAGCAAACAAATCACAATTCTATTGCTAACTCAGTTTCATCACCAACCCCAGAACCTGTCGCTGTTCCTATGCCATCGGTGAATATTGAATCAGTTACTTCAGAAGTTGTTGGCGAAGCAGAATATGACTTAACTCAGATTTGGCAACAAGTGCTTGCCAACCTCCAGCCAAAATCAAGGCAAGAAATGCTGCGTCAAATGAGCCAACTCATAGAGTTCGACGGTGTTGTGGCTCGAATTGCTATTAAACAGGCATGGTATGACAAGGGTAAATCTTATCTACCAATGATTACGGCAGCTTTCCAGCAGACTTTCCAGCGTGAAATCCAAATAAATTTAGAAAAAGGAACTTCTTCAAACTCTACCTCAGCCAAAAAAAATCCTCCGCCAAAAGACTCTACTCGTGTTCAGCAGCCACCCACACCCAGTTACAACCAGCAAATTTCACCTCCAACGCCAGTACCGCAGCCAACCACGCCACCAGCACCACAAAAAACCGAGTTGGTTGCAAGAGATGGAAATGAGGTAAATGGAAATAGGGCAAATGGAAATGATGTAAATGGAAATAGGGCAAATGGAAACGGGATGCAAACTTTGCCTTTACCCCCAAAACAAACATCCGCACCTGATTGGGAACCTGACGAAGTAGCGATCGCAGCTCAACGTCTAGTAGAATTTTTCAACGGACAAATTATCCGCTTTGCAGATGATTTCCCAGAATTCTCCGATTCCATAACTACACCAGAATGGGTACAAGAATCAGAAGTAGATGATGAATAAAAAATTGGGCATTGGGTATTGGGCATAAAGGATAAGTCTTTGATACTTGCTGACGAGTCTTTGAACTCCACTCCTCTGCTCTCCAGTCCCCCAGTCCCCATGCCCTATTCCCTATTCTTCATTCCCGGTATGCAAAGTTTTCACCCATTTCAGGCGCTTTGGTCTTACCGACATCCGGGCAGTAGTACTGCTCATGACGACTAACCAGTGCAGCATATATAAATTGCCACGCAGGGTTTGCACCAGCATCATAAAATATGTAGAAAGTGGGAATTTTTGATCTTGACGTACCCGCTTCAGACCTGTAAACATCCCTACCATCGACATAGAAATAGACAAGCCTGTGATCGGACTTAACATGGGTGGGCGATGATGAGCGATCGCCATTAATAAATCTGGGACTGTTGCTATTGGCAAAATATACATAATCAGCATAAACATCAGCAAATCCCAGCTTTTGCGCCCTCCCATGCGGTTTTTGAGAATTAAATCCCAATAATCCAGATAGCGTTGATATCCACCTTCTGCCCAACGGTTGCGCTGATGCCAGAGTGAAACTGCACTTGTCACTCCTTCTTCTTGCACTGCTGGATGAAAAACACACTCAATATCCCATTTGTCCAAATGTAAACGGATTGTTAAATCCAAATCATCGGTGATGGTTTCTTCGTTCCAGCCACCGCAGCTTTCTAAGGCTGAACGTCGGACAAATTGACCATTGCCCCGCAGTTCGCCAATGCCACCAAGGGCAGTTCGCTGTTGCTGAAACCAGGTATCAAGTGCCATTTCGGCCATTTGGCCCTTAGTCCAAAAGTTTTGTTTAGCGTTGGCGATCGCTTTTCGCACCTGCACCGCCCCCACTTTTTCTCTTTGAAATAAAGGTATTACTTGTTGGAGCAAGTCTGGTGTCACTTGGGCATCAGCATCAAATACTGCTATAATATCGCCCTTTGTCAGTGGCAATACCTGATTCAACGCCCCCGATTTGCCACCACTAGCTTCTGCTGAACGCCTTAGTACTTTCAGTTGCTCGTGTTTCTGTTCTAGTTCTGCTAATAAATGTGGCGTGCCATCACTGCTGTGATCGTCAATAATCCATACTTCGTACTGCCCACCTGGATATTCCAGATTACAAAGATTTTTGACTAATTTAGCAATTACCGCTTCTTCATTTTTTGCAGCCACTAGCACCGATACAGAGGGCAAATCTCCCTGTATTTCTTTTGGATAGCGACGGGATTTAGTAAACACTACCACCAAAGCATGAAATCCTAGAATGGTGGTCAGTCCTAAAATAAAAATGGAAGCCCAAGAAACTAAATGTAGAGCGATCGTGCTACTCCAGACGATAGTCAAGACTAGAGCTGCTTTGCCTCTACGACCTTGAAACCGGGGTGTTAGAGATATAGAATCTGTCTCTAACACTGACTCCTCATCTGCTGATAGGTCAGATAACAAGGAGTTGAGCGGATCAAGCTCTTGATAAGAATCTTCTTCGGGCCAGGAATTCGCTGGCATAGGTTAGGTTGCTTGATTCAAAAACCACTATTTGTCTACAGTTAGTAATTTTACGGACAAATATCCCTAAGCTACTTTTCCCGATATTAATCGGAATGGGCAAACTGCAATACCCGCTATCCCTAAGCCAAAAGCCGCTGGGACTACCTTTGTTGTCACCGCCATCTGCGTAATTACCTCGCATTAACCACGTTTGCGACTCTTAGACAGAGGCTTGATTCCTTTGATAGCCACTTGGGCAGGAAGCTTGTAAAGTCGGACTTTCTCCAATGAGAACTCTGGTTTGCGTAAAGTAATAGCAAGGTAGCAGCTTTTTGTTGAGAAAAACTGCAATAACGGCATCCACCACTTTACAATAGGCATTTTTAGTGTTACTGTTCCCAGATTCGGTAACAGTTAATGCAGCATTATTGTAACCGAAATTTTAATATTTCTTAGTAGTAGTCAGCCAACTTTATTTTGACAGGTAAGCTTCTAAGTGTGAATATAGTCTAAAAAAAACTTTTCACACTATGTCACTAAATATACTGTTAACCTAATTCAAGAAGAACATCGGCAGTTAGTGGATCTAACTAAGAAAGATAAAAATTCTGCTTGTGTTTTAAAACGAGCGCAAATTTTACTGTTGGCAGACCGAGGTTATCAAGATGGTTGCGAGCGATCGCTTCAATGCTTATGGTAGGAGAATCAACAGTTCACCTTCAGTTGACACATATGAGCAATGCTGTGTCTCTACTATTATTTATTTCGATATTACCCCTACGAAGCATTTTGCAACTCGGCTGTGCGTACTGAAAGCTGCTCTGTCTTATTACCTCGTTGCACTTTTACTTGTAATACTTGACCAAGGCGACTGTCTTCCACAACATTCTGCAATTGTTCAGCACTAGTAATAGCTTTACCATCAACTTGAAGAATTACATCCCCGCGCCGGATACCCGCAGATGCGGCTGGAGAATTGGGGACAACTCGCATCACAAAAACACCATTGATTTCTGGTATCTGAATAGGAGAGTTGGGATCGGTGTTATTTAGCTTGGCGAGATCGGGTGTCAAAGTTAGCATTTGCACACCTAGATAGGGGTGAGCAACTTTGCCATCACGTTGCAGTTGCGCGGCGATCGCTTTGGCTTTATCAATAGGAATCGCAAACCCAATACCCATCGCATCAGGGCGAATGGCTGTGTTAATACCAATTACTTCACCTTGACCATTCAATAGTGGCCCGCCAGAGTTACCAGGGTTAATGGCAGCGTCTGTCTGAATGAAATCCAAACGTTTGTCACTAATGCCGACTTGGGCGCTGGAACGTTTGAGGGTACTGACAATTCCCAAGGTAACGGTGTTATCAAATCCCAAAGGATTACCGACTGCGATCGCCCAGTCTCCTACTTGTACATTAGTGGAAGAACCCAAGGGCGCCACTGGTAAATCGTTACCAGCGTTAATCTTGACTACCGCCAAATCTGTAACTTCATCAATACCTTGAACCTTACCTTCAAAGGTGCGACCATCTTTGAGCCGAACTGTTACTTTATCGGCCTTATCGACCACATGAGCATTAGTCATAACTAACCCGCTCTTGTCAATAATGAAACCTGAGCCTAAACCACGTAACTGCTCAGAAGGCATCTGTTGAGAGAAACCGTCACCAAAAAACCGACGGAAAAAGGGGTCTTCCATAAATGGATCGACGCGACGAGTAATTGTCCGCTCAGTATCAATGCGAACAACTGCTGAACCAACACGATTCACTGCGGCTGTGACAAAGCTACTGCTACCGATGGCAGCAGTGGCTGGTGATTGCCGTTGAGCAATTAGATTTGAAGTATCTCCAGCAGTTATTGTGGGTGCTGGTTCGGCTTGGGAAGGTAACACCTGCAATGTGCTAACCGCTAGCAGAACTCCTAGCGCAAGCGCTAAAACATGAGTAGTGAATTGACGTAAAGACCGAGATAATTTGGGAAATCGCATAATCACAATCTAATTTATAAGCCTAATTGTTGCTCAGTCGTGACAAATCTATTTACAGTTATTTTTATTTCAGGTTTCATCTGCCCTTTCCACTACTGGGGTTAGGGCATTTTGCGAACTACCTGTAATCAACTTAATAGAAAATTTACCCCAAAAGCTATTATGGACATTTAGCCTTTACAAGTTCGGTTTTTACCCATCAATAAAACTTTTGAATTGCTAATAAGATTAGTCCGCTCTCTGTTCTAACTCTAGACTATGGATGAACTAATTTTTGTATAAGATTTCATTTCGACTAGCTGTGCCTAGCTGAGGTAAGGAGTTGATGGCTGAGTGGGGAGTCAGGGCAATAGGAACGGTTGGAGGTAGTTGTAATTGTTTAACAACACTTTGCAAAAGTTGGTCTTGTCCAGTCCGCAAACCCCAGACATTTGTTCCACGGTTGATAATAGCAAACCAAACCAAACCGCGATCGCGTGTGGGCATCACTCCCGCTAAAGCGCTCACATCCCGGAGAGTACCAGTTTTGATCACAGTCGCCAGGGGAATATGTCTGGCGTGCAGTGTCCCCCGATGATCAAATCCAGACATGGGGAACAAGTCAGCCAAATTCAGTTGATGTATAGATGCCTCCGCTTGAATAGCCATAAACATGGCACAAACAGCTCTGGGGGAAATGCGATTTTCCGGGCCCAGTCCAGAACCATTGATTAACTGAATTTCTGCTTGTGGCACCCTCGCCAGGTTAGCAGCAGTTGATTGGACTACAGCTGCTCCCCCCACTGAGTCTGCCAGCATCTGTGCCATATCGTTGTTACTGTAAACGTTCATTTCCTTGAGCAGTTGCTTCAAGGGCAATGAGCGATGACGCAGTAACAAAATTTGTTGAGGGTTTGGTTGCGCCTCAACTTTCACCGCACCCGCAATGACAACTTGAGGTTTAGGCGTTCCCTTGGGCATGATTGAGTGTGTATAAATAGCAGGGCGTCCCCAAGTTGCACGATTTAGTGTTTGCTTGAGCATAAGACCTGCTAACATTGGCTGACGTTGGAAATTCATGGCAAAACTGCCAGTAATAATTAAATTTCCCTTTACTTGCTTGATGCCCATTTGATTGAGAGTATTACCAAGAGCGATCGCTTCTTCCCAAACAAACAAAGGATCGCCACGGCCTGTAACCACCAAATCACCCTGCACAACTCCATTTACCACTGGGCCAGTGACACTCACCAAAGTATCAAATTGGTAATCTGGCCCCCAAGTTTTCAAAGCAACTAGTGAAGTAGCAATTTTAGTTAAAGAAGCAGCCGGCAGAGGAGTCGTACCTTGGTGATTTGCCATCAGCATTGGCCCCGACTGCATCCAAATCCCCTGACTCTCAGCCAGATTTTGGGCGACCACTTTTGATGTAATCAGCTTTTTCAGATATTCCTGCACTGTAGTCGCCCCAGATGGATTTGGATCGGGGGCAAGAACCAAGCCAGGGCTACTTTGCCAAGTTAGTGCATCTAAGGCATCTAGAGGTTTGATTTGTACCCCAGCCATTTCCAGCCAAAGTGACACCAAACCTGAACCTAATAATTCCAGCATTTTTTATTCCTCTGTTAGGATCTCAAGCGTTGTTTACTGTGCTAATATACAAGCTTTTTTACAATAATCAGTATTGAGTTATAATAACTGGTGTTTTTCTCATCTGTAAGTAGGGTGAATGATCTTGTTTTCGTGGCTTGCTTTGACAATGCCAAAATCCCTATTGCTCATGAAGATAGCCGCATGAAAATAAAAATATCTTTGATCTGTGCAGATACTACGCCGTTGGCGTACTCCTGCAAAGAAGCAAGCTATGCACAGTGTGTCGCAGACAGCCTGAGAAGAAAAGGCTTTACACTGCGCGATCGGTGACGTAATTCTATAACCTTGAAACAAGGAAAGGGAAAGGATTCAAAATTCTCCCCCTTTTTTCCCTTAACAAGCTAATCAGGATTCAAATTGCATAATCGGGGCAAACAAGACTTCGGTGTAAGCGCTATTTCTCTACGAAAGGCTGCACCAACGACAAGCGGTAGTTGAGCGCAGTCGAAACTCAGTACAAGTCAGTCGAACGCTGTCCACCCCAAAAGATATTGAGAAAATTTTAATATGCAAATTAGATGTGTTTTAGCTTACTTTCTTTCTGGATGCGCTACATCCTCTGGTGAAGGAGTACCCATCCGGTTAATTGTGGCAATCATCTGATACAAGCGCCCCAAATCGCGTTGATTGAAGTACAAAATGAGGCGAGGTAGTTCAACAGTTTCATCTTGTGCTTCTTGAGGTAATGCCTGACTTTTTTCAATTCTTCCTTGAATAATAATGTCGCTAAAATCAGCATTAAGTTGTTCTAAAAGAGTCTCTGATATATCTGTCTTCAGGCGGATGACTAACTTATTGCTTACATAGCGGCTGGAATGATAAACCTGGTAAAAACGGGTGATAGCGTCACAAGCCACATCCAGGTTATCTGTCACCGTGTAAAGGCAGGGATCTTCAGGATTGACCAGACCATTTTGCACTAATTGCTTATCAATATATTCGCTCCAAGAGCGCCAGTAATCACCACCAGGGCGATCGATTAAAACTAAAGGTACTGGCCCAAATTTACCAGTTTGGCTTAATGTCATACATTCAAAAGCTTCATCTTGAGTGCCAAAGCCTCCCGGAAACAAGGCTACGGCATCACTTTCTTTGAGGAGAAACAGCTTGCGGGTAAAGAAATATTTAAAGTTAATTAGCTTGGGATCGCCCTCTATAAAGGGGTTTGCTTGCTGTTCAAAGCGTAACTGAATGTTTAATCCAAAGGAATTTTCTCGCCCAGCACCTTCATGACCCGCCTGCATGATTCCACCACCACCGCCAGTCATTACCATAAATCCTAATTGAGAAATAGCACGAGCAAACTCAAGGGCCATTTGGTATTCTGGTCTATCTGGCGCTAGACGAGCAGAACCAAAGATGGTGACTTTGCGAACGTGTCGGTAATCATAAAAAAGCTGGAAACCGCGCTCCATATCTGCTAATGCAGCGGATAATATTTTCCAATCGAGACGCTCAATTTCGGTATCAGCTAGACGAACAATAGTGGTAAGTGCTTGCAGAATAAATTGCCGATTTTTTAATGTCGGTAAACGAACGATCAATTCAGCGATATCCGCCTGTAAAGACTCTAATGTGTCAAACGATGCAGATGAGGTCATGAGAACTGCCGCAACAATGGCACTATATTTTACGTGAACTACTTACACTCTAGCAAGCATGAATAGCCCTCTGATGTGCAGTTAGCAAATTCAGAACTGGTTTTGAAGCTGGAAATTCTAAAAATCTTTTTGATAAAGCTTGTTGGGATACTTCAACTTTTGAACACCATAGCAGTTCTCTCGGTCGATCAATTGACATAACTTACTCACTCAGGGTAGTTGCCACCACAATATATATCAGGGTTTGTATAAAATGGCATGATTTACATCTATAGCGTATATCAAAAGAAAATTTTGTATCTTATTGCCAGATTTTTTGGGAATTAATGTCCATAATAAGAGCACTCTAACCCTAATCTAAGAAAGTAAAAAAGCTCTCTAGACCACAATACCGTTCAGTTCAACCTAAAATTCTTAGTAGAGACGTGAAATTGGACTGGGCTTCTCTACAAGACGCTGCGCGAATGCCCCACTTTGCTAACGTTCCGCTGCACTAAGGCGTATTTACAGGTCAAAAATCAGTACCAAAAATCCTTAATCCAAGCGTATTGCTCTAAAAGATCTTTTATCAAAAACTGTCTCAATTACACTTCGACACATTAATGTATAATCTAAGCTATTTGTATAGTGCCTAAATCCTAGTAGAATATTTTTGCAAATCTAAGTAGGAAGATAGATGGAAGTTTCTGGACGCATCAATTACCCACTGAATCCTCCTCCCCCTCTTGAAGATTTTCCCGTCCTTCAAACTGAAAAATATATCCTACGGCTGGCTTCAACTGAAGAAGAATTAGAATCAATTTTTCGGTTGCGCTTTGAAGTTTTTAATCTTGAACTAGGCTTGGGATTTTCTGCTTCTAACTTTACCCAGATGGATATAGATAAGTTTGATGCGGTTTGCCATCATTTAATTCTAATCTCCAAACATACGGGTAAAACGATTGGAACTTATCGGATGCAGACCTATATAATGGCTTCTCAAAGACTAGGCTTTGATGCTACCGATATATTTAATCTTAATGGAATTCCCAATTCTGTGCTTCAGGTATCAGTAGAAGTTGGGCGTGCATGTATAGCTAAAGAATATCGCAATAGTCAGACACTTTTACTACTGTGGGAAGGGCTGGCAAATTATCTCATCTGGAGTAAAACCCAATATTTCTTTGGCTGTGCATCATTATTCACACAATGTCCTGGGCAAGCCACTTACGCTTATAATTATTTTCAGCAGAATAACTTGATGCATCCAAGTATTTTGGTTTACCCAAATTCACAATTTTGTCTAGAATTGACTCAAAATTGTCCAAATTCATCTAATGTTGAGATTCCTAAAATTTTGCAGGCATATTTGAATATTGGAGCTAAAATATGCAGCCTTCCTGCTATTGATCGGCAATTTCAAACTATTGATTTTTTAACTATATCTAATGTTGCAGACTTTGCCAGATGGCGTTATCCAAATTCTCTCAAAAAACCCTTACCACTGAGGATGTTTAAGAAATAGGTTTTGCTTGAAGTCTTAGCTATGTCTACAACGGACATAGTAGCAGCACCTCATCCAGCCCACTTAATTAGATGATTTGAGAAAACTTTTTAGGAAACCCACTTATGCACCATCTCAAATTTGCTCCGAGTTGGTTGCGATTTTTAACTATCTTCTTATTGACGATAGGTATATTGTTTCGCTTTTCTAATCTTGATGGTAAAGTTTTCTGGCGCGATGAAACTTATACCTCATTGCGAATTTCTGGTTACACAATTAATGAAGCTAAACAGCAACTTTTTAATAATCGTGTGATTGGCAAAGAAACTTTTGCCCAGTTTCAAGGTGCAAATCCAGGAAAAAGCTTAAATGACACAATTATGTCTTTGGCAAAACAAGATTCTCAGCATCCACCGTTATATTACATAATAGCCAGATTGTGGATGGAAATCTTTGGGAATTCGGTGACTGCGATTAGAAGTTTATCAGCATGCATTAGTTTGCTGGTTTTCCCTTGTGTTTATTGGCTATGTCGAGAATTATTTAATGTGCCATTATCGGTTCCTGGTGTTGCGATCGCACTCATGGCTATCTCTCCAATTCACTTAGTATACGCCCAAGAAGTACAAGAATATATTCTTTGGTTAGTCACTATTTTACTATCTAGTGCGTCTCTGCTGCGAGCCATACGGCTAGAAGATGAGCTAGTAAAAGAACGACAAAAACCAGATTTATTCACTATCTGGAGTATTTATGCGGTCACTTTAGCTATTAGTCTTTATACATTTATTTTGAGTACATTTGTAGCAGTTGCTCACGGAATTTATGTGATGATAACTGTCAAATTTCAGTTTACTGAAACTGTGAGAAGTTATCTGCTAGCATCACTAGTCAGTTTTTTAGCTTTCATGCCTTGGTTAACAGTTGTGATTGGTAACTTTTTTCAATTTTTAATTTCAGCAGATAAAACAGTAAGTCAGTCAGATTTGATACCTATATTTTCTTTTTTGTTAATGCAGTTAAGCCGGATCTTTTTTGATATAAACCTTAACTCAGAAAATCCTCTAAGCTATTTAATTGCACTAGCTTTTTTAACTTTGGTAGTATATTCAATTTATTTTATTTGTCGAACAACTAACTATAAAGTTTGGTCTTTTCTCATCACATTAATTGTAATACCAGCATTACCCCTAATACTGCTGGATTTAATTGTTGGGAGTATACGATCATCTATCGAACCATATTTAATCCCATCTTATTTAGGAATCCAAGTAGCTGTTGCTTATCTACTAACTACGCAACTATATAATGAGAGGGTGTTACGCCGTAACTTTTGGTACATAATCATGGCATTAGTGATTATTTGTGGTTTGATTTCTTCTAAAGTGAGTTCTCAGGCAGAAACTTGGTGGAATAAGGATATGAATTCTGGCAATCCACAAGTTGCCCAAATCATTAATCAGAGTAATCGTCCACTTTTGATTAGTGATGCTTTGGGCAATAATTATAGTAATATCTTTTCTTTAAGTTATCTTTTGGAACCAAAAGTGCGATTTCTGTTGCTAAACAATCAAAAAATTCCTAAAATTCCTGATGGATTTACTGATGTATTTTTACTTAATCCATCAGAGACTTGGGACAAAATAATAGAAAAAAAGTATAAATTCAAGATAGATATTGTTTATAGTGATAACTATTATTCAATTTGGAAATTAGCTAAAACTCATAATTTGCGCTAACGTAATATTTCACCTGATAACAAGTTATCTGCCGAGCTATTAACTGGGCAAACAATTCTTTTATAGCTGCCAACTTTTGAAAAGTTCCTTGTTGTATAGATCAGCCTACTTGAAGGGTTCCTACACAACACCTTACTAAACCCACTTTTCCCACTTGAGCAAAAAAGTTGTTTTGTTAAAGTAGATAATTGTTGTACAAGTTATTGTGAAATTTAGTTATGCCACTAATTATAATTCCTGCAATTACCTTTAATGCTACCAGATTTACTTTTTGGGGATATACGCTCACTTGCCGAACGTTATTTATTGATTTCTTATTTAGGAATTCAACTAGCTGTTACTTACCTACTAGCTACGCAGCTATATAATAAAAGTTTTGCACGCCAGAGAATCTGGCAAATAATCATGGGAATAGTGATTATTTGTGGGCTAGTTTCTTATGGAGTGAGTTCTCAGGCTGAAACTTGATGGAGTAAGGTTATTAGCTTTGGTAATCCACAAGTTGTAAAAATTATCAATTAAGCTACTCATCCACTTTTGATTAGCAATGATTCTGGGATTAATTATGGTAATGTCTTTTCTCTCAGCTATCTTGTACAGCCAAAAGTGCAGTTTCAATTAGTAAAAGACCGTTCTATCCTCAATATTCCTGATGGGTTCACTGATATTTTTTTACTAAATCCTTCAGATAGCTGGCGCAAAAAAATAGAAACAAATTATAATTATAAAACGTTTGTTATGTATGGTGATAATAATTACTTGCTCTGGAAAATAGAAAATCCACCTAGTAATGTATTTTTTGAAAAAATTAGGACTTAGCCAAAACTAGACGCTGTAGGTATGGACAATTCATGTAGACGAATTCGCATCTCGTAGAAAAGAGGCTTTATTGCTCCTACCTGAAAATCATTCTTTTCGACTATCTATTTGCGTAACTTTATATTAAAAAATATTTCCATATCTCAAAAGATATATGGAAATATTTGCTAAAGTCATCATCTTTTATAAGATATTTAAATAGTTTCTTGATTAAAATCAGTTAAAAACAATAAAAATAAATATTAAACAAATTCTCATCTGAAATTAATTTAAGTAATGGTATGATGCTTGAAACTATCCTTTGTGATGAATTCAATGATTCATTGAGAGGTGTTGTATGCAAATAACAGATTTTCTTGGTCTTTTACATCCAGCGATCGCAATTATAATCGTGTTTCCACTCATTGGTGCAGTAATTAATTTTGGGTGTTGCATAATAAAGGGATGAGGAGAGGGTTCATACTGTGCATTGTCCATACTGTAAGTCTACGGAGATTAGAAAAAATGGAAAAAGA
>NZ_JBALDE010000146.1:0-23708 GCF_036917515.1 Nostoc sp. | reverse complement strand
ATTTGCTCACAAGGTGCTGATATCTTCAATCTTTCAGCTTAAGCCTTGTGAGTTTTCTTACAATAGCCCCTCACTTTTAAAACATCCTCTTAACTTCTTGACTTTTAACAGGCACTAAAAAAACTTTTGACTTAAATTTTTGATCCCTGTCAGATAAGGTGAGAATGATTGCAAGGCGCTCTTTCAAAATAATCGAACTCAGTACAGCAGTGTTTTTCCCTACTAGTGGCACTGGTTTCTGAATAAGTGCTAAATCGCAATTATTCCCTAAATAGTTTTGTAGTTCTGCTAACCTTAACTCATTTATTATTGAAAGTACTGACTCTAAATTTTGTTGAATATCTGATTTTCGGACAAGATCGTTAGTTTGATCTAGGCGTAACTCTAACAACTCGCGGTAAACTGGTTCTACTTTGTCTCGAAAGTCAAATTGTAAATCTCGCTGTTCCAGGATTAGCTCAGTACGGATACTTTTGAGACTGTTAATAGATTTTTCATAAAAATTAATCGCTTCTTGCACTCGACCTGTAGCTCTAAATAAGCGTCCTGCCTGCCATGTCCACAAGTAAAGGTTCTCGTCAGCAACAGTGCCAATCAGGGCTTGTTGAGTTAAATTTATCGCTTTTTGATAATCTTGGCGACACTCGTAAATGTGTCCTAATCGGCCTTTGGCAAAAGATTCTCCCTCGTGATATTGGATTTTTTGATTGATTGCCACAGCTTTGTTGAGTAGTTCAACAGACTTAGGTAACGATTGTGACTTCAAGCATTGAGTTGCTGGGTCGGTAGTGACCGACTCGTTCTTTTGGTTAAGCAGTTGTAAAAGATTAGCAAGTTGAATCGCTATATAAGCTTTATCACGAGAGTCAGGCAATTGTTCCAACACGACTAGGGCTTGCTGTAGTGTATTGTTAACTATGGCTGGCTCATAAGGATGTTGGCGATCATAAAGCCTAATTAAACCTACTTGCGATCGCAGTTCGTTTACTTTGTCGTTCTGGCTTTGAGCTAGATGCAGACTTTGCTCAAAATATTGTATAGCTTGGTTATCATAACCAACAGTGTATTGCTGGAATTTTTGAGCAGCTTTGTTGTCGCCTACTTCATCGGCAAATTCGGCATGACGCTGATTGCGCTTTGCAAGACTAGCGTAGGTATTAGCTAAACCATTCAGGTTAGATACCACGTAAGTTTGATTATCAATGCCTTTGGCGATTTGATCGCTGCGTTCAAAATCTTGAATAGCTTGTTCATACTTGCCTTGAAGACGATGAGCATTTCCCAGACTACCCCAAGCGGCTACTTCACCTAGTTCATCTGACTGATGGCGGGCAATTTCTATAGCACTATCTTGACTACAAGTTGCATTGCTTTGATTTTCACCGCACAAAATAGTAATTGCGCGTCGGTGCTGTCCCAAGCTAATGTAGAGTTGAGCCTGTTCTGTCAGCATCCGTCCTACTTTGATCGGCTCGTTTATCTGACGATAGTAGTCAATAACTTGCTTTAATTGAGCGATCGCTTCAGGTATTTGACCTACTTGTTGGTATGCTCTGGCAATGTATGTCCGTATATTAATTTCCTCAGCATAATTACTCTTACGCTCTTGAGCAGAGGAGAGAGCTTTTTGCCAAGACAGAATTGCTCCTTGAATATCGCCAGCTTGATATAGCTTAAGTCCTTGTTGTACTGGGTGTATTAAAGCCGACGATTTAGCTGTTGCTATCTCTGCGATTCCCTTATGCCCAATTGTTAGGGAAGGATGTCCTAACCACAAGCATAAGGTTAGTGTTGTAAAAAAGAGAACTGCCCAAATGCGACGAACACGGCAAAGAAAGCATTGCATGATGGCATAAAGAAATACGTTAATCAGCGATCGCGCGGAGTGAAGTACGCTAAATACAGTATTTCATAAATCTCTGGCATTGCATAGACGAACAATAGCATTGCATAGACGAACAATGGCATTGCATCGACGAACAATAGCATTGCATTGGCTAACAATAGCATTGCATCGACGAACAATGGCATTGCATCGACGAACAATGGCATTTTCCCGGTTCCCATGCTCTGCATGAAAATGAGCAAAGCTTCATCAAGCTAGGTTTTTAAGACTTGTGTGTACACCGTTCCTTGTTCCCAGGCGGGGCCTGGGAATGCATTTATTGAGTCTTTGACTCAATAGACTTGTTCAGAAATTTATAAAATCGTTGCCACCAACTACTTGCTATTGGCCAAGTCAACTCGCAAACAGTGCCTTGTGGAGAGTGAGGAAATCGTCGAAACTTACCTCTCAATTGTCGGGCTAAATCTTGAGCTTGGTTTGTTCCTTGCCCACCACCTTGATACTTTTTAGATTTATTTGCAAATCCATTATCAATTATTTGTAGGCAATATTCCTTCGAGGATCGCGTACAAATAATATTAAGATGGGTAGCTTCTTGGGAATGTTTGCCGACATTACATAAAGCTTCTTACAAAAAAAGGTACAACCCTCGCTTTTGATTTATATTAAAGTGACACTCTTCTAATGGTTCAAAATTGGGAGCAATAAAACTTTGGATTGTTATAAATCCTTGAAAGTTCCTTCTTAAAGTAATGTCGTAGACATAATAAAGCATTTCAGCAATTGGAGTTTGCAAATCGATAATTTCACTTCCCTCTAAATAAAGATTATCACTGCGACTAAGCATTTCTTGACTAAGATAATCAGGAATAGTCCGTAACTCTCGGTTTAGTTGTTCAAGTTGCGATCGTAATTTTTCTGGTTCTATCTCTTCTTCACCAAGACTTCTCAATATCACAGCCAGGGATTGCAAAGGTCCATTATGGATTGCTTCAAAAGAGCGCTTAAGAGTTAAACTGCGCTGTTCAAGTAGCGCTCTTAAATCTCGGTCAAAAAAAAATGTCGTCAGTCCGGCACTGGTAAAAGCTAACAAGGTTGGTACTAAAGGAATCCACCAACCCAGAATCAGTCCAACATAACAAATTCCGACGATTTCGATACTAGTTATACCAAGACTCAACAATGTTTTTGCCGGAGATTGAAGGATTAAACCCAGAATGATGCCGAATAAACCCCAAGCTAAAATCCATAAATACTCCCAAATTTCTGACCATACTTTTAACAGTGATCGTCCGTCTAAAACATGACTAATAATTTCACTTGTGGCATGAGCATGAACTTCTACACCATAAATCCATTGATATTGATCGGAAGACTCGTCAACTCCTAAACCCGTGGTATAGAGTGTATTTTTAACTGCCGAGATGGTAAATCTATCTTTAACACTGGCAGCAGTCATGCCAATAATCACGATGCGATCGCGAATCCAACTAGGATCAATTTTATTATTAAGGACATCCCTTAGAGATATGGTGCGAAAAGGTTGGGGATGAGAGCGAAAGTTTAATAGCACTTGAAAGCCATTGGCATCAGTTCCCACATATCCACCAGAATTGGGGAGAAACCGGACTAGCTGACTTGAATCAAACTTGATGGGATCTTTAGAACGACTCCCATGAGCAAACTTTATTCCTTGCTTGTGCAAATAAAATTGTGATAAACGCAGAGATAGAGAGTATTTCAGTTCTCCGGTATAAGTTTTACTTGCGATTAAGCTACGTCGCAGCTTTCCATCTGGGTCTACTATTGTGTCTGCAAAACCGACTCGTTCAGGAGGTAACTCAGGTGGTGGTTTAACATTAAAAGATTGCTTTTGATTTAATGCTACTTCAACTCCGATAAGATTTGGATTCTCTCTCCAGACAGATGCAAGCTTTGTATCAGCCGAATTACTTTGATCTCTAAAAAGGTCAAGACCGATGACTCTGGGTTTGTAGCTATTTAAGATGCTCAACAATTGGGCAATTTCTTTATCTGGTATGGGAAACTTGCCTACATAGTTGATATCGTCTTCATCAATACCCACAATTACCACCCGCGAATCGATGTCTTCATTAGGTCGCAGCCGTAACAATTGATCGAAAGCAAGCCACTCTTGCAATTGCAATAATCCTGTTGAGCGAACAAGTATAATTAATCCTATAACAGAAAGTCCTGGCAGCACTACTTCTCGCCAAAATTTCAGTTCTTTCTGAACTTTTTCCCATAAATTGCTTTTAGTCGAGAGTGCAAATTTCATCAGTTGATTAATCCGATTTTTCTAGCTGCGATCTCAATTTGAATTCTCAATTCTTTACCAGGTTCGTCATACACACCCAAAGAATCTTGCAGTCTAATCCAGTAGTTGCGTACAGTGCGATCGCTCAACTTCATTTTTTGGGCGATCGCTTTATCTGTTAAGCCTTCTTGATATTTCAGCGTCAGTACCTCGATCCATTTTCGATCAAATTCGGGGCGCGATCGTAGTTCTGAAGATAAATAAATAGAGCCGCGCAATGCCAAGTCAACGAACTTTACCATTTCGCGGATTGGCAAAGATTTATCCATAGCCGCAAAACCCCCTTCATAGGCATTAATCATCGGTTTGAGACGCACCAATGGTTTAATATTAGTACTCAGTACCACTAGATTAGGGGCAAGAGGGCTTGACATTAAAGTTTTGATCAGTTGCATACCAACCTCAACATTAGCTATAGTTTGAGGTTTTTCTGGCAGACATAAATCCACAATTAGCAAGTCTGGGTGGTAGCGTTCAAATTGCTGATACGTAGTCTGGGCATCTTGAATTGCAAAGATTTCTGCTTCTGGGTATTTATCTTTGAGTGCTGGAATTGTACCTTGAAGAATAGCTTCATGGTCGTCAACAACTAAAAATTTTTGTAAAATTTGTTTTGGCTCTAGGTTCATAAATGATTTATTTTTTAATATGTTTATTTAACCTACCAAAACTATTAGGAGGTCTAACTTTTTGTTGCTATAGTTTAACTTGTAATTTAAATAAATCGGTGGAAAAAACACAACTATGTTAAGAAAGATATATTAGGCTAAAACCCTGTTTTATCCTGCCTTGTCTACGATATGCTGCGCGATCTGCTTTTTGCCTCCTGCTTCATACCAACTATAAATATTTACGCCGTTCTACTTCAGTGAAACTTATCATTAAAGAATAGGATACAAATAATTAACTGATGGCGTGTTGCAGTTTGAGGAATTTAGTTTTCCAATTTTGGAAAATTGCACTTTAGTTAAGTAATATAGCAGTTTTTTAAGTTTGATGACGTAGTATGGCTACTAGTTCTGATAAGTTTATAAATCTTGTGAAAGCTAAATTAAGGTGTTATCAAAGCTGGTAATCGCAGCTATTTGGTTGTAGGGGGATAACTATAACGGGATACTGTGCGATGTGCTACGCCACGGCTTTAGTGATCGCGCAACTTATTACTTCTACGCCGAGATAGTACCATTACTACCAACGCTACTGGTAATATTATTGGTGGTAATATTACGATTGATACTAACAATCTAGTCGCAGTTCCAAAAGAAAATAGCGATATCAGCGCCAATGCTGAAGATAGCTTTGGCGGTCAAGTAATTGTCAATGCTTCTGGCATCTTTGGCACACAGTTTCGTCTACAACCCACGCTATTCAGTGATATTACAGCTAGTTCTGCTCGTGGTTCTGAATTTAATGGCGTAGTGCAACTCAACACACCTGATGTTAACCCCTCTCAAGGCTTAACTGCTTTGCCCACAAACATCATAGATACTTCACAGTTGATTGCCAATAGTTGCATTGGACGGAGTAAACGCCCAAAAGGGAAATTCATTATCACAGGGAACGGAGGTTTACCAGTGATGCCAGATGATCTTTCAATTGCACCCTATCAGACTTATCAAATTCCGACTGTCCAGAGTGCAAATATCTCAACGCTACAAGAAAATGCTTTCGGTCTGGGAGACTCTATTACTGCAAGCAAACCTCACAATCTTCCTAAATCTGCACCACTGATTGAAGCTCAAGGATGGATGTACAGGCCTCATGGTGAGGTGATTCTCACCGCCTTTACACCTACTGTCCCTGCTCACAGTTTTTGATCACAATTCTCTACCTGTTCGGGTTTTTAAGAAGTTTTAGTTATCTTCAGAAATTGACTTTCCAATTTTGGAAAGTCAATTTCCTAACTTGACGATGTGCGTCTAATCAAATTTACCTATTGTAAAGGAGTGCAGTAAAGGTGAACACCCAAAACGCCAGTGCTGCACATACTCATCGTCCTAACCTCCCTTAATTAACTAAGGAGAAAAATAATGTCTAACATCAACAACCAAACCCAAGACCTTTATAGCATCGAATTAGTGCAAGACCTTGACCACGAAGCCGCTGCTACTGTTAGTGGTGGTACATTATACATTTCAAAGGGATATAATGACACAGGAGATGATATAGGTCTTAACAAAGGATATACCGATTTAGGCTCCTATAAGAATAAAGTGTCTTGGTACAAGGTAACGGGTTACAAAGGTTGGTATGCCTACACTGGTAAAAATTACACAGGTAAAAGATATTATCTAAAACCAGGCACCAAAGGTAACTTATACGGCGATGCTAACAACAACATCGAGTCTGTACTACCTGCATGATTACCTTGATTCTATTTCATACCGTATACTATAACACCGATTCAGTAATCGCAATTATGACGAAAAAACTAGGTTTCGTTGGGTTGCAACAAAGGATGTTTGGTTGTAAAAGCCGTTAAAACAGGGTTTATCAGTCTTGTGTTTATTAATGAATCGGTGTTCTAGAATCCTGAAAAACCTAAAACAGAAAAGAATGCTCTCATCTTCCCTTTTAGCTGAGTAACATCCTTTTCTCGCAGTTTGTAGGGGCGAGGTCGTTTTCGCTCCTACTTTTTGATTTAAAGAAAGATAACACAAATAACGTAAATAGTAAGCTCCATAGCTTGTTTGAGCGTAGGAGTACGCGAATGGCATGAAAATCGAGTTGCAAACGGTGTAACCAAGTAATCCCCAAATTTTTTATGAAATATCAGGTTGTTCTCCAACATAGTGAAGAAGATTGTGGCGCTGCCTGCCTTGCAACTGTTGCCAAACATTACGGACGTACTTTAAGTCTGAGCCGGGTACGAGAAGCGGTAGGCACGGGGTCTCAAGGTACTACTCTGCTTGGTTTAAATCGGGGTGCAGAAGTTTTGGGATTCAATGTCCGCCAAGTCAAAGCTTCTCCTCAATTGATCGATAGTTTAGATAAAGCTCCAATGCCCACCATTATACACTGGAAAGGCTACCATTGGGTAGTTTTATACGGTCAGAAGGGGAAAAAATATGTAATTTCAGATCCGAGTTTTGGTATTCGCTACCTCAGCCGTAGGGAATTAGTCGAGGGTTGGAGCAATGGGATTATGCTGCTACTAGTGCCAGACGACACCCGTTTTTCTGAGCAGCCGGATGACAAAATGACTGGCTTTGGGCGCTATCTGGTGCGTGTTTGGCCCTATCGCTTTCTTCTGGGTCAGGCGATCGCAATTAATATTGTCATCGGACTTTTGTCTCTCGCCTATCCCTTGATGATGCAACTCCTCACCGATGATGTGCTAGTGCGGGGAGATACTCAATTACTAACTACTGTGGCAATTGGGGTAATTGCCATAAACTTGTTTAAAAGTGCAATTGGTTTAGTACAGTCTCACCTCATCGGTCACTTTGGGCAGCGTTTACAATTAGGACTGCTACTGGACTACGGTCGAAAACTTTTACACTTGCCCTTATCTTACTTTGAAGGACACCGGAGTGGGGAAGTCGTCAGCCGAATTGCCGATATTCATGCGATCAATGAGTTAGTTTCGCAGATTGTTCTTGGTTTACCTAGCGAATTTTTTATTGCACTAGTTTCCTTGGGCTTTATGCTCTTTTTAAGTTGGCAACTAACTCTGGCTTCTGTATTGGCATTTGCGATCGTTACCTTAGTTAACCTGCTTTTCTTACCCGCCTTACGTCAGAAAACCCGTAAACTTATCGTTTTAGGCACTGAAAACCAAGGCTTTTTAGTGGAAACCTTTCGCGGCGTTCAAGTACTCAAAACAACACAAGCAACTCCGCAAGCTTGGCAAGAGTATCAAAGCAACTATGGTCGCCTTGCTAACTTGGGTTGGAGTACGATGAAACTGGAACTATACAGCAGTACATTCACTAATATTCTTTCAACATTAACTAATATAGGTTTACTCTGGTTAGGTAGCTACTTGGTAATTAATCAAACTTTATCTATCGGTCAACTGCTAGCTTTTAATGGCATGAGTGGCAACTTTCTTGGTTTTCTGACTTCAGCGATCGGGTTAGCTGATGAGTTTATTACCGCCCAAATTGTCATCCAACGGATGGCAGAAGTGATTGACGCTACCGCAGAAGACTTGAATGCAGAGAAAAAGCCTTGGGCAGAAATATCTACTAATGCAAATATTATTTGCACTAAAGTTAACTTTCACTATACTGGTAGAGTTGATCTGTTACAAGATTTTTCCCTGACTATCCCTAGCGGTAAAGTTATTGCTTTAATTGGTAAATCTGGTTGTGGTAAAAGTACCCTAGCCAAACTGATTGCTGGTTTATATTCCCTCCAGTCAGGCAATATCCGTTATGGCATCTATAACAGACAAGACTTATCTTTAGAATGTCTGCGACAGCAGGTAGTCTTAGTACCGCAAGACCCGCACTTCTGGAGTCGTTCAATCCTTGATAACTTCCACTTCAGCTATCCTGAGGTGACTTTTGAAGAAATTGTCACAGCTTGCCAAATAGCAGGAGCTGATGAATTTATTAGCGAATTACCTGACAAATATCATACTGTTTTAGGAGAATTTGGAGCTAATCTTTCTGGTGGACAACGACAGAGATTAGCGATCGCCAGAGCTATAATTACTAACCCACCGATACTGATTTTAGATGAATCCACTGGCGCTCTCGATCCGGTGAGTGAAGCTGAAGTATTAGATCGACTGCTTACCTATCGCCAAGGCAAAACCACAATTTTAATTAGTCACCGCCCTAAAGTCATTGAGCGGGCCGATTGGATTGTATTACTAGAGAAAGGACGTTTGCAAATCCAAGGTTCTCCAGAAGAATTGCGCCAAATTGCTGGCGAACACTTGGGCTTCCTAGATGTTCGGTCATCAACTTCAAGTTTACTAGTGAAATCTTCCAGCCATACTAATGGCAAATACGCCGTCACTAGTTAATGCCATTCTCTTTCTTTGAAATTTTGGATTGCTCCTCGACCAAATAATTACTAATACTCGCCTCCGGCGAGAAGCAAGCTACGTAATTCGTAATTCAAATAAAAAATTATCTTTCCCTTAATTTATTATTATGGTTAGTCAATCGAATTCTGTCTTGCTGCCCCAAGTTGAAGAAAACGATTTTCTTCCACCACTTGGTAATTGGACTACTATTGGCGGTGCGATCACATTGGTTACTGTGACAATAGCAATTGCCGTTGCCTCTGTAACTAAATATAAAGTCACTGTTCAAGCACAGGCAAACCTGCGTCCGGCTGGTGAGTTGCGGCTCGTTCAGGCTGCTACGGAAGGCCCAGTTGTGCGGATTTTTGTGAAAGAGAATCAGGTTGTCAAAACAGGAGATGTGATCGCTACTATTGACGACTCCCGCCTGCAAACCAAGAAGAGTCAACTAGAAAGTAGTATTGGGCAAATCAAATTACAACTGGTTCAAATCAATGCTCAGATTCATGCTCTGAATAACCAAGTTATAGCCCAAACAGACAGCAGCAACCGTGCGGTTGCAGCGGCTGAAGCCCAATTGAGCAGTCGCAAGCGGGATTATCGAGATAAGCAAATTACTACTGTTAGTGATGTCCAAGAAGCCGCAGCAAATGTCAGAGCAGCAACTGCCGGTCTAAGAGCAGCCGAGACAAAGCGAAACCGATATGAGAACGTAGCCAAAGTTGGAGCTTTGTCACAAGATCAATTTGAGGAAGCACAACTAGCTGTTCGCCAGCAAGAACAAGCACTCTCTGCTGCTAAAGCCAAATTGCAAAGCCTACAAGCTGCCCTGAATCCAACTTCAGCAGAAGTAGCGATCGCACAAGAACGCATTGCTCAAGAAAAAGCTACGGGGCAAGGTACCATCGCCACATTAAACAAAGAACGCAACGCGCTAATTCAGCAACGGATTGAAATGCAAAAACAGTTCGAGCATGATGGCCGCGAACTTAAACAAGTAAATGTCGAACTTAAGGAGACGATCGTTTCTGCCACAGCAGACGGTGTGATTTCCAAGCTAAACCTACGTAACCCCGGTCAAACATTGCGCCCTGGAGAAGAAATTGCCCAAATAGTTCCTACTTCTGCCCCCTTGGTAATTAAAGCAGTGGTAGGAACTGAGGATAAAAACAAGCTGAAACCAGGACAAAACGTGCAAATGCGAGTTTCTGCTTGTCCTTATCCAGATTACGGTACTCTCAAAGGTAAAGTGAAATCAATTTCTCCAGATGCATTTTTCCCACCAGCGAATAATGGTGCTGCTACAGGTGCTTCTACAATTGCAACTACTCCCAAAGCTACTGCTGCCTTCTATGAGGTAACAATTGAACCCGAAGGTCTGTCTTTAGGTCGAAAAACCAGACAATGTTCCATTCAAATGGGAATGGAAGGCAGAGCCGATATTATTTCTAAACAAGAGACTATACTCCAATTCTTTTTGAGAAAAGCAAGGCTAATTGCAGATGTTTGACACTGCTACTCACTGTTGGCGCAATCAAGAATGACACAATTTAATCACCATTGAACAACAAATAGTACAACCAACTCAAACATTGCCAGGACTGTAATAGACATAATAAAGTCCCGTGCAAAAGTAAAAAATGTCTGTACTGGGCAAACTACCGACTCGCTCTCTTCATGGAGCTAAAGCCGAAAATCACGATTCCTGACCACTTTGCACAGATAGAAGATCCACTTAGATAATTTGGGAATCTTTGTTAGTTTTTATTAGTAAATAAGATGCGTTTGTCCTACTTGCTGGTCTGATTCACTGAGAATTTGCTGTACCAATTTTTGTAGGGCATCTGCGCTCGCACTGTCAGGAATATTGTGCTGGAATTGATCAAATTTACCAGATGATAAAATAGCCGCGCTTTTGGGTAATTGGTTTATAGATTTCCTACACTAACGCAGATTTGCTGATGCCAGCATAATCTAGATACCAACATCATTTCGACTTGGAATTTTAGGTTGCCACTTGGTTCCCTTTGTGAAGTGGCGTTGCTGAATTGTTTACTAAAGCAGGACTATGTTTCCAGAGTTGATATCTTTATGAATGATATTGGCTGCATAGATTGTGCCCAGAATATTGCAAAGAGCGATCGCTGTCTGTAGTACAGCAGGGTGTAAATAAAATATCCATTTTAAATCAATGAAACGTTTGCGGTATAAAAATTATGCATAGAATTACCAGCTTTTTAATCAAATAAGGCACGATTACCCCTTATAAGCCTATCATTCTTTAAATGACTATAAATCTCACTAGTGGAAGACGTTTTACCAATTCAGATTTTCTACCATATTTGCAGAATAATGTTGTCTAGCAAGAGAATTTAGAGCGATGCCTACGGCGGCAAGCTACGCAGGGAGGCTAATCTTAATGTAGCCAGATATTACGGTTTGAAGACATACAGTAGAATTCAGAATAATACAGAATGAGCTATGCCCCGCTGCGCTAACAGGAGTAAAAGACTTTTTATACCTGGGTAACAGACGAATCGTTGTGTACCTCACCAACTTGAAATCTACTGTATTAGTCGTGACTGTCACTTTCTCATCACATTTATTGTTAACCATAGAAGTACAGGTAAAACAGTGATTAAAGGTTTTATTGAATCGTAAGTTCCTAAATCTGGAGTACATACATGATTCCTCTGTTGAACAAAGACTGTAAAACAAAGCCAAAAGTCCCAACTCAACACTAATAGGGAAGTAATGTGAGTAGACGTAAAAACTACAATTTGCTCGATCAGACAACATCAACTGAAGTAGCAACACCCAAACCATCCCTGACATTACCAGATGCAGTGGCTCTAATTGTTGGTGTTGTCATTGGAGCCGGGATTTTTGAAACCCCGGCTTTAGTGGCCAGTCAAGCAGGTAGTAATATTGCTGTACTGCTTTTTTGGCTAATGGGTGGTGTGGTATCTCTGGTAGGAGCACTGTGCTATGCAGAGTTGGCCACTGTCTATCCCGATGTTGGTGGTGTCTACTATTATTTGAAACGTGCATTCGGGCGGGGAGTCGCCTTTTTATTTGCCTGGGCGCGGATGACAGTGATTCAAACTGGTTCCATTGCTCTTTTGGCATTTGTTTTTGGCGATTATGTTTCTCAGATATGGCGGCTAGGCACGTTTTCGTCTTCTATATATGCAGCCATAGCGATCGCACTTTTAACTGCTTTAAACATCATCGGTTTGCAACAGGGTAAGTGGACACAAAACTTACTGAGTGCTGCAAAAGTTCTGGGTTTGTTGCTGGTAGTAATTATTGGGCTTACCGCCATTCCTAATTCTGCCACCCCTGTAGAATCTGTATCATCTGGAACTTGGGGACTGGCAATGGTGTTTGTGTTGCTATCTTATGGTGGTTGGAATGAGGCGGCTTACATCTCCGCAGAAATTCAAGATGGACGACGTAATATTGTGCGATCGCTAATGTGGAGTATTGGTATCATTACAGCCATTTATCTGCTAATCAATCTGGCTTACCTGCGGGGACTGGGATTAGCAAACATGGCACAGTCAGAAGCAGTAGCCGCAGATTTAATGCGCTCTCTTTGGGGTGAATCAGGAGCCTTGTTTATCAGTGTGCTGATTGCGATCGCTACTTTGGGAGCAACCAACGCCACAATCTTTACTGGAGCGCGTACTAATTACGCACTGGGACAGGATTTTTCCCTATTTGGTTTTATGGGACGCTGGCAACAACGTCCTAGCAGTCCTACCTATGCCTTATTCTTGCAAGCAGCGATCGCTTTTGCACTGGTTTTTTTAGGCACGCTCACCCGCAAAGGCTTTGAAACAATGGTGGATTACACTGCCCCAGTATTTTGGTTCTTCTTCCTGCTTTCCGGTATATCACTGCTGGTATTGCGCATCCGCGAACCCCATATAGTTCGCCCTTTCCGTGTGCCATTTTATCCTTTGACTCCATTACTGTTTTGCGCTGTCTGCGCTTACTTGCTGTACTCCAGCTTGGTTTATACAGGTGTGGGAGCAATTGCAGGTGTTTTAGTGGTGGCAACAGGTATTCCCCTGTTGTTCTGGAACAACTATCACCAAGGTAGGACTTAATACAATTTTGGATTGTGCAACCTAAACTTCATACAACAAGCAATTCAAAATTTTCTGACTATCAATTGTTTTACTAACTACTCAATCAAGGAGAAAATTCATGAATTTCAAAAAAATTCTGTTTTTATTAGTTACAGGTGTTAGTATTACCAGTTTAGGAATTGCTGGGTGTACGCCGCAACAACAAGATTTGGAAGCCGAGACACAACAACCTTCTACTTTAACAGGTCAAACAGAAACCGAAACACCATCGGCGACAACTCCCACAACTCAAGTTCAAGAACGTCCTAGAGATGTTCCTTATGTACCTACACCACAGCCAGTGGTAGATGCAATGTTGCAAGTGGCAAAAGTGGGTAAAAATGATGTGTTGTACGATCTTGGTAGTGGTGATGGAAGAATTGTCAATACTGCGGCACAAAAGTTTGGTACACGCGGCGTTGGTATAGATATTGACCCCGAACGCATCAAAGAAGCTAATGATAATGCCCAGAAGGTAGGAGTAACCGATCGCGTCAAGTTTGTCCAACAAGATTTGTTCAACACTGATTTGCGTGAAGCAACAGTAGTTACACTTTATTTACTGCCAGAGATCAACGCCAAACTCCGTCCCAAGCTCTTGAAAGAACTTAAACCTGGGACTCGCATTGTCTCCCACGCCTTCGATATGGGTGATTGGAAACCACAGCAGACTCTTAATGTAGAGGGTAAAACTATTTACTATTGGGTAGTTCCTGAACAAGTGCCAGCGAATTTGTGATAGGGACTAATACTAATTTGTAATTAAAAGGCGTCAGATTCAAGTTAAGTTTCCATCTCTTGAATCTGTAGCCTGATTTTAGAGAATTGTTTTCAGAAACTTAAAATTATCAAATACCTATTTTTTAACTTTAAATTACCTCCAATAGAGGTTGACAGTACCAGCCTGAAATGTATAAAAGAGTAATCTAAAATCCAAAATTGTTTGACTGGTGCAAATTCAAATCAGGGTAGCTTTGGAAGGAAATATGATAGGCTTAAAAAGAAAGAATGCTTTAATTACAGGTGCAACTTCAGGTATCGGTCAGGCGATCGCTATCAGACTCGCTCAACAAGGGTGCAACATTCGCCATCAATTACCGCTCATACCCTAATGCTGTAGCAGACACAGAAGAGATGGCATTGCAAAAATCCTGCGGAAATATCGAAAATTATGGTGTGAAGTCGCTGCTGCTTTAGGGAGATGTCTCTCAAGAATC
This sequence comes from Nostoc sp., assembly GCF_036917515.1. GTDB lineage: Bacteria > Cyanobacteriota > Cyanobacteriia > Cyanobacteriales > Nostocaceae > Nostoc. The sequence continues at coordinate 9,190 of NZ_JBALDE010000146.1, read as the reverse complement.
AGACATTGTTGAGATGGTCAACACCGTAGTCAAGGAATTTGGCAGTTTAGATATTCTAGTTAATAATGCTGGCATTCAAACAGAAAGTCCATCTTACGAAGTTACTACAGCAGACTTTGACCGGGTAATTGCAGTCAATTTCCGGGGTGCTTATCTCTGCGCCCATGAAACTATTAAACACCTCCTGTTTGTTAATCGTCCGGGAGTAATTATTAATATTTCCAGCGTTCACGAAATTATTGGGCGACCGATGTATATCAGTTATTCCATTAGCAAAGGCAGGATGGAAAACCTAACCAAAACTTTAGCTTTGGAATATGCAAGCCTTGGTATTTGTGTCAATGCCATTGGCCCCGGAGCAACGATTACGCGAATGAATCAAGCCTGGATAGATGATCCTGAAAAAAAGGGCAATTGTGGAAAGTCACATCCCAATGGGACGTGCTGGCTCCTCTGAAGAGATGGCAGCCGCAGTAGCTTTTTTAGCTTCGGACGAAGCCGCCTAGATCACCGGACAAACACTATTTGTAGATGGTGGATTGACTCTATATGCTGACTTTTGGGAATCTTGATCAGCTTGAGGTTAGGCTGGCGTACTTTCCACAATTAAGTCGATACATACCATTAGTGGAATTAAACGCTCATGACTAGCGCGATCGATAAAAACAGTCAGATGGAAGCACAAGCCTGGGAATTATTGGGAGAGTCCGTAATTTACTACCAAGGAAAACCCATTGGTACTGTAGCCGCCCACGATCCGGAGTCAAATGCACTCAATTATGACCAGTGCTTCCTCCGCGATTTTGTCCCTTCTGCCTTGGTGTTTCTCATGCACGGCAAAGCAGAGATTGTCCGTAACTTTTTAGTAGAAACACTGAAATTACAAAGTCATGAAAAGCAGATGGACTGCTTTGAACCGGGAGCAGGATTAATGCCTGCCAGTTTCAAAGTACATTCTAATGGGAATGAGGAATTTTTAGTCGCTGATTTTGGCGAGCAGGCGATCGCTCGCGTTCCCCCAATTGATTCTTGTATGTGGTGGATTCTCCTGCTACGAGCTTATGAAAAAGCTACAGGCGATTTGTCCTTGGCGCGTCAGCCAAATTTTCAAACCGGAATCAAACTAATTTTGGATCTTTGCTTAGTACATCGGTTTTCCATGTATCCAACAATATTAGTTCCCGATGGCGCGTTTATGATTGACCGTCGCATGGGAGTTTACGAACATCCTTTAGAAATTCAGGTGTTATTCTACGCGTCTTTGAGATCTGCTAGTGAATTGCTCTTACCAGATGGGGATGGCGATAGCTACCTTAGCAAAGTCAATAAGCGATTAGGATCTTTGAAATATCATATCCGCAACTATTATTGGCTAGACCTGAAGCGATTGGGGGAAATCTATCGTTACAAAGATAACGAATTTGGTAAAGAAATTGTTAATAAATTCAACATCAACTCAGAATCAATTCCTACTTGGTTAACCGAGTGGTTGCCCGAAACTGGAGGATATTTAGCGGGAAATCTGGGTCCAGGACGGATAGATTTTCGCTTTTTTGCGCTGGGAAATTTGATGGCAATCTTAGCTTCCTTAGCGAGTGAAAAAGAATCTCAAAGCATTATGAATTTATTCGCCCAACGTTGGCAAGATTTGATCGGCTATATGCCTGTTAAAATCTGCTTTCCAGCTTTGGAAGGTTTAGAGTGGAGAATTGTCACAGGATGTGACTCTAAAAACAGAGCTTGGTCTTATCACAACGGCGGAAACTGGCCCGTTTTACTGTGGTTATTTACCGCTGCGGCGCTGAAAGCAGATCGAACAGAACTTGCTCAAGCAGCGATCGCTATTGCCGAAAGGCGTTTATTTAAAGACCAATTCCCAGAATACTACGATGGCAACAATGGTCGTTTAATTGGCAAAGAGGCCAGAATCAATCAAACTTGGAGTATTGCCGGATTACTGGCTGCTAAACAGTTCGTGGAAAATCCAGAGTACTTAGAATTAATCAGTTTTGCAGAGGGTTTTGAAGGCCCAGGCTGTAGCCTGTAGGTAATGAATATCTTGCAAGGCTGTATCTCAAAGATGATTTAGTGGTGTAATTATACAGGGTGTTTCTGCTAACTAGTACAGCTTGGCGTATTCTTCTATCAGGGGAGCATAGTCTTCTTCTGTAGGTAAGGTCTCAAAGCTATGAATCGCAGAGGTGATCGCCCATAGCAGCTTTTCCCTTGTCCAAGTTTCGATGAAAGGCGTGAACCATGACGCATTGTCCAGCATCGTCGGACGAAGGTTGACGAACTCGTTTATTCCTTCCGGGCGAGTAAAGATCCAACTCATGCAGTGCGGGCAGAAGTAATGGCGGGTCGCACCGTGCAAACCACCGATGGTCGGCTGACCTTTCAGTATTAAGAACCCAATACTTGGAATCGCGGCGCTTAAGGAAAAAGCGCTAGCGGTCATTCGCTGGCAACCCGTGCAGTGGCAAGCCATCGTCAGCAGAGGTGGGGCACTCACCTGAAACCGTATCTGTCCGCAACGGCATCCGCCTTCCCAGGGCAAATTCCAGTCTTTCATGATATGCCGCCTCCGTTCTCTATTCATGTTCATTCTCAACTAACAATAATATTTTATGAATTATCTGCAAATACAAAAAAGGGAAGAGAAAGCAACATGGAATCGAATACTTTTGTTGTTTATAAATTTCAAATAAGATTTTTGATTGAGCAAGAATACGATGTTACAGATTAAATTATATAAAACACCTCGACAATAATAGATACACGTCTTATGATTAGGTAATCAGCTTGATGTTTGGCAAGTCGAAGCGAGGGCTAAAACCCTCGGGGATCTGCCAAAATCGCCAGAACCTTGACAAATGAATAACTACAGCGTTTCAAGAATTCGGAAAGTTGCAAATTACTTCCAATAAGAGCGTCTGAAAATGACCTTTTTTTTCGATCCGCCAAAATGCTTCCCAGGAAGCCTGCTCTGTAACAGTTTCAGCACCGAGCTGTTTCCAAAACTAATTACCCCGCAAGGGGACTGAAACTTCATTTTGGTATCTGGGTTGTGATAATACCAATAGTTTCCAAAACTAATTACCCCGCAAGGGGACTGAAACTTTTTCATCTCCTCCACTAATTTTGTCAAGAATGGTTTCCAAAACTAATTACCCCGCAAGGGGACTGAAACGAGAAAATTGTATTGCTGAATACTCTGCTTACTTAGAGTTTCCAAAACTAATTACCCCGCAAGGGGACTGAAACTGGATCGTAATATAGGTAGCAGATTGCAAGCGTAGCTGTTTCCAAAACTAATTACCCCGCAAGGGGACTGAAACCGATCGCACTCCTAAGCTAAAAAAGTGATCATTTGTATTTCCAAAACTAATTACCCCGCGAGGGGACTGAAACACCAAAAAACTGATAACTGGTCACTGATAACTGTTCACTGTTTCCAAAACTAATTACCCCGCAAGGGGACTGAAACCTGAAATCATACTTCCACTTGCCAAATAGGGATGCTCCCCAACCTCTTCTCTAGGATAGGCTACGCCAACAAGTTCCCCTGCGCCTGAATCCCCTTCTCAAATACTCGATAACTGATACACTATATTGTAAGAGGTATCTGAAGTGTCATACTTAGTAATATCATCAGATAGTATTTGCATAATTAACACGTTTTAACGTGTATAAAACATGAAAACTACTTCAGATTTAATTCCAGAATTTGAAAAACTATTCCGAGAAAAATTACAACTAAATAATTGTAAACTCAGAAAAAAAAGACAAGAGAATAATTATGAAATTATTACTCCAGCTAAAGACATATTTTTGATGTATTGGTCTGAGTTTCCAGAAGTTAACTTAATATATCAGGCTATAGGGGTACGCACTCAGCAAACTGGAGTTTATGAGCGAGCTATTCGCTCCCACATTAGTTTTTGTGTGAGTAGCATCCAAGAAAATCATAGCCCGGAATCACAATTATTGATGAAATAGCTGACACTCAGATAACACAAACAATATTTACTAAGCTCTCGCCAGTTTTATTATATAACTGACGAGAGTTGATCGCCGAAAATGTGTTAAACAAGAGATAAAAATGCAATCTGAAAAAAATCAAGATCGAGATCAGCTAGATTATAAAACATTCGGCATAGGGATGAACCGCTAGCCTTCTTTACAAGCCCATCCCCCGACTGTTCTAAGACAGTACCCATACCCAAACGCATTTTAAAAGTGTCGCGACTGCGGTTGCGTTTAATTCGTTTGGTATCATCGGCTAAACGTCGGACTGTGGTTTCTCCGTTTTTGCGTAGCTTGCCGCCGTAGGCATCGCGCTTTGTTTTCTTCACTTCGCGGACTTCGTATTCAATAACAGGCTTGCCATTGACACTGAGGAACGACTCAAAGGGGTAAATTCGAGTCAGCAGCCGCGATCGCAGAAATTAAAAACAGCTTTTCACGTTTGGTCATGCGCTCAAATGTAGAGCCATACTCCTCTTGGAGCGATTTAAGCAAGGAGTCGTCATTTTTTGCTAAATATCAAGTGGTTTGAGAGTTAACCCAAATATTAGCATCAGTATTGGAACTTTTTATTTAATTAGAGATTTTACTAAGTTGCAAATTTTCAAATATCTATTATAACTGGATATTTTGAATTTAGCTAATATTAAATTGGTATCATTTTGACATTTTTAATAATATTTATTTAATATTTTACCTGATGATTTTTATTTATTTATTAGGTAGCTGTTTCTCATAGTACTGAAAGTAACTGTTTTTTTTTAGTTCCCATGTTAATTCTAGATCAACTGCTTCACTTCAAGTGAAACCATAAAAATGAATCTCAACTCGCAGACTTATAGCTCAATCCGTAAACCTAAAATTTTCAATAATCCAGAGCGTTTTATTGAGGGATGGTATTGGGTAATACCTTCTCAAAATCTGCGGGTGGGTGAAGTAAAACCTGTCACGATTTTGGGTAGAGAATTAGTAATTTACCGTGGTAAAGATAAAAAAGTAGTTACCTTAGATGCCTACTGTCCACACATGGGTGCTCATCTTGCTGAAGGCAAAGTTGAAGGTAATGCACTACGTTGTTTTTTCCACCACTGGAAGTTTGATACTGAGGGGATGTGTATTGATGTCCCATGTTTAGATATACCACCTTCCCTAAAGGTACAAACTTGGCCCACTGCTGAAAAATATGGGATGATTTGGGTTTGGACTGGAGAAATACCGCAACAACCTCTACCTTTTGTTCCAGAGTTAGAGCAAAAAGAGTGTCATGTCGCCATCCATTCCCACTTCTTGCTGAACTGTCACCCCAATGTGGTAATGATTAATGCAATTGATGCTCAACACCTCAATACAGTTCACAAGTTGCCACTAGAAATTATTTTTGAAAGACACGAACTGAATGAGAATGCGATTATCTTCAGTAATATTACACCCATCAAAGACAATTTCTTTTTAATTAAGCTCATCCGTATTTTCTACAAAAATGTCATAACTTACAATATTTGCTATTGGTACGGTAGCATTGGCATTGTGACACTTGGTCCTGATTTCTTCCATATCCACATGATGGTTGCAGTTCGCCTACACGAAAGGGGAAAAACTGAAGGTCAAGTTCTGTTGATGACTAAAAAACGTAAAGGAATTTTTGGTTGCTTATGCAATCGAGTTGTGCTATGGCTGACTAAGATTGCAGCTAAGTACTTTCTCATGGGTGACATCAAGATTCTCCAAACAATTCAGTTTGATTTGAAAACTCCCATCAAAGCAGATCACTCAATTATGCAGTTTATTAACCATGTTGAAAAACAGCAATCTCTAATGTGGGAGACTTGGAAAGAAGCGCGATCGCGCGATGTGGAGAGCAAGCCCAAGCGTGAGAGATGGGAAGATACAATGAGTAATGACTAACATTATGTCTATTATGACCAGAAATTCGTTAGACTGCTTGGCCAATTAAATGCACGCGATATCATAACTATTGTCAACAATCTTTGCAACATATAAATCATTTGTAGGGGCGTATAGATGTACGCCTTTACCGATGTATGTTTAGCAGATATTTTGCGAAATGGTATAACAATTAATAAAGGTTAAAAGTTCAAAAAAGTTACTTTTAACTTTTAATCAATTTTTTACTGGAGTACTAGATAAATAAAAAGAAGTGGCAAAGCCACTTCCTAATTCCCAGGTAGAACCTAAGTTATGAGTATAACGACTACAAAAAACTGAAATAGTATAAACAAACACCAATTAACTGAATATCTTTATTTTCCTGGTTTCTGGATGAGTAAATCCTGATTTCCATGCACCAAATAACTGTATATTTACATAAGTCTTATAATTGCAATCCAGACTCAATTTTATCCAGTTCATCGCTAAGATGTGCAAGTTTTGTCTCTTCATCAAGACTTGCATTTGATGAAGCTAAACTTCAAAGCTTCATGGGGTGATTTGTATTAGTGGATAGGCGATCGCTCAAAAACTGCATCTGCTCACATTCGGCAGGCAAGTAATTGTAAGATTTGAGGTGCTGCAAGGATGCATGGATTATTGCGATCGCTAAATATCAGGCAAGCAAGGTTCACAAAATTGTTGACAACCAAGCCACAGCCCAAGCCGAACTAGACCACTTCATTGCAACCCAAGCCCAAGCCGTAGCGAACGTACCACTGACAACTGTAGAAATCAACTTTTACCACCACGAGGTCTACTGCGGCAAAGAACTGATAGCCTACATTGCTTATGACCATGATGAGTTCGTAACCTAACCGTGGCTAGGGCGTGTTTTCAAACTATAACCACAAAAGAATGGAGGCGATCAGAATCATAGCTGTATAATTTGCAGCAAGTTTCTCATATCGGGTAGTGATGCGGCGAAACTGCTTGAGTCGGTTGATGTTGCATAAGTCCTGTCACAAATTAAATAGGTTTCCTATATATGTAGACAATTTGCAGAATTTTTGCTTTTTGAATTTAGATTTAATTGGGTGGTAATTCTAAACTCATTTCACCCAACAACCCCTTGCGAAAATCTGTTAAAAGTTGCCTTGCAGCTCGCTCTATATCACCTTTGTAACGATGTTCTGCTAAGGCGTGCAAATAGGTATCTCCGGTCTTTGATATTGAATCGAGTTGGTAGCGAGATTGTAATGGTTTTTTTGGTAATAAATCTGCGGCTACAGCTTCTAAATAGTTAAGTAAATCCACTAGATCTGCTGCTACTAACTGGTTATCGTAAGATGCTTCACCGATATCATCACAAATAGCTAATTTCAAGGCTGCATCTTGGTCTTCTAATCTTAGAGGAATAACACCAGGAGCATCTAGCAATTCTAAATGTTCGGAAATTCGCACCCAGCGTAGTTGGCGAGTTACTCCAGGACGGGCTGCACTTTCCACGATTCGCTTTCCCAATAGGCGGTTTATTAAAGCTGATTTACCGACATTAGGAAAACCAATCACCACAGCCCGCACTGGACGAGGTAACATGCCGCGATCGCTTCTTCTTTGATTGAGTTCTACCCCAGCAGCTTGCGCTGCCCGCGCTACTTCTGCTATACCTTTACCATGTTGAGCGTTGGTAAAATAAGGGACTTCTCCTTGACGTTTAAACCAATCGATCCACAGCGATCGCATTTGCGCCGTAATCATATCTACTCGGTTAAGTATCAACACCCGTGTTTTACCCTCCACCCACTCACCTATTTGGGGATGGTGAGTCGCTAAGGGAATCCGAGCATCTCGTACTTCAAACACCACATCTACGCGCTTCAGCTGTTCTTTGAGCTTCTTTTCAGCTTTCGCAATGTGACCTGGATACCATTGAATCAGGTTTAATCTATAGTTTTGAGTTATAGCCATTTGTCCTTTGTCCTTTATTATTTGTCCTCTCTTACAAAGTTCTGAGCGGAGGAAACCTCCGCTCAGACTTTGCGCTTTGTCTTTTGTTATTTGTCCTTTGCAAATGACCAATGACAAATGACTAATGACTCCCTCTAGCAGCTTGATGTAAAATCAGACGGTTGCCATCAGGGTCATAAGCATAGATTTCTCTGCCGTGGGAAGCAATGGAAATGTCTCCTGGTGGAGGATAGCCCAAAGCAGTTAGGTGAGCGATCGCATCTTCTAAGCTACTCACCTCTAAACACAAACTTATCTTACTTTTGGTGTAGACAGAAAGTGGCTTGTCGTCAGACATCGCTTCAAATTCCGATTCGTTTGTGTTCTTTGGTTTAAAAATACCTAATTGCATACTAACTAAATTAAACTCAGCATAGACATTCGGAATCAAAAAAACTGGCTTTTGCTCCAGCAACTTGGTATAGAAATTCACTAACTTCTCAAAATTAACTGATGCTATGGTGACAAATGCATTAGTGTACTGAAAAACCATATAAATTTTAAGTTATTTACCCTCAGTTTTAATCCATTCTGGGCTATCGCTGTTAAAAACGGGTATTTTATCTAACTTGCCTGGTAAGGCTCGAACTTCTCCTGGTTGGACAATTTCTTGGGGTGCTGGCTAAGGTGAAGTTTGAGCGATCGCTGAATTATCTTTTTAAGTTGTGTATCCAAAGCTTTGAGTTATGGCAAGTCCTAATAGAAGTGTAAATACAGGTGATGGGAATTTAACCTGCATAAATTTGAGTATCAAAAAAGCTGTGGTGTCAAAGATCAGAAGTTATTAGTACAAGTTCCTTGAAGGGGATTTTTGAGAATGCGATCGCTATTAAATTGTAAGTATAGTTCCAGTAGCCCATGTCAGTAGGGCTTTTGATGTTTAAAGAGGGATGTCGATGGTTGAAGCGAATTTGAGAAAGTTCAGTGATAGTAGAAATAAAATCAAGATAATCAGTCATCTTTGCAACAATCTGTTGTAAATTTAAAACAAAACCAGGGAGAACATCTTCACTTAATAAACTTATGGGAGATTGTAAAACTTTCGGTGCTTGATTGGGGCGATAAACTATTACTTGTTTATCTTTGGGATTAATTAACTAACCAAGTTGTAAGCCATTTGCTAAGTATTCCTCCATTTTGACTTTAGTATCTTCCACATCATCAGTTTCAGAAACTATAGCAGTTCCTGCTTGAGTGCAATACAGTATGGGATGATGGAGTATATCAACGTCTAAGTGCCTGTAGAATGAAACCTTACTCCTGTGAT
>NZ_JBALDE010000145.1:0-4408 GCF_036917515.1 Nostoc sp. | reverse complement strand
CGGATTAATCGCTTATTGCCATCAACCTAAGAAACCCAGCCTTCAGATGGAGTGGCTTTTATCTCAACCTGCTTAACCCGAACTCAGGTTCACTTATGACTAAAACTTTACTTGCGTAAGCGTAGCCCGTTGTGGACATCGCAAATCCGCCAAACTCTATAATTATGTATAATTTTTAGTTTATTAAAAACGCGATCGCGCCAATTTTCCAACGCGATCGCTAAATTTTGCATCCCCTAAGCAATAAAATGCAACTGCTTGATCGCTGCATTAATTAGATTATGGATGACAGGAAGGCTATCCACTACCATCCCCAGACACAACAGCATCATGTAAGAGATGGAATAGAGAAATAAATCTCTAGCTACAGTGCGATCCTCTGGATGTTGCAACAAACGCCAAGATTTGTAGATAAATAATCCTCCCAGACTCAGGGCGATCGCAGCATAAAGAATTCCACTTGCGCCCAAAGGATAAACCAATAACACGGTTGCAAATACTGTCACCAGTGTATAATACCAAATCTGCTTCACCGTTGCTGTGTCACCTTCAATCACAGGTAGCATTGGTATCCCAACCTTTGCGTAATCGTCTCTAATCATCAAAGCTAAAGCCCAGAAATGGGGTGGTGTCCACAAAAAGACGATGGCAAAAATTAACCATGCTGACCAGCTTAAAGTGCCTGTGACAGCAGCCCAACCCACTAACGCCGGAATTGCCCCAGCAGCCCCACCGATAACGATATTCTGAGTACTGTGGCGTTTTAGCCAGTGGGTATAAACCAAAATATAAAAGACGATACCAGAGAAGGCTAGCAGGGCGGCTAACAGGTTGGCAAATACTGCTAGGAGTGTAAAGGAAATTGTCGCTAGTGCGATCGCAAAAATTAAAGCATCGCGTGGCTGTACCTTACCGGAAGGCATCGGACGATGGCGCGTCCGCTCCATGTCATAATCAATATCCCGGTCATAGACACAGTTAATCGTCTGGGCGCTTGCAGCAGCCATTGTGCCACCAGTGAGAGTTACTAGCAACAGCAATGGGTCTACTTCTCCCTTAGCAGCAATCCACATACTTCCAGCCGTGGTAATCAAAAGCAACGGAATAATCCGAGGCTTCGTTAGCTGGTAATAACTTTGAACTACCTGGAAAAATGTTTCGTGGTGGCGAGAGACATTAGTCTCAATCATTTTGGCTCTGGTTCCTTATTTTTCAACAACTTATATGCAGCCCCCGCTCAAGCCGGCTATTTCAGACAAATGAAAACACAGATTTTCTGCACTTGCGTGGGTCGCATCATCAGTGCTGAGTGCTGAGTTAAGAGTTAGGAGTTAGGAATTCTTCCTCTTGCTCCCTCATTTCCCTGATCTCCCTCAGTCCCTACTCAGCACTCAGCACCCGTGACTCAGTGAGTACTGAGTCACGTAGTGATAAAACTGTGAAAGCCACCAAAGTACCTAGCAAAGTAGCTCCTATAGCTTGATGAGAGACTGTGAGAGGCTCGACTTGGAGATGTAATTTGAAAGTGGCGACTCCCAACAAGATTTGTAAGATTAACAACGCACCAGCCATATTTGCCAGTCGCCGCAAGGCTGGATGTAGTGCTGGTGTCCGCCAACAGATAAATACTATTGCCAAGGTTGCCACTGTTGGCGGCATCAAACCAGCAATATGGCTGTACATTACAGTACAAAGTTGAGAACCGCCGAGGCATTGGTGTAGCGCCCAGCGAGAGCCTACCAAAGCGCCTAGCAAACTTTGCAGGTAAACTAGAACAGCAGCAGTTAAACCGACCCAAGGCAACTTACCAACGGTTCCATTCCCCTGATAGGGTGTGAGTGCCGTGCCAATAATCAGGAGGGTGCTAAAAAATAACAGTGCCGTTCCTAAATGGGCGGTAACGATATCAAACCGCAACAGTTCGGTAACGGTGAGTCCCCCTAAAATACCTTGGAAGACAATTAGAAATAGGGCGAATGTAGATGCCCAAGGCAGCCAAGAGGGCAAGAAATGACGACGCCACCAGGACAAACCGAAAAGTGCGATCGCACTTAAACCAATTAAAGCCGCATCCAATCTGTGAAACCACTCCAAAAACACTTGGAGATTCATTTGCTTGGCTGGCACGAGTTCGCCATAGCATAAGGGCCAGTCTGGGCAAGCAAGTCCAGCATTCATGACGCGGGTGGCACTGCCTATGGCCATCAAAATTAAGGTGGCTATGCACATTTTCCACACCAAGCGCCGAATCATTTCCTTGGGTTTTTGCTGCTGAAGAGCCGCTTCATTTTGTTGTTGTAGGACAAATTCGCTCATGAACGATACCTTCTGCCCGCTCTTGTTGGATCTCTTAAAATTTTCAATTTTCTTTTGGTGTCCCATCTCCACCCTAGCGTATACGCTAAAGCTTTATAGATCAGCACTCACTTATACTTTGAAGCACATTAACCACTTTTTGCCTGAAGCTTTAGGTATTTTTCAAGATGTGAAAAATTTGATTAGTTGCAATTAATTTCAATATCCTAAATTTTTCATTAAATTTTTTTAGTTATTTACATCTACCACCCAAGGGATTTGGGCATCCGGTAGAAGTAGATTTACGAGAAATTCTGAATGGGATTTTCTACGTGAACGTACTGGGTGTCAGTGGGAAATGCTGCCTCATGATCTTCCTGCTTATACAACGGTGTATGGCTACTTTCAAAAATGGCAACGTAAAGGTATTTGGCAGCAGATTCACGACCAAGTGCGCGCGCCATCAACTACGACAAGATTTAGGGCGAGATGAAGATTCTACCGTTGCGAGCGCTGATTCTCAATCAGTAAAGACAACGGAAAAAAAGGAGCCAGTGCGTTGGGCGGCTTCGCCGACTTAAAGCAACTGGCGTGGGAGGTCTAGGGTTTTGATGGTGGCAAGAAGGTTAAAGGACGTAAACGCCATATCGTCGTAGACTCTCAAGGATTGTTACTTGGGGTTTTCGTCACTGAAGCTAATGCCTCAGAAAGATTAGGGGCAGTGGTTGTGCTGGATGAAGCAAAGGAAAAATTGTCCAAATTAGAAGTGATCTGGGTAGATCAAGGTTATTCTGGCAAGAACTTTGCCAATGCTGTTATCCAAGTCTGTGGTGAGCAGGTACGAGTGGAAGTGATTGAACGAACCTCCGATACCTTCCTTGCGTTGCCCAAGCGATGGATTGTTGAGCGCACTTTTGGCTGGCTGAATCGGTTTCGGCGGTTGAGCAAAGATTATCAGGTGTATTCCGAAGTGAGTTAAGCGATGATTTATGGTTCTTTGCTTCGTCTCATGGTCAGGCGATTAGCTATTTAACATTTACTTTACGAATCAGCTCTTAAATGACTTGAAGAGGTACTTGAGAATATCTGTCTATTGGTAGAGCTAGTTATGAGAAAATTACAGAAGATACTTGCGGGTTGTAGGTATGTTAGTTTGCAATTGTGGGCGATCACTCTAGTTTTACCAATGATGCAACCTGCTTGGGGAAATGAATTGCAGGGTATCAAGCAAACTGTTGCAGTTACAGAAATTACTGGCGTTAAAGTTAATTCAACTTCTACGGGGATTGAGGTAATTTTACAAACATCTCAAGCTGAGGCGTTGCAAGTTGTCAACAAAAGTGATGCCAACAACTTTATTGTCGAGATTCCTAATGCACAATTACGTTTACCGCTCGGTGATTCCTTTGAGCAAGAAAAACCGCTTGTGGGAATTATCCAAATAACAGTAACAAAGCTTGATGTAAAGACTGTGTGGTTGACCGTAGTGAGTGAGAAAGCTTTGCCCACGGTTGAATTATTTGATGATAATGTCTGTCGGGCTGGTTTTTGGTATAAGTTCACAGACAACGGCGACTTCTCGCCCATAGAGCCTATCTCGCTTTATACCAGCTACAGCAGTTCTTTTGTTCCGGTCATCGGTAATGCAGTTGATAACTCTGTTTTTGAACCTCAGCGAGGTACACAATATGAGGTGGGTGTCAAAGCAGATTTGAGTGACCGACTGTCTGCAACGCTGGCAGCTTACCAAATCGCAAAAACCAACGTTCTGACTACCGATCTCAACAATCCCAGTTTTTCCATTCAGGTCGGAGAGCAACGTAGTCGGGGCGTTGAGCTAGATATTGCAGGCGAAATCCTGACTGGTTGGAAAATTATTGCCGCTTACGCTTATACCGATGCCTGCGGTTCTTGCTAGCCTACGCACTCTCAAACCTTGCCTTTTGGGGTTGTCTTCAACATCGCTATATTGCGATCGCGGTTGTTTTTCGTACATTCAAGGCAATGTCTCTTGAGTTAAAGATATAGCAGTCGCCATCTTAGTTAGGACGTAGAATATATAGAGAAGTGATTGATTTCTGCATTCGTATGGCAAACCCTTACAGTTATGATC
>NZ_JBALDE010000144.1:0-11431 GCF_036917515.1 Nostoc sp. | reverse complement strand
TACAAATGCTCTGAATGCGGTAACTAAAAAAGACATTATTGGATGGTTCACCCACTGCTGTTACTATATTGCACCCAACTGAGAACCGCTATAATGACACCGCTTTGTATGCCACCTTGAATGTTTTGAGTGACCCGTTCAGTATGAACATGGTCTGTCATATCCCGAAGGAATCGAGCAATGTCAAGCTGTATCTGATTGGCACACTCTAGAAGATAGCTGTCGTCAAGTGCGGATTGATTTGCAAATAAGAGATTGTGCATCTGCCAAAATTTATTTTGTGCAGCGGCTGCTTCTGCTGCTTCTGCTGCCTTTTGTGCTTGGGGATGAAGATGTATGCGCGGGAAATGGCGGAATACAAAGCACAATTGGATTTGTTGCTGAATCTCTTGAATCATCTTGTGAACCTCACTACAGGAAAGACATTGATAGTCACCGTATTCCACTAAAACGACTGATGCATCGATTGTTCCTTGGGTATGGTCATGTTCTGAAATTGGCATGAGCAGCCTGTCGCGATCGCTTGTCTGACTCATTGTTGTTTTATACGGTCTGTGGAAGCATCTTGGCGATGAAAATGCGGGAAAAACAGTAAGAAATTGAATATCGTTTCTTGATTCTGAGAATATAGAAATTGCTGCTACTTGTCGCATCCCCCACGGTAAGTTTTTAGGCTAACAATAGGGGTAGCAAATAACTTACTCTTAAAGATAGAAACAACCTATCCTTAAGAGCAGGTATCTGAGAAAATTGCAGGAAAGTGCGGTCAATGATTTGTAATAATAAAAATCATTACAAATCAATATAAATCTATAGATAGTCTTTTTGCTAAAGCAGACAAATTTAAGGTGTTCAAGATACTAGACTTAATTGGACGCTTTTCATCCCAAAAAATTAGAGAAGAGTAGAACTCTCTTGCTGGTGTAGAAGTCAAAAGTGCAAATATTTGGCTAGCAACTTGTTCGTCATCAAAACTTAGAAAATAGACAGTATCATCAAAGACAATAGCTTTACCATCCATTTTTCCAACCAGCCTAAAATCTAGTTTTTTATAAAGTCCACAAATTGCAATCTTCCAGGGAGCGAATGTGTATGAGCCAACTCCAAATATAGAAAAACGAAAACTATTTTTATAAATTTTGCTTTTTCTACTATCTAAATATTCTGAATGAGTCTCTAAATATTCCCAAGTTTTAGGAGCTAAGTCTCTGATATACTCAGTTGTTTCACCAATACATCTTTGAGTAACTAAAACATATCGATTAAGGCTTTTTATCCGATTCTGAGCGGCATCAGAACCCTTAGCCAAAGGAAACAGATAAGTCTCCTCAAGATCGACAACTTCTCCTAGTCCATTGGTAAAAATATTATTAACTTTAGAAAGTTCCATGACAACAGAAGAATCATGCTTAATACCAGATCGCCATTTTAATCCCATCTTTGGATTATGTAAATCTTGTAACTTATCGAAAGATATTAAATCTCTAATTTGAGTGTTGTTACGATAACCTATTCGATAATAATTATTAGAATTAAGATTATTAAATACATCACAAAAATAGTTTCGTGACTTTAAGTCAAATTTGCAAAATAGAAGACAAGCATCAACAGTTGCATTAAAATATTTTTTGGTATCTATTTTGTAAGTTGCACAGTAAGCAAGATTTAAACTTTGGGAATGAATGTAATTCAATAATTTTCTTGAAACAGAAGTTTTGCATAGCATTGCCAAATAAGCTTCATGCTTTTGTAACCACTGAATTGAATGAATTAACATCCATTCAGAAATATCAAAATTGCTCTTGCCTGTGATTGCCTCTAACCCTTTGTAATTCTGAAAATTGTTTTTTTTGGGGAAATTTTCGCCACCTATTAAACCTTGTTGAGAGTTAGTAACCCAAGGGAAGTTTCCTAGTATCAAGATTTTTCCACTATACTTATCATTTAATGATGACCAATCAAACTCAAAAAAATTTCCTTGCTGAACTTGGATTCTTTGATCGTTTAAAAGCTGATTGTTTTTGCTAATCTCTTGTATATAGTCTTGATTTATTTCCAATCCAATGATTTGACTTGCCGATGGAAACAAATTTGCGGCAGCTTGAATAAAGTTGCCAATACCACAGGTTGGCTCAACAATCACATCAGGAATTACATCAAGCTCTAGTAGTTTATGGCAAATTTTTTCAGCTAACTCTGATGGAGTTTGAAAGTCTCCGTACTCCGCTTTCAGCTTTGCAGGAATTTGAATCATAAGATTGCCCTATAAACAGCAACTACACCTGCTTCTTGTCCAGCACGCTCAATGACTCTTCCATATTGAAGCCGCCATTGCAAAGCATTGGAAATTGTTAAAAATCCTTGGATTGGAGGATTCGCAAATATTTCATCCGCAATGTTTGCTGCTTCAAAGCATAGGGTTTCTACCGTCAAGATTGGCATGGGCAGTTCAATTCTTAAAGTGTAATAATACCGCGCTTGAGCGCAACAATCATCGCTTGAGTCCGATCGCTCACTCCTAATTTGCTCAAAATATTTTTCACATGAAATTTGACCGTTCCCTCAGCGATCACCAAGGCAGTACTAATCTCTAAATTACTCTTGCCTGTTGCCATTAGGCGCAGCACTTCCAACTCGCGATCGCTCAGTTTTGGACTCCGCATCCGCTCTGCTAGTTTTGCTCCTACGGCAGGGGGGATATACTGTTGTCCATTGTGAACTGCCCGAATCGCTGTCAGTAGTTCGTCTGGTTCTGCATCTTTTAAGACATAGCCTTTTGCGCCGGCTCGCAGTCCCCGATAGATGTCTTCGTCACCGTCGTAGGTTGTCAGGACAATAATCCGAGCATCGGCAAACTCAGCACAGATGGTAGCGATCGCGTCAACGCCACTCAGTTCAGGCATCCGCAAATCCATCAATGTAACATCGGGTTGATGTTGGCGGAACAATTCTACTGCTTCGTACCCGTTGCAGGCTTGCCCAACTACGGTCATATCCGGTTTATAATCGAGTACGGCTGTTAAACCCTCTCGCATAAATGGATGGTCATCGCCAATCAAGATACGGATCGTAGAGGAGTCAGATGTAGCGGTTAAGCGGTGCGTCATGGCGTTTGTACTCTCACTACAATTTCTGTACCTTGTCCAAGGTGACTCACAATCGTCAATTCTGCTCCAATGCGTTGGGCGCGTTCGGTCATTCCGAGTAACCCAAAGCCCCGACTGATAGACAGACTGCTGCTTTCAAACCCTTGGCCGTTGTCTTCGATCTGCAAGACGAACTGCGATCGCTCATACCGCAACTCAACGCAGATTTCGCTCGCATTTGCATACTTAAAAGCATTGGTTAACGCCTCTTGCCCGATGCGAAGCAGATTCACTTCGACTTCATTCGGTAAAGCATAGAGTTCGCCGATCATGGTACAAACTACCCGAACGGGTGTAAGGTAAAACATCTGAGTCATGAATCGTTCAAGAGCGCTATACAAATCCCCTTCTTCTAATATCTGCGGGCGGAGTGCTTCTACCGAGCGGCGAGCATCGGCAAGCCCAGAACGCGCCAAAACGCGCCCTGTTTTCAGGTGTGACTGGGCGGCATCTGGATCGAGCTTGAGGCGCTGGGAGGCAGCATCTAAGTGAACAATGATACTAGTAAAAGCTTGGGCTAGTGTATCATGTATTTCTCGCGCCATACGGTTGCGTTCTTCCAAAATTAATGCGTCTTCTGCGCGTTTGCGTTCACGCAGTGCAGCGTTTCGCTGTTCGCTGATATCTGTAATCAGACCATAGTATCCTCTCACCTGAGCATTGAGATCGAAATCGGGGATGGAGGTGACAGCAACATACTTTTTGCCCAACGGCAAAGGGACTTCTGCCTCATAGGTTATAATCTGTCCTGCTAGCGCTCGATTGATGTACGGTTCAATAATTTGATAAGCTGCCTCACTCATGACTTCACGAACCTGCTTACCCAGAATTTCATCTCGACTACAGCCATACCATTCCTCATAAGTTCGGTTGGCAAATCGATAGCGCCGATCTGTATCTACATAACAGATACAAGCGGGGAGAGCGTCGGTAATCAGTCGTAACTCCTGTTCTCGTGCGCGCAGTTCTGCTTCGTTTTTCTGTAAAGCTGCTGTTCGTTCTGCTACCTGTTGTTCTAAGGTGCGATTATAATCGGCTAGCAATTGCTCTGCTTGTTTGCGTTCGGTGATGTCTTGAAAAGCTGAGATCGCATAAATCACATTGCCCTGTTCGTCGAATACTGGAGTTCCCCACCCTTCAACTGGAATGATTGCATTGTTTTGGCGAATTTCTAAATCGTCAATTCTCGTGCGTTCGCCACTCAACGCCCGCATCACTGGCAAGTTCTCAATCGGATATGGTTGCTCTGTTCTTGCTAGATAAAGTTGATAAATTTCTGCAAGTTGCTCTGGTGTCGCACCAGGAATAATCCCTTTGCCCAATAGCTGAATTGCCTGTTGATTGGCGTAGCAAGGGCGACCCAGCGCATCCACCACTCCAATTCCTACTGGCACAGCTTCTAGAAATTGAGCCATCTGACTTTCGCTCTTCCGTAGCTTTGAGTAGAGTTTGGCATTTTCGATTGCAATAGCTGCTTGGGTCGATAACAGATGCAAAACCTGCGTTCGCGTAGCGTCTCCGAAGGAGACTCGCTCTGGTGTAAACGCTCCAGTTGCTAATTGATTTTCTAGATACAATACGCCCACGAGCTTACCTTGGTTCAGCAGTGGCAAACAGAAAATCGATTGAGTTTGGTTGTGTTGAATGTATGGCTCATTGACAAAATTACCTTCACAAGTGGCATCATTTAAGATCACAGATTCATGAGTCCGAATCACATAATTAATAATTGATTCAGGCAATCGATTTGCTGGTGGGATGGATTGCAGTACTTGTGTAGCACAGACATTCTCACCATCATTGAGTTCGCAAGCAGCCTCAATTGCCCATTCTCCTAAGTTTTCCAAAATCAGAAATCCTGTTTGTGCGCCAGCATTCTCAATTAAGATTTTCATCAAAGAACTGAGCAATTGATCCAGTTCCATTTCACTAGAAATCGCTTGGGATGCTTTTAGTACCGCGGCTAAATCAAAAGTGATGTCTGAGTTATTAGAGGTGGTTCCAGAAGTTATGTGGATTGGCGTATAAGCCATACCCAATGGCTGAGGAAATACTTGCGGATAGCGAGTCTCTAAATCTTTGACCTTTGCAACTGCTCCCCAACGTTCATAGCAGTAGTGAGCTTCTTTCATGTAGGTTTGGGCAAACTTTTTTCTACCTCGCACCAAATAATGTTTTGCAGCCAATTCATAAGCTAACGCTTCTTCTTGGATATATCCATTTTCACTGGCTCCTTGAATGGCTTGTTCATAGAATTCTTCGGCCTCAAGCAACTGACCTGAAACTCGTGCAATCTCTGCTTGCACCAAATGATATTTATGTAAATAATTCATGGGTGCATAACGTGCCCAGTCTTTTATTGTTTCCTGGTTAACCGCAACTTTTTTGAGGATTTCCTCTTGCACTTGATTATTGCTTCCAGGGTATACTGCAAGCCTTGCCAGAGAGTCATAGAGATAGTACAAAGGAACAGAGGGTGTCGCTCTTACTTGGAGTAAATAACTTTCTGCTCTAGCTGAGTTTTCAACTGCCTGATCATACTTAGAAAATAAATAGCATACGAGAAGTTTGTTGAAATACACTAGAAAGATTGCAAATCCATCTTGTTCGTCTTGTGTAAGTGTATTCTTCTCATTATTGGATTCGCCAATTAGACTGGTTGAATTGACCGGACATTCCCTCAAATTTAAGATAGACTGCTGAAATATTTCAGCCCAATTGAGTACTGCTTCCTGTTTAAATTGACGGATTGCTTCACTGAATGTCCTCATCTCCCGTTCAACCTCCAAGAGTTCCTTTCCAACGACAAAGGATTGGAGGCAGTAAGTGTGAGCGCAATAGGCAGCAAACTCAAAATCTCCAGTTTCTAGTCCACTTTGATAAGCTTCTAGTAATGGCTGCAATATTTTTCTAACATGTTCTTTGCGATGGATGATGAAGATATTTACAAACATCAATGTCCTGGCTCTGAGGGAATGGGTATTCGGCTGTGACAACTGCCTTAAAGCGAGCTGTCCAAACTGATAGCCAGACTCGATGTTTCCCACCATTCCACAAAGAATTAATCCACACAAGGCATAGGCAAAGGGAGAAGCAAACGCATTACCATACTGGATGGACAAGTTGACCTGTTTAGATGCAAGTAGAGGCATCAAATCAGGAGCCACAATATAGGCAGCAACCGTGATACTTGATAAAATCCGCATCGCCGCCAACTTGTCTGGCTCTGTCATTTGGGGCAAATGGCTCAAGTCCTCAATCGGCTTTGAGCCGATGAGTGATGCGATCGCATCTAGTTCGAGGCGAATATCTGACTGACTAGGCATTTTGGGAAAAGTGATTCCCAATTGCTGCAAAATTTGCAATGCAGTATCAATAGCTGCAAATAGCTGGCTCTGGGCGATATAGGTTTGAATTTTGACTTCGTAAACTTTTACAGTATCGAGAATTGTTTGAGCTTCTTGTAAAACGATCGCCACCCAATATTCTACCTGCTCAAAATCGCCACACAGGAATGCAACTTCTGTAGTTTCTGAATATAACTCTAAGATCAAATCGTAGTTTGTTTGCCAGCTTGAATCTGCTAGCCAAACTTTTGCTGTGACTAAATATTTTTTCGCCACATTATGGGCGATCGCTGCTTTTGCTTTTTGACCTGCGATTAAATTTAATCGCGCAATTTCATTGCGTTCGGATTGCTCGGTAATCAGCTCAATTCCATGATTGAGATGATCGACAATTTCAAATATTCGTTCTGATAGTTGCTCTGGCAAGGTTTTTTCGAGGAGATTACGCCCAATTTGTAAATGAACAACTTGTTTATGCGCCTCATCAATTAAGGCGTATGCTGCTTGCTGTACGCGATCGTGCAGAAACTTATGCTCTTTAATTAACAAGTTTTTGTCTAATTCAGATCGGGGTTGAATTAATCCATTTTGTATGGCTGCAAGTAAATCTAAAAAAACTAATTGAGGTGATTGCTTGCAAACAATCGATAAAATATCTAAATTAAATTCAGCCCCAATACAAGCCGATAATCGGAGAATTTGCTGTGTGGACTCTGGTAGTTTCTTCAACTTTACTAGCATTAATTCCACAACATTATCGGTAATATTTTGGACTTGGATTCGAGCAATGTTCCATTGCCAACTTAAGTCGTCTGTATCAAAGGTCAACAAATTTTCACTATACAGCATTCTCAAAAATTCATTGACAAAAAAAGGATTGCCTTCAGTTTTACACAGCACTAACTCAGCCAAGGAATGAACAGTGTCAAGATTGTGATGTAGTGTCTCGGCAATCAACTGATTCAACGGTTCCAGCGTTAAGGGTGTCAGGATAATTTCTTGAAAAACTACTCCTTTTTTTCGCAGTCTTTCTAGCATTAATGCCAATGGATGCGTTGAATTTACTTCATTATCTCGATATGCCCCAATTAAAAATAGAGATTGGATTTGCTCATCTAGCAGCATCAACTCGATTAACTTCAGCGTTGCTGAGTCTATCCACTGCAAATCATCTAGAAAAATTACTAGGGGGTGTTCCTTGGAACAAAACACCCGCACAAACGATTGAAAAATTCGATTGAAGCGATTTTGAGCTTCAGTTGTGCCAACTTCTGGTGCAGGTGGCTGCTTGCCAATAATTAACTCAACTTCTGGGATGACATCAATAATAATTTGTCCGTTGTTTCCTAAAGCTGCAAGCAGACGCGATCGCCATTGCTGCACTTCCTCGTCTGACTCACCGAGTAGTTGCTGTACTAATTTTTGCAGAGCATCTGCGATCGCACTGTAGGGAATATTGCGCTGAAATTGATCGAACTTCCCAGATATAAAATAGCCCCGCTTTTGGGTGATTGGTTTATAAATTTCCTGCACTAACGCTGATTTCCCAATTCCAGCATAGCCAGATACCAACATCATTTCGACTGGGAATGTTGAGTTGCTATTTTGTTCCTGTTCTGAAATATTTTCTGCATGGTTTGGTGAAGCAGCAACGCGCTCAAAAGTCGCTATTAACATTGCAACTTCTTTGTCTCTTCCATAGAGTTTTTGAGGAATTTGAAACCGATCTCGAATGTCTTGCAGACCCAGTTGAATATTATCAATTTTACCAATTTCTGTTAAGTGCTCGGCACAAATTTCTAAATCCGCTTTGATTCCCCAAGCACTTTGATAGCGATCCTCAGCATTTTTTGCCATCAGTTTCATAATTATATTTGAAACTGCTTTGGAAATTGTTGCATTCAATTCATGAGGTGGAGGTGGCTGTTTAGCAATATGACAATGGACTAGTTCATGGATGTCCGTTGTGGAAAACGGCAGTTGTCCGGTTAGCAGTTCGTAAAAGGTCACACCCAGCGAATAGAAATCAGTGTGATAATCAAGCAAACGATTCATTCTCCCGGTTTGTTCTGGAGACAGGTAGGGGAGGGTTCCTTCTAAAGCATAGTGGCTTTTGAAAGTTGGATTTGTGCGGTTAAAGCGGGTGGCAATCCCAAAGTCAATGATTTTTACAACACCAGTATGTGGATTGAGGACAATGTTGCCGGGGTTGATGTCCTTATGAATCACATTGGCTGCATGGATTCTGCCCAAAATGTCTGTGAGGTCAATGGCAAGCTGGAGGAAAGTAGATAAGGGCATGGGCGAGAAAGTCTCTGGACACTTGTGCATCCATTGCTCTAAAGACTCTCCACCAAAGTCTTCTAATAAAATTACAAGCGTGCGTTGATATTCCTGCTGGCTGTATGCCTCGATGACTCCTTGCAGGTTGAGGGAGCGGGTAATTTCATATTCTTGTTTATAGCGAGTCAGTTCTTGGGTAGAGGGATAATCTTGCTTGAGCATCTTGACGATGAGCGATCGATTATCTTGCACTCTGATCCCTCGATATACCAGAGATGCCGAACTCTCATAGATTTTGCTTTGGATGGCAACTCCAGGTAGGGCAATCATTGTGATCTCTTTCGATGATTATCATGAGCTGCATCGCCAATTATACAGTTTGCGATTTATTTTAATGATAATGATCAAAATTTGTATACTTGTAGGGCGTGTCATCAATTAGGTAAACTAAAATCAGTGATGCTTGAGATAAGCCAAATAGAGTTCTATTGACTCGACGTTATGCGCTACGAGATGACCAGTGGGAGAAAATCAAAGACTTACTACCTAGACGAAGAGGGTATGTGGGGGTGACAGCCAGAGATAATAGGTTGTTTGTAGAAGCAGTGCTGTACCGTTATCGGGCAGGGATACTCTGGAGAGACCGGCTGATTCAGCACAGGGTAAAACCGTAGTGATTCCCCCCAAGCGTAACCGTAATAACCCTCGTGACTACGACCAAGATTTGTACAAAGCCCGTCACCTGATTGAAAACTTCTTTGCAAAACTCAAGCAGTATCGAGGGATTGCAACACGCTACCAACTTTCTGGGTGCAATTTATCTAGCTGCTTCTGTTATTTGGCTCAATTGATAACACGCTCTAGGTGGGTTATCATAATTTTTATTAGGGAGGGTTGAAACAGAGTGCTACGTTGAGATTATCGCTATAGTCTCTGTAAAAAAATGACATTAATCTGTCACTGGCATTTAAACGATATCAATTTGTCCCAACGACAGTTAATTAGTCCGAACGACATTAATCTACCACCGACGACAAATAATTAGTCACTGTACAACAAATGGACGTAACTGGATTCGAACCAGTGACCTCTACGATGTCAACGTAGCGCTCTAACCAACTGAGCTATACGTCCTTAACCTTTTTGCCTGTCCCAAGTATACCATCTGAGAGCGATTTGGGACAATGCCAGAGATTAAACCAATCAATTCATAGTGGCTCCATACAGCTTAAGTTTAGCTTTGGGGATAAAAAGCATATTTTCAACCTTATACCCGTGGGCAATATCGCTATAAAAGGGATATGGCTACAGTACAGGCGATCGCTACTAAAATCCAAAATCACTCCTAGAGCGTGTTTTTAAACTCGTTGTATTCTAGAAAAATAGGCGATCATTACGTTGTGATGATGAACTGAGGAGACTTGAATCAGGAACAGTGGGAGCGGTTAAAACCGTTACTAACAGCAGAAAGACTGGCGTTGCATAATTAAAGGATGAACTGTCCTCATTGTGCATTCACTCATATTCGTAAGAACGGGCATTGACGTGGTAAACAAAATTACAATTGTGTCTCATGCGCTCGCCAATTTGTAGAAAAAAATACAGTATTTTACGATGCCTGCGGCGGGCTACGCCTATGCACCTGTAAAATCTGGGATCAAAATCTCTATTGCGCATTATTTACAAATCAGTCGTTTATAGCAGCAAGTTTATCAAGAAGCTGTATGGCATCTTTGTTTACTTATAGGTGTTCGTTATTTACTGAACACCTGAAGAATTTAGTTAAGCTTCAGCAATATCTTTGTTAAGCCATCACCTAGCTTTTCAATAGATTGCTGCTGTTTCGGATCTTTTAACGTGCCATCAGCATTAAAGGCTTCATAAGCTTTGGGTACGGCTACCTGATCGGGAAGTACCAAAACTTTGATGTTTCCCAAGATAGACCGCAGGTGAACCAACCCCCGCAAACCACCAAGAGCGCCTGGGGAAGCGCTCATAATACTAGCAACCTTACCTGCAAAAGCAGTCAAAGCCAACGGTGCTTCATTTGGAGATGGACGGGATGCCCAGTCGATGGCGTTCTTCAAAACTGCTGTGAGGGAACTGTTATATTCCGGCGAAGCAATCAGCAATCCTTGATGAGAAATCATCAAGTCCTTAAAAGTGCGCGCGTTGGCAGGTAGTCCTTCTTGAGCTTCCAAGTTTTCATCATACAGAGGTAAAGGCAAATCGCGGAGGTCTATGTAAGTCACTTCTGCGCCTGCTGCCTTCGCGCCAGCCGCCGCGATTTTTACCAATTTTTTGTTGTAAGAATCAATCCGGGTGCTACCGGCAAAGGCGAGGATTTTAGGTGTAGATGCCATAATTCTAGGTTGAATAAGAAGGATTAACCTGTTCAGCTGCATTATCCTGTTTTCAGGCGATCGCTATTTGCTACCTTTAGATTTTCTTTACAAACTTTCTCACCGTGTTTTTTCAGGTTTTAATTCTAGACCAATAGCCAGTTAACCATTTCGAGATTATCTGTCGCCATCTTTGAACAACGGCTTTATCCGAGTGTAGAAGTCGGGTAGGGCGGGGGCATTGCTGCCCCTTTCCCCCCTAGAAACCGGACGTACAAGTTTCCAAGTATCCGGCTTGAGCAATCTACAAGGC
>NZ_JBALDE010000143.1:0-28360 GCF_036917515.1 Nostoc sp. | reverse complement strand
ACAAATGCTCTGAATGCGGTAACTAAAAAAGACATTATTGGATGGTTCACCCACTGCTGTTACTATATTGCACCCAACTGAGAACCGCTATATACAAAAGAACGCTGAACTCGAACACCGAAACCTAGTAACAATGGTGATGTTATTTCGTTATCAGCCAGCAAGGTTGCAATCAGTATTTAATTGGGTAGCTTCCTAATTCTTAGTTTGAGGTTATCCAACAAACTTTATCAGATATTGTTTGGTTCATAGCACTATTTTTCCATGCTTAGTTTAGAGATAAAATTCTATTTTTCAGAATATTTGGTTAGGATTAATACCTGCATTTCGCAAGCGTTCTGCCAATATTGCAGCCCGTTGACGTTCTTGTTCTAACTGTTGGTTTGCTTGCTCTAATTGTTGGTTTGCTTGCTCTAATTGTTGGTTTGCTTGCTCTAACTGTTGATTTGTTTGCTCTAATTGTTGGTTTGATTCTTCCTCTGGCAACATCACCAATCCATCTGGTGTAAAGAAGCGTAATTTGCCCAAATATACTGCCAAATACAGTTCTAACTGCTGACTCCACAACCAACCCAACTCAGTGGGTACAAGGTCTTGATATTGCCCATCAACTAAATGAAATCCCTGTAATTCTAGGTTATTTGGGTCAAACCAAAAGTAATCTGGAGTACGAAATGTATTCTGATAAATTTGCTTTTTCAAACCTTTATCAACTGAAGCAGTGGAATTAGATAATAGCTCAATAATCACATTGGGATATTTGCCGTCTTCTTGCCACACAACCCAGCTTTTACGGTCTTTTTTCTCTGTATCTAAAACCACAAAGAAATCAGGGCCTCGAAATTCTTCTGACTTTTTCTGGTTAGGACTGAAATAGATTGTCAGGTTGCCGGTAGCATAAAAATCTTCACGATCGCGCCACCACCATTTAATCAGGCGAATGAGTAAATCAATTTGTTCGCGGTGTAAATCAGATTCCAAGGGGAGTTCATCACTATAGATATCACCTGGTGGAAAAATTATACTCTCAGTGACAGCTTGTAAACTAGGGGTGGTGGCAATAGGCTGAGACATACAAAATACTTTTTCTGTTTGTATCTATGCTATCGTGACCAACCTTTGCATTATGAGTGTGTAGGCGCTCCTGTTATAGATATCGCACTTTTTATTCCTCATCCCGATATAACTCTTGCAAGTCCTGTAACTGAGTCTTCCGAGAAATCCGGCGATATTTTTTACTTTCTAACTTGGGTTCGTATTGACTGTGTCCTTTGCCTTTGCTTTTGCTTTTTAACTTCAAGGTAGATTCTGGATCGGCTTGTTGGTTTAGCTGTGTTTGATGAGCGATCGCCGCGTCCAAAAATTCTAAATAATGTTCATATCGTTCCCAGTCTCCCCGCACCACACACTCAGGCTCGTCTCGATGCAGACAATTACTAAACCGACAGCTAGCAACTGCTAACCGCTTTCTTGCTTCTGGAAAATAATGGATTAATTCTTCTGGGATACAATCCATGTCCGGCTGATTAAAACCGGGAGTATCAGCCAGTAAACCACCACTAGGTAACTCAAATAATTCTATATGGCGAGTGGTATGACGACCACGAGCGAGTTTTCCAGAAACTTCTCCGACTCGCAGTTCAAGAGAGTCAATTAGCGTATTAATCAGACTGGATTTGCCAACCCCGGAAGGCCCAGCAATTACAGTAATTTTATTGCTCAAATATCTAGCTGCCTGGTTGGTATTTACACCATCTTTGACACTGATAAATATCGGTTGATAACCCCAGCCAAATAGGCGATCGTTAACTTGTTGTTGTTCCGGCAGTAAAATTAAATCACTTTTATTCAAACATAAAAGCACATCTAAGCCAGTAGACTCAGCTTTAATTAGAAACCGACTCAACTGATAAGGTTCCAAAGGTGGATCAGTTACGGCAAATACTAATAAAATTTGGTTAACATTGGCGATCGCCGGACGATCTAATTCGCTTTGGCGGGGTAAAACCTCAGCGATCGCACCCCGTCCCCCAGCCCAATCTGGTTCTACCACAACGCGATCGCCTACCATCACTTGTTGTCCAATTTTTTTCAGGCGTGTTCGGCGAGTACAAAGCAGGAAAGGAGGCAAGGCAGCAGAGGGGCAGAGGGGCAGGGAATTTAAATTCAGTTTCTCCTCTGCTCCCTTGCTCCTCTGCTCCACATCTTCTTGATCTAGCTGTACTCGGTAAAAATTAGCCTGTACAGCCACCACCGTACCTAATAATTGTCCAGTTGCGGCAAAAATTTCCTCTGTCATTGGCTAGCAACTGGACGGCGCACTAATAAAGAAAAATAACTAGTGCAGTCTGTAATTTGTTCCACCTGATAGCCTGCCATTGTCAGACTATCAGGAACCTGCTCAATCGGCTCACCTGGGTCTAACCAGACTTCTAGCAAACCTCCTAATGGCATTTTCTCTAGACGTAGTTTTGTCCGCACGAAATTAATTGGGCAAGGGGTGCCGCGTAAATCAAGTTGAGCATCGGGAGTTGAAACAGAAGAGGGCTTCATCACTTAAATAAATTTCCCAAGAATCCTTCTAAACCGCCTTTACCAGTGCGATCCCCCTTAATTTTAGCCAGCTTCTCCAACAGTTCCCTCTCCTCTGGGGTGACTTTATTGGGAATATCAATTAATACGTTCAGCATGTGATCTCCACGACTTACAGGATTACCCAAGCGGGGTACACCACGATTTTCCAACTTCATCACCGTATTCGGCTGAGTTCCAGCTGGAATGATTAGTTCTACTGGTCCATCTACCGTATCTACCTCTAACCGACAACCTAAAATCGCTTGCAGGTAGCTAACTTTGATTTCCGAAAGAATATTAATCCCATCCCGTTGGAATTCCTCGTCTTCATTCACGAACAAGTAAACGTACAAATCCCCAGCAGGGCCATTACGTTGACCAGCATCGCCTTCACTAGAAATCCGCAAACGTGTGCCATTATCCACCCCCGCTGGAATAGTAATTTTAAGTTTCTTGGTGACTTGATTTGCGCCCTTACCATCACAGGCATCACATTTATCTTCAATTACCATCCCTGTGCCATTACAGGTGGGACAAGTTGAGACTTGGGTGAAACTGCCAAAGGGTGTTCTGGTGACACGGCGTACTTGACCCGATCCGCTACAAGTCGAACAAGTCCGAGGGCGAGTTCCAGGTTTAGCACCAGAACCGCTACAAACTTCACAATTTTCTAGATGGGAAATGCGAATTTCTTTTTCGCCGCCAAATATCGCTTCCCGAAAGTCTAACTTCAGGTCTAGCCGCAGGTCATCACCCCTGGCAGGCCCACTGCGCCGTCTTTGTTGCGTGGGATTACCCATACCGCCAGCAAAGCCACTAAAAATGCTTTCAAAGATATCGGCAAAACCACCCATATCGCCGACATCTTGAAAGCCCGCGCCAGCCCCCGATACACCCTCTGGGCCAAAGCGATCGTAACGAGCGCGGGTTTCGGGTTCTGAGAGCACCTCATAAGCGCGGTTAATTTCTTTAAAGCGATCCTCCGCCCCTGGTTCTTTGTTCACATCTGGGTGATACTTCCGGGCTAGACGGCGATAGGCTTGTTTGATTTCTTCTTTGTCAGTGTCACGAGAGACACCCAGGATTTCATAATAGTCGCGGGCCATATAACAAAGGTAAAAGTTAGAAGGAAGAAAGCAGAAGTCAGTAGAACGTCATTCACGGTCACTTGCTACCCTATGGATTAAGTGTTTTGCCTACAGATATGCAAGAGCAAGACATTATCCTTTAGAGGGCGGCTTGCCGGAGGGCAGGCAGAAGATAAAATTAATTTTTGTTAATAACTGATTTTACCCTTTACCTTTTACAAAAATCACCGACAAATCTTGAGCAACAGGTGCTTTCCTCGTGGGAGACGACAAAAGCTATAGAAGTTAGGAGCTGGTTGTAAGCCTTTGCTCAGACTTCTCACTGCCGAGTCGGCTGTCTCTTTTACAATTGTGCTACGTAGGAGAGGAAAACTCGCCCATCAACCAGAGGAGCTAGCCGCACCATTAGGTGTGGAAAACCACCCTTATGCTTTGGATTGGCTTTGAATTTGCACATTGCCTAGCCCAAAGTAATTTGCTTCTACAATTTAGCAAACCGCTGGGGTCTTGTGAAACTTCGCTAAATCTAAATATTTAAATATATTAAAATATCTTAATAAAAATTTGCAACTTAGGGGATTGGGAGTGGGGAAGCAGGGGACAAAGGGACAAGGGGGACAAAGGAAAATTATTGAACAAATCTCTCCCAAGTCTCCCCCCTCTTCCTTGTCTACCTTGTTTCTTCTTCATCCCCCATGCCTAACCCCTAATCTATCGCCTCATAATCAGCCTGAGCAGTACTTTCTTCGTCAAAATCAAAGTTGAATTGTGGTATTAGCGTGCCATTCATTGGTGAGTCTACTTCTGGAGTAAAGTGACCAGATGAACCCTCCTCAATCTCACCAGTTTGGCTGTTAGCTCGATTGTAGACATCAGCACCAATTGCAAACAAGGTTTGTTGGAAGTCGTCTAAGCGCTGCTTAAATTCCACTGTGGAAATGCTGGAGTCAATCATTGCAGCTTGGAGTTGTGCAACTTTTTCACTGGCCAAGGTTTTCATCTGGTCGCCGATAAAGTTGCTATTATCCTTAATGGTGGATTCATAACTGAACAACAAATTATCTGCTTGGTTTTTGAGTTCAACCAGTTCTTTACGTCTTCTATCATCTTCGGCAAATAGTTCTGCCTCTTGACGCATCCGTTCGACTTCGTTGCTACTCAAACCACCTGTATTGGTAATCTTGATACTCTGTTCTCGACCTGTACCTTTATCTTGGGCAGAAACTTTCAGAATACCGTTGACATCGATTTCAAAGGATACTTCAATTTGCGGTACACCACGGGGAGATGGAGGAATTCCTGCAAGTAGAAACTTGCCAAGACTCTTATTGTCTCGTGACATCGCCCGTTCACCTTGGAGGATGTGAATTTCCACTGAGGTTTGCCCATCAACTGCGGTGGAAAAAACTTGTGATCGACTCGTAGGAATTGTGGTGTTGCGTTCAATGATTTTAGTGAACACTTCACCCAAAGTTTCAATTCCCAAGGATAGAGGAGTGACATCCAGTAGTAAGAGATTATCGACTTCGCCACCCAACACACCTGCTTGAATAGCTGCTCCTAATGCTACGGCTTCGTCAGGGTTGACAGAGCGATCAGGAGCTTTGCCGTTGAAAAACTTAATTAGCGCGTTTTGGACTGCGGGAATACGCGTAGAACCACCTACCAAAATAATCCGATCTATGGATTGTGGTTTGAGATCCGCATCTTTGAGCGCTTGAATCATTGGTTCAATGGTCGCTTCAATTAATTTGGCAGCGAGTTCTTCAAATTTCGAGCGACTGAGTTCCATCTCCAGATGCTTTGGTCCGATGTCATCAGCTGTGATAAAGGGCAAGTTGATGGAGGTATTCACCATACTAGAAAGTTCAATTTTTGCCTTTTCGGCTGCTTCTCGCAGGCGTTGCAATGCCATCTTGTCTTGGGAAAGGTCGATTTTCTCTTGTTGCTGGAAGCGTTCCATCATCCAAAGGACGATCGCATTATCAAAGTCGTCGCCACCCAAGTGGTTATTACCACAAGTCGCCTTAACTTCAAAAACGCCATCCCCAAGTTGCAGGATCGATACGTCAAACGTACCCCCTCCCAAGTCGAATACTAAAATTAACTGTTCTTGGTCTTGCTTTTCCAATCCGAAAGCTAAAGCCGCAGCTGTTGGTTCATTGATGATTCGCAGAACTTCTAGTCCTGCAATCGTGCCAGCATCTTTAGTTGCTTGTCTTTGGGCATCTGTGAAATATGCTGGTACGGTGATCACTGCTTGAGTGACCTCCTCACCCAAAAAGTTTTCCGCATCCTGCTTCAGCTTTTGCAGGACCATCGCGGATAATTCTTGGGGCGTGTAGTTTTTTGAGCGAATTTGGACATCAACGGTCTCATCTCGACCTTTGATGCAGTTGTAGGGGACGCGATCGCGTTCTACTTCAGTATCTTCCCAACGCCGCCCGATAAATCGTTTAATACTGTAAATTGTGTTCTCAGCATTGGTTACGGCTTGGCGCTTTGCCAATTGACCAACCAAGCGATCGCCACTTTTCCCAAATCCCACAATACTTGGAGTAGTTCGTCCACCTTCAGAATTGGAGATCACAAGTGGTTGGCCACCCTCCAAAACTGCGACGCAACTGTTAGTAGTGCCTAAGTCGATCCCAATAACTTTTCCCATATTTGCCAGTATTTTTACTGAATCTTTCTGCTGTAATATGTCGCGGACTAACTTTTTTATTAAAAACAAAGGCTAACGGATAACGTCTGTGGAACCCCTATTGCTGGTAGCAAGAAAGAAGTTGAAACACAACAGAGTTATCCAAAGCCTTGTCCAAGTTTGAGGTACGCGATGCTCATCCTTGCTATAACCCAGGCACTTGAGGTCAGCGAGGCGAGCGACTACAGCTTAACTGCTGGCTGAACTCGACTGATCTTCTGGTGCAAAAGGTGTATCTTCCTTGGGAGCAGCTACTTTGACCATTGCATGGCGTAACACGCGATCGCCCAAGTAATATCCGCGCACTAACTCTTCTAACACTGTTCCTTCAGGATGTTCATCCGTAGGTTCCCGCATTACTGCTTCGTGCAGGTTGGGATCGAATTCTTGACCTTCGGGACGCATTGGTGATACACCCAAGCGCTTCAGGCTATCTACTAATTGTTTGTAAACGCCTTGGTAACTTTTGTGCATGGTCATTTCGCCATCAGACTGCGGTTTGAGGTGCGATCGCGCCCGCTCAAAATTATCAACTATTGGCAGCAATTCCAAAATCGTATTCCGCTTCACCTGCAACTCTAGGTCTTCTTTTTCTTTGCTAGAGCGTTTACGGTAATTCTCAAAATCAGCGGCAATCCGCATATATTGAGTACTACGCTCTTCTAGTTGCGTTTTGAGAGAGTCAATTTGTTGAGTTAGTTCTGCCAAAGCTGCCCTTTCTACTTCAGTTTTCTCAGTTGCTGCAACGCTATTTTCTGAATTAACAGCAGTATCCCCTGATATATTTGTTTGGGCTGCCACTTGCTCTGTCACCTCGCTACCAGATTCATTGAAATTAATGTGGGCTGGGTAGTCACTCTTCATTGCTTGCTTTACCTCTGTTGGTTCACCCAATTGCTGGCTTGTATTGTTTATCTGTTTATTTTCATCGATCATTGTCTACTCATTCCAGATCCTATTTATGGCAGTGTATCTCTACAGCTTGCAACCGTCGTCATCCACGACTTGCAACTGAGGCTGATTTTATTGCCGACAAGTTCCTGGAAGTGATGTAACCGTCCTCTTATTGTGACAAATGGTGAACACGTTAGCCCAGACGCCACTAAGGCGGGAAGCCGAACGAGTAATTTGCAATAGTAACGCTGAAGGTGACTCGCCCCTCATCTTAATTTGAAAATATCTTTAATTTTGAATTCGGAGCAAAGCGACGTGACTCAGGACTTTTTTGGGAAATGAGAATTCTATCTCACACTAGGGGAATACTTTAAGCAGAGGTTTTCCCTACTCAATTGCTCATTTATGACTTACTCGTCAGCACAACGGCGCAGTACCGCTCTAACTACCAGAACAGAGTTTTCGCCCTTTGGCAACAAGCTAGTGCAATCTGGCTATGTCAATACCGAACAGATGAGGCAGGCACTAATTGAAAGCCGCAAATCTGGCAGACCCTTAACAGAAGTATTGGAGTCAATCACTGGTCAACAACTATCACCTGAGTTGCTCAGGCAATACAAAAAACAGCAATTATTTGAACTGAAAATACTATACGGAGTTGAATTCCTCGATCCAGAAGTCAATTCCGTTGGCAACACGATGATGGGGAACCTGATTGAAACCCTCATCCCAGTGGATATCTGCCGTCGCCATCGCTTAGTACCACTGTCAAAACACGAAGACCAAACCCCGCCCTCAGTTTTAGTGGCGATGGTTGCTCCAGATAATCTAGAAGCTTCTGATGACCTGAACCGCATCTTGCGCCCCCAAGGCTTGGCGTTACAGCGCATGGTGATTACACAGGAAGACTACCAACAGCTAATTAACCAATACCTGGATGAAATGGCTGTTCGGCAAAAACACTTAGAACGAGAAAACGCCACAGATATTAGTCAGGATTTAGAAAATCTCGGAAATCTCAATATTGAGGATGCTCCTGAAGAAATGGAGGCTGATCTAGGGGCAGCGATGAAGGGTGCAGAGGATGCCCCAGTTATCAACCTAGTCAACAGAATCCTGGCTAAAGCCTTGCATGAGGGCGTTTCTGACATTCATATCGAACCCCAAGAAGAAAGCTTACGCATCCGCTTTCGGAAAGATGGCGTACTGCGTGAAGCTTTCCCTCTAATGCCAAAAAAAATTATCCCGGCGGTGACAGCCCGATTTAAAATCATCTCCAATCTAGACATTGCTGAACGCCGTCTACCCCAAGATGGACGTATCCGTAGGCTGTTTGAGGGACGTAAGGTGGACTTTCGGGTGAATACCTTGCCCAGT
The DNA here is from genome assembly GCF_036917515.1 of Nostoc sp. Classification (GTDB taxonomy): domain Bacteria; phylum Cyanobacteriota; class Cyanobacteriia; order Cyanobacteriales; family Nostocaceae; genus Nostoc. The sequence continues at coordinate 19,723 of NZ_JBALDE010000143.1, read as the reverse complement.
CGCTACGGGGAAAAGGTGGTGCTGCGGATTTTGGATAACTCCTCCACCCAACTGGGATTAGATAAGTTAATTACTGATCCAGAGACTTTGGATATTGTCAAGGATATGGTCAGCCGTCCCTTTGGGTTAATTTTGGTGACTGGGCCAACTGGTTCTGGAAAAACAACTTCGCTGTATTCTGCACTCTCAGAAAAGAACGATCCCGGAATTAATATCAGTACTGTAGAAGACCCAATTGAATACAGCCTTCCAGGGATTACTCAAGTACAGGTGATTCGGGAAAAAGGGCTAGATTTTGCTACCGCTCTGCGGGCTTTCTTGCGGCAAGATCCAGATGTGCTACTGGTGGGTGAAACGCGGGATAAGGAAACGGCAAAAACAGCAATTGAGGCTGCCTTGACCGGTCACTTAGTATTAACTACTTTACATACCAATGATGCCCCAGGCGCGATCGCTCGTTTGGGAGAAATGGGGATTGAGCCTTTCATGGTTTCTAGTTCCCTAATTGGCGTTTTAGCTCAACGTCTAGTGCGGCGTGTATGTTCTGAATGTCGTGTTCCCTACACTCCCACAACTGAGGAACTAGCTCGTTATGGTCTATCAGCTTCCTCAGATGTCGGAGTCACCTTCTACAAAGCTAACACCTTGACATTAGATGCGATCGCCGAAGCCAAAGCCAAAAATCAGCTTTGCTCAAAATGTAATGGGGTCGGTTACAAAGGGCGTTGTGGTGTTTATGAAGTCATGCGAGTCACTGAAAACCTACAAACTCTGATCAACGAAGATGCACCCACCGAACGCATCAAGGAAGTGGCAATAGAAGAGGGCATGAAAACCTTGCTAGCTTACAGTTTGGACTTAGTGCGTGAAGGTTCCACCACTCTAGAAGAAGTAGAACGAGTGACGTTTACTGATACTGGCTTGGAAGCAGAGTTAAAAGCTAAACGCAAGACAGGTCTTACCTGTCGGAGTTGCGATGCCACATTGAAACAAGAATGGTTGGATTGTCCTTACTGTATGACACCTCGGTTTTAAGAATAGTTATTGGGCATTGGGCATTAGGCATTGGTCATTAGTTGATGCTTAGTAACTTTAAACAAATGACAAATAAAAAACATTAAAAGGAAGCAGAACTATGGAAATGATGATTGAAGATTTGATGGAGCAGTTGATTGAAATGGGTGGCTCGGATATGCATTTATCGGCAGGTTTGCCTCCCTACTTCCGCATCAGTGGCAAACTTACCCCTATAGGTGAGTATGTATTGACAGCCGATCAATGTCAAAGGCTGATTTTTAGTATGCTCAACAATACCCAGCGTAAAACCTTAGAGCAGACCTGGGAGTTGGATTGTTCTTATGGTGTCAAAGGTTTGGCTCGTTTTCGGGTTAATGTCTATAAAGAGCGTGGTGCTTATGCTGCTTGCTTACGAGCATTAAGTTCTAAGATTCCTAACTTTGAAAAATTGGGTCTGCCAGATATCGTGCGGGAAATGTGCGATAAGCCCAGAGGACTTATTCTGGTGACAGGTCCTACAGGTTCGGGGAAGACAACTACCCTAGCGGCAATGATCGACTTGATTAACCGCACCAAGGCAGAGCATATTTTAACGGTGGAAGACCCAATTGAATTTGTCTATGAACCAATTAAAAGCTTGGTTCACCAGCGGCAACTAGGAGAAGATACTAAAAGTTTTGCTAATGCTTTGAAAGCAGCCCTACGGGAAGATCCAGATATCATTCTGGTAGGGGAAATGCGCGATTTGGAAACGATTTCTTTGGCGATTTCTGCGGCCGAAACAGGACACTTGGTATTTGGTACGCTACACACCAGTTCCGCCGCTCAAACTGTTGACCGGATTATAGACGTTTTCCCCCATGAAAGACAAACCCAAGTGCGGGTGCAATTGTCTAACTCATTGGTGGGGGTATTTAGTCAAACCTTGGTATCCAAGAAAAACCCTAAACCCGGTGAATATGGTCGGGTAATGGCTCAAGAAATTCTGATTGTTACTCCTGCTATTTCCAACTTGATTCGAGAAGGTAAAACATCTCAAATTTACTCAGCAATTCAAACTGGCGGCAAATTGGGAATGCAAACTCTGGAAAAGGTTTTAGCCGATTTTTACAAAGCCGGAACGATTTCCTTTGAGGCGGCAATGTCTAAGACTTCTAAGCCAGATGAAATTCAACGTCTCATTGGTAATTCTACACCGCAAGCTGCTGCAGGTGCTAAACCCGGTGTGGCTGCCAAAGCACATTAAAAGAATTGGGGATAGGGGAGATGAAGAATATTTCATCCCCTTAAGTATTTTAAATTTTGAATTTTGAATTTATTTATGCCAAACTTCGTTGCTCGTGTTCGCGATTCCCAAGGAAAATCCCGAACAGAAAAAATTGTTGCTGAATCCTTGGTACAAGCTCGTACTAATCTTAGAGAGCAAGGTTTTGTAATTCAAGAACTCAAGCAATCTCTAGGATTTCAGCCAGATGTTGCCTTCAAAAACTTTCAGAAATCCTTAGTTAAGGTTTCTGTGAAAGACAAAGCCGTTTTTTCGCGTCAATTTGCCGTTTTGATGAATGCGGGAGTTGCGATCGTTAGAAGTCTGGGCGTGCTTTCTGAACAGTGTAGTAATACTAAATTGAAACAAGCCCTTGTGGAAATTAGTACCGATGTTCAAAGCGGAATGAATCTTTCAGAGGCAATGCGGAAGCATCCCGACTGTTTTGATGGATTATATGTGAGTATGATTCAAGCTGGCGAAGTTGGTGGTGTTCTAGACGAAGTATTGAATCGTTTAGCCAAGTTGTTAGAAGATGTTGCCCGTTTACAAAACCAAATTAAATCAGCACTGTCTTATCCAACAGTTGTAGGTTTTATCGCAGTTGCTATTTTTTTAGGCATGACTATTTTTCTTATTCCAATTTTCGCCAAGATTTTTACAGAAATTGGAATCTCTTTACCACCTCTAACGCAATTCTTGATGGATGCTAGTAAGTTTTTGAGAAGTCCGGGTGCTTTGGTCCTTCTCGTTGCTCTTATAGGACTGAAATTTGCCTTTACACAATACGGTAAAACTCCTGTTGGTCGCATCACAATCGATCGTTTTTCCCTGAAGATGCCATTGTTCGGTGACTTAATTCAAAAATCTTCAGTTGCCCGCTTTAGCCGGACTTTTGGTTCTTTGACTCGTTCAGGTGTACCAATTTTAACTTGCTTAGAAATTGTCCGAGATACATCAGGAAACCAAGTGATTGCTAATGCCATAGATGCAGCCCGCATGGAGATTCAACAAGGAGGAATGATTAGCATTGCTTTACAAAAAGATGCAGTTTTTCCGGCTATGGCAATTCAGATGATTAGCATCGGAGAAGAAACTGGAGAATTAGATGGAATGTTGATGAAAGTTGCCGATTTCTATGAAGATGAAGTTGAGCAAGCAGTAAAAGCAATGACTAGTATTTTGGAACCAGTAATGATTGTAGTTCTAGGGGGAATGGTTGGAACAATTTTGCTAGCAATGTATCTGCCTATGTTTGCAGTATTTGAAAAGCTGGGATAAAGGATTAATAGTTAAGAGTTATAAGTTATGAGTTAAGAATTAAAATTTTTTATTTCTAACTTTTAACTTCTAACTGATTAATTTGATTTTTAACTCCTAACTATTTAATAAACTATGACTATGCAAAAATCTCAGTACGAAGCGAGTTTGGCAGAGTACAGCAATCATCTAGCTGCGATCGCCTTACTAAAGCAATATCGGCCATATTTGGAGATGATTCCCAGTCTGCGCCGTCCAGATGAAAGTATCATCACTATACCTTTGCCAATTGTCCGGCTTCGCAATACTTCTACAACAGCCCCACAAATAATTTGCTTACCCTGTGATGTGGCAATTTTGATGTGCGATCCAGAGTGGAAAATCAAAACTGGAGTAGAAATTTTAGTCTTTATTCATCGCGCTCACGAAGACTTTTCTGATTTGTTAGGACGTTGGCGACAAACCCAAGTTTATCTAGACAATGATTATGAGTGGTTGATGCCTTTCCGTCACAGTCATATTTTGAGTGAGGGAGCTAATACTATATATCCTCTGTTTATCATTTTTAGTGAGACTTTAGAACGCATCCAAAGAGGTCTTGTGGGAGCCGAACTGCCATTTATTATGCAAACACCAGATTTGCTGGTTGAGAAGGATCTTACAGATATTTTCTCTTCACAAACTCCACCAGCTTAGGTACTTATAGTTAAAAAACATCCTATCATCAGGATGCAAGTCCTTACATCCTTATAAATGTACTAAGCGTGAAACTACATATTTTTACCCCCCGGCTACGCCGTCCCCCTTTTGCGAAACCAGAGGGGTTTTATTATGTGCATCTTCATACAAAATGAGTACAAGTACCCACGCAACAGACTTTCACCTCTACTAAATTACAAATTAGCTCGTAACACATCCGTGAAAGAGCTAGTTCTACAAAAATTTATTTTTACTTTTTGAAGAGTAATGAGGATTTGGCAAAGATTCAGTAATCTTACTGTTGTCAATAAAGAATTGTCATAGAATTAGAGACATTCATTTAAGAGTAGATATTTTATACTAATGAATCTGAATCGTTTTTCTCAAAAAACAACGAATTCTCAAGAAAGTATTTTACAACAAACTCAGTTGATTCAGATGTGTGGTTCTAAACGGCTATTTCGCGATCGCTATGAAATACTGCAAATTTTGGGTAAAGGTGGTTTTGGTGTGACATTTTTAGCCAAAAATGCCGTATTACCTGGGAATCCTCTGTGTGTCATTAAACAACTTTGTCCAAAAGTAACTACTCCTCAAAGTTGGCAAAAGGCATGTATGCGCTTTGAAAAAGAAGCAAGAACTTTAGGACAACTTGGTAGTCATTCGCAAATTCCCATGCTATTAGACTATTTTCAGGCGAATGGGGAGTTCTTTTTAATTCAAGAATATGTGCCGGGTTTGACTTTGGCGCGAGAAGTGCGGCAAACTGGGCCCAAAAGTGAAGTCTCAGTTAAGCAGTTCTTACAGGAATTATTACCTGTATTACAGTATCTTCATAAACATCATGTGATTCATCGGGATATCAAACCCCAAAATTTATTGCGGTGTGAATATGATGGGCGCATAGTGCTGATTGATTTTGGTGCGGTGAAAGAGAAATTAGTTGATTCTTGTGAAAACTCAATCAATCCGGTGGCAAATACCAACTTTATCGGGACTAAGGGATTTGCACCACCAGAACAGTTTTCTCTACGTCCAGTTTATGCCAGTGATATTTATGCATTAGGTATAACTTGTATTTATATGTTGACTGCTAAAAGTCCTTTAGAATTGGACTACAATCCAAAAACTGGTGAAATATCTTGGCAAAAACAGGTAAATATCAGCAACAGTTTCGCCCAAATTTTAGGAAAAATGGTGAAAATCACCTTAGAAGAGCGATTTAAAACTGCCGATGAAGTGATAAAAGCTTTAAGTATTGAAAGTTATTCACCTACTTTGGCTAACTGTCTAACTACCCAAAAATTAAATAATAAAAGTATTACACAACACGAAATTACACAACATAAAATTACACAATATGAAATTACACAACACGAAAATTATGATGTATACATGCCACCTGTAGCCAGAACTGCTAGTGCCATTCGGAAATGGAGAGCAAGATTCAAGGAAACAAGATAGCACATATAGTAAAATTCAGAATGGGCAACGCCCCGCTGCGCTAACAGGAGTAAAACACGCTTTATCCCTGAGTAACAGACGAATCATTGTGTACCTCACCAACTTTAAATCTACTGTAAATTGCAGTTTTTTAGTTAAAGTATCAAATGAATAATTAATTATAGGCAATTTAAAATACCCAAAACAAATTTAGTAAGCATTTTAACTATATTTGATAGTCAGTAATCATTAATTAATCAGGATTTATCTTCAATACTTAGTCAGTTATTGCTTGCCAAGATACAAGCAAAATTACTAGGTTTAAAAGTTCCAAAAAATATTTTTATTCAGATTATTATATAATCGATAGAATAATTAATCTTATGGCTCTCGTAGTTTTCCACAGATGAGGAAGACTGACTACTATTTACAAAAGCTAACTATATAAGTAATTCCCCAATCCCCACAACAGGGTTTATCTACCACAAGTAAGCGAGAGTCAATTATCTTAAGGGAAAGTTCGGGGCAAACTTAGCCTAAGTTGTCATGCAGTCGCGCCTGTCAGATCATGATCTGCTGCTTAAATCCCGATTGCTCAAATCCCCTGAATCCCAATGGAAAGAAGTTTTGCCAAAGTTGTAGCACCCCGCTGGTGTCACTTTTAAGAAATCGCTTCCGTGTCATCCGAGTCCTTTCAGATGAGGGGGGATTTGGCAGAACCTATCTGTCAGAAGACGTAGATAAACTCAATGAACGCTGTGTTATCAAGCAGTTAGCTCCAAAATTCCAAGGAACTTGGTCGCAAAAAAAGGCGATGGAGTTGTTTGCAGAAGAAGCGCAGCGACTACAAGACCTTGGAGAACATCCCCAAATTCCAACTTTGATAGCTTACTTTGAGCAAGACGGCTGCCTATATTTGGTGCAACAGTTTATCAATGGGGAAAATTTATTAAAGGAGTTGCAACAGCGCAAGGCTTATAACGCTAGAGACATTCAATCTATTTTGCTAGATTTACTGCCCATCCTAAAATTTATCCACGATCGCAAAATTATTCATCGAGACATCAAGCCAGAAAATATTATTCGCAATAAAAATGATGGACGATTAAGTCTGATTGATTTTGGCTCCTCAAAGCAATTTACCGCCAAAGTTCAACAGAAATCTGGCACATCCATTGGTTCACATGGTTATTCTCCCCTAGAACAAATTAGAGATGGGAAAGCTTTTCCTGCCAGCGATTTATTCGGTGTGGGAGCTACCTGCTTTCATCTGCTAACGGGAAATTCCCCATTTCAATTGTGGATGGAATCTGGGTACACCTGGGTAAGTAATTGGCGGGAATATTTGCGGAGTCCGCTAAATCCTGAGTTGGATTTTGTCATTGACAAGCTTTTGAAAAAAGATATCCATGAACGTTACCAGTCAGCCGAAGAAGTCCTTAGAGACTTGACTCCAAAACAACTCCTCGCCCTGCCACCTGCGGGTAAGTCATCTGGGAAATTACCACCAACTAAAGCACCATCTCTACCAAAAAGTTATCCTATACTGAGAATTTTAATCTTAGTCAGTGCTTTCATTCTGTTGTTTGGATTCAGCGAATCTTGGTATAAAAACTTTCGCCGTATGCAAACCAGTTTGGTTTCTAGGTTGATTCAACACAATAGTCCTGGTAAAAATGAGGCGATTTTGAGTCAGATTAGCTTGGGTAAGGTTTCCTTAGCTAACACCCTCCAAGGACACGAAAACTCAGTTTTATCTGTCGCCGTTAGCCCCGATGGCAAAACTATAGCCAGCAGTGGCAGCGATGGCTACACCAGGCTACACCTACGCACAATCAAACTTTGGAATCTCGCAACCGGAAAACTGATCTCTTCCCTCAACGGGCATTTTCAGCAGGTGAATGTCGTAGTAATTAGTCCAGATGGCAAACTTCTGGTTAGTGCCAGTGATGACAATACCATTAAAATCTGGAATCTGGCAACGGGAAAACAAATTCGCACTCTTATGGGGCATTCTGACTCAGTTCATGCCCTAGCCATCAGTGCTGATAGCGAGACTCTAGTTACTGGTAGTGATGACAACACCATTAAAATCTGGGATTTGGCAACAGGAGAGCTAATTCGGACACTAGCAGGGCATACATTCTGGGTGCGGTCAGTGGCTATCAGTCCCGATGGTGTGATTCTGGCCAGTGGCAGTTTTGACAAGACTATCAAAATCTGGAATTTAGCAAAGGGATACCCAATCCGCACACTAGAAGGAAATTCTCAAACAGTGACAACTGTAGCCATTAGCCCAAATGGTAAAACTTTAGCTAGTGCTGGCCGCGATCGCACCATCAAACTTTGGAATTTAGCTACGGGAAGAGAACTTCGCACACTAGTGGGACATACTAACACTGTCACATCCGTAGCATTCAGTGCCGATAGTAAAATTGTTGCTAGTGGTAGCCGCGATCGCACTATCAAACTGTGGAATACAGCTACAGGAGAAGAAATTCTCACATTAGCGGGGCACACCAACACCGTCACATCTGTTACCTTCACTCCTAATGGCAAAACCCTTGTTAGCGGTAGTGAAGATAACACTATTAAGATTTGGCGGTTGTCTGAGTGAGTAGGAATTGGGGATGAGAGAGCAGGGGAGCAAGAATAATATGGGCGTTGAACCCTCGTAAATTGGCAGCGGTATTGATAGTCTATATTTGTTCTACAGCAGTTGCCATTGCTCTTATTTCTTCACCGCGTGATTTAATCTGCCTCACCTATTAACGTGAATGCTGCCCAATCCTTTGGATTAGGATGTTGTTTCATGGTGTTTAACATTGCTTGACGCAAGGCTTCAGCTTTATCAGGATTTTGCTGCAATTGGCGATAAAACTCAATCATTAATTGCGATGTAGAATCATCTGGTACTGTCCATAGAGACACTAGTACACTCCTAGCGCCAGCAATAATCAAGGAACGAGACAGCCCGATAACTCCATCGCCTGTAATGTTTCCTTGCCCAGTATCACAGGCACTTAGAACTACAAGAGAGGCGTTTAGCTTCAAATCAAGTATTTCGTCAGCCCTCAGCAAACCGTTATCTTGACCAGAAGGGGCAAGGGCGATCGCACCCGGTACACCCAAGTTATCCAAATCATCGAGTAGCCCGTGAGTTGCCAGGTGAATTAACCTGGCTTTAGGCATTTGTTGCAAGATAGCGTCTTTAGTCGCATTTTTACCAATTAAAGCTCTGGTATCGAATAAACGAGCAATTTCAACTGCTTCCTTTTCTGCATTTGGTAAGGGAGGTAACTTTTGAGGCTGTGAGGTAATAGGAATAGAAACACTGGGCATTGTAGGATTACCTGCAATTAGCACATCAGTTGCAGATTTTGGTACTGAGTCCTGTTGCTTATGTGTTAAATCTAATACTTGAATTGCCGGAGCGGTAAGAATGGTATGTTTTTCAATCAGGTATTTTTCATTTTTGTCTTGCAGCGCTGGGAAGGGAACGAGAAACAAAGATGATTGAGGGATGAAGATAACATGCGAGTCAGGGTTTTGAGGGAGGAGGTCAGCAATGGGTGAAATCATCAGTTCATAGAGTTGCTGTAATGGTTTTTTCTCGCTCGCTGCATCAACCTTGACCTCTACTGAAAAAATACCGCGGTCTCTGATACCAATGATTTCTCGGCTGTTGTTCACAAGGTCTTCTAGAGAAATATTCTCTTTTTCCCATAAGGATTTAAGGTCAGTAGTGCGAAACGCCACTTCACCTGTAGGTTTAATAACCCAAATAAACAGTTTTGATTCACATGATTCTTTTTTTCCTTGTTTTAATGGATCGTAAATAATCGAATATTCAACAAGTGTTGCTTTTTGCTGAGTAGCGATTTTTTGAAGTTCCTGGATTTTGGGTTGAGTAATATTTGGTTGATGATTGGATTTGGGAGACAGCTTTGAGGCTAATAACTCAATAAAGGCTTTGGCTCTACCTCGTTCCGCAATTTCCAAGGCTGTGTTAGTTTTATTCTGAGCCACTAAGGCTTGTTGCAGTAAGCGGTAGGTATGAGCTTGGGTTTCAAAGATTGAGATTTTCTGGTTATCTTGTAATCCTGGTCGCAGCTCCTCCCAAACCTTGATCGCATCGAATAGCGTTTTTTCAGCATCCGCATACTTACTTAAAACGTTGTTATCTCTGCCAATGTTTGTCAGGGTTATAGCTACCTCTACTTTTAAGCCAATTTCTTTAAAAATATTTAAGGCTTGCTGATAGAACTCTAAAGCTTTAGGATACTCACCGAGACTATGATGAACTTCTGCAATGCCATTGAGGCTCTCACCAATTCTTGCTTTGTCGTTGATTTGTTTGTGAATAGCTAGAGCTTGCTGAAAAAACTCCAAAGCTTTGGCGTGCTTACCGAGTCTGTTGTAAACAAATCCTATTTTGTTAATAGTCCCACCTTGCTTTGCCTTATTGTTAATTTGTTTATGAATAGCTAAAGCCTGGGTATAGTAATTTGAAGCTTGGGGATACTGACCAAGGCTAAGATAAGCTCCCCCAATATTGTCAAGGGTCGTACCTTCCCCTGCTTTGTCGTTGATTTGTTTACTAATAGCTAAAGCTTGCTCAAAAAACTCTAAAGCCTTGGCGTACTGACCAAGATTGTCGTAAACTAACCCGATACCAGTAAGTGTCCTACCTTGCCCCGCCTGATCATCAATTTGTTGGCGAATGGCTAAAGCTTGCCCAAAAAATTCTAAGGAAAGAGCATACTGAGCGAGACTTTGGTAAACTGCTGCAATGCCATTAAGGCTTTCAGCTTCCCCTACTTTATCGTTGATTTGTTTGTGAATGGCTAAAGCTGGCTCATAGAACTCTAAAGCTTTGGTGTACTGACCGAGGTTGTAGTAAACTATGCCGATACCGTTGAGGGTCTGACCTTGCTCCACTTGATTGTTAATTTGTTGACGAATGGTTAAAGCTTGCTGATAGAACTCTAAAGCTTTGGCGTACTCACCAAGGTCAAGGTAAACTTCCCCAATGTCGTTAAGAGTCCTACCTTCCCACTCTTTGTTCCTGACTTGTTTGCAAATGGCTAAAGCTTGCTGATAGAACTCTAAAGCTTTGGCGTACTGATTGAGTTTATGGTGTACTCCTCCAATATTATTGAAGGTTTGAACTTGCCCTACCTTGTCATCAATTTGTTTACGAATAGTTAAAGCTTGCTGGTGAAACTTTAAGGCAAGGGTGTACTGATTGAGACTATAGTAAACCGCCCCAAGATTATTGAAAGTCTGACTTTGCCCTTCTTTATAGTTAATTTTTTTGTAAATAGCTAAAGTTTGTTGATATAACTCTAAAGCTTTAGGGTACTCCCCAAGACTGTGGTAAACCACTGCCATACCTGTAAGGCTCAAACCTTCCCCTTGGCGATCGCCAATTTTTCTATAAATACCTAAAACATGTTGAAATGTTTCCAACGCTTGTCTAAACTGACCCTTGTTCAACTGCCGAACACCTACTTTGTATTGCTGGAATACTTCGGCATTACGTTCTTGTATAGTAGGCTTAGGAGGCTCTAACCTTGTTGACCCTGGAGGCCCAAAAGGACTTTGCTTATACTGTTGAAGGTTTTCTTGTAGTCGCGGCTGCTGAAAGTTATTGACTTCTGGTATCGTTTGTGCATTTACTAATAGCGGTAAGGTGGAAGAAAGAGACACTAGCAAACTAGCACTCAGCATGTAACAATAAAACCTGTTTTTCAACAAAGTGAAGCAAAGGTGACTCAAGAAAATATTCCTCCTTTTTCTAATTAGGAGATGACTGTCTCACTTATAGATCCATAATCTTTTGAGAAATTACGCATCTTTGTCAAAAAAAGTTTCATACCGCTTTTTCCTCACCCAGTTTCAGCTAGTCTAAACTGTCACAAGCTATAGCAATTTTTAACTATTTGTAATAAAAATCACTGCTGAAAAGCTATATTACTTCTTAAGGTGTTAGGAATTCTAGTCAACAAATAGCAATTTTTCCAGTGAACAAACAGCAATTTTCTGCTTGTTTCTCGTTAATAGCAGTATCAGTCTTAGTTGCTTTCCCAGCTAGAGCTGATGTAGTACAGGTGACTAATGTAGAGCTTGTCCAGGCAGATACTCATGTTAAGGTGATTTTAAAAACTACATCTAAGACATTGCCTCAAGTATTTACAACTAGGTCTAAAAAAATATTTATTGCAGATATTTCCAATACACAGTTGCGATTAGCATCTGGTAATGAGTTTCGCGTACTTAACCTGAAACCAGGAATTGCTAGAGTCGCTGTTAGCCAGTTGACTGCCAATATTGTCCGGGTGACGGTGATAGGGGATACAGAAGTTCCAGCCGCTGTTGTAGCCCAAAGTAACGGGTATCTAGTTGTTATTTTGACATCATCTGTATCAACAACTCAGAAGCTCACGCCTACGTCCACACCCACGCCAGAAGTCACGCCAACTGACACTCTACCATCCGAGAGAACCCAACCACCCTCGACCCCAGAACAGTCCCCAATTCCGATACCATCGCCACAAAGGACACCGCCACAGTCAATGAAAACCCAACTACCTATAGAATTATTCGTGACTGCTCCTCCAGAGACAGGCTACTGGGTTCCTAATGCAAGTGTGGGGACGAGAACTGACACCCCAATACGGGACATTCCCCAATCAATTCAAGTTGCTCCTCGGCAGGTTATAGAAGATCAACAAGACCTCACTATTCAAGAAGTCCTGAGAAATTTTGGCGTACTACCTGGTAATGGTCTTATCAAGGGAGATACTTTTACGATTCGAGGCTTTCAGACTAACAATACCCTTCGCAACGGGCTAAAAGACGGTGGTAGTGCTAACAGTATTCAAAATGAAATCACTAATATAGAGCGGATAGAGATTCTCAGAGGAGCGGATTCATTACTCTACGGTCAAGGTCAGCCGGGCGGTACAATTAATTTAGTTACCAAACAACCCCTGAGTGAACCTTATGTTTCCGCTAAACTGACTGGGGGTAGTTATAATCTTGTTCGTTCCGCTTTAAATATATCTGGGCCACTGTCTGCTGACAATAAACTTTTATACCGTTTAAATACCTCTTACTCTTACCAAGAAAGCTTTTCTGACTTTTACAAAAAGACAAATTTCTTTATTGCGCCGATTCTGACTTGGCAACTAAGTCAGAACACAAAGCTCACTTTGGAAGCGGAGTATCAAAACTTATTTCTACGTGATACCGCGCTTCCCGCAGTGGGAACTGTGTTACCCAATCCTAACGGCAAAATTCCGCTAAATCGTTACGTTGGAGAGCCTAAAGATTTTGACAACACTCAAACGACGCGAGTCGGCTATCAGTTTGAGCATCGCTTTAGCAAAAACTGGTCTTTGCGGAACGCCTTCCGGGCTTCGTTCGTAAGCTACAACCAGAGAAAAGCATTTGCCGATTATTTACAATCCGACGATCGCACTCTAGAGCGGAGTACGCAGGAATCTGTTAAACCTATTGTTTTGAATACTTACATTCTAGATACTAATATTGTTGGCAAATTCAACACTGGAGGCATCCAGCATGAATTGCTGCTTGGGTTTGATTTGTACAGGGATATTCAAGCATCCAATTTTGTTTTCAGGGATAATCTTCCACTTGATTTATTTAATCCAGTCTATGGTCAACCTTTAGGATCTATTTCCGGTCGATTTAACCAAAAAATTAAAAATGATGCTTTAGGGATTTATGCTGAAGATAAAATAACGCTCTTCAATAACCTAAAATTACTTCTCGGAGGTCGCTTTAGTTTTGTAGAGAGTGAGAACACGAATTCTGACTCGATTAGCCGTCAACCTGACTCTGCATTCAGTCCGAAAGTAGGCATTGTCTACCAACCTATCAAACCCGTCTCGTTCTACGCAAGCTATATTCGTTCTTTTGACCCAACGATTGGCTTTAATGCTGATGGCAATGCATTTCAGCCAGAGCGTGGGACTCAATATGAAGTGGGGATCAAAACTGATTTGCTCGATAACCGCCTCTCAGCAACTTTGGCTTTGTATCAAATAACTCGATCCAACGTTCTCACGACTGACCCTAATAATATTGACTTTAGTGTCCAAACGGGTGAGGAAAGAAGTCGAGGTATCGAGTTCGACATCAAGGGGGAAATATTACCAGGCTGGCAGGTAATTGTCTCTTACACTTACACCGATGCGCGAATTACAAATGATAATGTATTCCCAGTTGGCAATAGACTAGTAAATACACCTTTTGATAATGCAAGTTTGTGGACTACTTATAGGTTTTCTCAGGGTTCATTGCAAGGATTAGGCTTTGGCTTCGGCTTGTTCTATGTTGGAGAACGATTTGGAGACATAGATAATACTTTCAGTTTACCAAGTTACTTACGTACAGATGCGGCAATCTATTACCGGGGAAATAACTTCCAAGCTGCTGTAAATTTTAAAAATTTGTTTGATGTTCGGTATTTTGAGAATTCCACAAGTCAGTTAAGAGTGTTACCTGGCGACCCCTTTACAGTAGGAGTTACAGTGCAATGGCAGTTTTGAGGAGCAAAACTCAAAGGCGGCAGGGGTTGAAAAAATACATAACCTCAGTCTTGCTAAAGATATAGCTACTGTAGAAGACACTAGAAGCTATTAAGATGACCAAAGTTTTTACAAGCCAAGTATTTTTATTAATAAAGAGCAATTTTCTGTTTTGCAACCTCAATATGCTAATCTAATTAATGCTGTCTGTATAGTTCCTTTTGACAACTAATAACTAATAATTGACTAATCCCAAATCTAAAACTTGATAATGAGCCGGACAGTTTTTCAGCTCAATGTTACTCAAATCGAGTCAGTTTGTCACTTCGAGTTAAGAGTTGAAGGACAGATAATTACTATCAATTTGAATTATCCACTGTCGCTGACTTCGAGCTACCGACATTGGCAAAAAGCCTATTTAGATTACTATAAATATTTGCGAGGGCGAAAGGCCATTAGTGGAGGTAGCAGTTCCCCCATTGACCGCAATAAGCAACTGGTAAATGCGGAAGCACAACTATTGAATGAATTTCATCGCTGGTTGTTCAGTGCCGATCTGCTGAGTATTCGCCGTGAAATTGCCAACGCTGCTAGCAAGCACTCAGAATCAGAACATCACTGGGTTGAAGTGTTTGTGAGTTGCAGCCCTCTAGAACTAGCACGATTGCCGTGGGAAACTTGGGAAATTGGAACTGATTTGGGAATACCAAAAAGAATACGTATTGCCCGCATTCCAACAACTATTCTCAACGATCCCGTGCAAACGCTGGGGCGTAAAGCTAGGATTTTAGCTGTTTTAGGGGATGACACAGGGTTAAATTTTGAAGGTGATAAACAAGCCGTGCGATCGCTCGATCATTTTGCCAATGTGAAGTTTGTCGGCTGGAATAGAAAAAATCCTCAAGATGCTCAAGCACTGAAAAGCGAAATATTCCAAGCAATCAACGATGAACGCGGCTGGGATATGTTGTTTTTTGCAGGACACAGTAACGAAACTGTCCTGACTGGTGGAGAATTGGGGATTGCACCAAACGTTTCTCTCTCAATTTGGGAAATTGAAGAAGCACTCAAACAAGCGAAGAAACGGGGACTTCAGTTTGCTATTTTCAATTCCTGTAGTGGTATCAATATCGCAGAATCTTTGATTAACCTGGGTTTGAGTCAGGTGGTAGTGATGCGAGAACCAATCCACAATCAGGTGGCGCAGGAATTTTTAATGCAGTTTCTCAAAAGTTTGTCTCAATACAAAGATGTCCATCAAGCATTATTAGATGCAAGTCATTATCTCAAGCAACAAGAAAGTCGTTTTTTCTACCCTTCTGCTTACCTCGTTCCCTCTTTGTTCCGCCATCCAAATGCAGAACTATTTCGGATTAAACCTTTTGGTTTATGGTCAACTCTTAAACGCTGGTTGCCAACACTAAAAGAAGCAAAATGGCTAGGAGGGTTACTATTTATGAGTTTTTTACTACAACTAGTACCAAACTTGTTATTAGAGCCACGTATTTTACTTCAGGCTATCTACCGAAAAATTACATTCCAAGTACAAAACAAAATTGAAACTCCTTTACTATTAGTTCAAATTGATAATAAATCACTCATTGCCGATCGAGATAAAATTAAACACCAGATTCCTCTAGATTATAGTTATTTAGCCCGTTTGATTCAACACCTCTCCCAATCAAATGCTGAATTAATCGGTATTGATTATATTTTAGATAAGTATAATCCTCTATCAAGTAGATTTGAAGAACAACCAGGAAATACTAAATTACTCCACCAAGCAATTTTGGATGGTCATACTAAAGGTCTTCAATTTGTATTTGCTTATAATGAAAATGAAAATCCTAAAATAGGTAAGGTAAGTAATGATATTATTAGCTTAAGTGACAAAATAGAAGGTGATATTAGATTTTATCCGTGGAATGTGGCACTGCCATCAAACACTTTTGATTGTTTTGATTCTTCTAATTGTCCGTTTAGTTATAAATTAGCTTTAGTTTATTTACAGCAAAACCATAAAAAAGCACTAGCTATTTTATCAAAATTTAATTTAGATAATCAAAAATATTTCTCTTCCAAAACAATAAATATACGAAACGAGCAGTTAAGTTTTTTGCAGAGATCACGCCTTTACCCAATTTCTAGTTTTCTTGGGTGGTTTCATCCAATTATCGACTTTTCTATTCCCCCAAATCAAGCTTATAAAAGCATATCTGCCTGTGAATTAATGGGCTCTTGTAAAGGGAAGAAAAAACTTCCAGACAGCCTGAAAAATAAAATTGTATTAATTATTCCTGGTGGATATGAAGGAGCAGGGATACAGGGAAGAAATGATGATAATTTTACTATTCCTTTAGCAGTAGCTTTTTGGCATGGTAAAAGCGGCTGGAACAATTTGTTTGAATCGAAAGGTACTTTTACTGGTGGCGAAGCTCATGCCTATATGATTCACCATTTGCTGACGCGGCGATTAGTTGTGCCTATCCCAGATTTTTTGATGATTTTACTTTTCTCGTTATTGGGTAAAGGTATTACCTTTGTCTTACTAGACAATCCTCATAAGAGGAAATGGTGGATGATAAATTTAGGGATTGCTACAGCGGTTTATATGGTTGTTTCATTACAGGTCTATATCTCAATAGCAGTGTTACTACCCTGGCTTTTACCATCAGTCGTTCTATGGAATTATGTTCGTCTTGTACTTAGGAGTAAGTCTTATGAGTAAAGCTAATAAAATGCAATCTATATTGTTTATACAAACTCTAATAATTATTGTTTTATTCGCATTACCTTTGCAAGCCGTAGTCAAACAAAAACATCAAGAATTACTAACAAAAACAAACAGTAGACATTTGGCTTTATCGTGGGGTGATATCTGGAATATAGTGCGCCGTAAGAAAGTTTCAGGTGGTGGACGAGGAGGAGAAATTTGTGCGATCGCACCCCGCAAACTAGTCGATCCAGATTCTTCTATAAACAAGGGAACTGAAGAGATTTGGAGCGTGCAACCGCTATTTCTCTGGCATGTTAAAAGTGGAACAGCGCAGAAAATAGAGTTATTTCAACAGGGAAATAAACAGGTTATATGGAGTCAGGAAATTACTCCAGCGCAAGAAAAAATCATCTACGATGGTAAACCGCTACAACCTGGCGAATTGTACCAATGGCACATGTATGTTAATGTACCATTTCCTAAAAAAAGCGTCAGTATCCAGTTTCAAATAATTGAAACTCAAAAGCGCGATCGCATAGCAAGTGAGTTGAACCAATTAGAAACACGACTTAAGAAACAAGGAGCCAATGTAGAGAAAATAGCCCTTGAAAAAGTTAACTACTTTGCACAGCAAGAACTCTGGTCTGATGCGCTGCGAGAAATTTATGCAGTGCCAAATCCATCAGCAGAGTTAACCAAAATTATCCAGCAAATTTCATCTATTGATTATTGTGAAGCAACGGCTGAGACACTTTGATTTTAACAGTTATCAGTTAAAGAAATGTATTGTTGAAGAAAAGCATTCACTTCATCGGCACATAACCCGACATGAACTGTTTTCCCTGCTTTTTTGAGAATATCTAATCCTTTACCGTTATTGCGAGAATCTGGATCAACTATCGAGACATATATTTCCTGAATACGTGGATCTTTAGCGAGCGCCAAAGCACAAGAGGGTGTGCGTCCCTGAAAAGAATAAGGTTCAAGAGTAACGTACATTTGCAAACAGTGCAAATCTTGACCTTGAATGTAGGTTAGTGCATCAGCCTCAGCATGATGTTTTCCGGGGGAATGCGTATATCCTGCTGCTATTATCTTGCCAGAATGGATGATTACACAACCTACTGGTGGATTAGGTAAGCATTCTGGTAAAGCTTTTCTGCTTTGAGCTAAAGCAGCTAGCATAAATTTATCGTCCATATTCTTGGATTTTTAAACCTTATAAAAAGCTGGTGGGTAAATAACTTTTACTCAGTATTTTACCTAATAACCTTGTAATTATTTTACCATAAACACATCTTTGGTAACGGAAAAATGACTTTCAATTCCACAGATAAAATAGCTACGCTCTTGATGTTTGTTTATTCTATATAACCGAATTGAAACAATGTTATATACTAGCTATAGTAAACTTTAATAAAAATTAGCATGGCAAATCAATAAAACTTTTATAATAGGCTATTCGGCTAACACAATTAGAAGAATTTCTATAAGATTAGATATTATATATAGGAATCGTACTTGAATCTTGCTAAGTATACTGAGGAACAAACCTTTGTATGGCAAGCTTCTAACCAATTCGGTTTTTCAGAAATCAAATATGAGTCATATAAGTGGGTGATACTGTAAATCACTTACTACCTATAATACTTTACTTAGCTACCAATGGGAGATTAATAATAGTTAATAGCATATCTACAACTTCAATAAAAGAAGCTGCTATCTTGATATTTTCTGATTTTACATAACCAAATCCATAGGTAACGTGAATAAAATCAACTCCTGCTTTCATTGCTGCTAATCTATCACTTTCTGTATCTCCAATATATATTGCGTTTTTCAAGCTATTGCGCTGACAGATTGCAATGATATTTTCAGCTTTAGGCTTTTGAGTTCTGCCAAAACATTCTGAGTCTGTAAATATATCCCCAAAAGTCTTGCTTGTATTACTACTGTTTAAAGGCATCGAAAGAAATGCCTGCAAGTACTAATACTCATAATTGCTAACTATAAACAAGGGAAACTGACCCGACAAAGTATCTAAATATTCCGAAACCCCCTTATATAAAGTTCCACCTCTAGTTTTTATCTCTTGCTTTTCATAATCTTCTATTAAAAGAGAAATTTTATAAATACTTTCCTCTGCTAATTCAGTAAAAATATTTTTTACACAGTCTATAAAAGGCAAACCACTTACCCTAGAGATATCATCCTCAGTAATAGGAGTTCTTTGAATATTAGCAATATTAATTGCTTGATTCCATGCAGATGCACATATACTCGATATATTCCAAATAGTTCCATCTAGATCAAATATTACCCCAGTCATTTAATAACTCCCAAACGAAACCAAGCAATTTCAATCACTAGAGTGCTAGCGGATATTAGAATGTATTAAAACACGACTTCAAAGCGCATCTGTTTAACCAATCCTGATGAATGTATTTAACGACGCTATCTTCCGTGTTTAAGCCAATTACTAATGTCGCGTAACGCTTAAGTTCAGCATCTGTATTAGCAACTGCAATGGCACGAGCGGCAATTTTAAACATTTTGATGTCATTAATTTGATCTCCAAAGACCACAATCTCACTTTCCCCTAACCCATAATTCTCTACTAGAGTCCGAATAGCTTGGTCTTTAGTAGCTTTGCAGTCATGAATTGTTAACCGGGAGCATCCCTCTTTGGCAGATATACCAGTTGTTGGGAGAATGTAGGGGAATACCTAAACCGCCCATCTAAAATATGACACCCGAAAAACAAGC
>NZ_JBALDE010000142.1:0-34291 GCF_036917515.1 Nostoc sp. | reverse complement strand
AATAAGCGCTGGTTGCACTTCTTTATGTTGTTCGTACCAGTCACAGGCTTGTGGATGAGTGCCGTCGGCATCGTCGGTTTAGCACTCAACCTGCGAGCTTATGATTTCGTCTCCCAAGAATTGCGGGCGGCGGAAGACCCAGAGTTTGAAACCTTCTATACCAAAAACATTTTGCTCAATGAGGGTATCCGCGCTTGGATGGCTCCTCAAGATCAACCCCACGAACAATTTGTATTCCCTGAAGAAGTTTTACCTCGCGGTAACGCTCTCTAAGAATTCAAATTTGACCATGACCTAAATCAGGTTTGTGGTTGGCAGAAATTGACACACCCAGATTAAAATAATCTCCTTGTAATCAGCCAATAAAGTGTCAATTTTCACTATTCTCAAGTAATCTCTCACCAAAAAGTGGGAGATTTTTTCTTTATATAGTTAATATCTCTAAATTTTTATGTTATGTTAGATAAAGGTTATAAACCCAGAGTAAATCCTCTGCCCTTTTGAAACCAAGACCGCTTAGGCAACAAGGAGGTGATGCCCATGATAGAAAGTAGTAAATGCATGGGTCATCAGGTTGCAGTTAGCCGGCTGTGTGCCGGGGCTGTTCTCTAAAAGTTAGCCTTAGTCATCTTTGAGATACTAAGTTAGCTCAAGTAGCTAGGCAAGCTCGGAGTTCCTTCCGGCAGTCTGGTTGCAACCTGAAGACCCGCTAGACCGCTCTGACTTAGATCATCCGATCTGAATCAGGGCGGATAGTTTTTTATGGGTAATTTTTGCTTTATCAATGGTTAGTTAAAACGATAAATAACGATGGCTGCCATAGACAAAGCCAACCTATTTAAGTTTTCTTAAAAAGAAAATATCTTACATTAAACTTTGGAATCTGACCAGATGTGGGCAATAGCGTCTATTTGCCAAGGCATCAAGCCTGAAATTATCCTTCCATACTTTCTGTGTGGAGAATAAAAAGAGGTTTGCCTTTGTCAGATGCAAAATGTAACAGATATATTAAGTAGGAATTTATTGATATGGCACAACTACTCACCGAAGCGGAAATTATAGAACAGGCAAAGAGTCTGTCAGATTGGACTGTTGACGACTCCAAATTGGAGATTACCCGCACATTCAAAGATTTTGTGGAAGCAATTGAGTTTGTCAATAAGCTGGTGAAGCCAGCAGAGTCAGCGGGACATCATCCACATATAGAAATTTCCTACAATAAAGTAAAGATTATACTCACAACACATGATGCAGGCGGATTGACGCAGCTAGACTTTGATGTAGCACGAGTGATTTCCCAGATCGACTAAGTGATTTCTTTTAAATCTTGCACCAGACGACAGGAAGTCACCACGATACAAGCTTTGTATAGCCGAGCCAGTGTGTTCTAACTGGCATGAGATTTATACTAGGGATAGATGGAAGAAGCGATTTTTGCTGGCAAACTGCTAAGTGTCTAAAGCCTTCAGCAATTTAGCCTGAGTAGAGAGCGAATGACCCAAACCCTACTCCCTGCTTACATATTTAGAAAAGTATGTGTGACAGTTATTAAGGCGATCGCTGCAATCTTGCCATCTAGATCGCATGCTTTATAATGTTATGATATAAAGATATGTTTTTGCATAAGTTAATCACATCAGTTTTTAACCCCAAGTTAATCGTTTATTAGCTTTGCAAAAACTAGAATTGTATTAGTGGCAACTATGTCTCATCCACAGGTTTGAATGAGATATCACATTTTCGAGAATTAGGTGCAACGAAATCAATTATCTAAACAAGGTGTGAGGAGTAAGGAAAAGATGTCTAATCTGTTGTGGAAATCCTTAGTGGTTAGTCCAGCAGTTTTGGGAGCAACGTTGTTGGTTTCGACCGCAGCAATGGCGGCTCCAAACCCAACCACAAAAGTATCATCAGCTAAACAATTAGGTGTAACCGAAGTTGCCCAACAGCCAGAAGTATTGGCTCAAACAACTATAGATCAAGTTAACCGCTACAGTAACGAAGGTAATCAAAATAACTCTCAGTCCCAAGTAACATCAGTTTCTCAATTTTCCGACGTACAACCCACTGACTGGGCATTCCAAGCATTGCAGTCTTTGGTTGAGCGTTATGGTTGTATTGCAGGTTATCCAAATTCCACTTATCGCGGTAATCGTGCTTTGACCCGTTATGAATTTGCCGCTGGTTTGAATGCTTGTTTGGATCGGGTTAACGAATTGATTGCTACAGCAACAGCTGACTTGGTGACAAAACAAGATTTAGCTACCCTACAACGGTTGCAAGAAGAATTTTCCGCAGAATTGGCAACCCTACGCGGTCGTGTAGATTCCTTAGAAGCGCGTACCGCTGAATTAGAAGCTAATCAGTTCTCCACTACCACAAAACTAGTCGGTGAAGCTGTTTTTGCCGTTAGTGATGCGTTTGGAGGTAACACTGGTGACGCTAACAATACTGTCTTCCAAGATCGGGTACGTTTAGACTTGCAAACCAGCTTCACAGGTAGAGATGTTTTGCACACACGTCTGGCAGCAGGTAATGCAACAGCCTTTTCACTAAGGGATGACGCTAATAATAATCTCAATGCTCTCGGTGATGCTGAAGGCAGACAAACATTTCAAATTGGTGCTGGTGATGGGAACAATAGTATCAAAATAGACCGCTTGACCTATGAAGTTCCCATAGGTCCAGCCCAAGTTTACCTAGCAGCTAGTGGTGGTCGTCACAGCCATTATGCACCAGTCAATAATCCTTACTTTTTTGATCAAACTGATGGTGGTAATGGTGCTTTGTCTACCTTTGCTTCTGAAAGTCCCATCTATCGGATTGGTGGCGGTGCAGGTATAGCGATCAATCTACCCCTTGGTAAAGGTGGTGGCATCCTGGGAAATAGTTCAATTACTGGGGGTTACTTGGCATCGCAAGCTAATGATCCTGGTGTTATTAATCTTAGTTCAGGTCTGATCGACGGCAGTTATGCTGCTTTGGGACAGTTGAACTTTAGTGTCGGTGATCGTTTAGCTTTAGCTGCTACTTACGTCCATGGATATAATGCAGCTGGCGGTGCTTTATTTAACTCGGGTTCCACATCAAACCCAGAGCTTCTTGCAGTAGGTA
Organism: Nostoc sp.; assembly: GCF_036917515.1. Classification (GTDB taxonomy): domain Bacteria; phylum Cyanobacteriota; class Cyanobacteriia; order Cyanobacteriales; family Nostocaceae; genus Nostoc. The sequence continues at coordinate 31,177 of NZ_JBALDE010000142.1, read as the reverse complement.
CTCGACAAGCTAACACTTTACTAAATGTAGGTTCTAGCAACTCTTACGGTGTGTCGGCTGCATTTAGACCCAGCGACAAACTGTCAATTAGTGGCTTTGCGTCTTACCACGATATCACCGGCTTCGGTGCTGGTGATGATTATGAAGCTTGGAGCTATGGTGCTGGGCTTGCTTTAGTCGATTTTGGTAAACAGGGTAACGTTTTAGGTCTTTTTGCTGGTGTAGAACCTTATTCCCGTAACCGAGTAGGTCTGCCTGGTGGTGGTAATAATGATCTACCCTATCACTTTGAAGGCTTTTACAAGTATCGCGTGTCAGATAACGTTTCCATCACCCCTGGTGTAATCTGGTTGACCTCTCCTGATCAAAATAGCGGTAATGATGATGCTATTATCGGTACGCTCAGAACTACTTTTACCTTCTAGGGTGTTGACTATCCACTGACAATTTTGAACTGTATTTCTCCCCGTCATCAGGCGGGGTTTTTTGTTTTCAGTAGCAAAAATCGATAAACCCCAGTAGTTAACCGGAGTATACTAGAAAAGTTAGAAGTTATAAGTTATGGCGGGTTTTATATGAATAGACCATCAGGTAGTTATTGTAATGCCCACTCTAGAAGTGACTTACGCAGTAAGCAGCTTTTTTAGTAGAAGTTGGCGATAAAAAGCTACATATTGTGTAATATTCTAACTCTGTCAATTTGAGATTTTAAATTTTGGATTTGAGATTGAAGCAAAAATATCAAATCCAAATTGACTAACTCCTAATTCCTAATTTCCAACCCCTAATCTTATTGCTGCTTGTGGAACTATCCTGTAAATCGGAATACGCAATTCTCGCGTTATTAAAGATGGCCGCTCATTACGAAAGCGGTGAACCGCTGCAAATTCGACAAATTGCAGCACAACAAAACATACCTGATCGCTATCTGGAACAACTACTAGCAACTTTGAGGCGTGGCGGTATAGTTAAAAGTCAGCGTGGGTCAAAAGGTGGCTATCTATTAACGCGAGAACCACGAAAAATCATCCTTTTTGAGATTTTGGAATGTTTAGAAGGCTTAGAGGCACAGACTGGTGAAGAAAACGTTAATTCCAAAAGCACAGACAGTTCAGTTATAGAAGAAATTTGGCAAGAAGCAAGTCGCGCAGCAAATTCTGTCTTGCAAAAATATACCCTCCAGGATCTTTGTGAAAAACGAAATTCGCGGCAGCAATTGGATATCATGTACTACATTTAGTCAAGAGTTATTTGTCAGTGTTTGATGACTAATGACCAATAGCTAATAACTAAATAATTAAGTAGGAAGTACACAAATAAACTTAACTATATCAGTCAAGGACAAAATAGCTAAAAACCCCTTCCCTCTTGCCCTCTGCTTCTTGCCTCCTGCCTTGTCCTAATTACAATTATTTATGTCACTCTACTTCATGATTAAGGACTAATTTATGCAAATAGCTCGTAACATTACAGAACTGGTTGGTCGTACCCCTCTAGTACAGTTGAACCGTATTCCTCAAACAGAAGGATGTGTTGCAGAAATTTTGGTGAAACTAGAAAGTCTGAATCCATCAGCATCAGTTAAAGACCGGATTGGGGTAAGTATGATTAACACTGCTGAAGAAGAGGGACTAATTACTCCTTTTAAGACAGTATTAGTAGAACCCACTTCTGGAAACACTGGAATTGCCCTAGCAATGGCAGCAGCAGCTAAGGGTTATCGATTAATTTTGACAATGCCAGAGACGATGAGTGGAGAGCGTCGGGCAATGTTGCGAGCATACGGGGCAGAACTGGAACTAACACCCGGAATGGAAGGCATGAGTGGGGCAATTGGGCGAGCGCAGCAAATAGTTAATACTACACCAAATACCTATATGTTGCAGCAGTTTCGCAATCCAGCTAATCCAAAAGTGCATCGGGAAACTACAGCAGAGGAAATTTGGGAAGATACCGATGGACAAGTTGATATAATTGTCGCCGGAGTGGGTACAGGTGGTACGATCACTGGTGTAGCAGAAGTGATTAAAGCACGCAAGCCTAACGCTAAGGCGATCGCAGTTGAACCAGCCAATAGCCCAGTTTTATCTGGAGGACGACCAGGATCTCACAAAATCCAGGGAATTGGTGCTGGATTTATTCCTCAAGTATTAGAGATAAAATTGATAGATGAAGTGATTACCGTCACCGATGAAGAAGCGATCGCCTACAGTCGGCGTTTGGCAAAAGAAGAAGGGCTACTATCTGGTATTTCCAGTGGAGCCGCTTTATGTGCAGCAATTCGCGTTGCCCAACGTCAAGAAAATCAGGGACGTTTAATTGTGATGATTCAGCCCAGTTTTGGTGAGAGGTATTTGAGTACACCGTTGTTTCAAGACCTAGAGACAAGGCTAGCGGCTAGCGTCAGTTAACGATAAATTGAATTAATGGTCAATTATAAGCACGTTTCTAACCATTACGAAACTCTCAAAGTTAGTCCAAGTGCAAGCCTTGCGGAGATTAAGCAAGCTTATCGCCGCTTGGTTAAGTTGTTTCATCCTGACAGTAATCAGGAAACAGCCGATCGCGAACAAATTATCTGCATCAATGCAGCTTATGAGGTCTTAGGTGACAATCAAAATCGCCGCAATTATGACCAAGAACTGCAAAATGAATCCCAAAAATTAAATAGCGATCGCCAACAGCGTACAGCATCAGCCCAACAACATTATCAAGCAAGACGAAAAACTGGACGAGATGTTGACGAGCAAGTTGAAGAATGGCTGCGCCAAGTTTATCAACCAGTTAATCGCTTGCTTTGTACCATTCTTTATTCGTTAGAAGAACAAATGGAACAATTAGCTGCCGATCCCTTTGATGATGAGTTGTTAGATGAATTTCAAGAATACTTAAAAACCTGTCGAGATGACCTCAAACAGGCACAAACTGCTTTTCGCTCCCTGCCAAATCCCCCTAGTCTAGCCAGAACAGCGGCTCACCTTTACTACAGCCTCGATCAAGTAGCAGATGGACTCGATGAATTAGGTTATTTTCCTTTGAACTACGATGAGCGCTATTTACACACAGGTCATGAACTATTCCGCATAGCTACGAGATTGCACTGTGAAGCACAAGCGTCTGTTACATAATCATTGAGCATTGGGGAGCCAGCGCTGTAGTGAGGCAACGCGGTCTTGGGGGTTTCCCCCATGAGCGATTGCCGAAAGGGTTTCCCGACTTGAGGAGACTGGCGTCATTGGGCATTAGACATGGGTCAATATCGCTGCATGTCAAATGACAAATGACAAATGACACATAACTTAGGAATTAGTTTATGCTGTAAACAGAAAAAGATTAAGAAATTTTAAATTCTGTTCATAGTTTACTCATGCAATGTATTGTTAATCGCCGCGCCCAGTTTTCAGCAAGTCATCGTTATTGGTTGCCAGAACTGAGTGAAGCCGAGAATATTGAGAAATTTGGTGCTGGTACTAGATTTCCGGGACACGGACATAACTATGTTTTATTCATCTCCCTAGCCGGGGAATTGGATAAATATGGCATGGTGCTGAACTTGTCTGATGTGAAACACGTAATTAAACGGGAAGTTATTAGTCAATTGGACTTCTCTTATCTCAACGATGTGTGGGCAGAATTTCAACAAACTCTGCCCACTACTGAGAATATTGCACGAATTATCTGGCAGCGGCTAGTGCCTCATTTGCCTGTAGTCCGCGTGCAGTTATTTGAACATCCTGAACTTTGGGCAGATTATATGGGAAACGCAATGGAAGCCTACCTCAGCATCAGTAATCACTTTAGCGCCGCCCATCGGCTAGCTCATCCTAACCTCAGTAACGAAGAAAATACTGAGATTTATGGTAAATGCGCTCGTCCCAACGGTCACGGACACAACTACCATCTAGAAGTCACTGTTAAAGGGAAAATTGACCCACGTACTGGTATGATTATTGATTTAGGTGCCCTGAATCAAGTGGTAGAAAATTATGTGCTAGAGCCATTCGATCACACCTTTTTAAACAAAGATATTCCCTATTTTGCCGAAGTTATACCCACTGCTGAAAATATCGCACTTTACATTAGTAATTTAGTGCGATCGCCTATTGAGGAATTGGGAGCTAAACTGTACAAAGTAAAACTGATTGAAAGTCCCAATAACTCCTGCGAAATCTACTGTACGGACTCTGAATCTGATTCAGTCAGCGCAACTGTTAATCAGCCAGTACTAGCGCGAGTTTAGCTAATTGAAAATTCAGGTATAAGACATAGGGAATATCTATCATCCCCATGCCCAAGGCTCAATGCCCAATGCCCACCTAGAAAAGTTTACTTACTAAGCAATTAAAACCTGGTAGCAAAGGACTTGTCAGTTCATCTTGACTAAATAAAGTAGCTGCTAACTTTAATGCAGCCTATTCGCGTCGATAAACTTCAACTTTCTTCTGTACAGAATCGCAAATCCAATATTCCTGAACTCCTTGCACTGAGTACAGCTTTAGCTTTGTTCCTTATCGCGTTTCTCGTTTTTTTTCGCCGGGTGACAAAACCTCTACCACTAACTCTGGTGCGCCCGTGAGGTGTCCAGCTTCATCTAGCAAGTATTTTAAGCGTTCATGACTTACTCATACCACATCAGGAATCACATTGTCCGAATCTGAGAAAATAATTCCAGGTGCGATGTTTAACGACAAGCTGCTTCTCTTCGAGACGCTACGCGAACGCATCTACGCAGCTTTACCTAAATCAGTTTCATCGGACCAATTGTTAAGAACTGTAACAATATTGCCACAACTTGATTGATGATCCCAACTAAGTGGTTTGGTCACAAATAGCTCTCCATCAATAATCTCATAGCGATTTCTGCGTTCACGAAGTGTCTTGGAACGAGAATCGCCAGCAAATAGCTCTAGGTCAGCAGTCGTCCAACGCACTGGAGTTGTTTGCATAGAAACCCCCTAGCTTTTTCTTAAATGATACTTTTAAAAATACTGACGGCGGGCGAAATGTCGCAAATAGCGATAAATGCCCCACGCTAAAACTCCGAAAAAGAGATTTAGTAAAAAGCGACTAACTATAAACGACAAAATATCAGTGTCAAAAAGCTTTGACGGACTCAAAGGACTAATAGTCCTGACTAAGAGAAACAGCCCGAAAATAGCATTTCCACCCAGCACAAGGGCAAACAACACTAAACTCCTCTGCCAGTAACGGCGCTGGGGTGTACGGCCCCAAATCAGGGTAATTACAGGTTTACCTTGTACTTTTCGCTGTAATTGTTCCAGTCGCCAAAACATCCACAACAAAAACGGGAATAAACCATAACTTAGGAAACGTAGGGGTAATGAATAACCCCAAGCAATAGATAGGATATTAACTAGGGCGTGAGAGATTACAGAATTTAGCCAAGCCCTAAAAATAAACTTCTTGTCTCGATTGAATCGATTTTTAGAGGAAATATAGATTCCTAAAGCATATCCCCAAGGTGCAGAGAACATAGCATGGACTGGCGTGCCGATAGTACGTTCAAAAATTGATGCTGTACCGTGGAAAAGGTAAATCCAGTTTTCTTCGGCAGTGAATCCAAGGGAAACGGCGATCGTGAACAGGAAAACCGTAGAGTGAAGTAATCGATACTTGTGTTGCAGATAGTAGGTTGGGACAACAACCGCAGTTAACTTGCAGCCTTCTTCGATTGGGCCTATTTCCACAAGTTGCCGCAAACCTGTACCAAGAAGCGATCGCTTAATCTGATGCCAGTGTACAAAAGAGTTCACTACAATTTCAAAATCCGATTCGAGTCTAAGGGCTAAAAAACCAGATATTGCCCCAATGATAAAGAACATCAATAACTTTAATACAGGTGGGGCAAATGGCATCCGACAGTAGTAGTAGCCTAGCAACAGCAAGGGTGGTATTGCTGCCCACAACACTAGAGATAAATCAACCACTCACCTGAGCGATTACTGTACGGTGACGGTGGGTATTGTTGGTAATAGTGGGAGTTTGGAAACCCGCCTCAACAATAACCTGCTCAATGTCTAAAGCAAAATATTCATCTAAATATGGTTCAGTACTTTTGAGCAAAGTCAAAATGTAGGCTGGCATTTTCTTGTAAACTTCAGATTTGGGATTCATATCCATGATTGTTAAATAACCACCCGGACGCAACACGCGCCGCATTTCAGCTAAAATTTGTCGGGTTGCTGATTGGGGTAATTCGTGGCACATCAGGAAAATGGAAACTAAATCAAACGAGGCATCAGGTAGTCCGGTAGATTCAGCTTGGGCATGAAGCCAGTTAATTTTAGCTTGGCGTTGTTGGGCGCGGTAATTAGCTACGGCTAAGAAGTAGGGAGATAAGTCCAAGCCTGTAATTTTGGCATAGGGATAAATTTCTTGTATGGTAAATGTACTCAAACCCACACCACAGGCCAAATCTAGGATGTCTTGGGGTTGATTGGGGATTTGCACCTTGAGGATATCGTGGTAACTTTGGCGTAGTTTAGCATCTCCTTCTGCTCCAGCATCTGGCCAAATTCCGGCATGGACAGTATGAGCAGCAACTTCTAGCTCCCAAGCCGCTTTCCAACTGAGGTCTCCACCTTCGTAGGCATGGAATGGCCGCAAATAGTATTCTGGATAGGAAAGCTGAGGATTTTCTACTTGAGCTAGATCGGTTTTCCAATCACGCGCTTGTAGTGTTTCGACTTCTTGCGTCCAAGGCACACCAATTCTCTCGGCACGTTTAATCATCATTTGTCTAGCTTGATGCTTGGCTAGATTAGCTAAAGGCTGGATTGCCAATATGCCATTCACCAAGCGGGAAGCTAAACCAGGATTATTGTTTACAGCAACGGTCATAAATCAGTTTGCATTTAACAGCCTTTTCTACTTATGACATACTTGCTGGACGGCAGTCTAGAAATGAATTGAATTGTATAACGGCAGTCTGCCTCCTTTAGCTTGCCCCAAGTAACAAATATTATTATAGAAAGTTGACATTTGCAGAGTAGCAAAGTTGTGAAAAAATGAGAATTATGCTGGTTTACATTTTGTATTTATCAGAGAATTTTATTCAAAACTGGTAAAATTTTCATACTTAGCAGCATTTGTCTCAACAGGGATAGCAAAAAGCTGAGTGCCATTTATATACAGTAAGTTAAGCTTATTGGAGTCAAATATGGCCAGAGCAAGAAGAAGAGCAAGTGGCTTTTTAAAAGATTTTCAAGATTTTGCCCTTAAAGGCAATGTAGTTGACTTGGCGATCGCCGTCATCATTGGTGGTGCTTTTGGTAAGATTGTCACTTCTCTTGTTGAAGATGTGATCATGCCATTGATTAATCCCTTGGTTAGTTTTGCTGGCAAAGACTGGAGAACAATCGTCATTGGCCCGGGAATCAAGATTGGTGAATTTCTTGGCGCAATAGTTGACTTTGTAATCATTGCCTTAGTTTTATTTGTGGCAATTCGAGCCTTACAAAAATTCAAGAGACAAGAAGAAGTCGCCGATGAACCCTTGCCAGATCCTAACCTTATAGCCCAAGAAAGATTGACTGGCGCGTTGGATAGACTCAACCAAACCTTGGAAACTCGGAATAATCAAGTTTTGTAAGTGGGGAGTGGGGGGATGAGGAAGCAGAGCAGGCAGAGGATAAGGGAGCAGGGGAGCAGAGGAGAATAATCAATACCTAATGTCCAATGCCCTATGCCCTATGTCCTATGCCCTACTTTACAGTAGGCTTGAGAGCTAACAACATTTCTAATTCACTGGTGGATTTATCAGGGCTAATAGCGGTAAAACCAAGACCACGAATGGAATTCAGGATGGTGATGGTATCTGCGTTAGATGATACAAAACTATTGATTAGGGGCACAGTTTTAGTTTTATCTATATCTAGATAGAAATAACCGCCGTTGGGCTTTTGCAAAGAACCAGTAACGGCTTTGAAGGCGTCGCTAGTGTCGAGAGATGGATTTTTGTGATCGCTAACTGCCTCAGCAATTGGGCCACCAAGAGCTATAAATACAGTATCTTGATCTAGCCAACCATGTGCCAATAAAGCTCCTTGCCGGGGAATTTGCCATTCAGTTACGTCTTTACCACCGATATTTCTGTTGGCGACGTTGATTTGTTGAGTTTTAGCAAGGGTATCCAATTTGGTTAAGGTGGCTTCGGCAGTTTTGCGATCGCTAGTGTCAAATACTAAAGCACCTCCAAAACCAACATTCGCTAACACTCCTTGATTTGATGGAATCGCACCAAAGGCGAATTCCCCATTCATCCAGCCAAAAATATCCTTATCTAAGTCTAGATTGACAAATTTCAGTTGTCCTCGCGCTTGTTCTAGAGCTTGCTTCATTTCTGGATAATCTTTTGACTGCTCTACTAGCACTTCCCAACCACGGCTGATACCATTTCCGCTGATCAAAGCAAAGGTATCGGCAGGAAATTGTCCGACTATATTCCCAGGACTTGATTGATACTGAAATTTATTTAATTGCGGATCTAAATTAGCGATCGCTTTTACTCGCACTCCCGCATCATCAACACCAACACCTGCTATCACAGATTTTATCTGCTTGAGTTGTGTCAGGGTTTGTGGGGGTAACTGCTTTGCCTGCGGATTTCCAGCAGTTAATTGCTGTATCATCCCGGCATAGTCTGGTACATAAATTTGGGCAAGGCTGTTTTTAACATCTACTCCTTTAAGAATGCTGCTAGCACCTTCTTTACTGGCAAAAGAAGACTGTCCCTTAAACGTATCAATTGCTTTTTCTACAGCTTGCTTTTCGGGGGCTAATACCAACTGACTATCATTTAAAACTACACTATACGTCGGCTTGCCATTTTGTGTAGTTTCGACAATTTTTTGACCTTGATAGTCAGATTCCTGTAATTTCACTCCTTTTTGTGACTTCAATTTGTTAGCAAAATTCAAGGCGCTAAGTTTGTCCTTGATTCCCACCACTATCAGGATATTTGATTCCTGCTGTAAATTTGTTGGTACATTAGGTGCCCCAGAGGGTACCTTTAACTGTGCTGGTTTTACAGGATTTGGTGGCAATACAGCAATCATCACACCATCAGCCCAAGGTTTTATGTCTTTTTCATAAGAAACGTTACTGTCACTGAACATTTGCTGATTGAAATTTTCCAGACCTTTTGCCATTAACTTTTGTGCTTCTGGAGTGCCAAACTGCTGTAATTTTGCCCAGGCTTGAGAGTCAGTAGTAATATAAGTTGCCATCAGTGCTGTTGAAGGTACTACTTTAGCACTGCCAAGAGCGTCCGAACTACCTCTTGGTGAGCCTTTAAAGTACATATAAGCTGCTATACTTCCGGCGACAACGACAGTAGCACCAACAGCAGGAATGAGAAATTTTGATTTACTTTCTGGCATTTTATTATCCTCTTTTTGCTCAGATTGTCACCGAGATTTATACAAGTGTCACTATAGAGTTTTCGGATTTATGAGTAATTTCCGTTAATCCATCGCTACTGGAGTTTAGACTAACCTATGACCAAAGGATTTAGCAGCATACTCATTGACAAACTGCACATCTACATCTTCCTTGCTGAAAATTGTTGCTTTTGATATGCATCATTAATTAGCTCTTAATAGGAAAATCTCTCAATTAAATCTGATGTTCAATCAGCAAATATCCAACTTAAAAGTGATTTTTCACTACAAATTATGTTTCTGCACATTAAATACATAGCAATCCGATCTGATTTGTAAAAATTACAAGGCTAAAATTCCTGACTTCTCTAAAAAGTTGGGAATCTCGTTGTTTACGAATGATTTAAGATTGCTATAGCACTTGGATCTTGCAATCCATCTATGCAGCAAACAAGCTAGCGATGTCTACGACGGGCTACGCCTACGCTGATTTGTTAAAGAAGTTAAGAGGATTTGGGAAGCGCAACGTCAATGTACAAGCGTCTCCTTTGAGTGACTTTTACAGGCACTTGCCAGTATGGGAGTTTTTACGGAGACAGAAATCTGTTATTGTACTCTTACACAACTGGTGTCTTGCATTTAGTTTCAACTCCAATTGGTATTTACTGATAAAATTAGTAATCCTATAAATTAGCGGTCTAAAATTATTCTCAAAAATACTTCAACCAGATGAGGAGCGAATCTGCAAATGATATGCTGTTCATTTTAAACAAAGTAGCGTGTTTAGCAGCAAGCTATCCTAAGTTATAAAAATAATTAGGAGTATTTGTACTTAATGAGAATCTATCGAGGTGCAAGAGATTCTTGACTCAATGCCAAAAAAGTGCAAAACATCAGAAAAAGTAAATGCGGGAGGAATATAGAAAAAACCCAAGGATCGGTAGCCGCTCTTTGCAAGTTTGGGTGAGATTAATTTTAATCCCCCAATCCCAAAAGGAAGTTCTCACCTCCATAATGCCCTGTTGATTTGGGAAATATATCAAACACTGCTATTTTTCTTAACTACATCCAATCAAGCCAGACTTTTCAGGATTACAAGGTCATTAAGCATCAATGTCGCAGTCTTATTTTGATACAGATAATAATAACGGACACAAACCTTTTGAGTTACCGGGAGCAAGACCACACTACAACCCCGATCGCCCCGGACAGGTAGAGCATATTTTCCTCGATCTCAGCTTGGATATTCCCAAGCAAAGCTATCAGGGCAGTTGTAGCATTCGCCTCTTGCCAATCCGTAATGGTATTGATCGTTTGACTTTGGATGCTGTCAACCTAAATATCGAGTCTGTGCAGGTGGACGAAGTGCCACAAAATTTTGACTATGACGGAGAACAGCTTTCCATTCAACTTTCTCAGGTAACCCAGATTGGTCAACGCTTGCTGATTGCGATCGCTTACTCAGTAACAAAACCACAACGCGGTATTTATTTTATTCAACCGGATAAGCACTACCCAAATAAACCTACTCAAGTTTGGACTCAGGGAGAAGACGAAGACTCTCGCTTTTGGTTCCCCTGCTTTGACTATCCAGGACAACTGTCTACTTCGGAAATTCGTGTCCGCGTTCCCAACCCTCTGGTGGCGATTTCCAACGGCGAATTGATTAACACCACAGAAGATGGTGATTACAAAATCTACCATTGGTCACAGCAACAAGTTCATCCTACCTATTTAATGACTTTGGCAATAGGTGACTTTGCCGAAATTCAGGATGAGTGGAATGGTAAACCAGTTACCTACTACGTAGAAAAGGGACGCGAGGAAGATGCTAAACGCAGCATGGAAAAAACTCCCCGCATGATCGAATTTTTGAGCCAAAAGTATGGTTATCCATATCCTTTTCCGAAATACGCTCAGGTTTGCGTCGATGACTTCATCTTTGGGGGGATGGAAAATACTTCTACAACACTGTTAACAGATAGATGCCTGCTGGATGAACGCGCCGCTTTAGATAACCGCAACACTGAAGCTTTAGTCGTTCACGAACTTGCACATCAGTGGTTTGGTGATTTGGTGGTGATTAAGCATTGGTCTCATGCTTGGATTAAAGAAGGGATGGCTTCTTACTCTGAGGTGATGTGGACAGAACAGGAATATAGTCTAGAAGAAGCAGCTTACTATCGTTTATTGGAAGCCCGTCGTTACTTAAGTGAAGATAGCAGCCGTTATCGCCGTCCAATGGTAACGCACGTTTACCGAGAAGCGATTGAACTTTACGATCGCCACATTTACGAAAAAGGATCTTGTGTTTATCACATGATTCGGGCGCAATTGGGAGATGAGTTGTTTTGGCAGGCAATTCAAACATTTGTCCAAGATAATGCCCATAAAACTGTAGAAACAGTAGACTTACTTAGGGCAATTGAAAAGGCAACCGGACGTAATCTTTTGTTCCTCTTTGACCAATACGTTTATCGTGGTGGTCATCCCGATTTTAAAGTAGGTTACTCTTGGGATGGGGATGCTAATTTAGCAAAAATTACAGTAACTCAAACCCAAGCTGCTGAAGGTACAAATAGCAGTAAGGATTTGTTTGATTTAAAAATACCTATTGGTTTTGGCTATACCCAGCAGGAAGAAGTCAGGAGTAATGGAATCAGCACTTCATTCTCAGCACTCAAAACTTTCACTATCCGGGTAAATGAACGCGAACAAAGCTTCTACTTTCCCCTAGAGAATAAGCCACAATTTATTAGCTTTGATGTTGGAAATAATTACCTAAAAACAGTAGCTTTGGAATATCCAATCGCGGAGTTAAAAGCACAGTTAGAATTTGATCCCGACCCGATTTCACGTAGTTATGCAGCAGCAGCTTTGGCGAAAAAAGGTGGGCTAGAAGCAATCAAAGCACTGTCTGCATCGCTAAAAAATGACCCATTGTGGGGTGTGCGTGTGGATGTGGCAAAACAACTAGCCCAAATCAATTTAGATCAAGCCTTTGATGGCTTAATTGCTGGGTTAAAAGATAAAAATGCTTATGTGCGACGAGCTGTAGTAGAAGCACTTACTCAATTCAAAACTGCTGAAAGCTATAAAGCTGTGAGAGGGTTAGTGCAAAAGGGCGATCCCAGTTATTACGTGGAAGCAACAGCTTCTTATGTTATTGGGGCGATCGCATCGGCAAACTCGGAAGAAAAACCCAAGGAAGACAAAGTATTAAAGCTGCTGAAATCCGTTTTGCAAGAAAAGGCAGGTTGGAATGAAGTTGTGCGGAGTGGGGCTATTGCTGGTTTAGCTGAATTCAAAACCTCAGAAGCAGCTTTAAATCTACTGATCGAATACACCAAACTCGGTGTACCACAACCACTACGTTTAGCCACAATTCGCGCTTTAGGAAAGATTTCTGTAGGTCAAAGTCCGGCTAATTTGGAACGGATTTTAGAAAAATTAACAGAACTCGCCAAAGAAACCTTCTTTTTAACCCAAGTAGCCGTAGCCGCAGCATTAGGACAAATGGAAACACCCAAAGCAGTGGGAATTTTGCGATCGCTGGTTGATCAAACAGCCGATGGGCGTGTACGTCGCTCTGCTGAAGAAGAAATTTCCAAAGTGCAAAAGAACATTGGTTCAGAAAAAACCCTGCGTCAACTGCGTGAAGATTTCGACCAACTCAAACAACAAAACCAGGAATTGAGAAGCCGTTTAGAAAACTTGGAGGCCAAATCTAAATAGCACTACATGACAATTAAAAGCAGGTAATTGGTAATTGTGGCAAAGCTATTAACAATTCCCAAGGTTTTAGTTGATACTGTAATTTTATTGTGGACACATAAAATATGTTATTTTCCACTTAAATCACAGGTATAAATAAACATAGTACCAAGATCCCCGAATTCTCTTAGAAGTTGGGGATCTTTATGTTGTAAGCGGTTACTGAGTTTCAATTCGCATATAACAGATTTATAATTATATAAATTAAAGTTAAGAAAAGATAAAATCATCTAAAAGTTGGATAAGTAGTTGTAGTTTTATAAAGTATAATTAAGAAAAAGATAAACAAATCTAGGCAGTAACAGATGCTAAAATTGCCTCGAACACTATGCCTAAAGGGTAGAGTTCTAGTTGTTTTAGATAAAAGACTACCACTATCCTGAATTTGCAACTAACTTATGAGTCAGGATAAAAACAATAATTGTAAATTTTTCAGTTGAAGAGGCAAAAAAAGGCGTGAGTCAGTATCAACCTGCTCAACTAAAACTCTATAATCCAGATGCGATCGCTTGCTACTATAGTTATCGTCCTTGGCTAGCCTGGGGGCGACTACTGAGAATTATCTTCTCCTTTGCAGGATTTATACTCAGTCTGAAGTGGGACGAGTGGCAAGATCGAGTTGAGCAGAACAAGGGTAAACGAGCTATCCAGTTGCGAAAACTGCTCACCCGCCTCGGCCCGACTTTTATTAAAGTTGGTCAAGCCCTCTCCACCAGACCAGACCTGATACGCAAAGATTTCTTAGAAGAGCTGATAAAGTTACAAGACCAGTTACCACCTTTCGATAATGCGATCGCTTACCAGATTATCGAAACAGAACTAGGTCGTCCAATTCACGAAAGTTATAGCGAACTGTCACCTAACCCAGTTGCTGCTGCTAGCTTGGGTCAAGTATATCGGGGTCGGCTGGTTAGCGGTGAAGAAGTTGCCGTGAAGGTGCAACGCCCAAACTTACACCCGGTAATTACACGCGACCTATATCTGATGCGTTGGGCGGCAGGTTGGCTAGCTCCTTGGTTGCCTTTAAATCTCGGTCACGACCTAACTTTAATTGTGGACGAGTTTGGCACGAAGTTATTTGAAGAAATTGACTATATTAATGAAGGCCGCAATGCCGAGAAATTTGCTAGCAACTTCCACAATGACCCAGAAGTAAAAGTTCCAGGTATTTACTGGCGTTATACAAATACCCATGTTTTAACCCTAGAATGGATTAACGGCTTTAAGCTGACGGATACTCAACACATCCGCGAAACAGGTTTAGACCCAGAAGCAATCATCCAAATTGGCGTTACATCAGGATTGCAACAGCTTTTAGAATATGGCTTCTTCCATGCTGACCCTCATCCCGGCAATTTATTTGCTGTACCCGATGGTCGTATGGCTTATATTGACTTCGGCATGATGGATCAGTTGGAAGAAAGTACCAAAGAAACGCTGGTAGATGCGCTAGTGCATTTGGTAAATAAAGACTATACCGACTTAGCTGAAGACTTTGTAAAATTAGGGTTTCTGACTCCAGATACGAATATTTGCCCGATCGTGCCAGCATTAGAAGCAGTGCTAGGAAACGCTATTGGGAAAAATGTCAAGGATTTTAACTTCAAAACTATTACCGATGAGTTTTCGGAACTGATGTACGAATATCCTTTCCGAGTCCCGGCAAAGTTTGCTTTGATTATTCGTTCCCTAGTTACCCAAGAAGGTATTGCCCTTAGCCTCAACCCCAATTTCAAAATTGTGGAAGTGGGTTATCCCTATATAGCACGACGGTTGCTGACAGGGGAATCGCCTGCATTACGGCGACGATTATTGAATGTGTTGTTCAAAGATGGTAAATTTCAGTGGCAGCGGTTAGAGAATTTAATTGCGATCGCTCGTACCGATAACAACTTTGATGTATTACCCACAGCGCAGATGGGGTTCCAATACTTAATGTCGGAAGAAGGCAAGTTTCTGAGGCGACAGTTGGTGCTTGCTCTTACCGAAGATGACCGACTGCATACCGAAGATGTGCAACGCCTGTGGAACCTGGTTAAAGATGACTTAAAACCGGATCGTTTATTAAATGTAGCGATCGGGATTTTAACAGAATTATCCAGAGAAGGTGTAGCCGCTATCCTCCCAAAAGCGAGATTACTTGGATCTTTTGCTGAGAACCAGTCAACAAATAAATAGTAAAAAATCTTTAATAGAAATTAGGAGTTTTCATGTACTATTTTCCTCTGCAACCACCTTATTTTCTTTTACTTGTTGGCTTTTTGACTGCATTAACATCTGGTTTGGCATTATCTGGCACTTTGAAAGTAATTGTGCAGAACTGGCCAAGCGAACGAGCAGAAAATACTCAGCCACGTTCTTCACTCAAACAATTACTTGTACCATTTATCGGCATAACAGGCGGTACTTGTCTATTTATGTCTTCAGGTTTAGAGATATTTGGCTTTCCCTCATCCTTGGCTTTAGGAGTCGGTCTACCAATTAGTCTATTTACTTGTTTGCTAGTTTGGTTGCAGTTGGGAAGTATGATGACCTTTATAGAACGCGAAGGTATGCAATCTTTAGATTTAGATTCTTTTTCTTAAGAAAGAGTAGAAAATTAATAATTTAAAATTCAAGAGAGTTTTAGACTCTCTTGAATGTCTATTGAGCAATTTTATGCTTGAAATTTCGATATTTCAGCTTAATATTGTTTATTTTTTGTTGAATAAAGCTAGTAGTGGACTTTTGCAGAAGTGTTAGCTTGCTTAGGCGCTTAAAGCTTTGAGGACGTTTTTCAGGTGATTTTAAATAACGATAATATAAGAAAACATCACGGTAAGCAATATCAACATCTTCACCCCCACAAAGCCTCGTAAAAGCTGAGGAAGATACACTCATATAGTGTAAATATGTTAATTTCTGCCCTTGGTCATAAAGAATATTATCTACAACATCAAATTTAGAAGTCCAATGGCAACCAGTAGCTTTACCGTGATAGGCGTAATTATAAAAAGAAATTCCACTACGTAAAACTAAATAGTTGAGAACTGTTTGATCGGAATCTGCCCATGCGAGTGCATCAGCTTCACCTGCTTCTAAGTTTGCTAGTAGATTTGCTAAATTAGTGTCGTTAAAAACACCCTTTTTAGAAGCAAACCAACCAGAACAAAAAATTTGATTCCTAATATCTTCTCTAGAAAAAATCTTTGCTAGCTTATCTTCTGTCCAGTTGAAAATATAATTCAAATCGGATCTATATTGAAAGTCATTTGTAATCCAATCATATTCATCCAGCTTTTGATAAACATCATCGAGTGATTTCATCAATAAGGTATCTCCATCAAAGAAGATAAACTTGTCAAATGGGCCATCTAGACAGCAAAGTTTTCGATGTCTTTCTATGCGATAATTCTCTGGCAAACCATATTCTCGCCATAGCTTTAACGCCCTTGGATGAGCTTTCCAGATACGAGAGCCAAATTCTTCCCAATAGGCTATGGAATCAGAATTTTCAAATAAAGTAACATTATCTCTAGATGCAATTTCTGCTTTTACTTTCTCTAGCTGGTCATTATATGGAATTACACAAACAGGAATTTTTCTATCAGCATTAGCTTCTATGCTATTGAGCAAAGCAACTAGTTGATCGTAGACAACATCATTCGCTAAGGTGTAAATACCATCTATCATTGGGATACTCCTAATATTAAGTACGCGCAGAAACAAAGGGAAATAAACGGCGAGTCAGTTTGGGAATAAAGGCAAATTTACCCTCATGAAGATAGCGATAGTGTTCCCACAATTGCCAATAGGGACTACCAGTTTTCATCCGCGTACCAGCCCAGTGGAGATATTTTAGTCGTTGTCCTCGGTCATATAGGGCGTAATCTTGCTGTTTAAAATTTTGCGAACCTGCCCAACTACCAGGCCCTCCCCCAGGAATTTTAACGAGATTTCCACGTTTGGAAATTAGTTTGAGAACAAGATAATTTAAAATTGGTTGGTCTGTAACTCCTTCAGAAAAATCAAAATATTCGCGATGTGCTGCACACTCACGTAGAGCTTGATCCATTTGTTGTTCGGTAATAATTCCTTTTCTCGAAGCCCAAAAACCACTGTTGAAAACATCTTGAAGTTGGGCATCGGAAAAAATTTGCTGCTCTTTCACAAATGGGGAAAAAATATTTCGCAGCTTGTCATTAGCATGATGGTAATCACAGCAGAAGAAATCGACTTCTGATAGTTTGTCTAAATTGTCAGCAATTTTTTCAAAAACGACAATATCTGTATCAATATAAATAAATTCATCTAAAGGCCCAAACCACGCCACCAATTTACGCATTTTGTTGGGTAAGGCGAGGAAATCTCGGTCAAAAATTTCTCCGATGCGTTTGGTAAAGGTATCAATAAGTTCTAAATCTGGGAAAATTTGGACGTTGTGTAAGGTAGCAAGCTGTTCTGCTACTTTGTGGTAATTGTCATTAAAAGGTATGAGATAAATGGTAACTTCTGGGTCAGAGTAACGAATGCTATTGAGTAAAGCAATAGCATTATCGATAACGCGGTCATTGGCAACTATATAAATGCCCCTACTCATAAATTATCCTTGATTAATTAATTTAAATTTTCGCAAAGCTCTGGTAAATAAATTTGGTACTGGAGCGTCATTATAATTCTTAGGAGGATTATTAAATACTGGACGCTTTTCAGGTTCGTGTAAGTAACGATAATAGAGAAATAAATCTCGATAAGGAAACTGAATATTTTCTCCAGCACAGACTGCTTGATTGATATTAGGAGGAATCCCAATGTAATGGAGATAAGTTAGTCGATTACCGCGATCGTAAAGAATATGTTCTCGTTCCTCGAAGTGTTTAGAGCTAGCAGAACATCCTGTTTTTTCATTATCTGGCAGTTGGTAAGCAAAGTTATAAATAGAAAAATTAGACCTCATTACCATGTAGTTGATTAATGGTTGTTCGCCAGCACCACCATACAAAATTTCTGACTCCCCATTTTGCAAATGTGATATTAGCCAATCTCTTTTTTCTGAGTCAAATAGTCCTTGTTTGGCGCCATAAAAGCCTGAGCAAAATATTTCAGAATCAATGCGTTTTTGCTCAAAAACTTTTAGTAATTTGGGAGAATCAACATTATATATTTTACTAACGTCTATAAATTGGAAATCGTAGACCACAAAATCATAACTATCTAGCTTTTCAAACACTCCTGCGAGTGAGTTCATCACCAAGGTGTCTGCATCTAAATAGATAAACTTCTCGAATGGGCCATCAAAAGCGCAAAAACGACGGTGAGCGCCATAAAGACGGGATTTACTCCGATTTAATCGTTCTGGGGCTGCTGCAACCATAAATTGATCCCAGCGGTTGATTGATTCTTGGTCATCGTAAAGAAATACATTAGGGCGTTTAGTTATTTCATCAGCAATCCGTTGTATCCTATCATCGAAAGGATAGATACAAACAGGAGTTTCTGGACCTAAGATAACATCAATACTGTTGAGTAAAGCCACCAGTTGATCGAAAACATAATCATTGCCAAGGGTACAAATACCATTCATAATTTATGAGTGTTGATCGACAAAGTTTGATAACCAGTTAAGCAGGTTTAATTTGTGTAAAATGATTTGACGTGCTTCTGCGATCGCATCTTTGGCAGCATACCAAGCATCAGGTGTAGCTGTCACTTCTTGGATGTAGGCAATGCCTTTTTCATCTAAACTCGGCAACCGTAAAAAACTACCCGGTGGTAATAATTTATCAGCCGCCGGGCCACCATAGTAAATTGGTAAACACCAAGCAAGTAAACTATCCCAAAGTTTCTCACTTACATACCAATTATTATCAGCATAGTTTTCAATTGCCAGATTGTAATAGTATGGTGCCATGCCATACCATTTGTTAGTTAGTTCTCCCGAACTGTTCGCCCATTCTGGTAAGTTACGCCCATACAAATCAAATTTCATGCCACTAGATTGCAAAGATTGTAAAAAATCTAAACGCTGGCGATGATTGACTGTGCGGCTAATTCCGGAAGTAATCCAACTACATGGAGCAACTTTTGGAGGCGGTGGCATTTCATTCAAATCTTGAAATGAATTTGAATGATACCAAATAGCAGGCATATAGTCAGGAATGGGAGCAAAATCATCGGGACCAGAAACATAGCCAGAATACTTCTGGGCTTCTTGATAATTATAATTAGTTATTTTTACAATCTCATCTAAAGGCGGTTCTCTGAGCAAATAAATAATTCGCTCTTTGTTGACACCACGCAGTAGAGATTCAACATTTACTACTGGGTTTTGCTGCTGTTTGCGAAAACTATCTAACCAAGATTTTTGCGGCGATGCTTGAGGAAAATCAAATTGATATAGCAACATAAAGTCTGGCTTTTGTGCCATTTTCAACATTTGAATGTTCTTCCAAACACCAAAGTAGTGCGGAGTTTGTTGCCATAACCAATCTTTGTTTTTAGCAAGACCTGAATAGCTGCTAATCATCCCAATAGTTTTAATAGTCATAAATCGTATTTATTCGGTTATTTTTTAGTTAATTTTTGTACCATTACCTTAAAATTGGTGGACGGCATTCTTCTTCTAGATAGCTTAATATTTTAGTAATTCTATTCTCCCAAGAAAATTGCTGGGCAAAATCTATACTAGCTGCATAACCCTCTATTTTTCTGGGATAAGTTTCTAACGTATGTTGAATAGATTGGGCAAGTTTATGCGGGTTATCTGGTGTACACCAACTGGCAATCAAAGGTGATGTTTTGAATTCCATTAAAGGTGGAATCTCAGTTACAACGATAGGAGTGCCAGCAGCCATGTACTGAAAAAACTTAACTGGATTCGTGAAATCTGCTGATTTTCCAGCGCAGTGAGGATGAACCAAAATATCAGCTGCTTGAAACAAGCTGACTAATCGTTCCCGTGGAAGTATCCAGCCCAAGAATTTAACGTTTTCGACATTTTTATCTTTGGTTATTTGTTGATATGCTTGTACTTGTGCTTCTGTACCTCCGGTGATTACAAACTGAATTTCTGGTAATTCTTTAGCAGAATCAATTAAGAGATCGACTCCTTTGAAAGGATACAAAGCGCCTGAATAGACAACTAAATGCTTACGTCCATTTATCAGCAATTCTTGCCGCCACTTTTCAGCTGCTTCGGGCTGTCTGATTGAAAATGATTGATTGAATCCGTTATGTAGCCAAACTACTTTTTCCGGTGGCATTCCATTTTCTATTAGGCTTTGCCGGATGGGTTCTGACTGAGTTATAGCTATTTGAAAATAGGGACTGTGGACAATTTCTTGCTCAAATTTTCGGTCTTGAAAGTAGTGACGTTCATAAATTGTCGGAACTTTATTTTTGACTGCGGCTTTAACAAAGTTCCAATCTCGTGTATGGACAACTTTAGTATGAGGTAAAATATGAACTGGGAAATAATATTTGGTTACTACTGTACTAGAGTTAGTAAATTTACCACCTATTTTATCAATAGGCCAAGGCATTGGTAATGCCGCCACTTTAAGCTTTTCTTGCACATCGTAAAATTCAATAAATTCTTTGCCGGGTTTTTTGGGTTGATAAGGATAAATTAACGATAGTAAATTAACAGAAGAATTTTTATCTGGATAAATTAAAACTGAGGAGTAGCCTAAGTTAGCTGCTGCGTTGGCACAAAGAACATCATGAATTTCGTGTGCTGTGTCCGGCTTGAATGATAGCTCTCCGGTGTAAAAAATATATTGATTTTTATTGGAAGAATTTATCATTTATTTGGATGATAGTTTTTTTTAAGATTGTCGTATAAGTATTTTTGTTCCTGACATTAACTAAAATTAAATTTTATTTTCAAAAACTTTTAATACATCTAATAGGTAAATAGTAGATTGATAAGATTCTGTAATTAATAGATTTTGTTTTTGGGGTTCGGATTCTAATTTATCGACTAGCAAGCGCAGAGAGCTAATCAGAGGATAGAGACGCGTGCGAAACTCATCCGAAATATGGCTAAATTGATACTGATTATTTTCATCTTGATTTTGGTCTATATCTGAGGATAACTGCCAGTTAATTTTCAGGTTAACCACATCGCTGAAGAGATCGATGGCGTTGAGAACTCTTAAGGCTGAGTTATATGATTGGTCAATTAATTCCTGCCGTTCTTGGGAATTGTCTACTAAATCGTCAACTAATAGTCCCAGGAAACCAATCATTGAGTTAAGCCTTGTACGCAGTTCGTGAGAAATGCGGTTAAAGCTAGGATTAGTGTTGGTGGAAGTTTCAGTCTGAGCGGCAAATTGCATTGAGTAGAGGCGTGAGTAATAACCCCCTTTTTGTAAAAGTGTTTCATGGGTTCCCACTTCTACCACCTGTCCTTGATCTAATACGGCAATTTGATCGGCTTTTTGGACTGTGGAAAGGCGGTGAGCTATTACAAGAGTTGTGCGATCGCGACTTAAGTCGTCGAGTGCAGCTTGTACTAAACGTTCGGAAACGGTATCTAAAGCGCTGGTGGCTTCATCTAAAATCAAAATTTCTGGATTTTGCAGCAGGGCGCGAGCGATCGCTAATCTTTGCCTTTGTCCACCAGACAACATGACGCCGCGATCGCCAATTTGACTGTCAAATCCTTGAGATAATTTATCAATAAATTCATAAGCATTTGCCCGTTTTGCTGCTGAGATAATTTCATCTTCAGTAGCTTCCGGTCTTCCATAAGCAATGTTATTTCGCACCGAGTCATTAAAGAGAAATGTATCTTGACTGACAATTCCCATGTTGGTTCTGAGAGATTTGATATCAAAATCACGCAGGTCTTTGCCATCGATAGAGATACTACCAGATGTCGGATCGTAAAATCTGGGTAAAAGGTCAGCCAAGGTAGACTTACCAGCACCAGAACCACCTACCAGAGCGAGAGTTGTACCACGGGGTAAAAATAAATTTACATCTTTGAGTACTAACTTTTCATGACTGGGGTAGGCAAAGGAAAGTAAATTAAAGCGTATTCCTTCTTTTAAGTTTGTGTAGATCGCATTACCATTTTTCATAAATGGCTTGCGATCGCGACTTAAAAACTCACTCACTATTTCTACGCTAGTAGCACTATTGGCAAAGCTGCTACGAAGACTATTTAACTGAGAGACCAAAGGCAACAGTCGCAGTAATACTAATAAATATGTCAGTAGTACCGTTGAAATGAAAGAAATCTGGTTGGCAAAGAAAGTTTTACTTAAGAATACAATCATAAGTAAGGCTATAACTCCCATCACCTCACTTATCGGCCCGATCGCTTGTGAATTTACCTGAGATTCAAAATCTGCTTTTTCGCGATCGCGGATTAATTTGGTAATTTTTTGATATTCTCTGTCTTCATTGGCAGTTGACTTTACCAAACGAATTCCATTCAATGTTTCTAAAACACTGATGGAATAAGATGTAGACATTTCTGATAGTTGTTGACCAAATTTTTTCGCTCTACTAATTGTGTATTGATTGATTAATGTTATAAAACCCAATAGAATTGTTGCTGCGATTGTTAACTGCCAAGAAATTGCTAATAATAAACCAACGAAAACTAAAATTGTTATTATTAAAATAACTAAATTTATCATACTACCGATAGCACTAGAAGTGCGGGCAGTTTCCGAACCAAGGCGATTAATAATATCACCTACTTTCGTTTTTGAATAATAGTCTATATCAATATCTAGCAATAACTCTAAACTAGCTTCGCGAATATCCGCATTTAATCTCCGAGTGAAAACACTCGATGTTAAAATACTAAAATAACTCGATAAGTTTTTTAAGAAAATTATAAATATAATTGTTCCAGCCATTCCCAAATTACGAGTATTTTCGGGAAGATTATCAAATGGAAACATTACAGCTTTGAGAATCGGAGGAAAGCCAGTTAAATCTACTGGTTGTCCGACAATTCTCAAAATTACTGGCACAATCAAAGTTACACCGACACCATTAAATAAAGCACCAGAAAATCCTAACAGCATCGTTAGGATAATTAAACCTGGATAGGGTTTGGCGAATCTTAAGATTAGTTGACCTTTAGACATTGGTTTTTATCATCATGATTTACTTAGTATTAACCCAATTTATAAATTAATGCTTTAATTAATTGTTTTAATTCCTCAATATCAATTTACTGGTTATAAATGGGCAATTACTGACTCCATAGTAGATGCCATTTTCTCTACACTATATTTTTCTAAACATCTATATCTCGCTTTTTTACCTATTTCATTAGCTGTTTCTAAATCCTGAAATATTAATTTAATTTGTTCTGCAATTTGTTCTGGAGAGGCTGGATCGACTAAATAACCAACTTCATTTAAAATTTCCGGAATATCTCCTACTCGTGTTGCTAAAACTGGCTTTGCCATTGCCATACCATCCATGAGTTTAATCGGAAATTGTGCCCTTGCCACAGATGTATCTCGTTGCGGAACTACTACAATATGGGCCGCAGCCACGACTTCCGGCATTTGTTCTATTGACGTTTGAGGCAGCATAATAATCCACTGTCCCCAGCGCTCAATCAACTGTTCATCATAGTTATCGTAAGGATTACCACCAACAATCACTAGCCTGAAGTCAGATTCTTGTAACTGGTCAAGTGCTATTAAAACATCCTCTAGACCCTTGTGCGGTCGAGGCGCACCAGGGAACATGAGAATGCGGTATTCAGCTAAACCATATTTTTGGCGACTGATTTGCGGATCGTACTTTTGGGGATCAAACAAGCAAGTATCTTTGCCATTGGGTATATAAACACCACCAAAACGATTCAGCAAGAATTGAGTATCTGCTGTAATAGCGTCGGCATGATTGATTAATGACTCCATCCACTTTAAGTAAAGTGGATGGTTTGGATTCCTTAAAGCACCTTCTTTTTTTAGAAGTTCTCTAGCTAGCTGTTTCAAATTAGGGCGATACTGCCACTCATCGCCGCCATACCAACTTAATTCCCAATCATCAATATCTAAAATCACTGGTCTATGGCTGCGGATTTTGTTAATTAAAGCTACACCATAGCTTGTAGGTTTTGGTTTAACAGCGCAGATAATATCTCCATCTATCTTATTTAAAATTTGCCTGACAGAACCGAACAATTGGGGATAATCGCAGCCTGGTAGACAGAAAATTGCTAAATCAGATGGTGGCTCTGGATAAATATTTTTTCCAAATAAAAATCCTAATACTTCTACTTCATAATTTAATTTTTTAAAAATTTGACTTAGCAAATATGCTCTATCGATTCCACCTTTAGAAAAGTTAGGCGTGAGGATTGAAACCTTTAATTTTTTATTTTGTTTATTCATAATAAATTAGGTATCAGTCCATCAATATACAAAGTTTTTTTGAGAAATTTTTAAGATTTCTTGGTAAAGTGTCAGCATCTCTGAAGCAACAGTATCCATTGTACGTACTAGCTGGATACCTTGACGTAATTTAGCTAGCAAATCGGCGTCTTTGGCTAAAGTAGCGATCGCTTCAGCCCATGCTTGGACATCTTTTGCTGGAACTAACCAACCATCAATGCCGTGACGGACTAACTCAGCAATTCCTCCTAAATTTGAACCGAGTACGGGAATACCCATAGCTTGTGCTTCTAAAGCAACTATAGGCCCAGTTTCTAACCACTGCGACGGTATGGCTAGGATATCGAAACCTGCTAATGCGTCTGGTACTGCTTCGCGTGAAAGTGGTTCAGCAATCCGAATCCGGCGATCGCTGCTCGCGATCGCCATAACTTTTTCACGATTGGCAACACCGTATTTTCCCGGATGAGTAGCATGAATAATTAACTCTACAGATACATCATTCGGTAGACTATGTACCGCTTCTACTAAGACTTGTACCCCTTTAGTTTCTTGCCAGCGACCCAAAAAGCCGATTTTTAATATATTTTGTAGTTTTGGTGTGACTTCGCGTTTGAAAGTGTTAGCAACACCTTGCCGACAGACAGTAAGTTTTTCGGGAGGAACATTGTTTGCAACAAAAGCATTGTATTGCCAATTACTCGTTACAACAATGCGATCGGCTAGTTTTGCTAGTTGCATCAAATTGCGTCTATGTTGAGACACTAGAGTAGGAATGCCAAAAGTTTTACCAAGTAGGCGTAGCTTGAAATTTTTAGAGGTAAGTAATTTTGTTTCTGCTGCTACCCCAACATCCAAGGGAACTCGGCTTAAAGTCTTGAGCATCCAAGGTACTACTTGCTTTGGTACTCCCAAACATTGACTACAATTAACAGAGTCAATCAGCCCATCGCAAGGTTCTTTGTCCCAGCGCATCATTGTACCACGCAGACATATAGGCTCAGGCATGTGGACGGTGACAACAGTAGCCATCCCTAACTGGCGGGCGAGAGCAAGATGATGTAAACCGCAGTCAAATCGCCATGAATGTTGATGGTATACATCGGCTCGATTGTTTTCTAGCCAATTAGCAAAAGTTTTAAAGCCTCCGTGGGGTAGCTGTTTGTGTACCTGTATCTTACTGGGGTTAGGAAAAACAGGATAACGATAAACTGATATACCATTATATTCGTAGGTATCTTCTTCTGTACCTTGTTGAGGAGCAGCAATAATACTTTCGAGTCCATGTACTTGTAAGCCATGCAGTAGTGAATCTAAATATACTTCAACACCACCTGATGAATCTGGAAAATACCAGCTAGTTGTATGGATTAGCTTCATCTATGAACCTGCAAAGAAAAAATTGGAAAGCTCATTTTTTTTAAAATGATTGTTCTATTTTTCATTATTAACATCTATCTTTTATCAATAACCGGAAGTGAATCTATAAAATTTTGTACTAAGAGTTAATAAGTATGTACGAATTTTTTGATTACTGATTTTGGGTTTTTGAGTAAATAAGATAATTTAGGGCAAAAATAACAGAATAAATCTAACTTAGCTTTTACATTTCCTTCCAGAGAAATTTTACTGATACGCCCAGATCATAATTTATAGTTACTTAGCATAGTTTTAAGTATTATTACGGTTGTATACTATCATAGTACTCATGGAGTTTCTCAACCTTTTCTCACTGAGATATTTAAGATTGCTGATAAATTCCAAAGTATTTACTTGAAAGGGAGATATTAAGTAATGCAAGTAATCAGGCTTGAGGCACTTTCAGATAATTACATATTTTTGCTGGTAGATCGCCAGCAACAAATTGCTGCTGTTGTTGATCCAGCAAAGGCTGAACCAGTACTAAAGCAACTTGCACAGTTAAAAGCTAAGTTAGTAGCGATTTTCAACACACACCACCACAATGACCATGTAGGCGGCAATCAGCAATTAATAGAACACTTCCCGCAACTAAAAGTCTACGGTGGCGTCGAAGATCGCGGGCGAATTCCGGGACAGCAGGTGTTTTTGCAAGAAGGCGATCGCGTTGAGTTTGCAGGCCGCATAGCTGAAGTTATTTTTGTTCCCGGACATACCCGTGCTCATATCGCTTACTACTTTCCCCCGGAAAAATCTGGTGAGACAGGCGATTTATTTTGCGGCGATACCTTATTTTCTGGCGGCTGCGGTCGCTTGTTTGAAGGAACACCAACTCAAATGGTAGACTCCTTAACCAAACTGCGCTCTCTACCAGATGATACACGTATCTGGTGTGCCCACGAATACACTTTAAAAAATTTGCAATTTGCCATAACTGTGGATGGCGATAATGCCGACTTACAAAAACGCTTCAATGAAGTGAAAAATGATCGTAGTCGAGGAGAAGCTACTATCCCCTCGCTGCTGGGAATGGAAAAGCGAACCAATCCCTTTTTACGTTGGGATCAGCCATCATTACAATCAACTGTTAAAGGTAGCGATGGAGTGCAAACTTTTGCGCGGATACGAGAAATGAAAAATAACTTTTAGGTATTGGGCATTGGGGATTGGGCATTGGGGATTGGGCATTGGGGATTGGGCATTGGGCATTGGGTATTGATTATTCTCCCTTGCTCCCCTGCTCCCCTGCTCCCATTCCTCTAACTTTCTAGCGCTAATAGTTGCGATCGCACCCTTTCTTTCGCTAGGATCTGTAAGCTTTAGGGTATGGGCAAAGCTACTTGGGACAATATACTCATTTCAGCAGTTCTAAGTTCTGAAAAAACACTCGTGATTCAGGACTCTTTACTCAGCACTGGCTCAACCTATGCTACTGCTAACAGCACTGTTTTAGTGAGCTATGCTGCCCAAACCCACTCAAATTAATCAGATTTTACAGGAAAAACCAAAAACGATGGCGAAACGCGTGCAGTTAGTTTTAAATCAGGATATCAGCAAGCTGGGGAAATCTGGCGACTTAGTGGAAGTAGCTCCTGGCTACGCTCGTAACTATCTGATTCCCCAGAAATTGGCAACCAATGCTACTCCTGGAATTCTCAAGCAAGTAGAACGCCGTCGCGAGCAAGAGCGTCAACGGCAATTAGAACTTAGACAACAAGCTCTTGAGCAAAAAGAATCTTTAGAAAAAGTTGGAAGCTTGACAATTGCCAAGCAAGTTGGTGAAAATGAAGCAATTTTCGGTACTATCACCAGCCAAGATGTTGCAGACGCAATTAAGGCAGCCATTGGTCAGGAAATCGATCGGCGTGGAATTACCATCCCTGATATTAACCACCTTGGTACTTATCAAGCCGAAATCAAGCTGCATTCGGAAGTAGCGGCGCAAGTTGATATTCAAGTAGTCGCTAGCTAACTCAGAAGGGAGACACAGGGATGAGGGGGATGAGTCTCTAGCAAAAGACGCGATTAATCGCATCTTTAGCAAAATCTCAAAATTAAAATCGTTTATGGCTGAAGAATTGAGTTTTCAAGGGCTAGGTAGCGATCGCCTCCCACCACAAAATATTGAGGCGGAAGAAGCGATTTTGGGGGGTATTTTGCTAGATCCAGAAGCGATTAGTCGAGTTAGCGATCGCCTCCTTCCCGAAGCTTTTTACATTAGCGCTCACAAAAATATTTATCAAGCAGCTGTGAGGCTCCACACTCAAGGTAAACCCACAGATTTACTCTCTGTCACCAGTTGGCTGACTGACCATGATTTGCTTGCCCGGATTGGTGGTAGAAATAAATTAGCAACTCTGGTAGACCGTACAGTGTCAGCAGTGAACATCGACGCCTTAGCAGGGTTAGTCATGGAAAAATACCTGCGGCGACAGTTAATTAAAGCTGGCAATGAAATTGTACATCTTGGTTACGAAACAGAAACCGAGTTACCACAGGTTTTAGACCAAGCAGAACAGAAAGTATTTGGTGTTACTCAAGAGCGTCCCCAATCGGGTTTAGTCCACATTTCTGATACTTTAATTAATAATTTCCAGGATATTGAAGATAGAAATCAAGGTATTGCTTTACCTGGAATTCCCTGCGGATTTTACGATTTAGATGCGATGACCAGCGGCTTTCAACGTTCTGATTTGATTATTGTCGCTGGTAGGCCATCAATGGGGAAAACTGCATTTTGCTTAAATCTTGCTCATAATATTGCCGCTTCTTATAAGTTGCCAGTTGCTTTTTTCAGCTTGGAAATGTCAAAAGAGCAACTGACGCAACGTTTATTAGCTAGTGAAGCGCAAATTGAAAGTAGTTATTTGCGAACCGGTCGCCTCAGTCAAACACAGTGGGAACCTTTAAGCCGTGCTATTGGTATCCTTTCCGAGATGCCAATTTATATTGATGACACGCCGAATATTACAGTTACACAAATGCGTAGTCAGTCAAGAAGACTACAAGCTGAAATAGGAACTGAATTAGGATTAATTGTAATAGATTACTTGCAATTGATGGAAGGAGCAGGTGATAATCGCGTCCAAGAATTATCAAAAATTACGCGTCAACTCAAAGGTTTAGCACGGGAATTATCTGTACCAGTAATTGCCTTATCTCAGTTGAGTCGAGGAGTGGAAGCACGTACTAACAAACGCCCAATGTTATCTGATTTGAGAGAAAGTGGAAGTATTGAACAAGATGCCGATTTAGTAATAATGTTATACCGCGATGAATATTACTCTCCCGATACTCCCGATCGCGGGATTGCAGAAGTGATTATAGCTAAACACCGCAATGGGCCTACAGGTACTGCGAAACTTTTGTTTAATCCACAATTTACAAAGTTTCAAAATTTAAAAATTTAGCCATTGAATTGGGGACTGGGGATGGGAGACTGGGAGAAGTCAATGCCCAATGCCCAATGCCCAATGCCCAATGCTCAATGCCCAATGCCCTAGTTTTTACCTAACTCCTAGCAATTCCACATCAAAGATTAGAGTTGCATTGGGTGGAATCACGCCACCAGCACCACGAGCGCCGTAGCCTAACTCTGGGGGGATGATTAACTGACGACGACCGCCTACTTTCATGGTGCTAAGTCCTTCATCCCAACCTTTGATTACCTGTCCAGCACCGATTTTAAAGCTGAAGGGTTGGCCGCGATCGCGTGAACTATCAAACTTAGTACCATCTTCTAAAGTGCCCACATAGTGAACTTCAACCGTTTGTCCAGGTTTAGGAGTCGCTCCAGTCCCCTCTTTTAACTCCACATACTTTAATCCAGAGGGAGTGGTTATGGCATTAGCATCAGACATAGTATTACTCGCAATTAAGATATTGTTTTCAGTTACAGTTGTGGACGCTGGTGGCGTTTGGGTTAACTCGGCAGCAATGGCAGTATTCTGTTTACTGCTTACTTGCCCCACAACCAAAAGCACAACACACACCAGCATGAAAGCCACGCTGAGGAAAATTGGTTTCAAAATCAGTTCTCCTTACTTAGGTATCCTGGCAAAAAGATTACCAACAGGACACATTTAGTTTAAATCAGAAAGGGCATTCTAACGCCAAAGCTTATTTTCTAAATCGCGTAATTGACGCTCTAAACGGTCTATTCTACCCCTCAGTTCGTCCACTTCTGACTGACGAGCCACCCCCAAATCCTGCATCATATTTCGCATTTGCCGTTGCATTTGGACATCGAAGTTTCCCTGTTCCGACTTTAACTGCTGGGCAATATCATCTATTACCGCCTTGGCTTGCTCAGGATTGAGTTTGCCATCTTTAACTAAATCATCGCTGACTTGCCGCAGTTTTTCTGCGACTATAGAGGTTGTGCCAAGACCCACCATCATTAACTGTTGCAACCAGTTGTTGTTGTCCATACTCCCTTCCTCTTACTTATTAACCAGCCGACCCTTGCTCCTGAGTGTAGGCAATCAAGCTTCTTAAAACGTAGTTATTCTAGCCTACAGCTCTATTTTGGCAAATTGGCAAGCACAAAGATCAAAGGACGTGATTATAGAACTTCTCAAGTTTAAGGTTGCCCAAATTTACCTATTTTTGCGATGTCAAAGGAGATTCCCTCTAAATTACAAAACTCACACTCATCCTTTGTGGTGAATGTGAGTAGTTCACGGGAAGATTTTATCTAGACAGTGCTGAATATCCAGGATTTATCGTCAAAAGAGAAGTTAAATTTGTGTACGCCATTTCTGAAAAGCGATCTCGTAATCCTCTGATTTACTCTGATAAACACTCCACCAATGAAAAAATAATCCTAACCCCCATCCTAATATTGGGAAAATAGCCCAAAAATAACTAGGACTAGTGATTAAATTTAAGAGAATAAGGAATAAGTTCACCGCTATGAAAGAAACAAAGTGTGTCCAAAAGGCTCTACGTCGGAAAGTATTAAATGTGTGTCGCGAACGTTCCTCTTCTTGTTGAGCCAACCACTTTTGTTCAGTTGTTTCCAAAATCTTAGAAGAAATACCTAACTCAGATGCCATTTCTAAAAGCTGTTCTCGTGAAAATTCACTTTCCTGTTTACGAGTGAGTGCTTTTTGTAGGATTTGTTGGACATCTTCTGAGAGGATGTTTTAAAAGTGAGGGGCTATTGTAAGAAAACTCACAAGGCTTAAGCTGAAAGATTGAAGATATCAGCACCTTGTGAGCAAATGA